>NZ_JBIVHS010000003.1:38614-721775 GCF_044749365.1 Kitasatospora sp. NPDC089509 | reverse complement strand
CTGCGGCGAATCGCAGCCCCTTGCCCTGCTCCGCAGGAGTTCCGTTTCCTCCCCCGACTAAAGCCGGGGGTATCCACGGAGGTATCTGATGACAGCGGTCCGGCGGGCAGGCCCATCACGGGCGTGCCGGTCGTCGCAGCCGGGGCCGCCCGCCCTGAGACCCCTCCTGGGGCCCGTCCACGCCCATCGCAAAGAGAAGCGTGGTTCTGCTAACGTTCCGTCATAAGCAAAATGGTGATTCTCTTTGTGGGGGTGCAGTGCCTCGGCTCACCGACGCGCGCAAGGAACTCCGGCGTACTCAGATCGCCGAGGCCGCCGTGCGCTGCTTCAGCCGCAACGGCCTGGAGCGGACCTCGATCGCCGACATCACCGCCGAGTCGGGCCTGTCGACCGGCTCGATCTACGCGCACTACCGCAACAAGGCCGACCTGGTCCGCGCCACCGCCCGCCAGACGCTCGCCAAGCGCGGCGACGTCATCGGCGCGTACGCGGCCGGCGACGCCCCGCCCGACCCCGACGAACTGCTCGACCGCCTGATCGCCGCGATCGACCCCGCCGAGGCCCGGGTCGGTGTGCAGACCTGGGGTGAGGCGACCACCGACCCGGCCGTCCACGACATCGTCGTCGACGCGACCGACCGGATGCGCGCGATGCTGCACGACTGCGTCACGGCCTGGCTCGTGAAGGTCGAGCACCAGGAACCGGCCCGGGCTCGGGAGCACGCCGCACCGATCGCCCACCGGGTCATGGCGCTCTACCAGGCCGAACTGCTCTACACCGCCTTGCGGACACCGTCCGAGGAGACACCGTCCGAGAAGGCGCCGACCCAGAAGACAGCGACCCAGAAGACACCGACCGAGGAGACAGCGACATGACCACCACGACCGCTTCGTTCGCCGCCCGCACCGTATTCCGGGTCGGCTACGGCGCATTACAGCTCCAGCGCCTGCACGACCGCCGCGACGAGGCCGTCGCCCTGCTGCGCCGCGCGGTCGAGCTGGGCGTCGACCACGTGGACACCGCCGAGTTCTACGGCTCCGGATTCGCCAACGACGTGATCCGCGAGGCGCTGCGCCCCGAGGACGATGTCCTGGTCGTCACCAAGGTGGGGGCCGACCCCGACCCCGGCGGGCCACTGCCGCTGCGTCTGGCCCAGCGGCCCGAGCAGCTGCGCGCCAGTGTCGAGGACAACCTGCGCAGCCTCGGCGTCGACCGGCTCGCGGTCGTCAACCTGCGCCGCCTGGACACCGGCCCGGGACTGCGTCCCGAGGGTGACCAGGTCGTCGACCTCGACGACCAGCTCGCGGTGATGACCGCCCTGCGCGACGAGGGCAAGATCGGCGCGATCGGCCTGAGCAGCGTCACCCTCGACGGCCTGCGCCGCGCCCTGCCCGCCGGCATCGTCTGCGTCCAGAACGCCTACAGCCTCGTCTCCCGCGACGACGAGGACATGCTGCGACTGTGCACGGCCGAGGGCATCGCCTGGGTGCCGTTCTTCCCCCTCGGCGGGGCCTTCCCCGGCCTGCCCAAGGCGACCGACGAGCCGGCGGTGCACGCCGTGGCCGCGTCGCTGGGCGTCACACCCTCCCAGGTCGGCCTCGCCTGGCTGCTGCACCACGCCCCGAACGTGCTGCTCATCCCCGGCACCGCGGACGTCGCCCACCTGGAGGCGAACATCGCGGTCAGCGAGCTCACCCTCGACGCCGCGACCCTCGCCACCCTCGACGGCATCGAGTCCCGCTCCAACGAAGGCCCCATCGGCTGACCGGAACCCGCCGACCGGAACCGACGCGGCCCACACCGCTGCCCCGCCGCACGCCGGACGCCGGACGCCCTGACGAACTGTCAGGCCACGCCGGGGAACCCACTCCACCCAGCTCCCAGGACGGATCCATGAAGGCCATCATCTACCGCGACAACGGCGGCCCCGACGTGCTCCGGTACGTCGACCGCGACCGGCCCGAGCCCGGACCCGGCGAGGTCCGGGTCCGGGTCGCCGTGTCCGGGGTCAACCCGACCGACTGGCAGGCGCGTTCCGGCATCGGCCACCCCAAGCACTTCCCCGAGGTCACCCCGCACCTCGACGGCGCCGGCACGATCGACGCCGTCGGTGAGGGCGTCGACCGGGGCCGGGTCGGTCAGCGGGTCTGGCTGTTCATGGCCGCCGCCGGGCGGCCGACCGGCACCGCCGCCGAGTTCACCGTCGTGCCCGCCGACCGGGCCGTCCCACTGCCCGACGACGTCGGCTTCGAGGTCGGTGCCGCACTCGGCGTCCCCGCGCTGACCGCGCACCGCGCGCTCACCGTCGCCGAGGACGGACCGCGCCGGCTCGGGCCCGGAGCCCTGGACGGGAAGGTGGTACTCGCCGCGGGCGGGGCCGGAGCCGTCGGACACGCGGTGATCCAACTCGCCCGATGGGCCGGCGCCACCGTGATCAGCACGGTCAGCGGTCCGGAGAAGGCCCGGCTGGCCACCGCCGCCGGAGCCCACCACGTGATCAACTATCGCGAGGGCGACCCGGCAGCCGCGATCCGCGCGACGGCCCCGGACGGCGTCGACATCATCGCCGAGGTGGCACTCGGCGCGAACCTCGCCGTGGACCTCGCCGTGCTGCGAACGCGCGGCACGATCTCGACCTACGCCAACGACGGCGGCAAGCCGGTCGAACTGGACGTACTCCGGAACATGGTGCTCAACGCGCGGTTCCAGTTCCTGGTCCTCTTCCTGGCCGGTCCGGAAGCACGCGCCGCGGCCGCCCAGGACGTCGCCGCCGCGGTGCGCGACGGCGCACTGCCGGTCGGCGAGGGGCACGGCCTGCCGCTGCTCCGTTTTCCCCTGGAGCACACCGCCGACGCCCACCGGGCGGTCGAGAGCGGCGTGGTCGGCAAGGTCCTGGTGGACATCACGGCCTGACGTCAACCGACCCACGCCCTACCCGGCCACCCCGGCCACCCCGGCTGCTCGCCCTCGCGGCCCGTCACCCGCTACGGTCGGACCAGCGCACCCACCGCCACGGCGGGGCCGACGAGGAGGACCAGGTGACCACCCAGCCCGACCACCAGGACGCGGCCCCGGCCAGGCCGGTCACCCTGCACGAGCTGCGCACCGCCCTCAGCAGGTACGGCCTGCCCGGCGACCGTGAGTCCTTCGAACGGGACCTGGCTGCCGCTCTCGACGCCTCCCCGATCGGCGACTTCGCCGCGGTCGCCGAGGTCGCCGCCACCTACCGCCACCGCCTAACCCTGCGCACGGACGAACAGGCGATGGCGTCGCTGGCCTCCCCGATCGGCGGCCAGCGGTGGACCCCGGCCGCCGACGTCTTCGCCCGGGTGCGCGCCGCCGGCGGCGACCGGTGACCGACCGGCCCACCGAACCGCGCGAGCCGCTGCACGTCTTCCTCTCCGACGCCGCCGAGCAGGCCCTCCTCCAGCTGTGCCCCGGCGAGCTGGACGCGGTGGAGAAGCTCGTCGAGCGCCTGGCGGTCCTCCCCCGGCTCGGCATCCCGGTGCCCGGCGGCACCGATCCGGAGGTCGACGACTACACCGCCCGCACCGACCCGGCCGCCGACTCCGGCGACCGGATCAGCGTCGTGTACCGGTACCACGAGGCCATGTCCTCCGTGTTCGTGACGTGGATCATCGCGGGTCCCTGACCCGCGCCGGCCTCCCCCGACAGCCCTCCTCCCCCAGCAGTCGGCCGCCCTGACCGGTACCGCACGGCCCGGACCGCCGGCCCGGCGTCGCCACCCGGAATCGGACCGCTGCGGCGGGTGTTCAATGGCCCCGTCACACCTGCCGAGCCGTAAGGACACCACCGTGGGCCGCAAGAAGCCGGGCAAGCCGCGCCGGGAGCGCACCGCCGCCGAGTACACCCTCCAGCAGCTCCAGCCGCCCGGCTACGACCGGTGGATGACGCCGGCCCCCGACCTCGACCCCGAGCGGGCCGCCGCCGACTCAACGCTCTCCGCGCAGGCCATCGGCCTGATGCGCCGTCTGGTCCGGCTGCGCGCCGTCTACGGGCCGAGGATCCCGGTGCAGGCCGTGTGGCTGGACGTGGCCATCGACGGCGGAGACCTGCGGCTGCGCCGCACGGACGGCAGCGTCGGGAACCTGCCCGCCGGCGAGCTCGCGGCCGTGCTCGGCGGCGTGACCGCGGCGACCGGGGCAACCGGGGCAACCGGGGCGGCGGACGTGCGGGGCGCGGTCCACGAGCTGCACGCCAACGGCATGCTGCTGGTCGAGCCGAACGGCGAGGACGACACCGTGCTGCGTGTGGTCGTCGGCAAGCCCGCCCGACCCGGTGACCCGTGGCTGTTCGGCGGCGACCTCGCCGGCGACCTGGTGCCCAGGACGTGCGTCCCCGGCGACCCGCAGGCCCTGGGGGCCGACAGGTTCGCCGCGCTCGGCTACCTGCGGTCCCACCTGGCCGAGGGCACCGTCGGCACCGCCGAGGAGTACGCGACGTTCGATGGTGTCGGCTCCGTCGAACGTGCCCAGGAGCTCTTCGACGCCGTCGCGGACCTGGTCGACGTCCGCGGCTGCCCGGCCTGCCCCACCGCGCACCTGTGCACCCGCGACCCCGACGCGCAGCTCGCCTGACGCGCCCGGCGGCCCGGCCCGGCGACGCTGCCGGGTTCGCCGGCCGGGCTGGGCGGCCCGGCCCGGCGACGCTTCCTCTTCTCGCGGTGCGCCGAGGGCCGTCCCGTATAAGCGGGTGTGCCGGGGCGTGGACGACGGTACGGTGCCCGAATGGAGCCGTCGAACCCCGTATGTCCAGCCCACGGACCTGGCATCGATCCCGCGTCACTGATCGGTCGCCGGCTGGTCCGGCTCGTGGCGTCCTGGCACGTGTACGAAGGACGCGAATCCGACACCCCCGTCGATCTGTGGCTCATCGATGACCAGGGGGTGTCCACCCACCTCGTGAGCGAAACGGACTGGTGCCTCGTGGTTGAGGCGTCCGAGCCGTACGAGGGCTACGACATGGGCGACTGGGGCCGGATCGACGTGCGACCCGTTGACGGGGAGACCGCGCTGGCGAGCCGCGTCGGGGAAGTCGTGCTCGGAGTGCGAGAGGACTGGGAGCCGCTGACCGGGCGGATGGGCCTTGAGTTGGACTTCGCATCGGGAAGCGTCCGTTGCGAGAGCTGGTCCGGTGACCTCCGCATTCGAGCCATGGGCCCGATGCCGGGATCTGGCTGAGCTGGTGCCGGTGCCACGCCGCAGGGGCGCCGAGGCGGTGCGTCCGGGCCCGGCCGGGGACTCCCCTGGAGGACCGGGTCCTGCTGGTCACGGCCGCCGTGGTTCGGTCAGCACAGGGGACGTCACCGGCTGGGCCATGAGCGGCTCAATCGGTTCTCGTCGAGGGCGTAACGGACCTGGGGACCATGGAAGTAGCCGCGGACGATGGGGGGTCGGCGCTGCGGGAACGGCCCAGGATCCGTGGGGCCCCGCGACGGCCGGGCGGGCTGCCCTCATCGTGGGTGGGCGGTGTCGCGAGCGGTCTTCTCCCAGGTGGTGACGTCGGAGCGGACGGCGTCGAGATGGGCGAGGACCGCGTCGACCGCGTCGCCGCCCAGGGGCAGGTGCAGCGGGGTCTGCTCGGCGTCCAGGGCGGCCAGGATCGCCGCCGCGGCCTTGGCCGGGTCGCCCGGTTCCGTGCCGCCGCCGGTCCGGGTCATCCGCCGGGTGGGACCGACCGTCCCGGCGTAGTCCGCGATCTCCGCGCTGGCGCTGAGGTTGCCCATCAGGCCGGTGCGGAAGGCGCCGGGCTCGACGATCAACACCTTGATGCCGAGTCGGCGCACCTCGTCTACCAGCGCCTCCGAGAACCCTTCGAGGGCGAACTTGGTGGCGCTGTAGGCGGAGAACCCGGCGAAGGACATCTGGCCGCCCATGCTGCTCATCTGGACGATCGCGCCGCTGCGGCGGGCGCGCATGTACGGGAGCACGGACCGGACCAGGGCGGCGGGTCCGAAGAAGTGCAGGTCGAACAGGGACCGCAGTTCGGCGTCGGTGGTCTCCTCGGCGGCGCCGACGTGACTACGACCGGCATTGTTGACCAGGACGTCGATCCTGCCGTGACGCTCCGCCACATCCCGTACGGTGGCCTCGATCCCCGCGGTGTCGGTGACGTCGAGCGGCAGCGCCTCCAGCTGGCCGGGGTGCGCGGAGACCAGGCCCGCCAGCGCGTCGACGCGGCGCGCGGTGGCCACCACCACGTCCCCGGCGGCGACCGCCGCCTCGGTGATCGCCCGGCCGAAGCCACTGCTCGCCCCGGTCACCAGCCATACCTTGGTCATCGGACATCCCTTCCCGGAAAGTGCTGCGGACCTTTCGGGTTCGACCCTGCCGGGGCTTCGTTCGCCCGTCCAAGACCGGCTGTGATAGCCAATGGTTATGGACGTGCACGGGAGGGACCTTCGGTATTTCGCCGCCGTGGCGGAGGAGCTGCACTTCACCCGTGCCGCCGAGCGGCTGTTCGTCTCCCAGCCCGCGTTGAGCAAGCAGATCCGGATGCTGGAACGGCAGCTCGGCGCGCCGCTGTTCGAGCGCGACCGGCACGGTGTCCGGCTCACTCCGGTGGGTGCCGCGCTGCTGCCGCACGCCCACCGGCTCCTCGCCGCCTGGGACGCCGCGCGGGAGGCGGTCGAGGCCGCCAAGGCCGGGCAGCGGACGACGATCGTCGTGGGGATGAGCACCAGCCCGGGCCGCGGCGGTCTGCTGCCGGCGATCAGATCCCGGTTCACCGACGCGCACCCCGAGGCCACCGTGAAGCTGCGCCAGGTCAGTTGGGAGGACTCGACCGCAGGTCTCGCGGACGCCTCCAGCGACCTCGCCTTCGTCTGGCTGCCCCTGCCCGACCCCGAGCGCTACGCCTGCGTGGTGGTGGCCGAGGAACCACGCCTGGTCGCCATGTCCCAGGAGCATCCACTGGCCGCTCGCGAAGTCGTCGACTTCGCCGACCTGTTGGACGAGCCCTTCCTCGCGCTGCCGGAGAGCGCCGGGGTGCTTCGGGACCACTGGCTCGCGCTGGACGCCCGCGGTGGCCGGCCGCCGCGCATCGGGGCCGAGATCGCCAGTACGGACGAGACGTACGAAGCGCTCGTGGACGGACGCGGCGTCTGCCTCCTGGCGGGCGGGAACGCCCCGTTGATCGCTCTGGGTGGCGTCGTCACCCGCCCGGTGCACGGTCTCTCCCCCAGCCGGCTCGCGCTCGCCCGGCGCGCCGACGACCACCGTCCTCTGGTACTGGCCTACGCGCGCGCCTGTCGGCAGGCGACCGGGCGATCCTGAACGCGCCGTCCGTGGGCCGCGACCGACTGCTTCAGCCGCCGGCGGCGATCAACCGCTCGCCCCGGGCGCCCAGCCGGTCAGCGTGGTCTTGCCGATGGCGGTGCCGGACTCCAGGACGCGGTGGGCTTCGCGGAGGTTGGCGGCGTTGATCGGGCCGAGGTCCCGGGTGGCGGTGGTGGTGATCAGACCGGCGTCGACCAGGCGGGCGACCTGGGCGAGGATGCGGTGCTGGGTGGCCTGGTCGGGGGTCTGGAACATCGAGCGGGTGTACATGAACTCCCAGTGGAAGGAGATGCTCTTGGCCTTGAGCGCGCCGATGTCGAGGGCGTCGAAGTCGTCGATCGCGACGATCTGCCCGAAGGGGTTGAGCACTTCGGCGTAGGCGGCCAGGTTGCGGTCGGTGCCGGCGGTGCCGAAGACGTGGTCGACGCCACCGGGTGCGACGGCGGCCAGCTGCGGCGTCAGCGGCCGGCGGTGGTCGATCACGTGGTGGGCGCCCATCCGGCGGGCGAACTCCACGGTCTCGGGTCGGGAGGCGGTGCCGATCACGGTCAGGCCGGTGAGGGTGCGGGCGAGCTGGGTGGTGATGGCGCCGACGCCGCCCGCGGCGGCGGTGACGAGCAGGGTGCCGGTCTGCTCCAGGGTGCCGTGGCGCAGGCCCAGACGCTCGAACAGGCCCTCCCAGGCGGTGAGCGCGGTGAGCGGCAGGGCGGCCGCCTCGGCGAAGGAGAGGGTGGCCGGCTTGGGACCCACCAGTCGCTCGTCGACCGTGTGGAAGCGGGAGTTGGCGCCGGGACGGTCGAGAGCGCCGGCGTAGTAGACGTGGTCGCCGGCCTGGAACAGGGTCACCTGGTCGCCGACGGCGACCACGGTGCCGGCGGCGTCCCAGCCGAGCACGCGGGGTGCGCCACCCGGGTCGGCGCCCTGGCGGACCTTGTAGTCCACGGGGTTGACGGCCACGGCTTCCACCCGGACGAGCAGGTCACGGGGGCCGGGTTCGGGGACGGGCAGTTCGAGGTCCTCCAGGCTGGCCGGGTCGTCGATCGGCAGGCTGGTGCGGTAGGCGACGGCCGGCATGGTGGCGGGGTGTCGGGACATGGGGAGTCTCCGTGAGTGTGGGCGGTTCGGATACGGATCGGGTACGGGTCGAGAACGGGTGGGCTATCGGAGCAGCTGGGGGTGGGCGGCGAGGTAGCGGTCGGCGGCCTGCAGGGGGGCGAGGCCGTCGGCGTTGATCCAGGTGTCGAGCTCCTCGACGTCGTCGTTGCCCAGGTGCAGGCCGTCAAGGCGGGCCAGTGCCGAGGGGTGGATGAGATCGAGACTCGCCCGGCGGATGACGGGGCCGGCGGCGTCGACGGTGCCCAGCAGACCCTTCGGCTCGGTCAGCGCGCGCAGACCGTGGCGGCGGTTGAGGTACTGCGGCCGCCACAGCGGGATGACGAACCACTCCCGGTCGGCGATCCCCTGTTCGACGCGGGCGATGAACCCGGCCTCGGTGCCGGGGGTGAAGGTGTAGCCGGCCTGGTCGAGTCCGTAGGCGGTGACCATCCGGGCGGAGAAGCGGCTGATTCCGGCACCGGGGTTGATGCCGTCGATGGCGCGGGTCATGCGGGCGGACACGTCGGGCCGGGCGAGGTCGGCGACCTCGCGCACCGCGTCGGCGGGCACGTACGGCGGCACCGCCCACACGCAGTAGGGGTGGTAGTGCGGGGCGAGCAGGTGTGCCTGGTCCCGGTAGGCCGACAGGTAGGTGTCGTGGCTGGCGGGCAGCCACGCCGAGACCAAGACGTCGACCCGGCCGTCGGCCTGGAGCTGGAAGAGCTGCTCGTGCGGGGCCTCGATGCTCTCGACCCGGTGGCCGTGGGCTTCCAGCACGCGGCGGGTGACGGCGGCGGTGGCGCGGTGGAAGGACAGGGCGATGTTGCCGACGGTGATCGCGGGCCCGGAGGGCGGGGTGGCAGGCCCGGAGGGCGGGATGGCGGGGCCGGAGGGCGGGGTGTTCATGGAGTCTCCTGTGGTGGGTGGAGGGCCTCGCGCAGGGTTGCGACGGTCTGCGCGAGTGCGGCGCGGGCGGCGCCGGTCTCGCGCAGGGCGTCGAGGACGACGAAGGCGTGGATCGTGCCCTGGTAGCGCACGCAGGTGACGGGCACGCCGGCCGTGCGGAGCTTCGCGGCGTACGCCTCGGCCTCGTCGCGGAGCACGTCGGCCTCGGCGGTGATCACCAGCGCCGGTGGCAGGCCGGCCAGTTGGTGGGTTTCGGCGTTCAGCGGGGCCGCGGTCGGCTCGGTCCGCCGGACCGGGTCGGGCACGTACTGCTGCCACAGCCAGCGCAGGTAGTCGGCGCTCTGGAAGTATCCCCGGGCGAACCGGCGGTAGGACGCGGTGTCGCACTCCGCCGACATGGGCGGATGGAGGAGCACCTGGTGGCGGAAGGAGAACTCACCGTGCTCCTTGGCCAGCAGGGTCAGGGCCGCGGCCAGGTTGCCGCCGGCGCTGTCGCCGGCCACGGCCATCCGGTCGGCGTCCAGCCCGTGCGTCCGGCCGTGGTCGGCCACCCAGCGGGCCGCGGCGCGGGCCTGCCGGAGAGCGGTGGGGTAGGGCGCCTCGGGGGCAAGGTCGTAGTCGACGAAGACCACGGCCGCACTCACCCCCGCCGCCAGCTCCCGGACCAGCCGGTCGTGGCTGACCGGGCTGCCGGCGATCCACCCTCCGCCGTGCAGGTAGAGGATCACCGGCTGCGGTACCGGGCCCGGTACGGCCGGCCGCACCAGCCGGACCCGGACCGCTCCGTCGGGACCGGGTACGGACAGGTCCTCGATGTGGGCGTCGGGGCGCTCGACCGGGCCGGACTGGGCCAGGTCCAGCCGGGCCCGGATCTGTGCCAGCGGCAGCCGGCGCGGGTCGGGCCCGGCCGCCGCGTGATCGGCGAGCGCACGGGCGGCCGGGTCCAGGACCGGTGGCGGTACCGGTGCCGGTGGCTCGGACGGATGTGGCATGAAAGGTTCCCCCAAGCTCCGCTCCGGCCGGGCACCACGGAGAGGCGGTGCCCGACCGTCCAGCGGTTCGTCGGTCCAGCGGTTCGTCGGTCCAGCGGTCCAGCGGTCTGTCAGCCCTGTGGCCCGTCAGTCCTGCGGCAGCTGCAGCGGAACCAGCGGGATGACCGACTCGGTCTCGATCAGGCCGGCCGCGACCGCGGGGAAGGTCGCGATGATCTCGCGCGCGGCCTCGACCGTCGCGGCGTCCAGGACCAGCGCCGCACCGACGAGGTCCGCACGGTGGTAGCCGTGCACGATCACACCCTGGTCGACCAGCTCCTTGGCCCGCGCCAGCTCGGCCTCGATGACCTGTGCGAAGTCCTCCTCGGTGGCGTGCGACGCCGCCTTGAAGACCGCGAGAACGCCGGCGCCGGATTCGTTCGACATGGGATGGCTCCTTGATGGGGAATCGGCGAGAACTCGGTACCGCCTCGCCGGGCATGACCCCATCCTGCGCGCCGGGCCTGCCATGCGTCCAAGGACTGTTTCCTATGAATCCCATAAGCTGAACACATGCCGACCTTGCGACAGCTCGAATACCTGGTGACGATCGTCGACGAGGGCTCCTTCACCCGGGCCGCCGAGCGCCTGCACATCACCCAGCCCGGCCTCTCCCACCAGTTCCAGGCTCTCGAACGGGAGATCGGCGGCCCGCTGCTGGAACGCCTGCCCCGCACCGTGCGCCCCACCCCCGCCGGACGGGCCATGCTCCCCCACGCCCGCGCCGCCCTCGCCGAGGCCGACCGCGCCACCACCGCGGCCCGCCGGGCCGCCGGCCTCGCCACCGGCGAACTCCACCTCGCCACCCTCTACTCCATCAGCTACGGCCTGCTACCCGCCGCCCTGGGAGCCTGGCGCCGGCGCCACCCGGGCGTACGGGTCCGCCTGTTCGAGCACCGGCACGCCGAAGCACTGGCCGCGGCCATGACCGCCGGTCAGGCCGACGTCGCCGTCGGACCGCCACCAGCCGGCTGGGAGGGAACGGTGCGCCATCTGGGCACCGAGGACTTCCTCGTCGTCACCCACACCGACGACCCGGCGGCCCGCTCCGACCACGCGCCCGGCGTCCAGCTGGCCGACCTCGCCGAGCGGGAATGGGTGCACTTCACCCCCGACAGCGGCCTGGCCGACGTCCTCGACCAGGCCTGCGCGGCAGCCGGATTCCGCCCCCGCGTGGCCGTCCGCACCGAACAGGCCCCCGCCGCGGCCAACTACGCGGCCACCGGCCTCGGCCCCACCCTGGTACCCGCCAACACCATCCCGCCGCACTTCCACGGCGCCGTGCTGCGCCCCCACCCCCCGGTCAGCCGCCAACTGACCGCCTACACCCGCACCACCCCCGACCCCGTCGCGGCCGCCTTCCTGGACGTCCTGGCGGACCAGGACCTGCTGACCCCCCGCCACATCCGCAGGCGCCTACGCCCGACCACGCCGAGCTGAACGAGGACGGCGGGCCGCTGCAGCCGGGCGGCGGCTCGCGGGCGGGGCGGGCGGGCGCGCGGGGCCCGGCTGGAGAGGAGGAGGAGGTCAGGCGCCGTTGTCGGTCACGACGGTGCCGTTCTGGATCACCTGGTGCACGCGGGTGATCGTGGTGATGTCCTCCAGCGGGTTGCCGGAGAGGACGAGCAGGTCGGCGGTCTTGCCGGGCTCGACGGTGCCCAACCGGTCGGCTATGCCGAGGAGTTCGGCGTTGGTGCGGGTCGCGGCGGTGAGGGCGGCGTGGGCCGGGATGCCCTGGTCGTGGACCATCATGATCAGCTCGCTGTGGAGCTTCCAGCCGTGCAGGCCGAGGGCGTAGGCGTCGGAGCCGACGCCCAGGCGCACGCCGCTCTCGTAGGCGCGGCGTACCGCCCGGTTGCCGTAGCGCAGGGTGCGGGCGTCGGTGTCGGCGGTGGCGTGGAACTGGTGGGCCACCATGGTGGGGACGAGGTAGGTGCCGCGGGCGGCCATGAGGGCGAACAGGTCGTCGAGGGCGGCCTCGTCGTGCGGGTCCTCGGCGCGCAGCAGCAGGTGCTCGATGTCGTCGACGCCGATCTCCACGGCGCGGCGGGAGTCCTCGACCGTCTCGGTGTGGGCGGCGACCTTCAGCCCGTGCGCGTGGGCGGCGTCGACGACGGCCTCGACGAGGTGCCAGGGCATCTTCAGTTCCGGTCGGGGCGGGCCGAAGATCGCGTTGTTGGAGATGATGATCTTGACGAGGTCGACGCCGACGGCGGCGAGGCCCTCGACCGCCGCCGCTGCCTCGGCGGCGGACTTCGGCATCCGGGCGGCCTCGCGCAGGCACGCGTCGTCGCCGCCCCAGACGGTGCCGTTGGGGTGGCCGTGCTCGACCTGGAAGCTCGGCCCACTGACCACCAGGCGCGCACCGGGCAGGGCGCCGGCCTCGATGGCGTCGCGCACGGCGATGCTGTCGTGCAGGAAGTCGCCCAGGCTGCGCTGGGTGGTGACGCCATGGCGCAGGGCGTCGGTGCGGGGCCGGGCGTAGTGGTCGGTGGCCTCCCGGCCGCCGAAGGCCGGAGTGCTGTCGAAGCCGAGGCCGCCCAGGTGGACGTGGGCGTCGATCAGCCCCGGCAGGACGGCCTTGCCCCGCAGGTCGACGACGGCCGCGCCCTCCGGTACGGCGACGGCGGCACCTGCGGCGGTGATCTCGTGCCCGGTGATGAGGACGGTGGCGCCGTGGACGGCCGGGGCGCCGGTGCCGTCGACCAGCAGGGCGTTGGTGAGGGCCAGCGGCCGGGAGTTCTGGTTCATGGATTCGAGTCTTGCCGCCCGACACCTATACGGGAAATCAATGATGGATATCGCTTCATAAACACGACCGATACCTTGGGGGCATGGTCGCCCGCCCTGATCTCAACCTCCTCGTCGCCCTGCACGCCCTGCTCGAAGAGCGGCACGTCAGCCGCGCCGCCGAACGGATCGGCGTCACCCAGCCGGCCGCGAGCGCGATGCTCGGCCGCCTGCGCCGCCACTTCGACGACGAGCTGCTGGAGCGGGTCGGCAACCGCTACCAGCTCACCCCGCTCGGCGCCCAGCTCCAGGAGCAGGCGGGCTCCGTCCTGGAACTCTCCGACCGGCTGTTCGCCACCAAGTCGCAGTTCGAACCCGCCACCTCGGAACGGGAGTTCACCCTGTCCGTCGCCGACTACACGGCCGCCGTCCTCGGGCCGAGACTGCTCGACGCCTTCGAGAGGCAGGCTCCCCGCGCCACCCTGCGTTTCCGACGCCTCGGCATGCCCGAGACCCACCCCGGCGAGGACGCCGAACCGACCGTCGACGGGCTGATCGCACCCCACGGCAGCCTCTTCCACGGGATGCCCAACCTGCCCCTGTTCACCGACGAATGGGTCGCACTCGTCGACCGCGGCAACCCCGCCGCCGACAACCCGCCGAGAACCGAGGACCTCGCCGACCTCACCTGGGTCCTGGGCCAATTCGACCCGCACAAGGTCCCGTTCATGCTCCAGCGCCTCACCGAGACCGGCCGACACCTACGCCCCCACGCAGTCACCGACAGCTTCCTCGCCCTCCCCCTCTACATCACCGGAACCGACCGCATCGCCGTCATCCAACGCCGCCTGACCGAGGCCATGCCCCTGCCCCCGAGCCTGCGCGTGATCCCCTGCCCCTTCGACGCCGGCCCCATCAACGAAGCCCTCTGGTGGCACCCCGTCCACACCCACGACGCCGGCCACCGCTGGCTCCGCACCCTCGTCCAGGACACCGCCCGCCACCTCGACCGGGACGCGGAGCGTCCTGAAGCGTGAGGACGACGACCTCCCGACGGGGGCCGGTGTGCTCGCCCCGCCAGGACGTGACGAGGGATGAGGTCCTGGACCAACGTGTCCTCGGTTCGGTCAGGACAGGCGGGTCAGGACGGTGCGGCAGGTGTGCTGCAGTTCCTCGTCGTTGGTGACGCTCCCGAAGCGCCCGCTGCGGCGGGCCTGTGCCAGTTCCGTCCGGAGGCGGGGCAAGGCGGGTGCGGCGGCCGGGCCCATCCGCTCCAGGCAGGCCAGCACGTTGTTGGAGGTCGCTCCGTTCTTCTCCCAGGCCGCCAGCAGCGTTGCGAGCACGGTGTCGGCCTCGGCCTCGCCGGCGATGTCCCACAGGGCGGTTGCGGCATGGACGCGGGTCCACTCGTAACCGGCGGTCAGCATCGTGCGCAGACGCGGCAGTGCGGCCGCGGCGGGCGGGCCGATCAGGCCGAGGATGTCGGCCGCGTCGTGGTGCGCGTGGGTGTCGAGCAGGTCGCACAGCCGGGGTACGAGGTCGGCCGGGTCGTGTTCGAGCGCCCGGAGCGCTGCCAGGGCAGCCGCGCGCAGGTTCACGTCCGCGGCTTCGGCCAGCGGTCGGATCACCTCCAGGGCGGACACGGCCTCGGTGCCGAACGTCGTGAGGGCCTTCAGCGCGGAGGCCGCGATGGCCGGCCGCTCGTGGCGGACGGCCGTGGTGAGGGCGTCGGTGAGCGCGGGAACGGCGGCCGCGTCCCCCAGCTCGGCCAAGGCGTACATCAGGGCGCCGGCGGCGCCCATGCCGACCCACGGATTCGACATGTCGGCGACCGCCAGGTGCCGGGACAGCCGCGGCACCAGCTCACCGGCTCCCGGGCGCAGCCGGCCGGCGACCTGCACCGCGCGCCAGGCGTCGACGGCGCCGTCCAATGCTGTCAGCAGGCAGGGCAGGGCGCGGGGGTCGCCGAGGGCGGCCAGGGCCATGACGGCCTCCTGGTGCGCACGTCGCGGCAGTGCCTTCGGGGCGGCCCAGGCGTTCGGCCCGTGGGTGGCGCGGTACGCGGCGACGTGGGCGGCGAGCGCCTCGCGGGCGGGCTCGCCGACCGGTCCGAGGACGCTCAGGCTCTCGGCGGCCGCGGCGGCGGTGTACGGGTCCTGGGGCAGCAGGCAGTCGGCCAGGAGCAGGACGAGGCCGGTGTGCTCGCCCCGCCAGGACGTGATGAGGTCCTGGGCCATGCGGATCGCGTCGTAGCGGATGCCCCGGTCCCGGCTGCGCAGTTGTTCGGTGAGCAGGGCCGTGCGCTCGGGCACCCGGGCGCCCAGGACGGTGTGGAAGGTGCGTAGCAGGGACGTGGTGGGGGCGTGCAGTCGGCCGTGCCGGTCGAGGTCCTCGAACGCGGCGGTGACCTGTGGCGGAACGCCGTTCCGGGTGGCCCCCTCCGCGTCGTCCTCGCCTTCGGTCTCGGTCTCGCCATCGCCCTCGGTCTCCTGCCCGTTCCCGCCACCGCATGCGCAGGCTCCGGAACCGGTCCCCGCCCGGCCTTCGGTCGGCCCGCTGCCGTGCTCCGGTGCGGGAGCGAGCCGGCGCAGCAGGGCGATCGCGGCCGGCACGGCGTCGTCGTGCTCCGTCCCGCAGCGGGCGTGGTGGACGAGCGCGGCGAGCCGGATGTCGGGCTCCGTCCTGGGGTCGTCGGCCAGGTCGGCGAGCCAGGCCGTCGCGGCGGTGTGCGCCGCGGGGAGCCGCAGGGCCAGGGTGGCCACCGTGCTGACGACGAGCAGCCGTTCCACGCTCCCGCCCTCTTCGGGAAGCCGCTCGCGCAGCGCCCCGAATGCCCGGTCGGCGTCGTCGATGAACAGGCCCAGGCCCTCGATGCCCGCCCGGCGCACCACCGGGTCCGGGTCCTGTGCGTAGGCGAGGAAGGTGTGGGAGCGCTCGCGCATCATGGCCACGCTGTCGGCGGCCGCCGTCGACTCACCGCCCTCCGGTGCGAGGTAGACGTGCTCGCCGCAGTCGACGGCCTCACGCCCGATGCTGAGCAGCAGTCGGACGACCGCGCCGCGGTCGGGGGTCGCCTCGTCGTCGGCCAGGGCGAACAGGAAGGGCAGGCTCGCCGCGGTGCACGGGTACACGTCCCCCTGGTGGTGGGCCGCGCCGTAGTAGTCGTCGAACGCCTTCTTCCGGGCCCCTGCGTCGGGTGATGCCATCGCCCGCAGCCACACCGGAACCTCGTCGGCCGGCCCGTACGCATGACGCATCGACGACCAGTCGACACTTTCAAGATCGTTGATCACCCGAGCCACAGTGCCAGCCACCACCGACAACAATGGCCCACGCCCACCGAGGAACCCGTCCCGCCGGGTGCGCGGCCTGGGGCGGGCACGTGCGTGACCAGGGGTGTGTCCGGTGCTGCGCGTGCTCCCTGGAGGCTCCCGTGCGCCCTCTACCGGCCGGTGCCGGGGCCGGAAGAATGGGTGGTCCGTGCTTGCATACGACCGAAGGGGCCGCTCATGGGTGACCACTCGAAGCCAGCGCCGGATCCGGGTCAGGGGAATCCGCCCCCGGACAACGCCGACGGCAAGGTGGAGACTCCGCCGCCGCCCAGCGGCACGCGCAGGAAGTAGTGATGGGCGGCGGGATCGACGGTGCTCTGGCTGTCCAACGCGCGGCCCTGGACGCGGAGATGGAGCGGCGCGGGCAGTGGCCGGCCGATGCGCCGTGGGTGCGCGAGGCCGTCGCCGCGTTGCCCCGTGACCGGTTCGCGCCGGACCGGCTGTGGCGCTGGGACGGCTGGGCGTACGTGCCCGTGGACCGCGCACTCGACCGGGACGGCTGGGCCGGCGAGGTGTACGGCGACGTGACCTCGCCCGCGATCACCCAGGTCACCGGCGGCCTTCCGTCGTCGTCGCTGTCCGCGCCCGGGGTTGTGGCGGACATGCTGGACAGTCTGCGGCTGGAGCCCGGGCACCGGGTGTGGGACATCGGCACCGGGCAGGGCTGGACGGCGGCGCTGGCCGCCTGGCGCACCGGTGCGGGCCGGGTGGTCTCCACGGAGGTGGACGGGGGCCTGGCCGATCTCGCGCGCGGCCGCCTGGCCTCGGCCGGGCTGGACGTCGAGGTGGTGACCGGCGACGGCACCCGCGACGGGCTGCCCGCCGACGGGCCCGTCGACCGCCTGCATGCCACCTACGCGGTGGAGTCGGTGCCGTGGTCCTGGGTGCGGGCGGTCCGCCCGGGCGGGAGGATCGTCTACCCGTGGGGCAGGCTCGGGTACGCCGCCCTGACCGTCGCCGAGGACGGTGCCGGCGCGCACGGGTGGGTGCACGGCCTCGCGCGATTCATGGGCGATCGCTGCGGCCCCGCGCAACCGAGCACAGGGCCCGCCGCCTTCGCGCTGGTGCGCGCGGACAACGACGCCGAGGTCCGGCGGGTGCTGGACCGGGACCCGGCGGGTGTGGACGACTGGGGTGTACGGTTCGCGCTGCGGGTGGCCGTGCCCGACGCCGTGCTGGTCACCGAGGACGGCCCGGACGGCCCCGTCGTCCTGGTCCACGACGGCGCGCAGTCCTGGGCCGAGGCCCGTCCGGGGCCGGGCGGGGTCAGCCGGCCGGTGCTGCTGCAGGGCGGGCCGCGGCGGATCGGCGACGAGGTGCTGGCCGCCTGGGCGCAGTGGGAGGGACTCGGCCGGCCCACCGTCCACGACTACGGCATCACGGTCACCCCCGAAGCCCAGTGGGCGTGGCACGCCGGCCCGGACGGGCCACGCTGGCCGATCGCGCAACCGACATCGGCCCGGGCGGTGACGACCTGACCTGGTCGTCGTCGCTCGCAACCGCCCAGCGGGGAAGGACCGACCGAACCGCTCGCATCGTCGCAGCCAGGAGAGTCCCATCGGTCGGCCGCTCAGGCGACCTCGCATCCGTAGCGCGTCCGGCCGGGACGCCCTGCGGTCAGGTCCTCCCCGGTGATCCAGACCGAGACGTTGACGAGTTCGCCCCAGCTCGCGTCCACCGCCGAGGCCTCGACCTGCAGCAGCGGCCGGTGCCCGTCGGGCCGTGTGGTGTTGTGGCTGTCGCACCACCCCAGGAGGCGGATGCCGGCGCCGCCCAGGTGCTCGTGGCAGATGTCCGAGACGGCCATGGCGGCCAGGTGGTCGCCCGCGAGGACGTCCACCAGTTCGTCGTCCAGGTACGACGGTGCCGACAGCGCCCAGCGCGCCCGGACCGGCCGCGCGGGCAGCGGCTCGACGCCGTCCGGGTCCAACGGGGCCGGACGCTCCGGGAGTTCGGATGCCGTGTGCAGCACCAGGCAGCTCACGTCGCGGGAGTCGGCGGGGAAGGAGTCGTGGAAGAACAGCAGCACCCCGTCGGCGGGCAGCGGCCAGGGCCGGCCGACGAGCCCCGCGCGGAAGGCCTCCGCCAGGCCGGCGCAGTCGAGTTGGGCGAGCAGCTCCATCGGGTGCCCGTCGCCCTGGGGCCAGTCGACGCCCGGGGGCAGCGCGGCGGCGGCCCCGCCGGTCCGCCCCACCGGCGTCCACCCGGGCTCGCCGTCGGCGACGTCCGGGCGCAGCTCCAGGGAGGGGCGCAGCAGTTCGGCGATCCGGGCGGTGTGCTCGGGTCCCACCCGGTCCCACAGCGCCGCGTACAGCCCGTACGGCATCGGCATGCCGGGGCGAGCGGACGGGTCGGTGTCGTATTCGGGGTCGTACGGCATCCAGGCGAAGGGGGCGGTCATGGCGGGATCCTGCCATCCGGCACTGACACGCCTCTTGACCGACGACGACGCCAGGCGGCCCGCGCCCTGCCCGGCGCCCGGCGGGGCGCGGGCGCGGGCGCGGGTCGACGGGGGTCAGGCCTTGTGGAGCACCTCCGCGTCCCAGCCCTGGCACATGGAGGTCGAGAAGTGCGCCCCGGCGACGTAGCCCGGCGGGACCGGCTGGTTGGTGCAGATTGTGATGCCGTCGTACGGGGTGCTCAGCTGGATGACGCCCCATCCCGCGCAGTTCGTGCCGGCCGCCTCCGCGGTGATCACCCACGGGCTCCACAGCACGGAGTTGCTGCACGCGTACATGCCCTGGTAGGCCGTGTTGAGGGTCACCGACTGCTGGCCGGAGCACGGGTAGGACGTGGTGGTGGTGATCGCGGTGGGGAAGTAGCCCTGGGGCATCGGGGTCTGGATGCAGGCGGTCATCCCGTTGTACGGCCGGTGGATCGAGATGTCGTGCCAGGTGCCGCAGAAGGGGTCGACCGAGGGCGACACCGAGGTGAGGACCCAGCCGGTGGGGACCTTGGAGGCTTGGCACGCCTGCATGTTGTCGTAGGGCTGGTGGATCGTGATCGAGCGCCCGACGCCGCAGGTCGGGTCGGCCGAGGCCGACTCCGAGATGATCAGCCAGCACGACGACCGGCTGTACGGGGCGGCGAGGCGGCGCCCCGGTCAGAACTCGTCGTGGGTGAACGGCAGGAACTCGGTGCGCAGCGCGGCGTCGAGCTGCCGGAGTGCCCCTGGCGTGTGCTCGGTGACGAGTCCGGCGTGGGCGAGGTGCCGCAGCCGGGTGCCGCCGAGGTAGCAGGCGGCCAGGTCGCGGATGTCGAGTGCGAGGTCCGCCGGGTCGGTGGTCGGTTCGCACCGGCTGCCGTTCGGTGGGCCGGCCGGGTCGGCGGTCAGCCGGAACCGGCCGTGGTTGGCGGGGATCATCCCGTCGCGCACCTCCAGGACGAGGTCGACGGGTCGGGCCCAGGCCCGGGCGGTCAGGGCCGCCCGCAGGTCGACCAGGCGCAGCCACAGTGCCGGGAACTGCCGGGTGACCCGGACCTGGTCGGGGTCGGCGGCGATGAGCGGCAGCGGGTCGTCGGCCGGTCGGCCCCAGGCCCGTACCCTGCCGGTGAGGTCGATGGAGGCGAGGTAGCTCCACAGGGCCGCCGTCACGGGGGCGGTGTCGGCCTCCAGTTCGTAGACCTGGACGAGCCCGGGGGTGCCGTCGTCGTCGCCGCCGCGGGTGCGGTACATCGCGTAGCCGGCGCACGGATCCCCTCCCGACCCCGACACCACGATGCGCGGGGGGCTGAGCTCGTCGTCGTCCTCGTCCTCCTCCGCCAGGACCACTTCGCGCCACCAGAGACGGTCGCGGGCCGGGCGCCCGGCCCGCCGGGAGCGGCTCGCCTCGTAGCGGGGGCCGAGCAGTGCGGGTGCCTGCGCGGCGTCCAGCAGGCGCAGCGGCCCGGGGTCGGGCGTGATGCGCAGGGCCAGTGGCCGGGTGGAGTCGATCTCCACGGTGGACAGGTGCGTGGCCGCGCCGAAGCCGTAGCGGCCGTAGATGGCGGCCTCGGAGGCCCACAGTGCGGCGAGCGGGCGACCCTGGGTGGCGCAGTCGCGCCACAGCTGCGCCATCAGCGTGGAGAGGACGCCGCGGCGTCGATGGGTGGGCGCCACGCAGACGAAGGTCAGTCCCGCGCAGGGCAGTTGGCCGCCGGGGACGGAGAGGTGCAGGCGGTGGGCGGCGAGCAGGCCCACCAGCTGGTCCTGCGTGTAGGCGCCGAGCCGGTCGCAGCGTCTCAGTGCCTTTCGGTACCGCTCGCGCTCCTCCTTGTCGTAGGTCTCGTGGAAGACCACGGAGGCGAGGTCGAGGGCGCGGTTGAGGTGCGCGTCGGGGACCTCGCGGATCTGCGGCGCCGGGGGCGTGATCGCGTGTGGCGTGCTCACTCCACCGGATGATAGCGGTCCGTCCGGCTCCGCGGGCACGGCCACTTCCGGCCATGCGGCAAGTCAACTGGACTGGTGGGCCCGCGTGTTCGACTGCCGGGACGGCGGTGCCGGGTTCCGGCCAGCCGGTGCGCCGGGGCCGTCCCACCTGGTGGACGCCGCTGGCGGGTTCCGTCCGGAGGACGGGGTGTCGGTCGTACCACTGGTGGTCGCAGTCCCCGTGCGTGCCTGCTGTCGCGGTCCGGGGCGGCGATCCGGACACTCGTCCTCCTGTCCGGTACTGGGCTGGAAGGCCCTGGGAGTGCGCTGGTTAGGCTCGGGGGGCTCTGGACCCGCCCCATTCCACCCGTGCGGCCCGTCCGCGCGCGGTGTGCCGTGCCCGACGACGGGAGAAGCACAGATGGCAGACGATTCGAGTTCCGGACGCGGACCGCAGCCCGACGGCCTGCAGCAGGGCGCCATCGCCACGGTGGCGGGCACCGGCGTCGCGGGCTACGGCTCCGACGGCGGACCCGCCACCGCCACCCAGCTCTACACCCCCTACGGCGTGGCCGTCGACGGCGTGGGCAACCTCTACATCGCCGACTACAACAACCAGCGGATCCGCAAGGTGACCCCCGGCGGGATCATCACCACGGTCGCCGGCAACGGCGTCGCGGGCTACGGCTCCGACGGTGGACCGGCCACCGCCACCCAGCTCTACGGTCCCAACGGTGTGGCCGTCGACGGGGCGGGCAACGTCTACATCGCCGACTACAACAACCAGCGGATCCGCAAGGTCGACACCAAGGGCATCATCACCACCGTGGCGGGCAACGGCACCGCCGGGTACGTCTCGGACGGCGGACCCGCCACCGCCACTCCGATCTACTACCCGCACAGTGTGCTGGTCGCGGCCGACGGCAGTCTCTACTTCAGCGAGTGGTACGGCCAACGGGTCCGCAAGGTGGATCCCCGAGGGATCATCACCACGATCGCGGGCAACGGCACCGCCGGCTACCGCTCCGACGGCGGGCCCGCCACCGCCACCACTCTTTCCTACCCGTCCGGGATCGCGCTGGACGCGGCCGGGAACCTGTACATCGCCGACTACGGCAACCAGCGGATCCGCAGGGTCGACGCCAAGGGCATCATCACCACGGTCGCGGGCAACGGCATCGCGGGCTACGGCTCCGACGGCGGACCCGCCACCGCCACCCAGCTCTACAACCCCGCGGACGTGGCGCTGGACACGGCCGGGAACCTGTACATCGCCGACTACAACAACCAGCGGATCCGCAAGGTCGACGCCAAGGGCAACATCACGACGGTGGCCGGCAACGGCATCGCGGGCTACGGCTCCGACGGCGGACCCGCCACCGCCACCCAGCTCTACAACCCGTCCGGGGTCGCAGTGGACGCGACGGGCAACCTCTACATCGGCGACGCCTACAACAACCGGGTCCGCGGGGTGAGCGCGGTGGCCGACATGACCCCGCCCGCGCAGCCCGCCGCCGACCTGTACGGCGAGGCCGTCCACCCGCACGCGGTCCAGCGCGGACAGCAGTTCGACCTCGGCGCCCGGATCAAGAACCGCGGGCCCAACCCGGTGGACGGGCAGTACGTCACCGTCGTGCTGACCCTGCACGAGGGACTGGAGGGCGGGCCCGGCAGCACCGGCCGGCGACTGAGCCGCACCTTCGCCGGCCAGCAACTGCTGCCCGACCAGGGGTCGTTGGACGGTGTCTTCCGGGTCACCACGGCCGGTGACACGCCGGCCGGGCTCTACGAGTCCACCCTGGAGATCCAGTACAGCGGCGAGATCGACCAGAAAGACGCCGTGGTCAAGCTCCCGGTGACGGTGGTCGTCCCGGCGCCGGTCGGGGACGAGACGGCGCTCACCGTCATCCAGGACACCGTGCCGCTCGCCGCACCGGGCCAACCGAGCGTCCTCACCGTCAAGTTCACCTCCGCCACCGGCCAGCCGGTGAACCCCGGGGTGATCTCCCAGCGCTTCACCGCCCCCGACGGCTTCCTCTTCAGCGGACAGCCCGGCTACGCCTACTACGACACCATCCACGGCGTGCTCGGCGGCGAGCTCGACCACACCATCGTGGACGCCGGCCGCACCCTGCTGATCAGCTCCGACCCGCACCTCAACACCACCAGCAGCGACACCGGCTCGCTGGTCTACACGATCCCGGTGCGCGCCGGCGCGGACGCCCGGCCGGGCCGGTACTGCGACGGATCGGCGAGCATCGGCCACCACACGCCGGTCCAGCTCTGCGGCCGGGTCGCCGACGGCACGCTGCGGGCCACGATCGACCCGAAACCCCTGTCGGGGCCCGCCGTCGCGGGCCAGGAAGCCTGGATCTACCCGCCGTTCGTCATCCGCAACACCGGGACGCTCACCATCGGCACGATCGAGGTGGTCCTCACCGCGCCCACGGGACTGGTCTTCACCGAGGACCGGGTGGCCTTCACCCGCTGGGCCGACGAGCAGCACGAACGGACCGCCGCCGGCGTACGGTCGGCCGACCGGCGCACCCTGACCTGCCCCGCCGTACGGTTGGACCTGCTGCCCGCCCCCGACGCGTGGGTGTCGCTCTACCCCGCCCTGGCGATCGAGGCGACGGCCCCGGCCGGACCGGCGCCGGTCGGCATCCAGCTGGGCGAGCCGGCCTTCGCCGCCGCGCGGGACGTCATCGCGATCCAGCCCCACGCCTGACCCGGCCCCTTACCCGGGCCCTTACCCGGGCCCTTTTCCAGGCCCGGACCTTACCCGGGTCCGGACCCACGAGCGGGTGCCGCCCGGCACCCGCTCACCGCGCTCAGCCCCGAGGAGCCCCCCGCATGCGCCGGCCCCGTGCCGTCCCCCGCCCGCGACAACGCACCGGCAACCCGGCCGCCCGGGTGGTGGCGCTGATCCCCGCCCATGACGAGGCCGACCGGATCGCCGCCGCGATCGCCGCGCTGCGGGGCCAACTGCGGCCGCCGGAGCGGATCGTGGTGGTGGCCGACAACTGCACCGACGGGACCGCCGAGGCCGCCCGGGCGGCCGGCGCCACCGTGCTGGAGTCCCGGGACAACCGGCACCGCAAGGCCGGCGCCCTCAACCAGGCGCTCGATCCGCTGCTGGCCGGGCTGGACGCGGAGGACCTGGTCCTGGTCCAGGACGCCGACACCACCCTGTGGCCGGGCTTCCTGGCCAGCGCCGTCGCCGCGATGGACGGCACGATGGACGGCACGATGGACGGCCCGCTGGAAGGCCCGGTGGACGGCCCGATCGGCGCCGTCGGCGGCATCTTCTACGGCGAGCCGGGCGGCGGCCTGCTCGGCGCGCTGCAGCGGATCGAGTTCCACCGCTACGCCCGCGAGATCGCCCGCCGAAACCACCGCGCCGACGTGCTGACCGGCACCGCCACGCTGTTCCGGGCGGCCACCCTGCGGGAAGTCCGCCAGGCCCGGCTGGACGGACTGATCGGCGGCGGCAGCTCCTACTACTCGCTCGCCTCGCTCACCGAGGACGACGAGATCACCAAGGCGGTGCGCACCCTGGGCTACCGCACGCTCTCCCCGCCCGGCTGCGGCGTGGTGACCGAGGTGATGACCGATCTGCCCGCGCTGTGGCACCAGCGGTTGCGCTGGCAGCGCGGCGCCCTGGAGAACCTGCGCGACTACGGCTGGACACCGGTGACCGCGCCCTACCTGCGCCGGCAGGCGTTCATGGGCCTGTCGGTGCTCTTCCTGGCGCTCTACCTGGTCTTCACCGGCTGGATGCTGGCCCGCGGCAGGCCCCGGTTCTCCCGGTTCTGGCTGGCCGTCGGCCTGCTCTTCGTACTGGAGAAGGTCGTCACCGCGCGCCGCGCCGGCTGGCGGTCCCAACTGCTGGCCGCCACCCTCGGCATCGAGCTGGCCTACGACGCGTTCCAGCACGCCGTCTACCTGCGCGCGCTGTGGGACACCCTGCGCCGCGGCGAGCAGCAGTGGCGCGCCACCTGACGCCGGAAGGGAACGGATCGCGTGTACGGAGGACTACCGCCGGCCGGGGCGCTGGGTGCGGGCGGGGCGTCGGTGCTCTCACTGAAGGGTCTGACGCGCCCCGGTTCGGGTTTCCAGGCGCTGGCCACCGTGGTCGCGGCGAGCACGCTCGTGATGGCCGCGGCCTCGCTCGGCAGACTGCTGCCGCCCCGGCGACAACTGGTACGGGCACTGCGGCCCTCACGCGAGCGGCTGCGGGACGCGCGGCTGCTCGGCGCGGGCGTCGAAGCGGGCCCGGGCGTGGCGGACGGCGCGCACGTGCTCGACCGGCCGCTCGGCGATCACGGTGGTCGACCGGCCAGCCGCGCAGTCCTCGTCGGTCAGCGAGCAGGCACGTTGGCGGGGTGAGTGCTTCCCCGACCTGCGAACGGTAGGGATCATGGTTGACATGAATAGCCGGCCCGGGCAGGACATGACCGACACCAGCAGCTCTCCTCAGCCGAAGTGGACCGAGGAGATAGGCCTGCAGACCGTCGACACGGCAGGCCTGGTTCGTCACGTCAGCATCTACCTCGGTGATCCTTCCACAGCTCTCATCGCACTTCTCGATGCCGGCTCACGTACGGAGTTCAGCGGGGCCGACTATCTCGACTGCCTCACTCAGGTCCGGCGACAGCTGGAACGTGACGGCCGCCTGCTGTGCTGCCAGGGGGCTCGGCCCAATGTCCACCCTTCCGGCCAGCTACGACAGTTCACCAACGGACGACAGGCGTACGTTCGCTCCTCGGAACCTTCGAGTGAGGCGGCCCCTGAGACGGTCGACATCTTCGCCCCGGCACCCCCCGAGGACATCATGAATCTCGACGACCAGCGAGCAGCGATCATCGGCTCCTGGAACGCCAGGTACCCGGGGAATCCACTCTGACCACCTCGCGACTTCGGTCACGCGGTGGGTGTGCTCGGCACGGCGGGTGCCGTGGTTCAGGGGGTGCGGTCGTAGTTCGGCAGGGTGAGGCCGTTGTGGGCGGCACTGGCCTCGGTGTTCGTCGGGTAGGTGGGGGCGCGCAGGGCCGTGTTGCGGGCGTCGAGTTTGGCCTGGGTGCTGGGGATGAGGCCCGTGCCGCCGGTGGTGGCCAGGGCCTGGTTGCGTTCGGCGAAGGGGCGGGCGGTGCGTTCGTAGGCGGTGAAGGCGGCCGTGTGGTCGGTGTGGCGGGCGAGTTCGCCGGCCAGGATGTAGGCACCGACGAGGGCGACGCTGGAGCCCTGGCCGGACAGGAACGAGGTCGCGTGGGCGGCGTCGCCGGCGAGGGCGACGCGTCCACGGGACCAGGTGGGCATGTGGATCTGGCTGACGACGTCGAAGAACAGGTCGTCGGCGCCGCACATCGCGTCCACCAGGCGCGGGATGTGCCAGGTCCGCTCGGGGAAGGCGGCGGCGACGAGGTCGCGTTGCGCCTGCGGGTTGCGGAAGGCGTCGTAGGGGGCGTCCTCGCGCTTGAGGACGAGGAAGCCGTGGACGCGCTCGCCGGGTTCGTGGGCGTAGAGGACGGCAGCGCGGCCGGGGGTGTTCCAGATGACAGCTTCGTGGGAGAGGCCGAGGTCGTCGGCGACGGTGAAGCCGGCGAAGACGTGGCCGAGGTAGCGGTGGTAGGCGTCCTCGGGGCCGAAGGCGAGCCTGCGGGTATTGGAGTGCAGGCCATCCGCGCCGATGACCAGGTCGAAGGTGCGGTGGGCGCCGCTGTCGAAGGTGACGTCGACGTGTCCGCCCCGGTCGTCCAGGGCGGCGATGGAGTCCTCGAAGAGAAACTCGACCCGGTCGCGGATCGGGGCGTGGAGGGCGTCGGCGAGGTCGCCGCGGCGTACTTCGAGGTCCAGGCCGGCGGAGCCGCCGGCGAGGGCTTCGGGGGTGACGGAGCCGATGAGCGCGCCGTCGGCGTCGAGGAAGGAGAGCGTGCGCGTGTTGACGTGGGCCCTGCGCAGTTGCGGGAGCAGGCCCATGCGGTCGACGACCTCGCGGGCGGTGCCGCGGATGTCGATGGCGTACCCGCCGCCGCGGATCTGCGGGGCCCGCTCGACGACGGTGACGTCGAAGCCGTAGTGGTCGAGCCAGTAGGCGAGGGCCGGGCCGGCGATGCTCGCACCGGAGATGAGGATGCTGCGGTTCGCGGAGCGGTTCATGGACTGGTTCACGGAGTGGTTCATGAGGTGCTCTCCTCCCTTTCGGGCGTCCTTCTGGCGCCCCCGAAGATGCGTACCTTAGGTATCTTTATGGACGGCGTGCCGCACCCCACTGGAGAGCGGGTGCGGCTCCAGAATATAGATACCTAAAGTAGGTATGCAAGTGGAGGAGGTGGTCCGATGACCGTGGACCCGCCGCAGAACCCCGGTACGGACGAACAGGCCGCGGCCGTCTGGGCGGCCCTGCCCCGGCTGGCACAGCTGAGCAACGCCATGACCCGCGGCCGCCTGGCCGAGCGGGCCGCCGAGGCGGCCGGACTCGCCCTGGACCGCCCCGCACTCGGCGTGCTCCTGAGCGTGGACGCGGCCGACCGGCCGCTGCGGATCGGGGAGATCGCCGAGCGGATGCAGGTCGTCGGCCCGCACGTCACCCGGCAGGTCCAGGCGCTGGAGCGGCGCGGCCTCGTCCGCCGCGTCGGCGACCCGCTGGACCGCCGTGCCAGCCTCATCGAACCGACCGCGGAAGGCCGGCGGGCGGCGAACGCCTACAAGGCCTCCATGATCGGCTGGTTCACCGACGCCATAGCGCACTGGCCCGACCACGACCGCGCCGAACTGGGCCGCCTCCTCGCGCAGCTGGCCGACGACGTCATCGCCCGCCTCACACACCTGGACGACACACCACCACCCGCCCCCTGACGGCCCGCCGACCGACGGTTGCGCGCCGTTGCCGTCGGCGACGCCACCGGTCCGGTGGAGCACCCCGGCCACAGCGAGGGCGAACGAGCCGGAGGGGCGATGTGAGGAACTACTCGGCCAGACAAATTCGCTGGTCGACGGCGTTAGGCCTCGCGACACATGCATCTTTTTTATGGGGGGCATATACCCCCTGCAGGAGGTCTTCTTGGGGCGCTAGTCCCCATCATCTCCGCATGCGCGCAAAACCTCCGCCCTTGCTCGACTCGCCTGACTATCCCTGGCGTCTTGGGCAGACCAATTCCTCAACAGGCTGTCCAGATAAACCTCAAGGCTGGCGTTTATGTCATGGTCAAGTCCCGGGAGATCTAGGGCATCTCTCGTCTGATTGATGACCTGCTGTCGATTTTGATATGTAGTATAGCCATTCGGCTCATACTTGGTAAGTGCGCTCTTCATCCAACCGCAGGCTGAATTATTCGTCACTTTTGAAAGGCCCCACGAGAACCCTCCAAACAGAACTATCATTGGTATCGCTACGGCCACTATCTTCCAGACCTCCTTTGCTGGAAGACCGCCCGATCTCCTGGTTGCATTGCTTGCACCAGCTTGGCCTTCGGATTTGCTCTGCTCCTGTTCCAGTGTTCTCCGCGGGCTGACAGCGGGCATCGGCGTGACAGGTGATGGTCTATTGAGCAGCAAGCTCTCAACCTGTCGTTGCCGCTCAAGTTCTATGGCCGCTCTCAAGAGAGCTTGGTGATCCTTCGTTGGCGGCAAGACCTTGTGCTCGGTCTGCGGTCCACCGAGGTTCTGCGGGCGAGGCGGTTCAGTAAGGAAGACCGAAGCTGTCGAAATGCCGAGCCGGTGTTCGGGCTTCTTCTCAAGCAGCAGACGGACGACCGTTTTAAGCGGGTCGCGGGCCTTCACGAGCGGTGGAGGCTCATCCATCAACACCGCGGACATGGATGCCATCGACGTCTCCCTCCTGAACGGGGAGACTCCTTCAATGGCTTGGAAGAGCGTGGCTCCGAGGGAGAAGAGGTCACTGACCGGCATGTCGGCTCGTCCCCGGATTCGCTCGGGCGCCATGTACTCCGGGGATCCGATGACTGTCCCCGACGCAGTCAACACCGTGTCGTCCTCGTGACGGGCGATCCCGAAGTCGGTGAGCAGGATCCTTCCGTCGGAAGCCATCATGACGTTGGCCGGCTTGACGTCGCGGTGGAGGATACCGGCCTGGTGAGCGGCGTCGAGGGCTTCCAGGAGTGCCCTGGCAACCTTGAGCGCCAGGTCGCGGGGCAACGGGCCACGCTTCCTGACGTATTCGTTCAACGAGCAGCCGTTGACCAGTTGCATCACGATCCACGGGCGGCCAGCGTCCACGACGACTTCGTGAACGGTCACGATGTTGGGGTGATCGCGGAGCTTGGCGGCGTTTCGGGCCTCACGTGCGGCCCGCTTCAGGCGCTCGTTGTAGTCCTCCTCGAACTGCGCAGGTGGGAGCCAGATCTCCTTGATCGCTATGTCTACGTCAAGGTGCTCGTCGTGGGCCTTCCAGACCCGTCCGAAACCACCTGACCCCAGGCTGGAGACCAGCCGGTACTTCCCCCCGATGAGCTGGCCAGGGCTTGCCTCTTGAGCCATCGTCTCCCCCGCGGCCCTAGTGATGGCTAGCAGTCAAGTACGAGCGTACGCAGTGTGTACATGACCGGACCAGACAACGGCGGAACCAAGTAAAGATCAAAATGCGGCTGCCCGTGCAGTCCTGCACTATCGGACGATGGCAGGGATCGTCGTGCTCTTCGAGCTGGACCGGGCCCAGCCGGAGAACCTGAAGGCCGACGAGTCCGTGGTGCTCCAGGTGCACGCCGCCGGCCAGGACCCTGTGAGGTCGTCCTGAGGCGACTCTGAGGATTTCAACCAGGTCATGCGAGCCATCGGTGCGGCAAGTCCAGTAGTAGAGCAGTGAGCAGTGAGACTGTGACCCCGGATAAAATTCCCAGCTGATGCCTGCGGAAACGGGAACGTCCCGCCAGCATCAGGGTTGCTGGCGGGACGAGTCTGCCGAACTACAGGACCTCCTCGTGAGGATTTCCGAGCCAGTCCGCCGGGTCACCGAGTTGACCCAGTGCCAGTTGGCGGGGGTCACAGCGGAGTAGTTGAACGTCCCGCGACATTCAACCGGCCCAGGGCCCTGTGACGTCAACCCGGTGAGTGAACCTTCGCGGTCACAGCATTAGGCGTGCGCGGTGGCCCGGCGTGCGAGCTCCCGGACGGGTGCGGGCGGCAACCCGATCCGAGCCAGGCCGGGGTGTTCGGCGTCGGGTGTGTCGGGTACGTCGGGTGCGTCGAGGGACTTCGCGTGCTTGGCCGCATCGACGAAACCTGCTCCGTGGATGGCGAGTTCGAAGTCCTGGTGCGCCTTGACGTCCGGCGCGAACGGCAGACGGATCCGCCCGTCCGCGACCAGACTGCGCACCTCGGCCCGGCTCAGGCCGAGGCCGAGCTGGAGCAGCCGTTCCACCCGGACCGGCGCGGGCAGCTCGAAGCACACCCGCACCGAGAGCGGGTTCGGGTCGTCGAGCGCGTACAGCGGCGTGCGGGTCTCCAGCTCCCACGTCCCGGTCCAGTCGAGCCGGTACCTGTTCCTCGCCGCGAGCGACGCGCTCATCACCAACTCCCGTACCGCTTCCGGGTCGTTGATCTCGTACGCCACCAGCCGGGCCGGCTCCAGCGTCGAGACGTGGACGCGCTCGTGGACGGGCACCTTCGAGGTCCGGTCGCACGTCGCGCAGCTCAGCAGCAGCCAGACGTCGAGCAGCTTGCCGTTCGCGTTGGCGCGGATCTTCCCCGAGGCGCGGTGCCGCATACCGGGGCAGTCCGGGCAGGACCGGACGACGGCGGGCAGGGCGGACTGACGCACGGCCCACAGGGCCGTGCGGTCGGTATTCATGTGTGGTGGATGCTTTCAGGACTCAGCAGGAGGGCATGCCGAACTCACTCGGCAGCTCCCGCTCTCCGACGGATGCTCACGAGAGGCGCGACCCATCACCCCGGGGCCGGGTCTTCAGGCTCCGAGGTCGATCGCGCGACAGGTACGTACTACGTGGCAGTCTTGACTTCCTCCCCGCGCTAATGCACGGGGATTCCGGTCGTGCGTGCCGCGCGGGGGCTTCGCCCCGTGCGTGTGCGCGTCGCCGGTGGTTGGCGCTTCACGGACCGGCCATCGCCGAGGTCTCCACGCCCTGACGCCGCATGCCCTGCGGCGTTGAGGATGTTCTTCGCGGCGTTCACATCGGCATGGTCCCGGTGCCCGCAGGCGGTGCACTCGAAGTCCGCTTGGCTCTCGCGGTTCTTCGGGTCCACGTGCTTGCAGGCGTGGCAGGTCTGCGACGTGTACGCGGGATTCACCAGGACCACACTGGTCCCGGTGGTGCGCGCCGCGTTGCGGAGCGCGAGTTCGAGCATGTGCCATCCCTTGTCCAGAATGGCCCGGTTCAGGCCGGTCTTGGCGCGGACGTTGCGGCCCGGCTGCTCGACCGTCCCCGACGCGGAGGCGGTCATGTTCCTGGTGCGGAGGTCTTCCAGCGCCACCACCGCGTTGCGGGTGGCCAGCGTGTCGGCGGTCTGCGCGCAGAAGTCCGCGCGCCGGTCGCGGACGCGGCCGGTGACGGCGTTGATCTTCGCCAGCACCGAGCGGCGTCGGTTGCTTCCGCGCTCGCACCGGGCGAGCCGCTGTTGCAGGCGGCGCAGCCGCGCCGTCTCACCGGCCGTCACGTAGGGCCGGTCGTGGAACACGCCGTCGCTGGTCGTCGCGGCGACCTTGACGCCCCGGTCCACACCCACGGCCGTGTTCGGCAGCGCGTGCCGTTGCGGCGTCTGCCGTCCGTCCTCCACCAGGAAGGAGACGAACCAGTGCCGGCCCTGCCGGGTGAGCGTCGCCGACCGGACCTCGCCACCGAGGGGCCGCGACCAGCGGAACCGGACCCATCCGAGCTTCGGCAACTTTGCCCGGCCCCACGTGCGGCCGATCCGCTCGACCGTGATCAGGTTCCCCGCCGGGAACCGGAACGACGGCGACCAGCGGGCCTTCGACCGCCACCGCACCCGGAACGTCCCGTGCTCGCGACACGCCCGGTCCAGGTCCCGCAACGTCTGCTGCAACACATGCGACGGTGCATCGGCCAGCCACGGGAACTCCCGCTTCGCGTCGGCCAACTCGGCGGCCTGCGGCACGTAGTTCATCCACGCCCCGCGCCGCCGATACGCCCGACGCTGCTCCAAAGCGGTGTTCCACACCGAACGGCAGATGTCGCCGAACGTCTCGCACAACTCGGCCTGAACGTCCGTCAGTTCAAGCCGGTACCTGCGGCCGGACAGCACGTGGAACACCCCCCTTCGGTTGCTGTGATCAACCTAGTACACGCCACTGACATTGATGCTGATACTCAGGTTCCGGTGGTCGTGGCTCTGCCACTGACTGACGCCCTGCTGGGCTGTCTTCGGGTTGTTCTGTCCGGCTGCCGGGACCTGTTCTCATGGCTCCGGCCGGGCGGAACATGACCTGATAGGAGCTTGGTCCAGAAGCCCCCTCAATGTCCTGTCTGCGCCACCCGGCCGGCGCCAACCTCCGGCTAGGGAAGGCATCATCAGCATGACATCAGCGGCCACCGAAGACACAGCGGGCCGGGACGTGTTCGCCGGGGTCGACTCCCACGCCGACACCATCCACGTCGCGGCCGTCAGCGACAACGGCGGCCACCTCGCGGACGCCGAGTTCCCCACCACCGCGGCCGGATACGCCGCAGCCCTGGCCTTCCTGAACGCCCACGGCCACGTGCTCGCCATCGGCGTGGAGGGCACCACCTCCTACGGGACCGGCTTCACCCGGGAAGCCCGCGCACACGGGCACCGGGTCGTCGAGGTCAACCGCCCCGACCGGGCGGAGCACCGCCGCATCGGCAAGTCCGACCCCATCGACGCCTACGCCGCCGCCCTATCCGGACGCGCCTCCAGCGCCCCCAAGGACGACACCGTCGCCGGCATACGCGCCCTACACAACGCCGCCCGCTCCGCCGTCAAGGCCCGCACCGCCGCCCTCAACCAGATCGCGCAGATCCTGATCACCGCACCCGAGACGATCCGCGCCAAGTACGGGCAGCTCACAGCAAAAGAGCGAACCGACGCCCTGGCCCGGGTGCGGCCGGCCGGGGACGCCGTCCACACCGCGGTCCTGACCGCACTCAAGAGCCTCGCCCGGCGCGTCAAGGAACTCACCACCGAGCACGAGGCCCTCACGAAAACCCTCGACACCGAGGCCACCGCCCACAACCCCGGCCTGCGGGCCGCCTACGGCGTCGGCCCCGACACCGCCGCCCAGCTGCTGGTCACCGCCGGAGGCAACCCCGAACGCATGCGCACCGAGGCCGCCTTCGCCGCGCTCTGCGGAGCCGCACCGGTCCCCGCCTCCAGCGGCAGGACCAACCGGCACCGCCTCTCACGAGGCGGCGACCGCGCGGCCAACGCCGCCCTCTACCGGATAGCCCTCTGCCGGATGTCCAGCGACCGACGCACCCGCGACTACATCGTCCGCCAGACCGAGGCCGGGCGGACGAAGAAGGAGATCATCCGGCTCCTGAAACGGGCCATCGCCCGGGACGTCTTCCGCTGCCTGACCACGACCGTCGCCGTCCCGGGCATCGCCGACCTACGGCCTCTGCGACAGGCCAAGAACATCACCCTCACCGCCGTGGCCGGGCACTTCGAGGTCTGGCCCGCCACCATCTCCACCCTCGAACGCGGAATCCGCCGAGACGACGACCTCGCCAACGCCTACCGCGAATGGCTCACCGCCGCTTGACAGCCCATAGGAGCATCACCGCAGCGACCTGCGCCGCTTCGCGGCTCCGCGCAAAGGATCGCCTTACCCCGGCCCGAAGGCCGAGGTTTGCGGCGAAGAGTTACCCGATCAAAAGTCCATGCGGGTGATCATGATCGAGACGGCGGCCCGCGGCAACCGAATTCCCGTGCCTCCGCCGGAGGTCGCGCGCCGCTCACCCCATGGAACTCCAGCCCGCCGCCCGTCCGTCCCGGTCGGACCCCCGGTCGCCCTGCCAGGATCCCGATTCGGGCGCTTGCCTGACGCAGGAGGGTCAGGACGCGACTGTCGAAACTCCGGTCACGCCCTATGGACGACCGGCCGGACAGCTCCTATCCAAATGTGGAGAAGGCCAGGGCGGCGGTGCCCAGGACCACCGCCCCCGCCGCGACGTGATAGCGGACGCGCAGGAGCGGAGCCACCAGCAGGGCGCTCGCCGCGTAGCCGCCGGCCATACCCACGATCACGGCCGCGGCCCCGGCGAGCGGGAGGGTGCCCCGATTCCCGGTCAGCGACCACGCCAGGAAGGAGGCCGCGCGGAAGAACGGCACACCGAGCAGAGCCACACCCCACGCCGGACGCACCCCCAACAGGCGCAGGAGCAACCAGCCCACCGGGATCGCGAGTACGGGCAGCACGTAGGTGCCCACCAGGGCCCCGCCCAGGCAGGCAAAGCTGTCGACACCATGTGCCCGCTGGGCCGCCTCGCACCGCGTGGTGCCCAGCAGCGTCCAGGCCAACAGGCCGCCGAACCCCGCCCCCACCACCGCGGCACGCGCCGCCCGGGAGGCCGCGTAGCGGGCGCCTTCCAGCTGTACGTCTGTCGCTCCCCCGGCAATCATCGGGCCAGCGTTCCAGAGCATCGGCGCGCTGTCCTGAGTACCCGTACTCACATAGCCCGGCCGAACCCGCCGGTGGCCACGAGACCGAGCCCTCAATGCCGAGGAGGCCCTCAATGCCGGCTACACCGAGACCCTCACCCAGCGCCCTCGCATCAGCGAAATCATCGGCCAGATCCGCGACTTGGAAGCCGAATGGACCCGGGAAGCCATCCAGCGGATCACCGCCGAGAACACCACCCTCAAGCAACGCGTCCGCCAACTCACCACCGACAACCGCACCCTCGACGAACGCCTCAAGACCGCCCGCTCCAACCTGCGCTTCCAGGACCGCCGCGTCGCCGACCCGGCACGGCCCGGCCACCGGCCGGGTCCGACCTCGAAGCCCAGATCACGCAGCCCGGACCCCGCACCCGACCACGTTCCGCTGATCACCGCACTCCCGCCGACAACCTCGGTGCCACCAACGGCGAGTCCCCGCGTTCCCCTCCCAGGCACTGGGGAGGGAATCGCCGGCCGGGTCGTCCTCGACGCCCGATCTATGCCCCGGCCTGACGCAGGCGACGCAGTGACGTCGAGGCCAAACCGGTGGCTCCGGCCGCACAGCCGAGGACAGCGCACAGCACGATCGCCCTCCTGGCACCGGCCGCGTTCGCGAGCCAGCCCAGTACGTTGTTCGCCACCACCAGCGCCAAGCTCTGCACGAGCGTCAGCAGCGACTGGACCCGCGACAGGTGCGTGTCCGGCGCGCCGGCCAGGACCAGCGGGCCTATGTGGCACGCGAACATGCCCGATCCCGCGCCGACGACCCCTGCCGCGGCGATGGCCGCGGCAGGGGCTGGAGCCGCCGCGAGTCCGACGAGTCCCACCGCGGCTAGCACCAGGCCCAGGCTCGTGCCCATGCCGATCCGGCGCATAGGACCCAGACGGGCAGCCAGCAGCGCGGCCAGGAGAATTCCGGCACCCTGCCCTGCGGCGACCGAACCCGCCGCTCCCGGGCCCCAGCCGCCGGAACGGGCCAGCAACGGGCTGAGCAGGGCAACCGCCGGCAGCAGCCCCGCCGCAGCCGCTGCCGTCAGCAGCAGTGCGGGGCGAAGGACAGGATCCGTCGCCGCGAGCTTCACCCCGCCGGCGATCCCGGCGAGCAGGCTCTCCGCGCGCGGGGGCCGCTCCGCCTCGGCCGCCGGGCGCACCCACACCATGACGGCCAGGACGGCGGCGAAGCTGCCCGCGTCGACCAGGGCCGTCCCGCTCAGGCCTGCCATCGCCACCAGCGCCGCCCCCAGCGGGGCCCCGAGCAGGGAGGCCACCTGGCCACCGGCCTGCCGCAGGGCCATCGCCCGGGGCAGTTGTTCCTTGCTCACCAGACGGCGCGGCATGGATCCCGTCGCCGGGAGATAGAACGCATCGACGGTCCCGACCACAGCGGCGAACCCCAGCAGCATCCATGGCGGCGTCCCCCAGGTCCGGGCCGCGACGGCCAGGGCGAGTACAGCCGCGAGCATCACCACATCACCGGCGATCATCACGCGACGGGCGCCGAAGCGGTCACCTACCGCCCCGCCCAGCAACAGGAGCACGGTCCGCGGCAGCGTGATCGCGGTCAACACCAGCGCGGCCATCTGACCGCCGTGGGCACTGGCCGCCCAGCCGAGAGCGAAGTAGAGGGCCGCGTCACCGACCAGCGAGGCCCGGGTCCCCGCGAGCCAGAACAGATACGACCGGGGAAGAACCGTTCGCGAGGGACGGGAGACAACGGGTTCCGTCGTGCCAAGTGATGCCATGGCCGCTGACCATAGGACCCTCAAGTTGGTCGAGGGCTAGTGACGGACCATCAGCAACCGCGGGCGACGCTCGCCTCGCCGCCCTCACCCCCCCCGCGGGCGCCTCGCCGTCTTCGGCGCCGTCACCGGGGCCGACGGCGTCCTGCCGCTCACCAGCCTGCTGGCCGGGTCCAAGTCCGTCAGCGGCATATGGCTCCCGAACCCCCTCCCGCACACACCTCAACGACTCGATGTCCGCCCTGTTCACCGCGGTCGCCGAAGGCTGGCTCAAGCCCCTCAACGGCCGGGCGTACAAGCTCGGCCGGGCCCGCCTGGCCCATCACGACCTCGCCGCCCGCCTCACCAGCGGCAAGGCCGTCCTCGACCTCAGCCTCCAACGGACGGCTCCTCCTATTCGTCGGCCTCCAGCCGCCCGACGGGCAGCCTCCGCAAACCCTCACCGCACCGCAGAACGGTGCACCGCACCATCCACCGGAACCCTCATTGAAGATCACCACCACACCCACAACCGGCGCCGCGTCAGGGCAGCGCCGCGACGACGCACCCCGCAAACCGCCCTCCTCGCTCGCGGCCCGCGCGTTCGCCGTCCAACAGGCCTTCACCCGCCTCCCCGGCGACGTGCACGCGCTGCGCGTCATCGCCAAGACCGCCGGCCTCGACGACGCCACCACCCACCGGATCCTGCAGACCGGCGTCGACGACGGCGTCTTCGAACAGGTCGGCCGGGGCCGCTACGGACTCGGCACCGGCACCGCCCGCGCCGGTGTCCAGGCCATGGCCCACTCCCCCGGCGCAGCCTCGACCAACAGGATCCTGGAGGGCTCGCGCTTCTCAAGCCCGCCGCCGACATGCCGACCGACTTGCGGCCGCTGATCTACCACACCCGCAAGGCGGCCGAGAGCCTCAGCACTCTGAACCGGGTCCCCCGAGCGTCAGGCTGAACCCGCTTCGGTCAGCTCGTCCAACGCATGGCGGACGAGCGGCTCGCCCTGGAAGGGCACGAGCCGCTTCCGGTACCGGACCGTGAGCGCGGGCGGCAACGCCCCGACGGCCGCGAGGGCCTGGTGGACGACGGTCACCGCTCGGTCCAGCTCGCCGAGGGCGATCCGGGCGTCGAGCGCCTGGAGCAGGAAGACCCCGGTGTGCGGGCACCTCGGACCGGCCTGCGGTGTGATCAAGTACGGTACGGCCGCGTCGATGTACCGGCCGGCCTCGTGCAGGTACCCGAAGCCGAGCGCGACCCGGGCCTGCACGAGGGAGAGGGCGAAGCGCTGAGCCATGACATCGAGCCCCGCTTCAACCTCCGGATCACCACCAAGACCGGTCGTCTTCTCCAGCGCCTTGTCCAACTCCCGCACAGCACCGCTCTCTTCGCCTCCACGAGCGCGGGCCATCGCGTCCTCGGCGTGCAGCACGACCTGGGAGTCGGGCGGCAGACGCGGATCGATGGTGCGTGCGGCCCGCACCAGCAGGCGGGCATCGGCCGGGGCCCCGGCTTCCAGGTGCCGGATGGCCAAGAGCATCATGGCCTCGGACACCAGAGCAGGCTCCCCCGCCGCGGCGGCGGCCCGCATCGCGGCCAGGGCCTGCCGCTCGGCCCGTGCGTACTCACCGAGCATGTGGCTGAACCAGCCGCACCGCAGCCCGGTCCGGGCCGCGAGCGCGATCAACCGCCCACCCGTCCGCGCGTCGTAACCCGCCGTGGTGAGCAGCCGCACCGCGATCCGGTGTTCGGCCAGGGCCGCGGTGTACAGGGCCGTCGGCGCCAGGGACGAGCGGTTGTGCTGGCGCTCCAGCGCCGAGATACGACCGTCCAGCCACTCCACCAGGTCTCGTGCCGCCGGCGGGCCCTCCCGGCCACGGCCGTGCTCCGGCGCGGCGACCCGCGCGCCCACGGCTCTCAGCTGCCGGGCGAGCGCGGCTCCCCGCACGACGAGGCCCGGCGGACCGGGAGCCCCGGCCAGCTGCACGGATCCACGCAGCGCAGCGACCGCGCTCTCGAAGTCGTGCCGCTCACCGCTCAGCAGCCCGTCACCGACAGCCATGTACAGCCAGTGCGGCCAGCCGAGCCGGACGACATCGCCGTCCGCGACGCCGTGGATGTGTGCCATGGCCAGCTGAGCGGTGTGCTCCGGCGCGATCCGCCCGGACTCCCACCGCGACACCTTCTCCCGGCGGGCAGCCATCTGCCCGAAGCCGAGCTCGACGTGCCGCTCCGCCACCAGGCGGGCGTACTCGGGCTGCGAAAGGCCCATCCCCGCACGCAGCATCATCAACGGGTTGGACACGGCACTGCCTCGGAACCATCGGAACGTGACGAGGACACTCGGATCCGTCACCACTCCCATCCTAGGCACGTCCCCCAAGCGCCACCACGCAACAAGGCACCCCCGAGGGCACCCCTTCCCCGACGACCCCACACAAGGTCCGCCGGCCCCTTGGCCCCACTACTCCCCGACACGACTCCGCGTTACGCACGGTCACCGCCAGACGGAAGCCTCAGTACCGGACCGTCTCGACAGCCCACTGGCCGACGCGTACCGGCTCGGGCTGGAGGGTGATCCCCGTCGTGGTCCTGACCCGGGCAGCCAGGTCGGTAAGGGCCTGGCCGAAGCCGACGGCCGTCGCCTCGCCGTACGCGACCACCGAGAGGGTCCGGTGTTCAGAGCACCGCACACCGTCCGCGATCGCCTCTCCCGGCCGGCAGCCGACCAACTCCAGGAGCCACCCGGCGCTGGCTCGCAGTTCGCCGTCGCTGTCCCGGTGGACCGGGCAGGCTTCTGCAGACCAGCGCGCGGCCTGGGCAGCGGTGACTAGCGGGTTAAGGAAGACGGATCCGGCCTGGCGGGCATCCGGGCCGTCCGGGTCGAGGAGGAGGCCGCGACGGCGGCGATTGGCGAGCACGGCCTCGGTGACCTCCTGGACGGACGGACGCGCGCCGACGGGAACGTCGAGTTCTTTCGCGAGCGGCCGGTAGGAGATCGGGGCGGCCTGAGAGCGAGTCAGGCGGAGTGTGATGGTGAGGATGGTCCAGCGGCCGGGGGCCTCCTTGAACCGGCTGCTGCGGTACCGCAGGCGGCACGCCGGCGCCGGGAAGGTCCTCGGGCGGCCCATGTCCCAGTCCCAGACCGTGACGCTGTCGAGCGTATCGGCGATCTGCTGGCCGTACGCCCCGGCGTTCTGCACCGGGGTAGCACCCACGGTGCCCGGTATTCCGGCCAGGCATTCGATCCCGGCCAGGCGCCCGTCGGCGGCCCACTGGACGAGATCGGCGAGCGGGTGGCCGGCCTGGACGGTGACGGCCACCGTCATGTCATCCAGCGTCTTCACGGCGATGCCGCGGGTGTTCATGACCAGAACGGCACCGGGGTGGCCGGCGTCCGCTCCAATCGCGTTGCTGCCGTGCCCCAGGATGACGGGGCCGTGCTCCTGGGTGCCGATCGCACGGACGGTGTCCTGCCAGTCGGCGGGGTCGGAGATGTTCAGGACGGTCCCGGCGGGGCCGCCGAGCCGGAGGGTGGTCAGCGACGCGAGCGTGTCCTGGGGCACGGCAGGGGTCCTCTCAGGCGGCGGTGATGGCCTTGAGTGCGAGGGTGCGGAGCGGGGCGAGGCGGGTGCGGTTGTCCTGGTGGTGGTAGACGGCGTTGGTGCAGATGGCCAGGTAGCGGCCGGTGCCCGGAGCGAGGTAGAGGCTGGTGCCGGTGAAGCCGTGGTGGTAGGCGACGCGGCCGCCGTCGGCGAGGATCCAGGCCAGCCCGCGGTGCAGACCGGGTTCGATCTCGGCCTTCGGTTCCATGCTGGTGCGGAGCCAGTTCCCCAGGTCCCGCCTGCCCACGTACTCAGTGAGGAGGCGGACCCCGAAGGTCGCCAGGTCGGCCGGGGTGGTGAACACCCCGGCGTGCCCGGCGGCGCCGCCGAGCAGCGTCGCGTTGTCGTCGTGCGGGATGCCCCACAGGCGCGGGCCACCGGGAAGTCGCTGTTCGGTCGGTGCGACCTGGGCGGAGCGGCCGACGGGCCCGTACGTGGTGCAGCTCATCCCGAGGGACTGCCAGAGGTCGGTGGCGAGCTCGTCCAGGCGGCGGCCGTGGACGTGGGTGAGCGCGAGGCCGAGGAGGATGAAGCCGCGGTTGATGTACCGGTGGGCGGCTCCGGGCTCGGCGATCAGGGGCTCGCTGCAGATCAGCGCCGCGAGGCTCTCGGTGCGGTTCCGGTACTGGTCGAGGCGGGTCTCGGCGCGCAGGCCGGAGGTGTGCGCGAGGATCTGCCCGACCGTCACCCCTCCCCCGGGCGCCTGCTTCGGTACGTCGGCGAGCAGGTCCCGTACCGGGGTGTCCAGGCCGATGGCGTCGGTGAGGCCGATCAGCGGCCAGGTGGCGAGCACCTTCGTCAGCGACGCGGCGTCGTAGAGCGTGTCCGGACCGGGCCGGGCGTCGCCGCACTCGGGAGCGACGACGCCGGAGGCCACGAACGCGGGCCGACCGTCGCGCGTTCCGAAGGCGATGACGCCGCCGGGCAGGGATCCGTCGTCGACCAGCAGGTCGAAGCACTGGCGCAGTTCGGCGACAGTATCGGGGTTCCACTGCTGGGTGCTGCTCACGGTGTCTCCTGGGTGATCGTCAGGTTGGCTCCGAGCGCGGTGAGTTTGGGCAGCAGGTCGCCGTAGCCGCGCCGGAGGTGGTACATGCCCCGGATGGTAGAGGTGCCGTCGGCCGCCAGAGCAGCCAGGACGAGCGCGGTCGCGGCCCGGATGTCCTCGCCTTCGACGTCAGCGGCGGCGAGCCGGGAGGCACCCTCGACGGTGATCACCGATGCCTCCGCGTTGACGACCGCGCCGAACCGCCGGAGCGCGGCGAGGTGGCTGTCGCGCTGGCTGTAGATCCGCTCGTCGATCCGGGACGTTCCGGCCGCTTGGGTCAGGAACGCCGTCAACTGGGGCTGGACGTCCGTCGGGTAGCCCGGGTGCGGGCCGGTGGCCATCTCCACCGCCCGAGGCCCCACCGGAACGGTGACGGTCGTGCCTCCGTGCTCGGCGGTAAGCAGGATCCCGGCGTCGGCGAAGACCGCCACCAAGCCCGCCGGGAAGTCGCCGGGCAGGAACCGGTCGAGGCGGACGGTGCCACCGGTGATCGCGGCGGCGAGCGCCAGGGTGGCGGCTTCCAGCCGGTCCGAGGGGACCGGGAAGGTACCGCCCGCGATCCGGTCGGTACCGGTGACGTGCAGGGCCTCCGTTCCCTGCCACTCGATTCCGACACCGGACCGGGCCAACAGGGCGGCCGTCACGGTCACTTCGGGCTCGATGCTCGGCCCGAGGATCGACGAGGTACCGGGGGTACGGGCGGCCAGCAGCATGGCGGTGACCGTCGCTCCCAGGCTCGGCCCCCAGTTGGTGGTGGCGGTGGTGATGAACGGCAGGCGCTTCGAACTGGTCAGGCGGGCGCGGACGCGGCCTCGGCTGACTTCGACGGCGGCGCCCGCGGCCTCCATCGCGGCGAGGTGCCGATCGATGTGGCGCGCGCAGAAGGCGTCACCTCCCGGCGTCGGGAAGGTGACCTTGCCGGAGCGGGCCAGCAGGGCGCCGCCCATGACGGCGGTGGTGCGGATGCGCCGCCCGAGGTCGTCCGGGATCACCGGGAAGTAGGAGTCGGCCGGCCGGGTCTCGAATTCTCCGTCGGTCACGGTGGCCCGGGTGCCGGTGCGGTGCAGGATCTCGGCGCAGACCCCGGTGTCGAGGATCGCCGGGGCGCCGGTGAGGGTGAGCGGCTGGTCGGCGAGGATCGCGGCGGCGTACAGGTGCAGGGCGATGTTCTTGCTGCCCTGGACCGTCGTGCTGCCGTGCAGCGGGTGGCCGCCGGTGATCCGCAGGACGAGCCGGCTGGTGGTCGCGGTGTCGGTCATGGCTACCTTCCTTGGCTTCCGGCGGGGAAGAAGCCCCCGACCTGGGTCCTCGGGTAGAGCATCGTGTGCGCGCCGATCAGCGTGGCGGGCTGGAGCACGGTGCCGGCGGGGACGATCACGCCGTCGCCGATGACCGCGCCGAACTTGGTCTGGCCGGTGGCGACTCGGTGGCCGTCGAGGTGGGCACAGACCTGTTCGGTGGCCGGTTCGGCGACCGGCCCCGAGGTGACCCGCAGGCCGGTGGTGGACACGAACGCGCCGATGTTGACGCCGAGGCCGAGCAAGGAGTCGCCGACGAAGCTGGCGTGCTTCATGAAGACCCCGCCGGTCAGCAGGGAGCGAGTGACCTCGGCGCCGAAGCCGATCCGGCAGTCAGGGCCGATGACGGTGTTGTCGCGGACCCGGGCGCCGGCCTCGATCACCGCGCCGGGGCAGACCAGCACCGGGCCGGTGACGAACGCTCCCTCGGCGATGACGGCCCCGGCCGCGGCGATCACCGGGCCCCGGACGGTGGCGCCGGGCTCGATGACCCCGGCGGACGCCGGCAAGGTGATGTCGCAGCGTCCGGCCAGCAGGTCGACGACGGCCTTCTTGAGACCGAACACGGTCGGGCAGCAGCTCAGCAGGTACAACATGACCGGGTCGGTGACCTGCTCGGTGTCGATGTAGTAGTCGGGGGTGGTCCGGTAGTCGATGCGTGCCAACTCAGCGCTCATGGTGGGGATTTCGGGCATTCGGCGCATGGCTGGTTCTCCTCTCGGACGAGCGAGTGGAAGAAGGAAGATGGAGCCGAGGAGCCCGGCCCTTGCGGGGGCAGGTCCGGGGTGGTGGCCGCCCTTGTTTCGGGCCGGGTATGGGGTTGGCGCGTTGGGGCTGCCGGAGAGAAGGAGACGCTGAACGTCGGCTTCGCGAGGAGCATCTCCAGCGGGGGACGGGTTGTCCTGTCCCAGTGAACCGTCGGCCGATTGACGCGATCCGTAGTCGGGCTACGGGCCGTAGTCCGGCTACGGGTCAGACGAGCTGCGCGCCGGCGCGGGCGGCGAAGTCCCGAACGCCCGGAAGCTGGCGGTCGTACCGCAGCAGGCCGACCGCGAGGTCTCGGACGGCACCCCGGCGGACCTCCTGCGGGGCCGCCGCCTCGGCCGCCAGCAGTGCGCGGTAGGTCTGGTCCGGCTTGCCCCACTGGTCGAACGCCCTGGCCACGTCGGTGAAGAAGCGGGCCTGCCGCTCGGCGGTCGGCAGCGCGGACGGGTCGATCGTGCGGGCCTTCTCGATCGCCTGTCCGGCGTCGCCGAGTTCGAAGTGCACGCTCACCTCGTGGAGCCTGACGCTCTGGACGCCGTCCACCAGCCCGGAGGCCCGACTCGCGACAGCAGCGCTCTCGGAGGCCTCCTTGATGAGGGCGTCTGCGTAGGTCCGGTCGCCGGACTTGGCCGCGGTGTACGCGGCGGTGGCGTACAGGTCCCCGCGCGTGGCCAGGCGCGCCGCCTCGGACACGGAGGTGTCGGCAACAAGGTCTTCGGCAGCGACCACCACGATGTCGGTCGCCCGGGCCAAGCTGCCCTGCCGACGCCAGGAGCTGGAGACCATCCGCCGGGCCTCAGCGGTGATCAGCGGGTCACCGCCAAGTCGTGCCGCTGTCAGTGCACGGTCCGAGGTCACTGCCACCAGGTTGTTGTCGCCGATCTTGATGCACAACCGGGCGGCGATGTTGTACAGCTGGGCGGTGTGCCGGGCGCGTTCCTCCGCCGTACCGACCACCTCGGCCGCCGCGATCCGACCGGGCAGTGCCTCGGCGAGGACGTCGTACCGAGCCGCTTTGAACTCCTGACGTGAGGCCACCAGCGAGGCAGCGACGGTCGTCAGGGTCGGCTCGCGCCGGGGAGCCGGGATCCGCTCCGGCCCGTACAGCAACAGGTCCTCCAGGCCGGCGAGCGGATCAGTCACGGCCCCGGCCGGCGACGCGTTCAGAAGCGGGACGAAGAGCGCGGCGGCCGCCGCAGACATCACCTGGCGGCGTCGCACATCGTCCTCCTCGGCACCGGAAGTCGTGGTCAGCGTAGCCGAGCTACCCTGCCGTCGCGGTGATCTCGGCTTCTTCGACGCGGGCTGCGGCAACGCCGTCAGCATGTCGAACTCGGCGCCCAGGGCCGTGGCCATCCGCCGTAGCAGCTGTACGTCCTGGACCTGCTGGACGTCGCGCTCGACCTGCGACATCCAGTCCTCCCCGTGGTCGAGCTCCACCGCCAGGCGCAGCTGCGTCCAGCCCATCTCCGTGCGGCGCAGCGAGACGAACCTGCCGAACGTGATGCCCTCGGTCACCGTTCCCTCCGGTGCTCGTCGTCAGCACGCTACGGACCGCTGCCGTAGCGGCAGTTGGGGCCTCTGCGGCACCCCCCAGCGGCTCAGTTCACCCGGTCGTCCTGGGCGTCCTGGTCCGCCCAGACCAACGGCCGGTTGCCCACGTAGCGGGCGAACGTGTCCTTTCCCTGGTGCAGCACCAGGAGCAGCCGGCAGATCGGCGCCATGACGACGATGTCGATGACACCGAGGCGCAGCGGCCGGGCGACCAGGTTGCCGCCGACGCGCAGGGCGTCGGCCACGAAGTTCCGCATCCGCGTGCCGGGCGGCAGGTGTCGGTACCTGTCCTCGGTCCCGGCGAGCAGGAGCATGAGGTGACCGGTCAGTTCCTCGTACAGCGTGTAGAGGGCGTCCAGGTCCGCGGCGGCGAGTTCCTCGCCGGCGAGGGCCCGGGCCGCGAGGGCGTCCGCCTGGTCCACCGTGCGCAAGACCGCGGCCGCGTCGACGTCGATCGGGGTCCTAGCCACGGGTCGCTCCCCGGCGTCGGCCCGCGAGGATGAGGTGGGCGACGAGGCTGGGCGAGCAGAGCACGCCGAGCGAGTCCATCGGCAGAATCCAGAAGGCGGGGGCGCCGTCGTCCCGGGTCAGGCCCGGTTTCGGCACGGTGACGGTCCGACCGCTGCCCAGGCACGGCACGTCCGCGAGGTTCCAGGCCCGCGCCGTGCCGGCGGGCACCAGGGCGAGTCCCTTCTTCTGCCAGTCGGTGTGGGCGAGGGCGGGCGCCGAGGCCGCGGAGGCGAGCCAGTGCGCGGCGGCGCGCTGCCGCTCGGCCGTGGTAGTGACGGGAAGAGTCACTCCGAGGCCTCCTTCGGCATCAGCTCGGGTTCCAGGTGGGATGTGCAGAACACCGGGTCGAAGGGGCGCGCGACTCCCGCGTCGTCCTGGGCGGCACCGCTGCCGACCGGGTGGAGAGGCGGCTCGGTGGTGTTACAGCGCAGACAAGCCCTGCCGTCGAGCTGCTTAGCGCCGGCGAGTACCTGGAGGTGATGGCTGCCCGCGTAGAAGACGGTGGCCCAGCGGGCGTTGGCGGCTCGCTCGATCGCGGAGGCGAGCAGCAGCGGGTCGACAAGTCGCTCCGGATCGGCGGGGTCCGGCGGCACGAGCCAGTGCGGGCCCAGCGGCTGGATGGCCAGGGCGCCGGGAACGGCGACGTAGTCGCCGAGGCTCAGGAGTCGACATCCGAACGGTTCGACCGCGATGGTGCTCCCAGGGGGCACCAGGAAGTAGATCCGCGGCTTCCGGCGGGCGTCCCAGATCACCGGACCCGGCCGACGGGCGGTCTCTCCTTCGAGGATCGAGAGCGCCTCCAGACCGAGCTTCTGACCGGTGGCCACCGCGTCCCAGATAGTGCCGCCCTCGACGGCGACGACCGTCTCCCCGGGCGGAGGCCATGGACTGGCGGTGCCGAACGAGCGGGGCATGCAGCGACTCCTGTCATGTCGGTGAATCCGTCATGAACAAGGTCGGACCTCTGCACGTCCGGAACTATCACAACCCTGTGTTGGTCGACCGTCACATTCCGATCCACGAGGCGTAGTTCGTCATCGACTCCGGAAGTCGGCGCTGCGCGCGCAGCAGGCCGGCCACCGTCTCCCGGACGGTCGGGCTGTGCCGGGACTGCTGCGGGGCGAGTCGGCGCGCCTGGAGGAGACGGTTGAAGGACGCTTCGCTTCTGCCGGTCCACAGGTACGCGCGGGCGATCTCGGCATGGTGGTGCGCGGCGCGGCTGGCCGGCCAGTCCGCGGGAATCTCCACGCGACGCGCGACCGCCAGGGCGTCGTGGTAGAGCGCTTGGTCGATCAGGCAACTCGCCCGGTGAACGGCGACGTTGGTCGGCCCGAAGGACAGCCACAGGAGACTCGGCACCTCCCCCGTGCGCCCGGCAATCCGTTCGGCCGCCGCGAGGTTGCCGTCGGCCGCCTCCGTGTCCTTGTTCCGCGCGGCGAGCACCGCGATGCCGAGGTGAACCTGTCCGGTCACGGCGTCCCGCTCGACACCCGGGTCGGCCTGTTCGGCCGTCTGCCGCGCCAACTCGGCGATCCGTATGCCGGTGTGGTACTGGCCGGCGCGCAGGTAGGCCAGGGCCCGGTTGTACTGCCTGATCGCGCCGGTCACGGCGTCCGATGCCTGCTCCGCTGCCCACCCCATGCGGTCGAGGGAGATCGACGCGAGGTCCAGGAAGCCGAGCTTGCTCGCGAGGTCGTAGCTGGAGCGGTACTGCATGGCGAGGGCCTGCCAGGCGCGGCGGTCGCGGGTACTGTGCGCCGCGGTCGTCGTCTCGGTGATCAGGCCCGGCAGCTCGGCCGCCGCGCTCCGCAGGTCCGAGGCGCGGATCAAACCGCACACCCGGTCCGTGTGCGCGACCAGTTCCTCGATCCCGCGCGGGGCGACCTCCGGGTCGGCTCCCAGGTCGAAGATGTCCAGCGACTCCCGGATCGGCTGGATCAGCCCGTCCAGCTGGTCCTTCCGCAACTCCTCGATGTACGGGCGCCCTTGGAGATCGGCCACGGGTACGGACAGTGCCCGGGCGATGGACGCGAGGACGGCGGGGCCGGCCTGACGCTTGCCCTGCTCGATCTGGGCCATGTGCGACACCGAGATCTGTGCGTCCAGCGCGAGCTGCGTCTGGGTCATGTGCCGGAGCTTGCGCGTCTGCTGAATCCGCTTGCCCACGGTGTCGGGCGTGAAGTCGTTCACGGTGTGCCCCTTGCGAGTCCGAACCCGGTGATCCGACGGTAGCGCCAAGTAGCCGCGCCCATCAGCGGTTCGACCGGGTTGCCGCAGCCCGCGCCGACAGGGTTCGATGGCTACTATGTCCAGCACCCGGGTCCTGTACCTCTTCGGCTCCGCCGCCCCGCCGGTCCTGAACCTCGCGCAGGTCGTCCGCCAAGCCCAGGACAGGGGGTGGGAGGTGGCCGTCGGGCTCACCCCGACGGCGGCGAGCTGGCTCCAGGACGAGTTGCCGGAGCTGGAGCGCCTTACCGGCTACCCGGTGAAGTCCGCCTACCGGCGACCGGGCGACCCTGACGTCCTGCCGCCCGCCAACGCCGTCCTGCTCGCGCCCGCCACGATGAACAGCATCAACAGCCTGGCCCTCGGGCTCACGACCTCCTGGGTCATAGGGTTCGCGGCCGAGGCGATCGGCAAGGGGATCCCCCTGACCGTGATGCCCTGCACGAACACCGCGCTCACCGGGCACCCCCAGTTCCCCCGGAGCGTCGCCACCCTGCGCGACGCCGGTGTCCAGGTGCTGCTCGGCGAAGGCGGCTTCGTCCCCAACGCCCCCGGGCAGGGACGACCGGAGGCATACCCGTGGGGCGCCGCGCTCGCGGCAGTCGAAGGCCTCCGCCCACCTGCTCTCGACAGGCTTGAGTAGTTCCGCCGCGGGACCGACCGACGGAGTTCTTCCGCGTCTCCTTCGGTAGGCTCAGCTGATCTGCCCCCTCAAGAGGTCAGCCGTTCGGCAACGCTCGGGGCGCTTGGAGTCGCAGTGGACGGCCATCGCCACTTGGTATATCTGACACCGTCCCGTTCACTCCCGACGCGCTCGTGCCTGCCTCGGCTCCCGTCCCGCCGCGAGCCTCTGCGCCGCACGGGGCCGTACGAGTCCGCCTGCCCCGGAGCGGAGAAGGGCATCCTCGCCCTGCTCGAAGCCGCCTCCGGCTGGAACCGACCACTCGAAGCCGCCCTCGCCGCAGCTGCCCTGGCTCGCCTGCGCGTCAGTGGTGATTGCCCCCAGCCATCGGGAGACCTTCGGCCGAGGCCGCGTCGCCGCGCTTGCGGCTGCCGACCGGGCGCTCCGGTCAACGCCGACGCGGGAAGGACTCCAGGAGTGCGACCCGAGTCCAGGCGCAGCCGGCGGTCCGCCTCGTCGGTGAAGTGCGCCGTCGCACTCTCGACCCGACAGGGCGACGGCACGACGAGCAAGTGACCTGCCCGATCCGGTGACCGTGCGCCAGCGGGACAGCGGGTACCTCGGTGCCCGCCGTCCCACCCCTCCGCGCCTCTGGAGTTCTGACCGTCTCACCCGATGCGGGACCAAAGACTCATATTTGCCCGATTTTCCTTCTGTCTCTTCCTCTGTGGCGTTCTGCGATGAAAGTTTTCTGTACACGGCGGCCGCTCGGGCAGGCGGCCGGTCAGAGCCTCACGATGGGAGCCGTCATGAAGCATCGTCAGCGCTTGTTGTGCGGGTCCGTGGTCACGGTCACCGCTTCCTCCCTACTCCTGGGGGCGGCTCCGGCGGCCTCGGCCGACAGCAGTAAGCAGCGTGCCGCGACGGCGGCGGCAGTCGTCGAACGCGCCACCGGGACCACCGACCTCGCGGCCTCCCCCGACGACTTGAGCGTGCCGACGACTTCCGCCGGGCCCGTCACGGCGGCCGCCGGCGGCGAGCGGGTCACCCTGATGCTTCCCGCGACCTCCGCGGTGACCGGCGTGCGCGCCGGTGCCGGGACGGTGGTGTACCCAGACGCCGGCGCCGACGGCAAGGCCGACCTCGCTGTCCAGCCCACCCGCGACGGTGGCATACGCACCCTGGTCACCATCGGCACCGCCGACGCCGCCCGCGACTACCGCTTCGACCTCGGCCTGCCCGACGGCGCCATCCTCGAACAGCAGGCGGACGGCAGCGTGAACGTGGTCAAGAACGGGGAAGCGCTGGGGGCCTTCGCCGCCCCCTGGGCCAAGGACGCCAACGGGGCCCCGGTCCCGACCGGCTACCGCCTCGACGGCAATGCCCTCGTCCAGCACATCGACACCCGCCCCGACACCGCCTACCCCGTTGTCGCCGACCCCTGGTACAACCCCTTGTCCTGGGACTGGAACAAGATCGGGAGTGTTACCTGGGACAAGCTCAAGGAATGCGGGCTCGGGGCTGTCAAGTGGACCGTGCCACTCGGGGTGGGTACGGCGACGACCAACGTGGCGGTGAAGCAAATCGCTGGCAAGACCGCCATCAAATTGGCTGGGGGACCATGGACCTACGTCGGCAGTGCTGCTGCCGGGTGCGTGGCAAGTCAGCTGTGATGATGTCCGTCAAGGAGCTTTTGGGCCTGGGCTCAGACAAGACGGCCTCGTCAACCATCTCGGTCAGGACCTGGGTGGCGTGCCTGATCTGCGGGGTGACCGTCAAAATGGCAGTTGACTGGTGCACCGATATACCCCAGTGGGTTTCCTGGCTCATCGGTGTCCTGGCATACAGCGCTAGCCTGTTCGTGGCTGCGGTGATGATCTCTCCCTCGAAACGACCTATTGATCCGAAACGATAGGCCGGATTCCACAGTATGAGCATCCACCAAGACTTGTCCCGTAACTGATCTTCGGTTGGGTTTCAGCGAAGCCGATCGCCGTGCGGCGCGCTCGTCCATCCGGCGAGGGCGAGGCTGTGAAGGCGGGCGATGCCACTCATAGCGTGGTGTACGCCGTCGCCCTTGAGTCGGCAGTCGCGAAGGATCTTCCAGCTCTTCATGCGGGCGAAGGCCTGCTCCACGCGGGCGCGAACCTGTTTGTGGGACCTGTTGTGTGCCTGTTTCCACTCGGGCAGTTCCTCGCCCTTGCGGCGCCGGTGAGGCATCACCAGACCGGTTCCCGGGTAGCCGCCGTCGGCGGTCGTCACAGTGTCGCCGACTGCGGCTTTGGCCCCGGACTCGGCCCATGCCTTGCAGTCGTTGTGGTTGCCCGGAAGGGGCCGGCCGACCACCACGACCAGGCGGCTGTTAACGTCGATGAGCACCTGGTGGTTGGTGGAGTAGCGGTAGTTCTTGGACTGTTCGGCCACCGTGTGGTCGCGGGTGGGCACCAGGGTGCCGTCCACGATGAGCACGGTGTCCTTGCGGAACCGCTTGCGGGGCTGGAGCGCGAGCAACGGGCCGAAGTGGTTGATGATGCGGTTGGCCGCGGACTTCGAGACGCCGAGGGAGCGGAGCCAGCTGGCGCAGCGTCAAGTCGGTGCGCCAATATGCCGCAACCAGCAGTACTCGGTCCTCCGGCGGCAGGCTCCATGGCCGCCCGCGCCGGACCGTGTCCGCTCCCTCGCGGCGCGGCGTGGCCACGAGCCTGCGGAAACGGCGCGGGCTCAGCCCGGCAAATGGCGCTATCCAGGAAGGCTGTGACGCCGTGATCACACCAGGCACTTCATGATCACCGCACCCCGCCGCCCGAACAGTCGTCAGGGCTCTGGGATGAAGGCAGGTTCGATGCCCATCGCGGCAATGCCCTCGCGTACGGAGCGGTCGAACTGCTTGATCTCTGCCAGGAGAGCTTCCCAGGCGACGGGTGAGGTCCAGAAGTCCGGCGTGAGGATGGAGCCGATCCGCCAGCCGTCATCGGCGTGCGCGATGCGGATGAGCCCCGGATCTGCCTGCATCGAATCGAGCTCGAAGTCCTCCTGGCCGGCAGCCGGACTCTGAAGCCAGAGCGCCAGGTGGTACGCCAGCTCGGCCACGGGGAACGCCTCCTCGGACCACACCACCCGCCCTTGGTCCCTGATGGAGAGTTCTGCCTCGATGTCGAGGAGCAGCACCTCCAAGGGGGCTTCCTGTGAACTGAGACCGCGCCGCGGCAGATCCGACAGTCCAAAGTTCCGACAGACGAACTGCACCGCCCAGCCTCCACAAGGTCTGAGGCCCAGCGCACCTCTAGGCCACTCAAATGCGGACAACCGTACCAAGCCGCACCAGGTGTCCCACCCTGCACCCGATGACGGGGCGACCCTTGGCCTCCGTATTATCGGTTCGGGTCAGCTGATCGGGGGGGGGTGATCCCTGTGGTGGCTTCACCGGCCCGAAACGATCGAGCCCTTCCTTTCGCCGGGACCGCCCGCGCGCCGTGACCGCGCCTGGACCCTGCCCAACACCCTGCCCGCCGCGGTCCCCCTGCACGCGCCCGCCGGAGGGCACGGCCCGCTGGACGCCGGACGAGGCCAAGCGACAGGTCGCGAAGCCGGTCGCCCCGCAGGAGAAGGTCAGCTCGATCCACTCGCTCGCCAAGGACGAGGAGGTCGCCGCGACGGTGACCGGCGACTTCCTGCGCCGCCCTGCGGTCGTCGCCCAGGTCGAGCCGGAGGGCAAGGTCCGCGTCGTCGAGGAGCCGACCCGCGACGACCATGTCGCGGCCCAGGTGACCACCGGTCTGCTGCGGCGCCCGGACGTCGCGGCCCGGGCGATGGCCGACGATTGTCCGGACTACTGGTTGGCCGCACGAGCTCAGCCTTCGATGCTCTACCTGGGCTGAACACGATTGCTAGTGTCCGGTCGTGACCTTGACCGACCTTCGAAGTGGCTTTCGTGATGATGACCAGCGGCGGCGCGTCCAGGCGGTCATACATGATCGCCTGGCAGACGACCGTGAGCCACAGGAGTGCCGCTACCTCATGCGGTTCTGGTGGCAGCTGGTCATGTCGTACACAGAGGTGTCAATGGACGACCTCATCCTGCACGTCGGCAGGTCGAAGCTCGACGTCATCGAGGATTTGATCGAGGCGATCAGGTCCTCCCATGGCGCGATCGATGCATGGATCGTCGCCACGCGGCAAGCCTTCCCAGTGATCGAAGACCGTGGCTGGACAGCTTCGGAGAGCAACGGATAACCCGGTTTGACCCACCACTGCGGCCTTCGCGTCAAGTCCTTCCATCTCGGTCGAGTTCAGGATCACGCGAAGGCCACTCCGCCGTCCGGGAAATCCCCGTCCGGGTGACACGCCCGCGCCTCAAGGTCGCGGGCGGCCGTAGCTGCAGCGAACGCCCCACCTGCCGGTCGGAGAGAAGGTCTCACCGCTTGCCCGAGTCACCGTGAGGTTCATCTTCATGCCGTCGAACAGGATCCGGTCACCTGGCGCAAGGAACAGCGGGCTGGTCGGCTCGCAGACGTAGCCATCGTGCTCTCCAAGGTCGTTGACCATCACGAGCCGCAGGACCGGGGTGACTCCGCCCGTAGCCAGGCGCATGCCCCGGATCGTTCCACGGAGGTGACGGCCACCGCGACCGGTTGAATCAGCATGCCTGTGGTTGAACGTCAAGCCGAAGAACGTTCACTCCCGGGTCAGCCCATCCGCGGCAGGCTACGCAGTTCACCGACTCGCAGAAGTCGCGCGAGGAGAACGAACAGCAACGCCATCACGATGCCGCCCGCGGCCAGGGAGGCGACCGATGTCAGGTTGTGGCTGCAGAAACGGGCGACGAGCCAGCCGGTGGATGCGGCGCCGATGGCGGATGCGGTCAGCTTGGCGTAGGTGCGACAGATCCGGCGGCCGTCCAGCAGGCCCTCGGTGCGCTTCCTCAGCCGCAGAGCCGTCAGAACGAGGCCGGCCGCGTACGACAGGGCATAGGCGGCGGCCATCCCGGTGACCGCCCATCGTGGGGGCAGCAGAAGCTGACAGGCCACAGCCAGAACGATGTTCATGGCACTGATCCACAACGCCATGCGGAACGGCGTGCGGGTGTCCTCGAACGCGTAGAAGCCGCGCAGCAGGAGGTACTGGGCGGAGAACGGGACCAGCCCGAGACCGAAGGCCTGAAGCATGTGGCCCAGCGGAATGGTTGTCGCGGCGTCGGCGGCACCGTGGGCGAACAGCAGTTGGGCGATCTGCGGGCCGAAGGCGACGAAGAAGAACGCTGCCGGGACGATGACGACGCCGCTCACCCGAAGCACGCGGGACAGGTCGGCGCGGAGGTCGTCGAGACGGTGCTCGGCCGCCGCCCGGCTCATGCGTGGGAGGAGAGCGGTGACCAGGGACACGGTGACGATCGACTGGGGCAGCATCCAGATCTGCTGGGCGTAGCTGTAGGCGGTGTAGCCGACGCCGTCGTTGGGCAGGGCGGCGTCGGCGGCGGAGGCCAGGCGGGTGACCACGGTGCTCGCGACGAGGTTGGCCAGGACGAACAGCAGGGTCCAGCGGGCCGCGTTCATGCTCTTGCGCAGGCCGACGCCCCGCCAGCGGAAGCTCGGTCGCAGCCGGAATCCGGCCGCGCGGGCGTACGGAACCAGCGCCATGGCTTGGAGGGCGAGGGCCAGGGTCGTTCCGACACCGAGCAGCCTGACCTGGGCGCCGGTGATGTCCGAGACGTTCTCCGGAGTGGTCATCATGCCGAGGTAGAGGCCGAACATCGTGATCAGGACCACGTTGTTCAGGACCGGCGTCCACATCATCGCCCCGAACCGGTTCCGGGCGTTGAGGACCTGCCCGAAGATGCTGAACACGCCGTAGAAGAAGATCTGGGGAAGCAGGAAGCGGGCGAAGACCACGGTCAACTCGAACGCGTCGTGCGTGGCCGGCGTGTCCCGCTGGTAGATGCTGATGATCTCCGGAGCAGCCCAGGTCGCCAGCGCGGCGCCGACTCCGAGTACGCACAGCACAAGGGTCACCAGGCGCTGCTCGAAGGCCGTCCCGCCGTCGGGGTCCTCCGTCCGGGCCCGGACCAGCTGCGGGACCAGAACGGAGTTCAGCGCGCCGCCTATCAACAGGAAGTACAAGCTGGTGGGCACCGTATTGGCCTGGTTGTAGGTGGTGGCCAGCAGCCCGGTACCCAGTGCCGCGGCTTGCAACACTTGCCGGATCAGTCCGGTGACGCGCGAGACGACCGTCCCGGCGGCCATCAGTACGGACGACCGAAGGACCCCGCCGGCCTCAACTCGCTTGGGCGCAGCATGCTTCCTGCGTTTCGCGCTTGGTCGTTCTGTCTGCTCGGACGGCGCCTGCTCGATCATGAACACAACCTACGACTCAAACCTCCTCTGCACGTGAGGACTTGGAACTCGGGCCCGTCGCAGACTTGCACCGGAGCGGTGGCATGGTTCAGGTGGTGCTCGCTGTCAACACGCGGAGTTGACAGGCATCCCATGAGCTGGAGAGTCAAACGGCGAGTGTGTGAGCCAGGGGACCAGCCCATCGGCAGGCCGTCGATCAGCTCGAACGGATGCCCTACTCTCGGCGGATGACGCTCTACTTCGACCCGATGGCCGTCCTCGGCCACGACCGCGATGCCTTTCGGGGCCGGTGGGAGGACCGACTGTGGCTCAACGTCCCCGGGCCCTTCTACGGCGGGGAGACCGACACCTGCTGGACGGGGCGGCTCTCGGCACCCGCCCACGTCCTCTACGGGGGCGAGTACCTCAGCGAGTACGTCTACCGCCAGCCCAGGACGCCTGCGGACACGGCCCTGCTGATCGAGGCGGCGGACAACGACCCGTTCCTCGGGTACGGCTGTGACGGCGACTCCCGATGGACGCCGGAAACGGTCCGGGAGTGGTGGCGTAGTCGCGGCCAGGTCGTGCAGTACCTGTCCGACCAGCGGAGCAGATGGGATGAGGGCGATGCCTGGGCAGACCAGGGCATAGCCGCCGCCGTCCGCGATTTCGAGCTCTACATCGCCGGTGGCCTGGCAAGTGACCTGCGGATCTACCTCTACTGGCTGGAAGAGCGGCGGTCCCCCACACCCGGTGACCGGTTGCCCCAGCTGTAGCGTCACGCGGCGGGTGCGTGGGCTTGCTGGGACCGGGCTGTCGCCTCGTCGTACGGTGTACCGGTCTTGAGGCAGTCGTGCAGGATGCCGACGAGCCGGTTGACGAGTTGGCGGCGGGTGAAGCCCGATGAGTGCGGGAGGATCACTTCGTGATCACCCTCATCCCGCCTCCCGGGCCCGACCGGCACCGGGCGATCGTCAGCGAGGTGGCCCTCCTGTGGGCCGCGCACCATCCCGGGCCGTTCCCCGACGTGCCGTTCGACCGCAGACACGATCTGGCCTACCTGGATTTCACCATGGCCGGCTGCGTCATGGCCTACCTCAGGAACGATGGCGTTACCGGCCCGGATGACGCCGGGGTTCTTCGGGGCTGCCTCCCGGAGCTGCGTGCGGCTGTGGCACTGCTCGCACGTTCGACGGAGTACCGGGAGGGGCTCAGGGCTTTCAGGGGCTTGCTCGCCATGGCCGAACTGATTCTCGCCGACGTAGCGTGAGCGGGCCGCGGTCCGGCCCCTTACCCATCAGGCCGGGGTCGGGAGGAGCTCCTGACGCTCATCCCGCAGCTGATCCGGTAGCCCCCGCCCCCGGCCCGCACGACGGCGGGCCGGACGACGACCGGTGGGCGCTCGCGCCGGAGCGCCGGGCCGTGTAGGAGGAGATCGACCCGCGGCGGGGCCCCTGATGGCCGATCACCTGGCAGTGCACCTGTGCCACCGCGCGGCAGTGGTGGCTGGGGTACGACGGCCTGGTCGAGTGGGCCACGCTGCCCAGGGGGACCGTGTCCGAGGGCGAGCAGCTCGGGCGGTGGGTGCGGGCGCAGCGCGGTGGCTGGCCCGGTCCGGGGGCGGACCAGCCACCTGCTGTCGACGACCGGTATCGGGGGCGGCCCCGGGTTCGCGGCCGTGCGGGCGGCGGCCGTGGCGGTTCGTGGAGCGGTAGCGGCATACGGGCCGGGCGCGGGTCGGCGGTGTCCTTCCGGTCCGCGTCCCACGGGCCCGGCCCCGTGCGAGAGCGCGGCTAACCGCCTGTCATACGTGCAGCCGCGCCTTCACTGCCGAGCCGCGCCCGCCGCCACCGGTCGGGTCCGCAGCAGTGCCCGGGTGGGCAGTCCCATCGCGCCGAGGCAGAGCAGTACGGCTGCGCCGGCCAGTGGCAGGACGAGGGTCGCGGGGACGTACGGGGCGGTGCCGGCGATCCCCCGGGCGACCGGGACCAGGGTGATCCAGGCGATCGCCGCGCCGAGCGCCAGCCCGGCGGCCGCGACCAGCAGCGCCTCCCAGCGGATCATGCCGCGCACCTGTCGCCGGGTGGTGCCGGCCAGCCGCAGCAGCGCGACCTCGCGGCGCCGGTCCAGTACCGTCATCGCCAGGGTGTTGACGGCGGCGACGGCGGCGAACCCGCCGAGGACGGCGGCCATCACGGTGTTGGCCCAGCCGTTGAGTTCCATGTCCTTGTCGGAGCGGGCGACGAACCCGGCCCGGTCGCCCACCTCGACGCCGCCCAGGCGGCCGAGTGCGGCGGCCACCGCCGTACGGTCGGCGCCCGGCCCGTCGGCGACCAGCACCTGGCTGTCGTATCCGGCGGTGACGTGGGCGGCGACGGCCGCCCGGGGCAGCAGGGCCCGGCCGAAGCCGAGTCCGCGGTCGTACACGGCGACCAGGACGGGCCGCACGGCGGTGCCGTCGCCGAGCCAGAGCGGGACGCGGTCGCCGACCTTGACGTCCAGGACGTCGGCCAGGGCGGCGTCCAGAGCGACGGTGTCGGGGGCGCGGCCGAGGTCGGCGAGCGAGCCGCTGCGCACGCCCAGGTCGAGCACCTTGGGCAGCCGGGCCGGGTCGCCGTCCACGCCGAGGGCCGGGGCGGAGCCGAGCTGCCCGTTCTGCCGGTGGACGACGGCGGTACGCAGCACGCCGACCGCGGTGTCCACGCCGGGCACCTTGGCCGTCCGCTCGGTGGTGCCGGTGGGCAGACCGGGGCCGGTGGCCGTGAGGACGTGGTCGGCGGTGATGCCGGTGCGGACGTTCTCGCCGGTGGCGTGGCTCAGGGTGCTCTGGATCACCAGCAGGGTCCCGCAGAAGGCGGTGACCAGCACGATCGGAGTGAACGCGGAGGCCATCCGGCGGGCGTTGGCGCGGGAGTTGTCCGCGGCCAGCGAACCGGTGGCACCACAGACCCGCAGCGGGGCGCCGAGCACGGCGGCGGCGAGCCGGGCCAGGTGGGGGCCGAGCAGGGCGACGGCCAGCATGAAGGCCATCACCACGCCCTGCGCGGTCTGGGCGGCCGCGGCGCCGTCCAGTGCGGACGCGAAGACGGCGGCCACCACCCCGACCGCGGCGAACAGCAGCCCGATGGCGGTGCGCACCTTCCCCGGGCGGGGCGGCTCGACGGCGGCCTCGCCGAGCGCCTGTCCGGGGCGCAGCTTGGACGGGCGGCGTGCGGCCAGGAAGCCGGCGGTGAGCGCGGCGAGGGTGCACGTCGCGACGGCGACCAGCATCGGCAGCGGGCCGACGTCGAGGCGGATCCCGGCGGGGACGGCGCCGCGTTCGACCAGCTGGTCGAACCACCAGTGCGCGAGGGCGACTCCGGGCAGGATGCCGAGCGCCCCGGCGACGGGCGCGACCAGCATCGCCTCGGTGGCGATGGTGCGGCGGATCTGACGCGGGGTGGCGCCGATGGCGCGCAGCAGGGCGAACTCGCGGGCGCGCTGGCCGGTGGCGAGGGCGACGGTGCTCATCACCACGAAGATCGCGGTCATGGTGGTGTAGCCGCCGAAGATGCCGCCGAGCATGCTGAGCATGGAGCGGGCCTCGCGCAGGGCGGGCTGTTCCACGGTGGCGCGCTCGTCGCCGGTGAGGACGTCGGCGTCGGCGCCGACCGCCTGGCGGACCTGCGAGGCCAGGGCGGCTGCGGTGACGCCCTCGCGGGGCTGGACGGCGACGGCGTCGATCCGGCCGGGGTGGCCGGAGAGGCGGTCGGCGGTGGCGTCGGCGAACCAGGCGGTGGGGCCGGCGGCCTGGGCGGCGGCGAGGCCGGAGACGCGGTAGCCCGCGGTGCCGCCGGGGGCGGTCAGAGTGAGGCTCGCGCCGGGCGCAAGGTGGGCGGCGCGCGCCGTGTCGGCGTCCAGCACGACCTCGTTCACGCCGGGGGCACGGCCCTCGACTAGGACGTCCTGCGGCCCGGCGATGCCGAGCGCGGCGTAGGACCGGCCAGTCAGGGCGGGGGTGGCGGACGTCGCGGGGGTCGCGGGGGCGGCGGCCGTCGCGGGCAGGGGGAAGGCGGTGTCCGGACGGGCGGCCGCGACCCCGGGCAGGGCGGCGATCCGGCTCACCAGCGCGGCGTCCATCCTTGCCCGCTCCGGGGTGGCCTGCTCGACCGTCTCGGTGTCGTCCTTGCCGAACGTGGTCTTGATCGCCACCCGCTGCTCCGCCGCGACCACCACGGGAGCGGCGGCGTAGCGGACCGGCGGCAGGCTCGCGGTCAGCCCGGTCTGCAGCAGGGTGCCGCAGGCCACCACCACCGCGGCGCCCACCAGCAGGGCGACCATGGTGCCCACGAAGGAGGCGGGGCGGAAGCGGACGGAGGCGCGGGCGAGTCCGTTCGTCATGCCGCCGCCCCCACCGGACGGGCGGTGAGCGCGACCATCCGGTCCGCCACGGCCTGCGTGGTCGGGTACGGCAGGTCGTCCACGATCGCACCACCGGCCAGGAACAGCACCCGGTCGGCGAAGGAGGCCGCCACCGGGTCGTGGGTCACCATCACCACGGTCGCACCCAGGTCGTCCACCGCCCGGCGCAGCAGGGCGAGCACCTCGTGCGCGGTACGGGTGTCCAGCGCGCCGGTCGGCTCGTCGGCGAACACCACGTCCGGGCGGGTGATCAGTGCCCGGGCGATCGCCACCCGCTGCTGCTGTCCGCCGGACAGCTGCCCGGGCCGCCGCCGGGCGTGCTCACCGAGGCCCACCTGCTGCAGCAACTCCCGGGCCCGGGCGCGGTCCTGGCGCTCGCCCGCCAGGCGCTGCGGGAGCAGGACGTTCTGTTCGACGCTCAGCGAGGGCAGCAGGTTGAAGGACTGGAAGACGAAGCCGATCCGACTGCGGCGCAGCATGGTGAGCCGGTTCTCGCTCAGCCCGGTGAGCTCCTCGCCGCCGAGCCGGACCTGGCCCGCGTCCGGGCGGTCCAGGCCCGCCGCGCACTGCAGGAAGGTGGACTTGCCGGATCCGGAGGGCCCCATCACGGCGGTGAAGCTGCCGCGCGCGAGCGCCAGGTCGATCCCGCGCAGCGCGTGCACGGCCTCGCCGCCGCGGCCGTAACTGCGCCGCACCCCGCACAGTTCGATCGCGGGGCCGATCTGCGCGACGGCCTGCGGAACGGCCCGCGGGGCGGCGTGCGGTGCGGCGTACGGATCGGGGGTCGGGCGGTCGGGCCGGCGTGCCATGAAGGGGCCTTCCTTCGGGAATCGTCAGTGGTCATCGACGGGTTCCACGTTAGGAAGGCGGGCCGCGGCGGACCATGGTGGCCGCTGGCGGACCGGGGGTGGGGTTAGCCCCACCCCCGCTCCGGCGGGATCGCGCCGCAGGCGGCGCGCGGTTCAGGGATCGACCCCGACGGGCGCGGCGTCGCCCTGGACGGGCAGCAGCAGGTCGCCGGCTTCTCAACACCTTCCCGCAGTTCACCACCCGGACCTGCTGGTCGCCGACATCCGCACCTTCTTCCGCGGCCTGCGGGAACGCCCCGACCCGGGCACCGGGGGATCCGGTCGCCGGAGTTGACCGGCGAGCCGTGCGGAGCTGGCCGGCCCCCGCCCGAGCCCGTCAGATGCTTGAGCAGTGCGTTCCCGCAGCCGGTACCAGGCCTTCGGTCAGGTAGGCCTGGACCGCGGCACGGATGCAGTTGCTGTGCACGTAGGCGGTGTGGCCGTCGCCGTCGCGCGTGAGCAGGACGGCGTTGCCGAGTTCGGCCGTGAACCGCTGCGCTCCGGCGTAGGGCGTCAGCGGGTCGGCGGTGGAGCCGACGACCAGGACGGGGGTGGATCCGCTCGCCGCGCGGATCGCGTGCGGCTGCTCGGGGCTGCGGAACGGCCACGCGCGGCAGTCCGGATCGAGCGCGGCCGCCTCGGGCCCGTGCTTGCTGACCAGCGGGGCCTTGGCGGCGAGGTCCGCGAGCGCGGTGCTCAGCCGGTCGGGGGTCGGGGAGCTCGTGGCGCTGTCGGCGCAGGCGATCGCGGTCGGGGCGTCGGCGGAGACGCCGTAACGGCCCTGGTCGCCGCGGCCGTTGGCCACGTCGGCGAGCTTGAGCAAGTCGTCGCCGTCGCCGCGCGTCATGGCCCGGTTCAGCGGTTCGTACAGTTCCGCCCAGGTCTGGCTGCCGCCCGAGAGCTCCCTCAGCACGGCGGCCCAGGCGAGGGCCGCGGTGAGGGTACGTCCGCGGCTGGCGGGCAGCGGGTGATCGGCGAGCCCGTCGAGGAAGTCGGCGAGCTTCTGCGCGGCCTGTCCGCGGTCGGTGCCGAGCGGGCACGAGGCCTGGTTGGTGCAGTCGGCGGCGAACGCCTTGAGGGCGCTTTCGAGGCCGGCCTGCAGTTCGACGTTGTTCTCGGTCACCGTCGCGGAGGAGGGGAGCGGGCCGTCGAGGACCAGGCGGCCGACGCGGTCCGGGAACTGCTCGGCGTAGAGACCGCCGAGGTAGGTGCCGTAGGAGAGCCCGAGGTAGTTGAGCTTGTCGTCCCGCAGGGCGCCGCGCAGGACGTCCATGTCGCGGGCGGTGTCGCGGGTCCCGACGTGGGGCAGCACCTTGCCGTACGCCGCCCGGCAGGCCTCGGCGAGCACGGCGGCGTGGTCGGCGGCGGGCCGGTCGGTGGCGAGCCGGTCGTCGCGGGCCCGGTCGTCGAGGCAGTTGACGGGGGTGGTGCCGGCGGCACCCCGCGGATCGAAGCCGATGATGTCGAAGCGGTCGTGCAGGGCCCGTCGAACGCGCCGGGGTTGCGCGCGAGCATGACGGCGCCGGAGCCCCCGGGGCCTCCGGCGTTGACGAGGAGCGCGCCGATCCGCTTCTCCGGCCGGGCGGCGGCGTAGCGCACGAGTGCCACGTCGAGGGCGTCGTCGCCGGGGCGGGCGTAGTCGAGCGGCACCCTGAGCTTGGCGCACTGCACCGGGGACCGGTAGCCGTCCGGTGTCCGGGGGTTGTCCGCACAGGCCGTCCAGTCGATCCGCTGGCCGTAGAAGTGGCGGAGTGCCGGGTCGGCACCGGCGGGTGCCCAGGCGGCGCCGTCGGCCGTCGGGTCCCCTGCCCCGGCGCTGGTGCAACCGGCCAGCAGGACGGTGGCGACGAGGGCGGACAGGGTGTGGCGGGAGAACCGGGTGATCATCGGATGCACCGCACACTCATACCACCCGGCCATCACACCATCGCCACGTGGCCCACCCGCTGACACACCGACGACCCCGTGACGGCCCGGCTGCGCGAAGCCGCCCGACCTGATCGCACGGGGTCAACCGCCTGCTCGCCCGGGCGGACCCCCGAGATGTAAACGTTATATCAGATGTCCGATATGCCGGATATGTTAATGCTGTAATAGTAAAGACTTAACCAAATCAGAGCAAAGCATTGAGATACGTCAATTCGTGCACGGCTGACCAGAGGTCGGCTACTGCAGGGGATCCGGTGCCATGGGGCACCGAGTGCCCGCGACATCATCAGATTCTCCTGGGCCCTGTGATCCGTCCTGGCCTGCCGGGCACCCCGGCGCCCGGCAAGCCATGAGCCGGACCAGCGGAAGCGGTGGTCCACCGCCGACCGCCACCAACGACGTCACAGGAGTTCGACAATGATGGATCCGAGGATTTCTCCCATCGCCCGGCGGATATCCGTCGCCGTGATCGCCACCACCGTGGCGAGCCTCGCCGCCGGGTGTTCACAAGGCCGGGCTTCGAGCCCTGCCCCCGCCCCGGCGGCCACGTCGGCCGAAGCCGCCACCGGCACGACGGCGCAGGCCGCCACGGACCCGGCGGACCCGGCCACCTGGCGGCTGCCGATGGAGGCCTACCTGCCGACGGACGAGGAGTACCGGCGCTACGGCAAGGCGATGCACGCCCGCGTCTCGGAGTGCATGCGCAAGGCCGGCTACACCCCACAGCCCCTCGTCGACGTCCCCCCGATCGGAGGGAGCACGCTGACCGACCGGCGCTACGGCATCCACGACGAGACCCTGTCGGCCAAGCGCGGCTACCACGTCGATGCCCAGCAGCAGGCCGCCTACGACGCGGCGATGCAGGAGTCCGCGGTGTCCAAGCTCGGCCCCGAGGGCAACCGGGCCGAGTTCGAGTGCGGCACCCGGAGCAAGCACTGGTTCGGCGGAGGCGACAGGACCCTGGGCGCGCTCGCCCAGGAACTGGGCAACGACGCCTTCCTGCGCGCCAAGCGGGAGCCCGAGGTCGTCGCCGCCTTCAAGGCCTGGTCCTCCTGCATGAAGGAGCGCGGCTACTCCTACAAGGAGCCCTTCGACGCGAACGACGACCCCCGCATGACCGGCCGTGAGGTCTCGAAGGCGGAGATCGACACCGCCCTCGCCGACATCGCCTGCCGCACCCGCACCGACGTCGCGAAGATCTGGTACGACGCCGAAGTGCGCCTGCAGAAGGACGCGTTCGACAAGCAGGCACCGGCCCTCCAGGCCGAACGCAAGGAACTGGACGCGATCCTGAAGAAGACCGCGGACGTCCTCGGCGGTACCCGCTGACGGCGGGGCGCAGGCCGTGAGCGCTCCCGTGCCCGAGCCGGCCGGCGCCGCCCCGTTCCTCACGTCACCCGCGTAGGTGGCCGCGGAGACCGCGCCGCCACCGGCCGACGATGACGCCCGCGGCCGGCACGAGCCGGTCGCGGGCGACGGACAGAGCGACGCACGGGATCTCGGTCCGTGCCGCCCGCAACTCCGCCCTCGCGGCGCGCGCCGAGGACAAGGCAGAGCAAGGGCAGGGCACAGCCGAAACTCGCTGATCAGCGGATAGGTGACCCATGCAAGAGGTCATTCCCCTACCGATCTTGATCGTTCCCAGGGTCACGCGGGGTGCTCTGGAAGGTGGAGGGCGGAGAGTCGCGGCAGTCGACGGTGCATCTGCTCGGCGTCGTCGAAGTCGAAGTCCTCGCCCATGTCCACCTCCACCCGGTCACGGGGGTGGGCGTTCCAGTACTCGTTCCACGCCTCGTAGAAGTCCTCGTCATCGCGGGCGAGCTGCTTGAACCCGTAGGTGGCCGAGTAGTTGACCGCCTCGCAGAAGAGGACGTCGTCGTGTTCCGCTGCAGCCGCGGCGACGAGGGGGTGTTCCGCGAGGTCATCGGGGTTGATGGCAACCCGCTGGTACCAGTCTCGTCCCTGGGCGATCACGCCTGCGCGGAAGTCGATGAAGCTGTCGTCCGAGCAGCCGCCGCCGATGAGGTATGCCGCTGCCCAGACGTCCCAGCGGTAGAGGGCGCCGTGGAGTTCGTCGAATCGCTCCTGGTACTCCAGGATTTCCCTCTTCGAGCGGGCGGCCAGCAGGCCGACCAGCGCCTGGTCGAAAGTGCCGCTCTCCTCAGCCTGCGAGCGCGCGGTCTCGATGAGGTGCCAGAACTCGTCCATTTCCATGACGTGGCACTCTGCCACCCGGGGACGACAAGCGGGCCTGCAAAGCGACGGGGGACCTGTCAGGGTCCCCGCGTATTCTGCCGCGCATGAGCATGATCGGGGAGTACTTGCGGCTGGCACCTGCCGAGCTGGGCCGAGCTGTCCGAGCTATGGAGCGGGCCTCAGACCGGAGGCCGGCATGGACGGGTTGACGGTTGCGGAAGACGCCGAGAAGCGCTTCGCCTGGGTCGATGAGCTGGAGGAGGACTACATCCTGCCCACCATCGCGGTGATCGCCGGTGTGGGGCGGGACGAGGTGATCCGCCGGCTGCACGGCGATCCGGAGACCGGTCGACTCCTGACGGCACGACAGGCCGCCGACGAGACGGCTCGCGCCGACCGGGACGAGGATCTGGTCGGGGTCGGGATGGCCGGTGACCTGGTGTTCGTGGTGGAAGCCGGTGGCTACACAACAGCGATTCCGGGGGTTCTTCGCGATCTGTCGCGCGGTGGCCGGTGCTTCAGCGTGCAGATCGATGTCAACGGGGGAGACACCGTCCACTATGCCGTGGACGGTGAGCTCGTTGTCTACGAAGAGCACCACGGGCCGGTCAACCCGCTGAGGGCGGGAGATCCACGCTGGGATGCCGAGTGGTGCCAGGGGTTGATCGACGTGAGTGACGAGACGGAGATCTGGGGTGTGAAGATCTTCGCGCTGATGGAGCGAGTGATGAGCGCCGCCGTCCACCCCTCGTGGTTCGCCGAGCCGCTCGACACGTTCGCCGTTCCGCTGGCCTTCGGTTATGCGAACACCCCTGCCTGGGAGGTGCCCTGATGTCCGCACCGGCAGCCCAGCGTTCCAGAGCGGCCACGCCCGGACGAGGGGAATACCAGCGGCGGGCCGTCTGGTCCCATCGGGCTCCGGCGGCCTTGGCCTCGTCCTTCTCGGCGAACGGGACATCCAGCCAGATCCGCTCAACTGCCATCACCGTGCTCCTCGTTGTCGTCACTACCAGCGGGCGCGACCACCCTGGGCGCAAGAACTGACAAGACGTCAGATATTGGTCCAAGCGCTCGATTCAGGCGTCATGCTCCTGGCCGGCGCGGCTCCCCAGGGGAGTCGGCTGTCATTGCGCTCAGGCGGCGATCCCCAGCTCCGTCCGGGCGCGGTGCAGGAAGTCGCGGACGACAGTCTCCCGGCGCCACGGCGTGAGGGCGGTGTTGAACTCGCGGACGTAGTCGAGGGCCCGGGAGGACTGGACGCGGGCGAGGATGTCGACGGCCTGGTTGCCGAGCGCGAGGCCCTGGTCGAGGTCCTTCGCCTGGAGGTGAGCGGTCCCGACGATCGCCAGGCGCATGCCGACGGAGCGGGTGAACACCCCGGTCGGCATAGCGGCGGCCTGCGCGTTCCAGGCCAGGGCGGCCTTGGGATTCTTCAGGTCGCGGAAGACCTCGGCGGCGTCCGCAGAGAGCCGGGCGTGGTGATAGAAGTCGATCCACGCCGGTTCGTCGGCGTCGTCGCGGGCCTGGCCGAGCAGGGTCTCGGAAGCGGCCAGCGCGGCCGATGCGGCCCTCGCGTTGTTGTCGCGGGCGTGGGCCCGGGCCTCGATGAGCTTGGTGAAAGCCAGGACCCGGGGGGCGGCATGGCCCTTGGCCCGCTCGAAGGCACCCTGGGTCATGTCGATGGCCTCGCTGGCGAAGCCGCGCAGCAGCGTCTGCATCGCCATGGTGGTGAGCACATAGCAGCCGAGCTGAACATCGCTGCCGGCCCGCGCGAGGCGGAGGGCTTGGATGAAGTGCCGCTGGGCGGCTTCGTGCTGGCCGACATCGAAAGCGGTCCAGCCGGCCAGGCGGGACAGCTGGGCGGTCACCGAGAACAGCTCGCGGCCCACCTCGTCGCTGAACGAGCCGTTCAGCAGCGGGACCGCGCGTTCCTGGAGGCAGGCGGTGACGGAGTTGGCCTTCCAGTTCCCGCCGCCGTACTTCGAGTCCCACCTGCGGGCGTCGTCGGCGGCGTCCCGCAGTTCGGCGAGGTCGGCGGCGCCGACGTGTCCACTGCCGCGGTGGGTCGAGGTGTCGTCGGCGGGGGTGACGAGCCAGCGGGTGACCGGGGTGGTGAAGGCGGAGACGGCGAAGCCCGTTCCAGTGAGGAAGTCGCGGCGGTTCACACTGCTCCAGAACGAAGTGGCGACGCGCACGGCGTCTGTGGGGTCTCGCGGGAAATCCAACCCCACTGCGGTGTCCGGTGTCTCGGCATCCGCCATGCCGATTTCTGCCAACTGCACCGGCCGGCCGAGCCGTTCGCCGATCGCCTGGGCCAGCAGCCTGGGCACCGGCCAGTCCGGGACCATGCCCCGGCGGCACCAGTTCGCGACCGAGGTGTGCGTGTATGTGGTGGTCAGCCCTGCCTCGAGGGCGAGCTGGTTCACGCGGTGGGCCAGCGATTTGTGGCTGGCGCCCTGGCACTTGTCGATCGTCCGGGTCAGAGCCTCGTTCGGCGGTTTGGCACGGCGGGTGGTCGACGCCACAGCGTCCCCTTCAATCGTTCCGCGGCTCCGCGCGGAATTCCTACGCGACTGGGTACGAGAAGTCGTACGCCCCGGCACCTGACGCCGGATCACCGAGGGTATTGCCTCCACCGCAAGCAGTGAACCGCTTTCGTGAGTTGTGAGCCCCCCTGCGAGCCCTGCCCGCACCGGCCGCCGGACGGTTGCCTGGTGTTCCGGGCCTCCGCCGGGACCTGGGAATGACCTCCCGGTGGGGGCCGCCACCGATTCACGCTCGGGGGTGACTACCAGATGTGCGGAATCGCAGGACTGGCCGGCGCCGACGCCGTCCGCCACCAGATGACCGTCGCCGCGATGGGGCTCGCTCAGCACCACCGCGGACCGGACGGCACCCGGCACTTGATCTCGGCCGACGGCCGGGCGGTGCTGTCCATGAACACCCTGCTGATCGTCGACACCGCCGCCCAGCCCGGCCCCTATCTTGACCCGGCCAGCGGCATCGTCCTCACCTTCAACGGCGAGATCTACAACTACCGGCAGGCGGCCGCGGCCTGGGGCATCCCGCTGGAGCCCGGCGAGACCGACTCCCACCTGGTCCTGCGGGCCTGGGCCAAGCTCGGCCCCGGCTGCCTCGCCGGCCTGGACGGCATGTTCGCCCTCGCCATCTATGACCCGCGCGAGGGCCGGCTGTTCCTCGCCCGGGACCGGCTCGGGGAGAAGCCGCTCTACTGGCGTCTGGACGGCGGCCGGCTCGCGTTCGCCTCCGAGGTCACCACCCTGACCGGCTACGGCACCGCCCCGCTGGTCGTCCGCCCCGAGATGCTCAGCATCGAGACGCCGACCGGCGCCGACACCCCGTTCCAGGGCATCCAGCTGCTGGCCCCCGCGGGGCTGCTGGCCTTCGACGTCGCCACCGGCTCGCTGGTCCAGCGGACCTGGTGGCAGTTGGAGGGCCTGGAGCCCTGGCAGGGCGACTACAAGACCGCCCTCGCCCGGTTCTCGACCCTGCTGGCAGGCCGCGTCCCGATGCGGGCACCCGGCTCGGACTTCGCGCTGCTGCTGTCGGGTGGGCTCGACTCCTCGGTGCTGGCCTACCTAATGCGGCCCCAGCTCTGCGTCACGGTCCGCTACCCCGGCCAGGACCGCCTCGACGAGTCCGCGACAGCGGCCGTCGTCGCCCGGGACGTCGGTGCCGAGTTGGTCGTCATCGAGCCGACCATCCAGGACTTCACCCACGCGCTGCCGGAGATCATGCACGCGCTGGACTACCCGATGGGCAACGCGTCCACGTTCTCCGAGCACATGGCCTACCGGGCGGTCGCCGAGCGCGGCATGCGCGTCGTCGTCGGCGGGCTCGGACCGGACGAGTTCCTGATGGGCTACGTCCGCCACGCGCTCGTCCTGTTCGGGCCGGAGGCGGTGTTGGGCGCCGGGCTGGACGCCTACCGGCCGCTCGCCTCCAAGCTCACCGGCTCCGCCGGAGAGCCGCTCGGGCCGGCCGAGGCGATCGTGCGCCTAATCCTGCGCGGGCAGGACCCGGACGGGCGACTGCGCGAGCTGGTCGCCGATGCCCTCCGCCGGGCCGGCGGGGACCTGGCACGAGGGCTGACGCTGGCGGACCTGGCCACGGCCTGGCGCCCGCTGGTGATGACCTCGGACAAGCTGGCCTCCGCGTTCGCGCTGGAGCGGCGCTCGCCCTACCTGGCGCGGGACCTGGTCGAGTTCGCCTACCGGCTGCCGGTCGAGCACAAGATCGCCGACCCGGCCGCCGGGAAGCGGATTCTGCGGGACGCCGCGAACGCCCTCGGCCTGCCCCGGGAGGTCTGGGGCAGCAGGGACAAACTCGGCTTCGCCTCCCCGGTCCCCAGCTGGCTGTCCGGCCCGCTGGAAGGCTGGGCCACCGCCCAGATCAGCTCGGCGCTCGACCGGGCCCCGCGCGGGCTGCACCCGCTGCTGGCCGGCGGCCTCAAGCCCGGAGGCCGGTTCGACCGCACCCGCATGCAGGCCCTGATGGCCGCCGCCTGGTTCACCGACCACGCTCTGACAACAGCGGCATGACAGGCCGTCAGCTCACTACGGTGAGCACATGGAAACCCTTCCCGAAACCCCGGCCGCCGCCGAGCCGCGCGGAGCGGTCGCGATCATCGCCAACCACCGCGGCGAACTCCTCCTGCACCTGCGCGACGACCTCGAACACGTGGCCTGGCCCGGTCACTGGAGTCTGCTGGGAGGTGGCTGCGACCCCGGCGAGAGCCCGGCCGAGGCGATCGTCCGCGAACTCGACGAGGAAGCCGGACTCGACGCCGGGGACCTTCGCCCGCTGTTCGAGATCCAAGACCGGCACGGCTCCGGGCAACTCATCACCTTCTTCGCCGCCCACTGGGACGGCGACGAGACCGCGCTGCCGCTGGCCGAGGGCGTCAAGCTCCAGTTCTTCGCCCCCGAGCACCTTCCCGTCCTGACCATCCCGCCGTTCATCCGCGACGGCATCCACCGCTTCCTCGCCGCCCAGCCGGACACCTGATCCCCTTCCTCAGGGGGCGGGACGCCTGGCCGGGCGGCACCCCGCCCCCTTGGAAGGACACGTTCGTGAAGCTCACCGTGATCGGCTGCGGCTACCTCGGCGCGACCCACGCCGCCGCGATGGCCGAACTCGGCCACCAGGTCCTCGGCATGGACACCGACCCCGACAAGGTCGACGCCCTGAACAAGGGCCAGGCCCCGTTCGTCGAACGCGGCCTGGACGACCTGCTCGCCAAGCACACCACGACCGGGCAGCTCGGGTTCACCGCCTCCTACGCGGAGGCCGCCGCCTTCGCCGACGTCCACTTCCTGGGCGTCGGCACCCCCCAGCAGCACGGCAGCGGCGCCTACGACCTCACCCACCTGCACACCGCCGTCCGCCGCCTGGCCCCCAGGCTCGGCGACAGCGCGCTGATCATCGGGAAGTCCACTGTCCCGGTCGGCACGGTAGCTGAGCTGCGGCAGACCCTCGACGAGCACGTCCGCGACGGGACGAGCGTCCACCTGGCCTGGTCGCCGGAGTTCCTGCGCGAGTCCTTCGCCGTCCTGGACACCCTGCGGCCGGACCGGATCGTCCTCGGAGTCGAGGACGGCGACACCAGCAGCGAGGCCGTCTTCCGGCGGGTCTATGCCGACATCCTGGCCGCCGGCTCCCCGTTGATCGTCACCGACATCGCGACCGCCGAGCTGATCAAGGGCGCCGCGAACGCCTTCCTCGCCACCAAGATCTCCTTCATCAACGCGATGGCCGAGCTCTGCGAACTGGCCGGCGCCGACGTCCAGCAGATCGCCCTCGCCCTGGGCTACGACCAGCGGATCGGCGCCAAGGGCATGCACCCCGGCCTCGGGTTCGGCGGCGGCTGCCTGCCCAAGGATCTGGCCGGGTTCACCCACCGCGCCGAGGAGCTCGGCGCCGACACCGGGCTCCTCCGCCAGGTCGCGGCGATCAACCGACGCCGACGCGAGCACACCGTCGAACTCGCCCGCGAGGCCCTCGGCGGCACCCTCGGCGGCAAACGGATCGCCGTCTGGGGCGCCGCCTTCAAGCCCAACACCGACGACATCCGCGACTCCCCGGCCCTCGCCGTCGCCGACACCCTCCAGCGGGCCGGCGCCGAGGTCACCGTCCACGACCCCGCCGCCATGGAGAACGCCCGCCGGGCCTACCCCCGCCTCGACTACGCCGACGACCCCACGCAGGCCCTCACCGGCGCCGGACTGCTGCTGCACCTGACCGACTGGCCCCAGTACTCCGACACCGACCCGGCCGACCTGACCCGGCGCATCGCCGTCCCCAAGGTCATCGACGCCCGCGGCACCCTCAACGCGAACCACTGGCGCACGGCGGGCTGGACCTTCCGCGCCCTCGGCCGCCCCTGACCCACCAACACGGGTGTCCCCGAGCCGCCCGGGCGGCTCGGGGACACCCGCATTTCGGGCGAAATTCGTCCCGATGGCGGAGCGATCAGCACGCCGTTCATGTCGTTGACCATCGCGCCGCCGCACTCAGGCATCCCCACCCTGGAAAGCCCGGCCACGGTCGACACCGCGCAGCACTTGAGCGCCGTCGGGCCCTGATCGGGACCTGATTCGACGACAGCGGGAACGAGAAGCGGATCTTCACGATCGAGGGTGTGGCCGCGGTCCGGAGCCTCCGTCACCCGCGGCGCCACCGGCGCGGGTGTCCGGGTCGGTGGCGGCGACGCGAAGGCCGTCGATCATGAAGGCCGTGAAGCGGCGTACCGCCGCGTCGCGCGTGGCGGCGGGTGCGGCGGTGAGTCCGCGGCCGGCGAGGAGGAGGACGGCGAAGTCGTCGAACCCGAAGTCCGGACGCAGCCGACCCGCGGCCTGCGCGCGGTCGATGACGGTGGAGACGACGCGGCCCAGCTCCTGGCGGTGTGCCTCGAAGTCGACGACGTCGGGGTGGGCCGACATGAACGCGTCCGTGAAGCCCTGGTTGCGCGCGTTGAGGAGCAGGATGCGCTCGATGACGTCGCAGAACCCGCGCCACGGATCCGGGTCGGCGGCGCCGTCGTGGACGATCGAGCCGCACTCGGCGAGCTCGTTCTCGAACGCCTTGAGCACCAGGTCCCGCTTCGTCGGGAACCGGCGGTACAGGGTCGCGGGCCCGACGTCCGCACGTCGGGCGATCTGTCGCATCGTCACCTCCAGCCCGGACTCCGCGAAGAGCTCCCGGGCCGCGGCGAGGACACGGTCGCGGTTCTCCCTCGCGTCGATACGCAGCAGGTGAGTCATCTTCCGGGCGATCTCTCTCACAACGACAAGTGGACGCACCCGTCCGTTACGTTCGATCGTACGGGAGCCGACCGGCTCGGACCATTGGGGAGCAACACATGCGAGCAGTCTCGATCCGTACCCTCGGCAGCCCGGACGGCATGGAGGTCGTCGACGTCCGCACCCCCATCCCGGGCGAAGGCGAAGTCGTCATCCGGACCGCGGCGATCGGGGTCGGCGGAGTCGACGCGGTGATCCGGCGCGGCACCCTGGGCGCGCTCGGCCCGGCCCTCCCCCGCGACGGCCTGGTACCGGGGAGCGAGGTGGCCGGGACGATCACAGCCGTGGGAGCGGGTGTCGAGGCGTCGTGGCTCGACCGACGCGTCTGGGCGTTCACCGGCCTCTCCGGCGGCTACGCCGAGCACGCGCTCGCGCGGATCGAGAACGTCACGCCGCTTCCCGCCGGCCTGACGCCCGTCGACGCGGTGGCACTGGGCAGCGCGGCCCCCGTGGCGCACTTCGCCCTGCGGCAGGCACGGTTCGCCGAGGGCGAGAGCGTGCTGATACGTGGCGCGGCCGGCAGCATCGGCATCGCAGCCGTCGAGATCGCGGCCCGAGCCGGCGCACGGGCGGTCGCGGTGACCACGTCGTCGGCCGAGCGGGGCGAGCGGCTGAGGGCGTACGGCGCGACACACGTGCTCGACCGCGACGGGAACAGTACGCGTGGTCCCGAGCCGGCCGGCTTCGACGTGATCGTCGACATCGTCGCCGGGCCGGCGGTGCCCTCGTTCCTCACCCGGCTCGCACCCAACGGTCGACTGGTGCTGGTCGGCCTCGTCGCCGGGCCTCCTCCGGCGGACTTCGGGACGGCGTTGCTGAGCCGGTTCCAGCGGTCGCTGTCGGTCGCGACCTTCAGCCTGGACACGGTGCCGCGGGCCGACCTGGCCCGGCTGCGCGCCGACCAGTTCGAGGCCGCGGCGCGGGGCGAGCTCAGCGCCGTCGTCCACGCCGTCCTCCCCCTCGAAGCCGCGGCGGACGCCCACCGGCGGATGGACGCCGGCGAGGTCTTCGGGCGCATCGTCCTGACACCGTGACCGACTGCCGGCGTTCCGGACCGTGGCGCCCGCCCGCACCACCGCGACCGGGTGCAGGCGGGCGGGACGGGTGCGGCTACTGCGGAGTGACGTAGGCGCCGGAGATGCCGCCGTCGACGAGGAAGGTGTTGGCGGTCATGAAGGAGGAGTCGTCGGAGGCGAGGAAGGCCACCGCGGCGGCGATCTCCTCGGGCTCGGCGAAGCGGCCCAGCGGGATGTGGACCAGGCGGCGGGCGGCGCGCTCCGGGTCCTTGGCGAAGAGCTCCTGGAGCAGCGGGGTGTTGACCGGGCCGGGGCACAGGGCGTTGACGCGGATGCCCTCACGGGCGAACTGGACGCCCAGTTCGCGGGACATGGCCAGTACGCCGCCCTTGGAGGCGCTGTAGGAGATCTGGGAGGTGGCCGCGCCCATCACGGCGACGAAGGAGGCGGTGTTGATGATGGAGCCCTTGCCCTGGCGCTGCATGTGCGGGATCGCGTACTTGCAGCACAGGTAGACGCTGGTGAGGTTGACGTCCTGGACGCGCTTCCAGGCGTCCAGGCCGGTGGTGAGGATGGAGTCGTCGTCCGGCGGGGAGATGCCGGCGTTGTTGAAGGCGATGTCGAGGCGGCCGTACTCGTCGACGGTCCGCTGGAAGAGGTCGCGCACCGCGGTCTCGTCGGTGACGTCGGCCTGGATGAACAGGCCGCCGACCTCGTTGGCGGCCTTGGCGCCGCTCTCGGGGTCGAGGTCGACGACGACCACCTTGGCGCCCTCGGCGGCGAGGCGGCGGGCGGTCGCCAGGCCGATGCCGCTGCCGGCGCCGGTGATGACGGCCACGCGGCCGTCGAGTCGCTGGGTCATGGTGATCATTCCTCCGTGGAGATGAAGACGTTCTTGGTCTGGGTGAAGGCGTCGAGGGCGTCGGGGCCGAGTTCGCGGCCGAGCCCGGATTGTTTGAAGCCGCCGAAGGGCGTGGTGTAGCGGACCGAGGAGTGCGAGTTGACGGAGAGGTTGCCGGCCTCGACGCCGCGCGAGACCCGCAGGGCGCGGCCGAGGTCCCTGGTCCAGATGGAGCCGGAGAGGCCGTACTCGGTGGCGTTGGCGATGCGCAGGGCGTCCTGTTCGTCGCGGAACGGGACGACGGTGACGACCGGGCCGAAGATCTCCTCGGTGAAGGCCGGGTCGTCGTGGCGCACGGGCGCGAGGACGGTCGGCGGGTACCAGAAGCCGGGCCCGTCGGGGGCGCTGCCGCGGAAGGCGACGGCGGCGGTGTCCGGGACGTAGGAGGCGACCCGTTCGCGATGGGCGGCCGAGATCAGCGGGCCCATCTCGGTCTTCTCGTCGGTCGGGTCGCCGACCCGCACCCCGCGCACGGCCGGTTCCAGCAGCGCCATGAAGTCGTCGAGGACACGGGCCTCGACGAGGATCCGGGAGCGGGCGCAGCAGTCCTGGCCGGCGTTGTCGAAGACGGCGTAGGGCGCGGTCGCGGCGGCCTTGGCGAGGTCGGCGTCGGCGAAGACGATGTTGGCGCTCTTGCCGCCGAGTTCGAGGGTGACGGGCTTCACCTGGGCCGCGCAGCCGGCCATGATCTGCTTGCCGACCCGGGTGGAGCCGGTGAAGACGACCTTGCGCACGTCGGGGTGGGTGACGAAGCGCCCGCCGACGACCGGGCCGCGGCCGGGCAGGACCTGGAGCACGCCCTCGGGGATCCCGGCTTCCAGGGCGAGTTCGGCCAGCCGCAGCGCGGTGAGCGGGGTGAGCTCGGCCGGTTTGACGATGACGGTGTTGCCGGCGGCGAGCGCCGGGGCCAGGGCCCAGGCGGCGATCGGCATCGGGAAGTTCCAGGGCACGATGACGCCGACGACGCCGATCGGTTCCTGGAAGGTGACGTCGATGCCGCCGGCGACGGGGATCTGTCGGCCGAACAGCCGCTCGGGGGCGGCGGCGTAGTACTCGATGACGTCCCGGGCGTTGCCCGCCTCCCAGCGGGCGTTGCCGATGGTGTGGCCGGCGTTGGCGACCTCCAGGGCGGCGAGGTGCTCGCGGTCCGCGTCGACGGCGGCGGCGAAGGCGCGCAGCAGTCGGGCGCGGTCGGCGGGGGCGACGTGGCGCCAGGTGTCGAAGGCGGCGCGGGCGCGGGCGACGGCGGCGTCGGTCTCGGCGGTACCGGCGAGTTCGAGGGTGGTGATCACCTCCTCGGTGGCGGGGTTGACGACCTCGTAGAGGTCCGGTTCGGTCATCGGAGGGTCTCCCTGTGGGTGGCGGATCGGCTGGCGGTGACGAAGACGTGGAACAGGCGCGGGTCGTCGGGGTCGGTCTCCGGGTGCCACTGGACGCCCAGGGCGAAGCGGTGGCCGGTGAGTTCGAGGGCCTCGACGGTGCCGTCGGCGGCGTGGGCGGTGGCCCGCAGGCCGGTGCCGATCCGGTCGACGGCCTGGTGGTGGTAACAGGAGACGTCGGCGGTGGGGCCGAGGACGGCGGCGAGGCGGCTGTCGTCGGCCAGGGTGACCCGGTGGCGGACGAAGCGGGCGGGGACGCGCTGGTGGGTGTCGTCGGGCAGGTGCTGGAGCAGGGTGCCGCCGAGTTCGACGTTGAGCAGTTGCATACCGCGGCACACGCCGAGCAGCGGGAGGTCGCGGGCGAGGGCGGCGTGCAGCAGTCGGCTCTCCCAGTCGTCGCGGGCGTGGTGGGGCGGGCCGGTGCGCGGGTGGGGGGCGGCCGCGTAGCGGGCCGGGTCGAGGTCCGGTCCACCGGCCAGGACGAGGCCGTCGAGGGCGTCGACCAGGGGGCCGGCCGCGCCGGGTTGGGGCGGCAGCAGGACCGGGGTGCCGCCCGCGCGGACGACGGCGTCGACGTACGTCTGCGGCAGGAGGGCGGCGCGCTGGTTCCAGACGGACCAGGCGGCGTCGTCCTGATAGCTGGTGATGCCGATGAGCGGACGCGGGTAGCCGTCGTCGGGGGCAGGCGGGGTGGCGGGGGTCGGGGCGACGGCGGTCACAGCCGCTCGAATCCGCGGCGCCGCTCCCAGTCGGTCACCGCCCTTTGGTAGGAGGCGAGTTCGGTGCGTCCGGCGTGGGTGTAGTGCCGGACGACGTCCTTGCCGAAGGCCTCGGTGGCGACGGCGCTGCGCTCGAAGGCATCGACGGCGTCGCGCAGGGTGGCGGGCACCCGGGGGGCGTCGGAGGTGTAGGCGTTGCCGGTGAACTCCGGTTGGAGTTCGAGTTGTTGCTCGACGCCGTGCAGTCCGGCGGCGATCAGGGCGGCGACCGCGAGGTAGGGGTTGACGTCGCCGCCGGGGACGCGGTTCTCGAAGCGCAGCGAGGGGCCGTGGCCGACGACGCGCAGGGCGCAGGTGCGGTTGTCGCGGCCCCAGGCGATGGCGGTGGGCGCGAAGCTGCCGGGGACGTAGCGCTTGTAGGAGTTGACGGTGGGGGCGAACAGCAGGGCGAAGTCGGCGAGGCAGGCGAGTTGGCCGGCGAGGAAGTGCTCCATGGTGCGGGAGAAGCCGTGCGGGCGGTCCCCGGCGAACACCGGGGCGCCCTGGTCGTCGCGCAGGCTCAGGTGGATGTGGCAGGAGTTGCCCTCGCGTTCGTCGTACTTGGCCATGAAGGTGAGGCTGCAGCCCTCCTGGGCGGCGATCTCCTTGGCGCCGGTCTTGTAGACGGTGTGGTTGTCGCAGGTGGTGAGGGCGTCGGCGTACTTGAAGGCGATCTCGTGCTGGCCGAGGTTGCACTCGCCCTTGGCGGACTCGACGGTCAGCCCGGCGCCGGCCATGCCGTTGCGCAGGCGGCGCAGCAGGGGTTCGATGCGGCCGGTGCCGAGGATGGAGTAGTCGACGTTGTACTGGTTGGCCGGGGTGAGCCGGGTGTAGTCCTTGTCCCAGGCCTGTTCGTAGCTGTCCCGGAAGACGATGAACTCCAGTTCGGTGGCGGCCTGGGCCTGCCAGCCGTGGCCGGCGAGGCGGTCGAGCTGGCGTTGGAGGATCTGGCGCGGGGAGACGGCGACCGGGGTGCCGTCGTGCTGGACGACGTCGCACTGGACCATGACGGTGGCGGGGTGCCAGGGCACGGGCCGCAGGGTGGTGAGGTCGGGGCGCAGGGTCAGGTCGCCGTAGCCGTTGTCCCAGGAGGAGACCTCGTAGCCGTCGACGGTGTTCATGTCGACGTCGACGGCCAGCAGGTAGCCGCAGCCCTCGGCGGCGCCGGTGACGACGTCGTCGAGGAAGTAGCGGGCGGCGACGCGTTTGCCCTGGAGGCGTCCCTGCATGTCGGTCATGGCGAGCACGACGGTCTCCACGGACCCGTCGGCGACGCGGGTGCGCAGTTCGTCGAGGGTGAGCCGGGGGGTGGTCATCGGGTCTCCGGTTCGGTGTCGGGGGCGGGCGGGGCGTCGGGCGCGGACAGGGCGTCGGGCGCGGTCGGCGCGGGGCCGGTGTGGGGCCCGGTGAACCAGTTCCTGGCGGAGGCCAGCCACCACACGCCGGCGAAGCCGACCACGACGACGACGGCGACGGGGGTGTAGTTGAAGCTCTCCGTGGTGATCGGGCTGGCGGTGGGGAGCATGAACAGGACGGTGATCACGGCCGTCCAGGCGACGGCGACGACGCCGATCGGCCGGCTCCAGCGGCCCAGGTGCCAGGGGCCGCGCGGGAAGTCCTCGCCCTGGCGCAGCCGCAGGTACACCGGGATGACGTAGGAGATGTAGAGGCCGATGACGGAGATGGAGGTCACGGCCGTGTAGGCGGTGGTGTTCCAGAGCGCGGGCAGGCCGAGCAGCAGGGCGCCGCCGGTGGCCAGCCAGACCGCGTTGGTCGGGGTCTGGGTGCGCGGGGAGATGCGGTGCCACAGGCGGGAGCCGGGCAGGGCGCCGTCGCGGGAGAAGGCGTAGATCATGCGGGAGTTGGCGGTGACGGAGGCCATGCCGCAGAAGAACTGGGCGCCGATGACGATGAGCAGCAGGAACTGGGCGCCGCCGGAGCCGATCGCGTCGATGAAGATCTGGGCGGGCGGGACCTGGGTGGTGCTGTTGAGCGCGCCGTCGTAGTCGCGGATCGCGAAGGTGATGCCGAGCAGCAGGATCCAGCCCGCCACCAGGGAGACGGTGATGGCGTTGACGATGCCGCGCGGGCCGGAGCGGGCGGCGTCCTGGGTCTCCTCGGTCATGTGCGCGGAGGCGTCGTAGCCGGTGAGGGTGTACTGGGCCATCAGCAGGCCCAGCATCGCGACGTAGAACTGGCTGTGGAAACCGGTCTGGTTGACGAACTCGGTGAGCACGAAGGAGACGGAGGCGTGCCGCTCGGGGAGGAACGCGAGCGCGCCGACGATGATCGCGACACCGGCCAGGTGCCACCACACGGACACGCTGTTGAGGACTGCGACCAGCCGCACCCCGAGGGTGTTGAGCAGTCCGTGCGCCAGCAGGATGACCGCGAAGATCTCCATGGTGTGCGCGGGGGTGGCCGCGACGCCGAAGCGGAGCGTGAGGAACGCGTTGGTGAAGAAGGCGGCGCCGTAGTCGACGCCGGCGGTCACCGCGACCTGGCCGAGGAAGTTGAACCAGCCGGTGAACCAGCTCCAGGCGGGGCCGCGGGTGCGGGTCAGCTTGGCGGACCAGTAGTAGAGCCCGCCGGCCGTCGGGTAGCTGGAGCAGATCTCGGCCATCGCGAGGCCGACGCAGAGCGTCAGCAGGCCGACCACCGGCCAGCCCCAGATGATCAGGGCCGGGCCGCCGGTCTTCATCCCGGTCCCGTAGAGGGTCAGGCAGCCGGACAGGATGGAGACGATGGAGAAGGAGACCGCGAAGTTGGAGAAGCCCGACATCGAGCGGGCCAGTTCCTGGGTGTAGCCGAGCTCGCGGAGACGTTGTTCGTCGGCGGAAACGGGGGAAGGGTCCGGCGGTAACACGGCGGGGCCAGGGTGGTCGGGTGAGCGTGCGTCGGTCATGGGCACCCCTGGGGGTTGAGGGTGTGCCGGGGTGCACGCGGCCACGGCGGCGTGGCGCACCCGCCCCGGCGGGTTCGACGGTCTGACGGCTCGTCAATGGTCTAAAGTCAGACCATTGGGTGGGTGAGCAGCATCGTTCCGGCTGGACGGTGGCCGCGTCAAGGGCGGGACGGGAACGAGTGCGGCAGATCCGTTCACGGGTACGATTCGCGGCGTGGACGTTGACGTGGACGTGGACGTGACGCGCGAGCAGGCACGGCTCGACTGGGAGGCCGGGGCGATATTCCGCCCGATCCGGACCGGCAACGCCTTCGAGGAGACCGTCGAACGGCTGCTCCAGGCGATCAAGCTCGGCGTCTTCGGCCCCGGCGACCGGCTGCCCGCCGAACGCGACCTCGCCGCCCGGCTCGGCGTCAGCCGCGAGACCCTGCGCGAGGCGCTGCGCACGCTCCAGCAGGCCGACTGCGTCGAGGCCCGCCGCGGCCGCTACGGCGGGACCTTCGTCACCTACCGGATGCCCGAACCGGACGTCGCCGACCTGCGCCGCGCCGTGCGCGACCTCGGCGGCGAACTGGAGGACGCGCTGACCTACCGGCAGGTCCTGGAGGTCGGGGCCGCCGAGGCCGCCGCCCGACGCCCGCTGACCGCCGAGCAGCGGGCCCACCTCCAGGAGCGGCTGACCGAACTGGACGCGGCCCCGGCGGAGCAGTACCGCCAGCTCGACTCGCGTTTCCACCTCGCCATCGCCGAGCTCACCGGCTCCCCCGCCCTCGCCGCCGCCATCACCGGGGCCCGCATGCGCCTCAACGACCTGCTGAACGCGATCCCCATGCTGGAACGCAACATCGAGCACGCCGCCGAACAGCACCGGGCGATGGTCCGGGCGATCCTCGACGGCGACGGCGACGGCGCCCGGCGCGCCACCGAGGAACACCTCGCCGCGACGGCCTCGCTGCTGCGGGGGTTCCTGGCCTGACGCCCTTCGGGGGCCTCAGGGGGTACCGGGGACGGGGGCTGGCCGGGAGTCAGGCGGTCGATGGCCCGCACGGACGGGTGCCCCCGGCCGTGGCGGCCGGGGGCACGTGGTCCGGAGTCAGCAGAGGCCGGCGTAGGAGTTGCTCCCGCAGCCGACGTTGACGGTCCAGACGGTGGTGCAGCCGCCGTCCCATGTGATCATTTCTTCGCCGCCGAAGATCGCGGTCAGGTCCGGGTCGCCGAGCGGGTATCCGGTGGCGGAGCGGTCCGCCTCCGGGTCCTTCCAGGCGCGGACGATCTCGTGGTCGCTCATCTGGGTGTCCCTTCGGGTAGCGGTCGGCCGGGGCGGCCGGACCGGGTTCGGGGGCGGGGCGCCGATGCGCCTCCGCAGGAGCCGGCCCTCGGCGTCACGGGAGCGGGGCGGGCAGGGCGGCGTCGGTGTCCGTGTCGGCTTCGGCGTCGGCGTCGGCGTCGGCGTCGGCGGGCACGGTCGCCCCGGCGGGCACGGTGGCGGTCTCGGCCGGTCCGAACAGTCGGCGGTAGACACCCTCCGTTGCGATCAGCTCGTGGTGCCGGCCGCGCTGGACGATCCGGCCCCGGTCCAGGACCAGGATCCGGTCCGCGTTGCGCACGGCGTTCAGCCGGTGCGACACCACGATCCGGGTGACCGCCAACTCGCCCAGCGCGCTGTCCACTTCACGCTCGGTCTGCGGATCGAGATGGCTGGTCGCCTCGTCCAGGAGCAGCAGTCTCGGCCGGTGCACCAGCGCCCGGGCCAGCGCCACCCGCTGCCGCTGGCCCGCCGACAGGGCGGAGCCCGACTCGCCGACCGGTGTCCCGTAGCGCCGCGGCAGGGCCATCACGTCCTCGTGCAGCCCGGCGATCCGCGCCGCGCGGGCCACCTCCTCGTCCGTCGCGTCCGGTCGGCCGAGCGTCAGGTTCTCCCGGATGCTGCCGCCGAACAGGCTCAACTCCTGCAGCACGGCGCCGCAGTGCGCGCGCAGGTCGGCGAGGTCCAGTTGCTCGATGGGCACCCCGTCGTGGCGCACCGACCCCTCGGATGCGCGCAGCAGGCCGAGCAGGAGCATCGCCAGCGTGCTCTTGCCCGAGCCGGTCCGTCCCACCAGGGCGAGCTTGCCCCCGGCGGGCAGGTCCAGATCGATGCCGCTCAGCACCGGCGGGCCGCTCCGCTGGTACCGGAAGGCCAGGCCGGTGACCGTGACCGCGGTCGGACGGGCAGTGGGGAGCCGGACCTGACCACCGGTCTCCGTCGGTGTGTCGGTGACGTCGAAGAGCCGTTCCACCTGCGCGTTCACCGCGACGTAGAGCTGCCCGCTGCTGCCGAGGGTCTCCAGTGGTGTCAGCACGGACAGCGCCAGGCTGTTCGCGGCCAGCATCGTGCCGAGCGTCATCCGGCCGCTCATCACCAGGCCCGCACCGGCGCCGAGCAGCAGCAGCGGTCCGAGTGCCAGCAGTCCGCGCTGCGCCCCGCCGAACCAGGCGGCCGCCCGTCCGCGCCGTGCCATCGCGTTCTGGTAGCGGGTGAACAGCTGCTCCCAGTGCTCCACCGCGCGCTGCTCGAACCCGTTCGCCTTGAGCGGGACGATCGCCTCCAGCGCCTCCACCAGGTAGCTCTGCTCGTCGGACCTGGTGACGAGTTCGAGCCCGGCGAGGGTCCGCAGCCGGCTGTGGGCGCGGACCACCAGCAGCAGCTGCACCAGGCACAGCGGGGCGACGGCGAGCAGGTAGAGCGGCTGCAGTGCCACCACCGCGATCAGGTAGCCGGCCATCAGGGCGCCGTCCAGCGCGAGGGTCATCAGCTGCTGGGTGAGCGTCTCGCGGGTGCTGGAGACGCTGGACAGCCGCATCAGCAGGTCGCCGCGGCCGCGTTCCAGGAAGAAGTCCAGCGGCAGGCGGAACAGGTGGGCGACGAAGTTCCGGGTCAGCGCCATGTCACCGCGCCGGCGCAGGGCCAGCAGTGCCAGGGCGCGCAGCGCGGTCAGCGCCCCGGTGAGCAGGGCGACCCCCAGCGCACCCGCGCCGAGCACTCCGAACAGGTCGGTGCGGTGCCCCGGCAGCACCGAGTCGACCACCGATCGGGTGAGCAACGGTACGGTCAGGCCCAGCACTTGGAGCAGCGCGGCGATCAGCACGGTGAGCCCGAGCAGCGCCCGGCCGCCGGGAGCCGCCACGAACTCGCGCAGGTACCGCACCATCGGCCGCTCCCGGAGCGCGGTGCGTCGCCGCTCGAAACCCTCGGTCGGACGCAGGTGCAGCACCAGGTCGCCGAAGACCTCGTCGAAGTCGGCCCGGGTCATCTGCCGTCGGCCGCCGGCCGGGTCGACGAACCGCACCCGGCGCCCGTCCACCCGTTCGACCACCACGAAATGCTGCTTCGTCAGGTAGGCGATCGCCGGACCGTCCAGCGGCCGGGCGAGCGCCGAGGGCCCGTGCTCGACCTCCGCCGTCAGGCCGCACTGCCCGGCCGCGGACATCAGCGCCGCGACCGAGGCGCCGTCCCGCCCGGTACCAAGCATCGGACGGCACTGTGCCACCGAGGTGTCCCGGCCGTGGTGGCTGAGCACCATCGCCAGGCAGGCGGCGGCGCACTCGGCGCGGGTGAACTGCAGCCGGGGCGGGACCCGGTAGCCGCGCGGACGGCGGCGCGGACGGCGGCGCGGGCCCGGCGCCGCGGCTGCCCGCCCGGCGGTCGGCGGTGGAACGGCCGCCTCGGGGACGGTCATCGCCCGGCCCCCTGCGGCGCGAGCAGCAGGACCGGCGCGACCAGCTCGGGGGCCGCGATCCGCAGCAGCCCGTGCCCGACCCCGGCCAGCCCGGCCATCAACCCCGGCGTGGCGATCCCGCCCGGAGTGCCGCAGACCGGGCCGCGTTCCTCGATCCTGCCCACGATCGCCGCGCAGGCCCGCCGGTGGGCGGCGCCGGCCTCCGTGATCCCGGCAGCGGCGGCCGCCGCGAACAGCTCCAGGTTGCCGAGGTCGCCGTGGCACAGGCTGTCGTTGCCGACGCCTCCCGCAGCGGCCGCGGACCGCACGGCCCGGCGCAGCGCACGGTCGTCCTCGGGTGTCCGCAGTTCGGCGGGCAGACCGGCCCGCAGCAGTCCGATCCCCGGCGCACCGTGGCACCAGGCGTGCAGGTGGTGGACCGCCCGCGGGTCCGGGGCCGGCTGCCACGGGCGCGGCACCTGCTCCCGGTGGTCCGGCCAGTTGTCGATGCCGTCGTCGAAGCCGGCGTTCTCGTGGGCGAGCGCGCTCCGGCCCGTGCGCAGCGCGGCGGCGTCGCCGGTGCGGGCGGCGTGCCGCAGCAGCACCCAGCCGATCCCGCCGACGCCGTGCGACATCCCCAGCAGCGGCCGCCCGGCGGCCGTCGGGGTGCGCCGGGCGACCACGCCCGGCAGGCCGTCCGGCTGGGTCTCGGCCTGCCGGAGCAGTACGGCCGCGCACGAGGCGGCGAGGTCCTCGGCGACGCCTCCGTACCGGCTCGCCAGGGCCTCGGCCACCGCCAGGCAGCCGGCGGCGCCACCGATCACGTCGAGTTGCCCGTCCGCACCGGCGGCCCGGCCGGCGGCCGAGAGCAGCTCCGGTACCGGTGCCGCGATCGCGCGTTCGCCGAGCAGTTCGGCGGTGCAGTCCAGTGCGTAGGCCAGGCCGGTCAGGCCGTTGAACGCGCCCCAGGTGCGAATCGAACCACGCCGCCGCGCCAGGTGCGCGGGGAAGGGCGCGAGGATCCGCCGGGCCCGGCTCGCGTACGTGTCGTCGCCGGTCACCCGGGCCAGCTGCGCGAAGAACAGCGCGATACCGGGATAGCCGTTGTAGAGGTCGTCCCGCAGCCCGACCACCCGCCACTGGTCCTGCGCCAGGTCGAGCCCGAGCCAGCCGACCCGCTCGCCCTCGCTCCAGGCGCTGTCGGCCAGCCGGTCGGCGACCAGCCCCGCCTGCCGCAGGGCCCGCTCGGCGACGGATCCGCCACGGCGGGCCGGGCCCGAACCGGCCGGCTCCGAACCGGCCGACGGCCGTTCGGTGGCGGAGACGGAGGCAGCGGAGGCGCCGGGGAGGCCGGCGGTGCCGCCCGGCCGCTGCTCCGCCGCCCGGGCGGCGAAAGCCGCCGTGATGATCCAGTCCTGGACGGCGAGGTCGCGCTCGCCCATCCCGCTCACGATCCGCCGGGCCCGCTCCAGGCCGGACTCCGGCAGGACCGCCGGCAGCACGGTGCCCCGGTGCGTCCGCAGGTCCCGCGAGCCGACCGTCGAACGGAACAGCGGCACGTCCCCGGCCCACAGGTCCTCGGCCTCCTCCCGGAGCAGCGGCCAGTGGGCCGGGTCGTCCACGGACTGTGCGAAGAGCAGCCCGAGCAGCCGGTCGCGGTCGAGCGCGTCCCGGGTGGCGTCCGGGTGGGTGCTCTCGCTCAGGAGCTGCGCATAAGTGCGGGTGGCGCGGACGATGGTCCGGGCGGTGTCGTCCGCGAACCTGTCCAGCGGGCCCCCCTCCGCGAGCAGGTGCTCCCGGCCGTCCGCGATCGCCCGGTAGCCGGCCCGGAACCCGGCCCGCAGCGCGTCCAGGTAGCTCGCCGGGTCGAGGTCGCGCCCGTCCAGGGTGGGCCGGTTCTGGCTTCCGGCGAAGGTCTGCCGTACCCGGGCCAGGCGCATCTCGTCGGTGCCCCGCCCCTCCCACGCCACCGATGTGAACGGCAGTACCGTCCCCTTGTCGCCACCCATCCCGCCGACGTCCAGTGCCACGCCGCCCTCACCCACCAGCAGGGTCGGCAGCAGGCCGACCCGCTGGACCGACTCCGCGAGCATCCGCTGCGCGGGATCGCCGTCGACCAGCGGGCTCCCGGTCAGCCGCAGCACGTCGGCGTGGAGGACGGACTCCAGGTCCACGGCGACCGGCTGGTCGCCGACGGCGATCACGTTCTCGTAGTGGAAGTCGGTCGCGGCCAGCGCGTACAGCAGCGCGAGCAGCGCCCCCTGGCGGTGGTAGAACCGCTCGGCCGCAGCCTGGTCCGCGCAGCCGGCCGGCTCGACGAACTCGGTCCAGCCGTACTCCCCCCGGTCCAGCACGCCGACCGTGCGCAGGCCGAGCCCGGGCAGCGCCGCGTTGAACCAGTCCACCACCTCGTTGAAGTGCTCATGGATGGCCAACGGCCGTGGTTTGTACACCAGTCGGGCACCGGAGCCGAAGCGCAGCAGCGCGACCGAGCGGCTCGCCTCGTGGGCGTCGCCGCCACCCGTCCGCACCTCGGTGAGCACTCCCGGGTCGGCCCCGCCGAACATCCGGTCCACCAGCAACGGGCGGTCCTCGACGAAACGGGCGACGAACTCGGCGTACGCCTGGGCGGTGTCGACGGTGGCGCCGGCAACCAGCCGGGCCAGCACGGCGTACTCGTCGAACAGTGCCGCGAGTCGGCCCGGTTCGCACTGCAGGGCCACGAACGAACGGAACCGCTCCTCGGCCGTCGCGCCGGTCAGCTGATCCGACAGCCGGGCCACGTGGAGCTCCAACACCAGCGCCCGCCCGAGCAGTTGGAGCAGCTGGTCGCGCAGCACGCCGGTCAGTGAACGGACGACCGCTTCGACGTCGAGCACGGTGCGGACGGCGGGGTCGGCCAGGGCGGGCGAGCTGCGGACCAACCGGCGCGCCTCGGCGAGGAACGGCTCGACGACGGCCGCGAAGCCCCGGAACCAGCCCCCCTCGGTGTCGTCCCGGCGGGTATGGGGACGGTGGTGTCCGTCGGCAGTGACGCTGACGGGCTGCGCGGCGCGGGCCATGACCTCCTCCACGAACACCGCCCAGGCGGGCTTGGCCGCCCGCGCCGCGAGGCTGTCCGGATGCTCGGCGAGCAGCCGGTGCAGCAGCTCCGGGTCGGTGCCGAACACCTGCGCCTGCGCGGCGGCGGTGTCGTCGGCGTGGTCCGGGAACGCCGCTCGCCAACGCGCCAGGCGACGGGCCGCCCGCCAGGCGGGACCACCCTCCGCCGGCGTGCCGTCCGCGAGTTCGGGAGGCGCCCCGGCGGCCGCCAGCCGCTCCCCCAGCCACAGCCCGCGTGCCCACCAACTCCCGGTCAGCGGAGCGGCGTCCGGGCGCTGCCACGGGGCGGCCGCGATCGGGGCGGCCTTCGGCGTCTCAGCGGGCATGCGGGTGCTCCTCACCTGGCGGGCGTGGCGGAGGGCTCGACGACCGGGCCGGCGGCCGGGGACGGACCGCCGGGGAAGTGTCGTCATACGATGAGCGGAGATGGTAGAAAGACTTATGGCCATACATCTCAGCTGACAGCCAGGAGTCTGCCCACGATCAGACTGTGCGTCAACTGTCGTACCGGAATTGCTCTTTGCCACGTCCGCCACCCGCCGGGTCGCAGTGGCTCACACCGAAGGCCGTGCGCGTGACCGGCCCGTCCTGGAGGACGACGGCCGCCACCTGGACGCCGTCGACGACCTCGGTGCGCCGCTCTGCGATCCAGCCGGCGCCTTCGCCGAGGACCATCAGGGCCGGGCGCGGCTCGCCGGCGGCCTCGCCGCCGGGCATCGGGGCGTCCGGGACTGGCCGGGTGGCCCGTCGGGAGTGGCCGGGTGGCCGATCGGGAGCGGCCGGTCCGGGGGTTACCGGACTCGCTCGGTGCGGGAGAGGCTGAGCCCCGCCTCGTGGCCGTCCGCGCACGCCGTGAGGCGTCGTGGGCGCCGGCGGTCGGTGCTGCGGCCCGCCTCGAAGACCTCACGCGTCCCTGCCTCCCAGGAGGGGAGGGGGCAGCGACGCGTGAATGCCGTGCGGGTCCGGGCGGGTAGGCCACATCGCCCGGGCCCGCACCGGGGCCGCACCGGGGCCGCACCGGGGCCGCACCGGGGCCGCACCGGGGCCGCTGTCGCCGCCGTGCGGGGCACGGCCGCCGCTTCCGTCCGCACGGCTGCTGACTATCTCAAGTTGGTTTGACCAGTCTCACCGAACTTTGACCGCAGCACCCCTGGCTAGAACGGGGGCTCCACACTGAACCAGCCCGTAGCGGCCCAGGGATCGTCCTGCTCTCGCCGCTCCGCCGCCTCCCGCTCCCGCCGTTCGGCGGCGGCGCGGCTCTCGGCGATCGTGGGGATGGAGTCGAGGGCCTCGGCCGGGCGGCCGTGCCTGATGAGCATGTCGGGCACGTCGTGGCGGGCCAGGTTGTGGGTGGAGGAGCGGAGCAGTGCGAGGGCTTCCTCCAGCCGGCCGTCCTGCTCCAGCAGCTGTGCGAGCGCGGTGTCCCACTCGCCCGGCTCCTGCTCGTTGAGGGCGGTGGCCTCCGCGATGCCCTCCTTGTAGCGGCCGGCCTCGCTCAGTAGCCAGAGCCTCAGGGAGCGAACCTGGTCCGGGTGCTCCTTGACGTATTCGTCGGTGCGGGCGTCCAGGAGTTCGAGTGCCCGGCCGGGGCGGCCGTCCTCGACGAGCAGTTCCAGCGCCCACTGGAGGAAGTTCCAGCAGTCGTAGTACTCGTAGGTGGGCCGGCCGGTCTCGACGGCCTCGTCGAGCCTCCCCTGACGGACGAGCAGACGCATCAGCGCCGCTCGGTCCTTCGGATGGTCGTGGGTCTTGATCCCGTCGAGCAGCACGGTCTCCGCCTCGTCCGCCCGCCCCGCGTCCTCCAGTGCCTTCGCATACACGTCGAGGGCCGAGCGGTGGTCTTCGGCGGCGAGAGCCCTCAGTTCATCGATCAGGCCCTGCCGGGCGAGGAGCTCCGCGTAGTACTCGGGGAAGTTGCCGGGGTGTCGTCGGCCCGAGGCCCTCTCGGCGCGCAGGACCGCGACGGCCTCGTCCGTGCGCCCGGCCCGCTCCAGCACCCGGGAGGTCAGGAGCAGCACGTGCCAGAGTTCCATTCGGCCCGTTTCGCAGTCCCCGCCGCATCGTCGGCACGCCGCGCTCTCGATGGCCTCCAGTCGCTCGGCCTCCCGCGTGAGTACGTCCAGGACCAGGTCGTCGTGACCCTGACCTTCGGTGATCTCGACGAGGTGGGAGCGGAGCCAGTACTGCCCGAGATGGGGCGTGAGCACGTCGACGGCCTCCTCCACCCGTCCGGCCTTCGCCAGCAGCTCGGCGTAGCGGGCGCACACGTGGCCGTCGCCCAGCTCGGCGGGGTCCGGGCGCACCATCGCGAGTGCCTCGTCGCCCTCGCCCCGGCGGATCATGATCTCGGCCGCGACCCACTCGGCGGCCCGCCACCCGATATCCGTGAACGGGTCCACCACGGCCAGCGCCCGATCGAACTCCCCGGCCGCGCACAACTCCCGGGCCGCCGCCTCCGCACAGTTCCAGTCCCCACGCTCCCGTGCCGCCCGGATCAGCAGTTCCACCTGCCCCAGGTCGAGGAGGGTCCGCACCATCCGTGGGTTGACGCCACCATGGTTGCGCGCCTGCCAAGAAAGATCATCGATGTTCACGCGGGCACCCTACAAACCGCCGCCGACAGCCTCCGCCCAACCGAAGCCGAGGTGCCCGCGACGCTGTCCCGTCTCACTGCGCTTGAGGACCCGGTCGGCCTGGCGGTAGGGCTTGACGGCTGGAGCGAGCCTGTGCACACGGGCGTCGCTTGGTGTCACATAAGTTCTGCCGCCATGTCATGTGGCCTTGTGGATGGGCCAGTTCCTGGAAGAATCCGATGTCTACTGACGGTAGGAGACGGAGAGTTGGACGCGAGGATCAGTATTGAGCCAGGGGATACCGACGGCTTGCTGGCGCTGAGCGAGTGGCTCAGCGGCGAGGAGGGGCTGCGAGGGCATGTGCGGACTGTCTTCGGGCCGATCGGGGAGACCGATCTGGGCTCAGCCGTCGAGTTGCTGACCGTGGCCCTGGGAGCCGGCGGCGCAGGGTCCGTGCTCGCCTCGGCATTGGTCACCTGGTTGAAGACCCGGCGGACGTCGGCGAAGATCACGGTCGAGGCCGAAGGGCGCTCAGTCACCCTGGACATTGAGACCGTTGGCGATGTCGCACCACTGCTGGAACAAGTCCTGCGGATCGGTGATGGGGACTGAACGATCGGCGCTCGGCGTTTCACATGCCGTGCTCATCGGCGTATCAGACTACGAGCACCCCGAGTTCCCCCAGCTCCTCGCGGTTCGCAACAGCTTGCGTGCTATGCGCGACGTACTGTGTGATCCCACCCTGGGCGGCTGGTCGTCGGACCGGGTCACCCTGATACTGAACCCGCTGACGGCCACTGACCTGACCGGCAAGATCGCAGACATGGCCGAGGCCACCACCGGCGTCCTGCTCGTCTACTTCGTCGGTCACGGCACGCTGTCCACCCGTGGAGAACTATGCCTAGCACTGCCTAACACCCGCCAAGACCGTCCGAAGATCACCGGTCTAGCCTGGGGCGATCTCGCCGACGTGCTCCGCGACAGCCCAGCGCGCGCTCGAGTCGCGATCCTCGACTGCTGCTTCGCGGGCCAGGCCATCGAAGCCCTGACGGGGGACGAAGCACTGGCCGACATCACGCATGTGCAGGGCGTCTACACATTGACCGCCACTACACGCAACCGCACCGCACACGTCCCACCCCGCGACCAGCAGGAAACGGCCCCCACCTCCTTCACCGGCGAGCTTTGCGAGCTCATTCGCGAAGGCATCCCCGGCAAACCTTCCCCCTTGACCCTCAACAACATCTACCCAGAACTCCGCGCCCGACTGCGGGCCAAGGGCCTGCCCGCCCCCTACCAACGCGGCACTGACACCGCCGGAAACCTTCCCTTCGCCATCAACCAGGCAGCACGCGGCACGGAGTCAGACTCCACAGCCCCCGCGACCTCTTGGCAACGGTCGGCGGTCGTCCCGGTCTCCAGAACCGGCACGCGCCCCGCTGAATCTCCGCTCGACGCGGCGCTTTTCGAGCAGTCCTGGTCCGGCGGCGAGGACCCTCAAAGTAAGTGGCGCGAAGGCTGGCTACAGTGGCCTATCTTCGGCGTCGGCGTTCTCTCTTTCACGGCCGCCTTCTGGTGGGGCAAGTACCTCAGCGGCTGGTCATCGCAAGTGCAGCTCCTGCTCATGGCGCTGGCCGGCTCAATTTACATCCCGTTATGCGTGGCGCGGTACGGGCGTTGGCAGTTGAGAAGGCGGATGCAGCCCAGGAAGCTGCTCATCGACCAGGACGGCATCACCACCACAGACTCGTCCGGGCACCAGCGAATCCCGTGGACTTCAATCGCCAGGGTCGGCGTCCGATACAGCGACCAACCGATCGGACGCATAGACGGGTGGGGTGAACACCGGTTACTCGCGCTCCATGTGAAGCTGCACGAGCCAACGAACGGCTTCCCCGCAGTCCGCCTCCGTCCCGCCGGGTGGCCACTCGATGCCCAGCTTCCCGCGGTCTGCACTAACCCCGAGCGCCGGGACAAGGATTGCTGGGTACCCGTGTGCGCGCTCGGCCCGCTGCCCCATCCCCGCCGTCTCGACCTGAAAAGCGCGATATCCGCCTTCGCAGAGAGCGCGGTGGAGAACGACAAGTGGTGGATGGAGAAGCTATAGCGGGACCTTCAGAAGCGCCATGATCCCGGAGCCCGGCATTTCCGATCCGTCTTCCAAATCTGGCGAGTTGCAAATCAGAACCACCCTACTCTCCATGTTCTTCGACACCGGACATTCGCGGTCGATGCAGAGATCGGTCCATACGTCCCGGCCCCAGAACGCCCAGGGAAGCGCAGTGTCCATGAGACGACTCGCGCGCGACCCCGGGGCGGGGCATCGGCGGATGCCCCGCCCCGGGGCGAGGACCTCGGCGGCAGCTTGACCACCGGCCCCACCCCGGACGGCGGCTACCGCCTCCACACCGCCCTGCCCGACCGCCGGCACTGAACCCACCGCACGCAAGCGCTCTCGCCTCGCCCCGCCGGCCGGCCCTCCCGACGGCGTGCGGGCCTCCCGACCTGCGGAGATGAGCAGGGCCCCTGCAATGGTGCGCCGATGTCTACGATCAAGCAGTTCCAAGTGACCTTCGACTGCGCGGACCCTGTGCGCCTCGCCGCCTTCTGGTGCGAGGTGCTGGGGTACGTCCTGCCGGCGGTCCCGGAGGGCTTTGCCACGTGGGAGGAGTGCTTCCGCTCGCTGCCGCCCGAGGATGCGGTCTACTTCGCGTGTACCGATCCCTCGGGTGTGGCCCCGCGCCTGCTCTTCCAGCGGGTTCCCGAAGGCAAGGTCGTCAAGAACCGGGTGCATCTCGATGTGCGGGCCGGCGTCGGGCTCGTGGGTGACGAGCGCCTGGCCACACTGGAGGCCGAATGCGCACGGCTGACGGCGCTCGGCGCGAAGCACGTGCTGACCCAGCGCGCCGATGGCGTCAACGAGTCGTGCATCACGATGCAGGACATCGAGGGCAACGAGTTCTGCCTCGCCTGATCCTCCACCGGGACCGCGGGGTTCACGGCCTGCCACGTGCTCGGGCGAACGTCCGGCTGGTCACCTCAGCCGGACGGCTCAGGAAGCGGACGGTTTGATCTCGCCCGCGAAGACGATGACCTGGTCGATGAGGCTGCGCCGCAGGTGGACGACGTCCGTTCCCGCGAGGTGGGGACCTCCGTCCGGCGTGGTGAAGACCCACTGGTAGCGGGCCCACTCGTCGGGCATGTCCACCTCCGAGAAGCGCGCCATCGTGCCGGGCCCCGCCGGGTGGCGCCGGAGCTCCAGCACGAACCGCTCGACCGCCGCGATTCCCTCGCTGCGGCCCAACGGCCCCCAGAAGACCACGTCCGAGGTCAGGGCCTGGGAGAGCAGGGCGGTCACATAGCTGTCGTCCGAGGCGTTGAACGCGGAGATGAACGTGTCGATCGCGGAGCGTGCAATCTCTTCCTGCATGCCCTAGTAATACCAGCCGTTTCGCGTGCGCTCGTCCCGCAGGCCGCCTTCCGGTCGCGGTGGACCGTCCCGGCGACCTCACCGGGCTCCCGTCGCCACAGCGGACCCGGCTGTGGCGACGGGAGCCCGGTGCCCGTCCGCACGGTTGACGCTGCGCAGGGAGTCGGCCCCGCCGACTTCCCGCGCCGGGCTTCAGCGCCGGGCTTCAGGCGGCGCGGGCGGGGCGGCGGCCGGGCGGGCTCACTCGACCAGGGCGGCGGCGATGCGGCGTACGGCGTCCCGGCGCGCGCGGTCGTCGAGGTCGACGACGGTCAGCACCTCCGGGTTGGCGGCGGCCCACAGCATCGCGAGGTGGGCGAGCAGGGGGAACAGGATCTCGGGTTCGAAGCGGGTCGAGACCCGGCCCCCGGCCTGCGCCCGGGCGACGGCGGCGGTCCGCTCCCGCACCTCGGCGACCCCGAGGTCGTTGAGCGCCTCGCCGCGTTCCAGGCGCTGCCAGGTGACGATCCGCGGGATGTCCGGGAACTGCGCGTAGAGGTCGCTCAGGCCGGCCGCGAAGCCGGGCAGGTCGTCCACGTCGAGCGGTACGCCGACCACGATCTGCTCGACGAGTTCGTCCCAGACGGCGTCGAACAGCCCGGCCTTGTTACCGAAGTAGTGGTAGATCTGCGCCTTGTTGCTCCGCGCGGCGGCGGCGATGCGGTCGACTCTGGCCCCGTTCAGTCCGTGTGCGGCGAACTCGGCCCGGCCGGCCGCGACGAGTCTGCGTCTGGTCGCCTCGGCGTCACGCTCCATGCACCCAGCTCCTAACTAACCGTTTACTTGACAGTTTGACCTGAGCACAATCTAATCAACTAACCGTCCAGTTGAATACGGCGGGGGGTGCAGGGAGGGGACCGGGCGTGGAGCCGGGCATGGTGATGGTCGGTCGGGACGGCGAACGGGCACGGCTGGCCGCGTTCGTCCGGGCGCCGGGCGGACAGGCCCTGGTACTCAGGGGCGAGGCCGGCGTCGGCAAGAGCGCCTTGCTCGACCTGGCGGCACAACTCGCTTCCGAGGAAGGCCAGTTGGTGATCCGCGCGACCGGCGTCGAGGCGGAGGCCGACCTGCCCCACGCCGGGCTGCACCAACTCCTCTACCCCCTACTCCCGGACGGCGCCCACCCCGGCCCGGGACTGAACCCCGCCGCCCGGGCCGTCTTCGGGGCCGTCTTCGGGACCGCCATCGGGACCGACTTCGGGACCGACTTCGGCCGGACGGACGGCCCGCCGCCCTCCGTCATGGCCCTCGGCATCGCCGTGCTCGACCTGCTCTCCGCGGCCGCCGCGCGGCAGCCGCTGCTGCTCGTCCTCGACGACGGCCAGTGGCTGGACGACGCCAGCGCCGACGTCTGCGGGTTCGTCGGCCGTCGACTGGCCGGCCGGCCCGGCGTCCGACTGCTGGTGGCCGTCCGCGGCGACACCGCCTCCCGCTTCGACACCGCCGCGCTGCCCGAGGCGCCGATCGGCGCACTCACCGACACCGACGCCACCCGCCTGCTGGACCACCACCACCCCCGCCTGGAGAGGCAGTTGCGCGCCCTCGTGCTGGACACCGCCCGCGGCAACCCGCTCGCCCTGCTCGAACTGCCCGCCCACCTCCAAGCCCGCCCGGACACCCCGGCACCGGGCATCCTCCTCGGCCCGGACCCCGTACCGCTGCCCCGGCGGATCCAGGAGATCTACGCCACCCGCCTGGCCCGCCTCGCCCCGGCCGTCCGGGCACAGTTGCTCGCCGGCGCCCTCGACGGTGCGACCGCCAGACCGAGCGACGGCCCCGCCCCGGCCGCGCGCTACCGCATGCGCGACGTGGACGAGGCACTCGCCTGCGGCCTGCTGGTCGTCGAACCGGCCGGCGGCCACCTCGTCTTCCGCCACCCGCTGGTGCGCTCCAGCGTCGTCCAGCTGGCCACGCCCGACCAACGCCGGTGCGCACACCGGCAGTTGGCCCGCGTCCACCGCGAGGACCCGGAACGACGCGCCACCCACCTGGCGGCCGCCACCGTCGACCCCGACGAGGGCGTGGCCGCCGCCCTCGAAGCCGCCGCCCGGTCGGTGACCCGGCGCGGCGGCGCGCGGATGGCCGTGGCCTGGCTGACCCGCGCCGCCGAACTGAGCGAGGACCGGGCGCAACGGGCCCGGCGGCTCGGTGAGGCGGCGTACGTCGCCGGGCAGGCCGACCGGCCCGGCCGGGCCCGCAGCCTCGCGCTGGCCGCCTCCGTACCCGGCGAGGACGACAACCCCGCCGCCGTCCTCGCCGACGCCTACCTCGCGCTCTACCGCGACGGCGCCGTCCGGACCGTGCACCGCCAGGTCGCGGCGGCGGTGGAACGGCTCCACCGGCTCCAGCAGCACCATCGGCACGAGCACCACGAGCAGCCCGGACAGCTGCCCCGACAGCAGTGCGACGAGGCGGCAGCCGGCCCCACTCCCGACCGCCACGACGCGATGCTCGACCGCCTCGTGAGCCTCCTGCTCGCCGCCAGCCAGTACGCCGGCAGCCGCACCACCTGGCGGCGCACCCACGAGCTCCTCGCCTCACTGGGCGGCCTCGCCACCGGACGGGCCCGGATGTACGCCGACACCTGGAGCGACGTCCTCCGGCACGGCTCCGGCTGGGCCGAGCGGATCGAACGCGCCGCCGCGAACCCGGAGAACCAGGACCCCTGGGACGTCACCCGCCTCGCCGTCTCGGCCCACCACCTCGACGCACTGTGCCCGCTGCGCCCGTACCTGGACCGGGTCGTGGACCGGGAACTGGACACCGGCGCCACGTCCAGCGGCATCGTCATGCTGCACCTGATCATGCTCGACCAGACCGCGCTCGGTCAGTGGGACGCCGCGGAACGCACCGGCCACCGCGCCCTCGCCCTGGCGACCGAGGCCGACAACCAGCTCTTCGCCCACCAGACCCGGGCCTACCTCGCCCACCTCGCCGCCGTCCGCGGCCGCAGCCGGGAAGCCCACGACCTGCGGGCCGAGGTCGACGCGTGGGCCCGCCCGCGCGGCATCGGATTCCTGACCGGGCTCGCGGACGCCGCCGGCGCGAGCGCCGCCCTCGGGGCGGGCGACCACGAGTCCGCGTACCTGCACGCCACCGGCATCACCGCACCGGGTGCGTTCCGGCCCTACCACCACCAGGCGTCGCGTACCCTCCTCGACCTGGTCGAGGCGGCCCTGCACACCGGCCGCACCCAGCAGGCCCGCGCCCACGCCCTCGCCGCCCGGGACGCCGGACTGCCCGACACCTCCCCCCGCCTGGCCCTGATCACCTACGGGGCGCTGGCGATCACGGCCGAGGACGACGACGAGGCCGCGGACCTGTACGCCCGGGTCCGCTCCGACCCGGCGGCCGACCGGTACCCGTTCGAACTGGCCCGCATCCGGCTGGCGTACGGCACCCGGGTACGCCGCAGCCACGGCGGCGCGGCGGCCCGGGCGGTCCTCGCCCCGGCGGCCGAGACGCTCGAACGGCTCGGCGCCACCGCCTGGGCCGCCCGGGCCCGCGCCGAACTGCGCGCCACCGACACCGCACCGCCCGCCGCCGTGCCCACTGCCCCTCCCGCCGCCGTGCCCGCCCCACAGCCCGCCGCCATACCCGCCGCCGTGCCCGCCGCCGTGCCGCTGACCTGGCAGGAGCTGCGCGTCGCCGAACTCGCCGCCGGCGGCCTGACCAACAAGGAGATCGGCGAACGCATCCGGCTCTCCCCCCGCACCGTCGGCGCCCACCTCTACCGCGTCTTCCCCAAGCTCGGCGTCACCACCCGCGCCGCCCTGCGCGACGCCCTCACCAGGCTCGACCACCACCCCGCAGAGCACAGCATCCGATCCGCGGGTTCCCGCTGAGGAGCCTTCGGTACCTCGTGGTCGGACCGGGCCACGCCGTCTCCCTGCTCCTTCGCCCGCCGGCGGCCCGCTACCTCCCCGCCGCGACCTGGCCCTCGGGTCCGGCGTCCCCGGCTCGCACGGCGGCTGCCGCCTCCAGCAGGGACCAGCCGTCGACCTCCACCGCCCGCCGCCGCAGTCCCGGCTGCCACCCGCGGGCCGACGCCACATCGAGCAACGCCCGGACGGCGCCCGGTTCGTACAGGTTCAGGGAGCCGCCCCGGACGAACCCCACGTCCCCGGAGCCCAGGGGGAACCCGCCGACGTACCGGCCCGGACCCTGGGCGAAGACGATGCGCAGCGGGGCCGCCGGTACCGACGGGCTGGGGGTGCAGCGTGAGGGTCTCGCGGCAGCCCTCGGACCGGCCGTCGTCCAGCGCGCGGTGATCGTGGCGGAGCGTCCACAGGAACGCGCGTCCGTCGGCGACGAGTTGGCGGGGCTTCTTCGGATCGCGGGGCACGGAGTCGAGGGTACGGGTCCGGTGGCGAATGGTCTCGACCGGACGGGCCGGCCGGCATGCGGACGCGGATACGGACGCGGACGCGGATACGGACGCGGCCGGCCGCTCAGGCGCCGGGTTTCATCTCGGGGTACGCGGCGGAGGGACCGTCGAACAGGTCGGGGCAGGTGTGGCGGTCCCGCAGTTGCAGGTCGAAGTAGGCGCGCAGATAGGTGCGTTCGAGGCGCAGGGCGCGTCGTGGGGCGATGGTGCCGTACTGCTGGGTCAGCTGGTCGGCGGGGATCTGCAGCACCGGCTCGGCTTGGGGGATGAGGATCTCGCCGTCGGAGTAGGTCAGGTGCTCGCTGCCGTCCATCCGGTACACCCGGCCCCAGCCGTGCAGCAGCGGGCGGAGCGGGGGATGGCCGTCGGCGGCGGCCGAGGTGAGGTTCAGCAGCGGCTTGGTCACACCGTCGCGGCTGATCGGTCCGAACCCCGGCTCGGCGAGCGGACCGTCCAGACTGGCCGCGGCCCTGATCCGCGGGTCGGCGTTCATGGCCGCCGCGCTCTCGACGCCGCCGAAGGAGGCGCCGAACATGCCGATGCGGTCGAGGTCCAGGGCCCTGGCCAGCCGTCGGGGCAGGGCCCGGTGTTCGGCGTCCGGATCGGCGCCGTGTGCCAGGGCGGTGATCTCGTCCAGGACGTAGCGGACGTCGGCGACCCGGGTGTCCAGTTCGTGGACGGGATCGGGGTCGTGCACCTCGGTCTCAACGCGGTGGTCGGGGAACTCGACTTCCTCGGCGTAGTGGGTGTGGTCGATCGAGGCGACGATGTATCCGTGGCTGGCCAGGTCTTCGAGCAGTGCGGTGTTGCCGGCGCGGTTGTCGTGCGAGCCGTGGGCGTAGAGCAGCACCGGGAAGCGGCCGGGCTCGGCGGGTGCGCCCTGGCCCGCGTGGGTGACGGGCAGGGTGATCCGGTCGGCGGGAAGGCCGTTGGTGGTCATGAAGGTCGTGGCGGCGCCGGGGGTCATGTACGGCGCCTTCGGGTACGCGGGCGAGTGATCTGCCGGGTACCAGAGTTGCACCACCAACTCGCGCACCGGCCGGCCGGGTACCCAGGTGTCCCGGCGCGAGGGATCGACCAGGTGCAGCGACACCGTCCCCAGCGTGTGCCGGCCCGTCGGGGCGGGCAGGGTGAGCCGTGCAGTCGTGTCCGTACCCTGCGTGGCCGACCTCGGCGACGCCGCGTTGGCCGGTGCGGCCGTTAACGTCATCGCCATACCCGCGACCAGTGCCGCGCCCACGATCGGCGCCCGGTGCACTCCCCTACCCCACATCACGTCAACTCCCTTGACCGGTGGCCGTCGGTTCCACGCTCCCAGTCGGGATCTGACGCGTCATCAGGGCTGACCACTGATTCGACCGGCCCACCTCTCGGGGCTGCGTCAGGGGCAACCCCGAGAACGTATCCGGGTTCCTGCGCGGGCTCGCGCCAACCGCGGGCCCGCGGGGTGGGCGGTTTCACCACCGCGCATTCGGCTTCCCGCCTCCATATTGAACATGTTCAATTTTCCTGCGACGATATCGACCTCAGGAGCGGACGAGGGGGAGCCGGTACCGATGGGGATGGTGCTGAGGGTCGAGAGCGCCCTGCTGTGGTTCCTGCGCGCGGCGGCCCGATACCTGATCGCCCTCGCGTGCGGCTGGGGAGCCGTGGTCGGCGGGCTCGCCCTCTTCAACGAGGCGGACGGGTACTTCGCCTTGCTGGGACTGTTCCTGTCGATCTACGTCGGCGTCCCGTCGCTGGTCCTGCTCCTGCTGACCGCCCCGATGCGGGAAAACGAGTACCACAGGACCGTGCTCGCCTTCCTGCTGTGCGGACCGGCGATGTTCACCGGACTGCTCCTCGGCGGCACGTGGTGGCTGCTCGGCCTGATCCTCTTCCAAGTCGGCTTCACCGGCTTCCTGCTGCCCTCCCCACGCCTTCGGCTCGTCAGCCGACGCGACCGCCGCCACCGCTGACCGGAGGCGGGCCGACGGCGGCGCGCGGCCGGGGTGTCCAGGAGTCCGTCGGCCGGGTCCGTCGGCCGGGTCAGTCCGCCGGGCCACTCGGTCGGGTCACTCAGTCGGGCGGAACGCCGAGACCGGGTAGCGCAGGGACTCGGGGACGGCCGCGTCGATGGCCGCGACCGCCGGGGCGGCGTCGGGGAACAGGTCGGACACGACGGGGATGAAGCAGCTGTTGCGGCCGAACACCACCCGGCTGGGGCCGTCCGTCTCCACACCCACCACCTCGTCGTACCGGACGTGGCAGACGGTGCCGTCGGGATGGCCCATCCACAGTCCCGCCTCGTCCACCACCAGGCGTATCCGGCGGGCGTTCGAGGAGAACAGCCGGGCGAGCAGCGGCGGCCGGAACGTCCGTCCGGCGGCGGGGAGTCGCTGACCGCCGCCCCCGCAGGAGTACTTCGGCAGCGGGGTGCCGTCCGGCTGCCGCACATCCGGCTCGGTGCCGCACGGGACCACCAGCACTGCGGTGCGCAGGGCCTGCGCGAGCGCCTGCCGGGCCCCGTCCGGGGTCACCCGGGTCAGGCTGTCGAGCCGGGTGTCGGCATCCCGGTAGTCGCCGCCGAACAGCGACTCGGCTGCGGCCTCCCGGAGTTCGAAGGGCGTCGAGCGCGGGTCCTGGAAGGCCTCGCGGACGCCGGCCAGTTCCTCGGCCAGCTCCTGCTCGGACATGCCGTCCCGGGCCAGCCGGACCGTCTCGGCCCAGAGCAGCTCGGCGACCCGCTGGTCCTGGCCCTCGCGGGCGTCCAGGACGAGGGTGCGCTCGCCCTGGCCGGGGCCGACGAACACGGTGTCGCGGCCGACGTCGTAGGAGAGGCCGTGCTGGTGGCGGACGGTCTCGCGCAGCCGGTTGGCCAGCACCTCGACGGCGAGGAACAGCGCGTCGTCGTCGAGGTCGCCGTGCAGGGCGAGGCCGGGGCTCGGCACGTTCTCCTGGTACCAGGCGGCGCCTCCACGCAGGACGGGCTGGGTGGCGCCGCGCGGCGGCCGCTCGCCGGAGGGCAGCGGCAGCCGCAGTCCGACCGGCGGCGGACCGGTCAGCACCAGGACGGCGTTACCGGCGTGGAAGTGCCGGGCGAGCGTCTCCCGGACCGCCTCGACCGGGATCCGGTCCGGGCCGGGGCCCTGGTAGGCGGCCAGGCCGACGCCCTGCACCCCGTAGCGGTGCGACAGCAACTCGCCGGTGACCGGGTCGGCCGACATGCCGCCCTCGGCGGCCAGCACCCCCGCCTCCCGCTCGATCCGCTCCAGCGGCAGCGCCCCCAGCGCCCGGCAGACCAGGCCGAGGAACTCGACCACCTGCTCGGGCCGCCCGGAACAGGTGAACTCGGTCGTGGTCAGCCCCACCGAGGCATTGTGCTCGTGGTGCAGCCGGGGCAGCGTGCCCATCGCCAGGTGCTCCACCAGATGGGTCACCCCCAGCGTGCGGAACGACTCGTCCCGGGCCCCACCCGGTGAAGTGACCGAACACCACCGGCCCCGGAGAGCGTCCACTCGCCACCGTCGTCCCGATGACCGTCAGTCGATGCCGTCGACGATGCGGAAATCGCGCTCGAAGCCGTCGGGGAGGGCCACCAGCGCCTGCTGGTACGCCTCGCTCCCGTAGGCCGCGACGGCCTGTTCGAAGCTGTCGAACTCGATCAGAACCACACGTTGCGTGATTCCGGCCTCCCTGGCGACGACTCGACGGCCACGGGACAGCAGGCGCCCGCCCCCGGCCCGGACCGCCGGACCGGCCAACTCCTCGTAGGCGGTCAGCACCTCGGAGTCGGAAGCGGCGGGATAGACACTGACCCAGTAGCCCTTGGCCACGGAAACCTCCTGTGCTCGGCCGGACACGTCCGACTGCGCCTCGGCACCCGGATCGACGATCGATCCCGGCATCCGCAGGCTAGGACCTGACGAGCGGTCAGGGGAAAGACCGGTACGAGCTAGACTCAGAACGGATCATTATCAATCCGCAGGGAGGGCAGGTGCCGCCGGACACCGTGAGCCTGCGCTACTTCCTGGTGCTGGCACAGGAGTTGAACTTCACCCGCGCGGCCGCACGGATCGGCATCGCACAGCCCGCACTCAGCGCCCGGATGCGCCGGCTGGAGACGGAACTCGGTACGGCCCTGCTGGTCCGCACCACCCGCAGCGTCGCACTGACCACGGCCGGTGCGGCTCTGGCGGAGTCCGCACCGCCCGCGCTGGCGGCACTGGACCGGGCCTGGGACGCCGCCCGGAGCGCGGCGGCCGGCCAACTGGGCACGCTGCGCATCGGATACAGCCTCAGCGCCGGGGTCGGGACCGCACCGGCCCTGGTCGACAGACTGATCCGCGACAACGGCGGACTCCAGGTCGGCGCGGTCCCGATGGCGACACCGGAGATCTCCCCCGCGGTCGCCGACGGCCGCATCGACGCCGGCATCACCCGCGGTGAACAACCGGGCCGTGGCGTACGCCGGTTCCTGCTACGACGCACACGCATCGGGGTCCAGCTGGCGCAGCACCATCCGCTGGCCGAACACCCGGAGATCGAGATCGCCGACGCCGCCGCCTATCCGCTGCGTCTCCCGGACCGTGTGGCCAACCCCGTCATCCACGACCAGCTGTCCGCCCTGTTCCAGGACATCCGGCCACACCCCCGGTTCCGCACGCCCGCCGTCTCCTTCGACCTGTCCCAGCACGACCTGCGCGACGGGCTCACGCTCGCGCCGGCCGGAGAAGCCGCGGCCACGACCCAACCGGCCGGCCTCACCTGGCGACCGCTACGGGACGCGCCCGGCCTCACCTTCCACCTGGTCCTCCCCCGCGACCCGTCGCCACTGCACCGCCGCATCCGCGCCGCCGCCAGAACCCTGGCGCACGAACTGCACTGGCTGCCTGCCTGACGCGCACCTCGACGACAACCGGCGGCCCGTGGGACCGGGCCGCCCAGGGCCGGACCGTGCGCGGCGGAGCACGATGCCGCCCACCGCACCCCGAGGCCGGCACGGGGGCGCCACCGTGCGCAGGGGGCCGGGCCGGGGAAGGCCTCTCCGTCTTCATCGGCGGGTTCGTCGGAGTGTTCGTGGTCCGGCCGGTCCGACGTGCCTTCGTCCCCCAGGTCCGAACCGTCACCGGCGCTCTTCGGCCTCGGTGCCGTCGGGGTCCTGGCCGAAGATCTGCCGGAACAACTCCGCCTCACCGAGGTTGACCAGCGGATCATCCACTCCCGTTCGGGCTCGCCAGATCCGGCGCATCAACCGCAAGCGCATACAGGATTCGAAACCGGGTTCGGTGCACCAAGTCGCCACCTCACGGTGCGAGGCACGCCGTCCCGGTGGGATCACCCGCACCGGCCCAGTGAACCGACCGTGTAGCAACCACCATGTCAGCATCCAGCCGCGCCACGCCCTCAGACGCCTCACTGTCGAGGTGCTGCCGGGTCGATCAGCATCACCCTGACCAGATGGGGGGTGATGCCGAGGAAGGCCAACGACCGCACCTCCCCGAACATCGCGAGCCGGTGCGCGATCTGATCCGTGCCGGTCGGCCCGAACTGCTCGTCGAAGAACACGTGCTGCTCCGAACTCAGGGGCAGCGCCCGCAACAAGCCCAGCAGCGCGGCCAGCGCGGCCGTCAGCCTTGTGAACTGCGCGGCCTCCGTCACACCCCGCACCTCTACCACGACCGGGAGCGGGCGCGGAGCCTCCAACGAGGTGCTGTGCTCACCGCCGGGACCGGTGTCGGGGCCGGGATCCTGGGGAAGGGTCGTCACGCCGACACCTCCCCGGAACGACGAGGGTGCCGCATGTGAACACCCACGACCTGTCCGTTGACCACGATGTACCGGGCCGTGGTCTTGCGCAGCCCCGCACCGCCGTAGAAGCACCGCGTAGCCGTCACCCCGGACGCACGCTTCGTCTTCACCGCGCACCGCCCTTCGGACCCACCAGGGCCCAAACGATCTTCCCGATACCTTCCGGTCGAGGCTGGCAGCCCCACTCCACCGACAGGGTCTCCACCAGGCACAGCCCGCGCCCCGACACGTCGTCGGCGCCGCCGAACCGTCGGATCACCGGCCGCTCGTTGCTCGCGTCGTGGACCTCGATCCGCAGGTGATCGCAGATCACCTCGAACCGCACCGCGATGCGGCGGCCTCGGGGCACCCGGGCGTGCACCACGGCGTTGGTCACCAACTCCGAGAGTACGAGCGTGCCGTCGGCGGCAAGGGTGGCTCCGTTCGGCACTTCACTGAGGAAGTTCCCCAACAGCGCTCGCGCCGAGGGAACGGACGAGCGATGGCGCGGGAGCCAGAAGAACGCTTCGCCCGCCACCGTGGCCGGTGTGACAAGGGAGTCAGACACACCGATCCCCTCCATCTATGACTCGTTTGCGGCGTGTCACGGTGAGAAGACATGACGTATCGTCATATCCAGTGGAATCTCCGTGGATGCGCCGAGTTCCTGTGTCTCTGGAAGTAGCGTCGTACGAAGCCGTGGTGGCTGAAAGAGATCAGCCGTCCGCAACTGTCCGCAGCTGTGCGGACAGCGCGGACACCGGAGGTGAGGCATGACCGACGAGACCTTCGCGCAGGCCCTCCGGCGCCTGCGCGGAACCCTGTCCGTGCGCGATGTCGCGAGACTTGCCCGGTGCAGCAAGACCGTTGTCTCCGACCTGGAGAACGAACGCCGGTCGCCCACGCCCGCCATAGCGGCGGCACTGGACACGGCACTCGGGGCGGGTGGACTCCTCTGTGACTTGGCTGAACATCCGCCGGGGGCGCCGGCGACCGAACGTGCGGCCGCCTTGCAGGCGGGACTTGCAGAGGATCTTGCCGCAGGTTCGATGACCGGGGCATCCCTGGAGGAGTGGGAGTTCACCATCGCAAGGCATGGACGAGCCACCCGCTACCGGCCTGAGCAGGACCTCTTGACCGATCTCCTGGCCGACTTCTCGGACCTGCGGGCGCTCCTCAAACACCGGCATCCACCGGCCATAAAGCGCTGCCTGCTGTCGGCCTGCGCACGCCTGTCGGGCTTGATGGCGCTCACCTTGCTCAAGCTGGACGACCCAGGCGCCCGGGATTGGTGGCGGACAGGCAGGGCGGCTGCCACCCAAGCCGAGGACCGTGCCACGCTCGCGTGGATCTACGCTCAGGAGTCGTACCAGCTCTACTACGGCGGAGACCTTGCTGGGGCTGTCGAACTTGCGGTGCGGGCACAGCAGTTGGCGGGTGGCATGCCATGTGTGGCCGACGCCTTGGCGGCGCCGCTCGAAGCCCGCGCCCATGCACTGGCCGGGCGGAGGGACGAAGCGGTGTCCGCGCTCGGCCGGGCGCACCGTGCACTGGCGCGCCTGTCACCCGAGGATCGACAGCCCTCCGCGCTCGGCTACGACGAGGCGCAACTCCACTTCCACTCCGGCAACGCCTGGACCTCGTTGCACGACACGGATCGCGCCTGGGAAGAACAGCAACAGGCGCTCGATCTCTACCCGGTGGAGAACAGGACGGACCGCGCACTCATCCAGCTGGACCGCGCGGCGTGCCTCTCCTGGGACGGCAACCTCGCCGAAGGTGCCCGCCTCGCCGTGGACAGCATCCTTGAGCTGCCGGAGGAGCACCGCAGCGCGCTGATCCTCTACCGTGCACGTGATCTTGCCGTTAAGGTGCCCGAAGTGGGCAGGCGGTTGCCGGAGGTCCGGGTCCTACGCGAAGTACTCGCCCTGCCTTCGGCCGGATGAAGGGGCACCGATGGGCACCGCGATCACGCGAGCGACCGAAGCCGACGCCGAGATCATCGCCACCATCCTCGGAGAGGTCGAGCAGTACTACGGGGGCTCTGCCGTGGTCGTCGATCCCGAACAGGTCCGCAGAGCCTTGTTCGGTCGGTGGCCCGCCGCGACGGTCCTGCTCTCCCTCGACGGAGGCGAGGTGACCGGCCTCGCTTCGGTGAGCTTCCTTTGGCCGGCGGCGGGGGCCGACACCAGCCTGTACCTCAAGGAGCTGTACGTCCGCGAGCCGTACCGCCGCCGGGGAGTCGCACAGGAACTGATGGCCGCCGTCCACGCCGAAGCCCGCGCCACGGGCTGCTCGCGGGTCGAGTGGACAGCCGACCGGGACAACCCCGCCGCCCTGGCCTTCTACGCCGCGCTCGGGGTCGCCCCCAACGGCGGCAAGATCTTCTACCGGTCCCAGGTCTGACAATTTACTGACCGTTTCAGATGACTCGGGTCGTTGGCGCCTACCGCTGTTCGCACTCAATCCGGGTGTAGCGAGTGCTCGGAAGCCCGACAGTGGAGCGATTGCACGCCCAGGATTCATGCGGTTGAGCCGGTCGAGGCTCGGAGACCGACCGAATCCGCCATGGGGCGGATGGTGGCCGGTGGTTGTTACGACTTCCCCGGTCGGAGGTAGGCCGGGCGGGCCCAGGCGATCTCGTCGATGGTGAGCCAGGCGGCCTCCGCGACGGCCGTCGGGGTCGTTCCGGCGAAGGCGGCGGTGTCGCGGTTCAGGTGGGACTGGTCGGCGTAGCCGGACTCGGCGGCGACCTGGCTGGGACGCCGGCCGGCCGCCAGGCGGTGGGCGGCGTGGTCGAAGCGGATGAGCTGGGCGGCCCGCTTCGGGGTGAGGCCGAGCTGGGTGCGGAAGCGGGACCAGAGGCGTTTGCGGCTCCAGCCGGTCTCGGCGGCCAGGTCCTCGATCCGGACCGCGCCGGTGGTGCGCACCAACTCGCCCCAGGCGAAGCGGAGTTCGGGAGCGACGGGGCGGCCTGCTGCGTACCGTCGGGCGAGTGCGGCGGCCGCCAGCGCGAAGCGGTCGTCCCAGGACGCGGCGTCGCGCAGCTGTTCCCGGACGCGAGTGGCCTCGCGTCCCCAGAGGTCGTCCAGGGAGACGAGCTCGGCCGGTGGGCCGAGCACGGCGTGGGCGACCAGCGGCGACAACCGGATCTGCAGGCACTCGATGCCCTGGTTGTGCGTGCGGACACCGCCGGCGCCGAGGCCGACGACCGCGGTGCCGTGCTGCCGTCCACCGGTGCTGTCCTCGACGGCGAGGATCCCGTCGCCGAGGTCGAGGGCGATGGTGACGGCCGGGTAGGGGACCATGTCCAGGTCGACCGGGGAGGCGGCGTGGTCGCTGAAGCCGGCCATGCTGACGCCCCGCAGCGGGCCGGGCTGGGACGGGACGGCGACGTCCCAGAGCGCCGCGGTGGAATGCATGGGCGCAGGCTACGCGACATTCGTCCAAGACGGGCAAGCACGGTGGCGGGCACGATCGTCCGCGCACCCGACCGGAGAGGGCCGTTCGTCTCCCCTCCGACCGGTCGGCACTACTCATTCATTCACTGGAGAACGCTCACATGTCCCGCCGTTCCTTCACTGCCGCCCTCACGCTCTCCTTCGCCGTCGCCGTGACGCTCTCCGGCTGCTCGGCCGTCAGCTCCGTGACGCACCCGACGGCCGCCGCAGGCACCACGGCCGCCGCGGGCACCGCGAGCGCTGCGGGCACCACGAGCGCCGCGGCCAACGCGGACCTGTTCACCGCACCGGCCATCGACCAGGCCCTCCAGGCGCTGGCCAAGAAGGTGGGTGCGTCGCCGATGAAGGTCCTCCAGATCGCCGTGTACCCGGACTACGTCTCGGTCGAGGCCGCCGACCCCGCGAAGCCCACCGAGGTCAACAAGTTCACCTACCGCGACGGGGGCGTCGAGGACCCGCGCCCCGTCAAGCTCACCACCACCGGCAGCGACGACCCCGGCGCCGTCCTCAAGGCGAACCTCTTCGACAGCAGCGAGGTCAAGCCCGAGGTGCTCGCCAAGGTGATCGCCGGGGCTGCCGCCGAGTCGAAGATCGACGGCGCCAAGACCGGCGAAGCCGTCATCAAGCGCAACCTGCCGTTCTCCAGCACCATCCAGATCTTCGTCAACGTCAGCGGCACCCGCGCCGACAAGCAGGTCCGCGCGACGCTGGACGGCAAGGTCACCGAGGTCAGCTGACGTTACGTCAAATACTGTCCACCGGGCCCGCGCTGACGGGCGTCGGCCGCCGCGGTGGCCTTGCGGACGGCCTCGTCGTCCCGGTGGCAGAGGGCGTTCAGCCCGGGGTCCAGCTCGTCCATCCGCGCGAGGTAGCCGTCGGCCACCTCGACCGGGTTCACCTCCTTCCGCCGGATGGCGGCGGCGAGTTCGACGGCGTCGATGTACGGGTCGGTCATCAACAACGGTCCTCTCCGGTCGGGTGTACGGACGATCGTGCTCGCCACCGCGCCTGCCCGTCTTGGACGAATGTCGCCCAGCCTGCGGCCGTGCGACCCGCCACGGCGCTCCGCGACATCGCCGTCGAGGACGGCACCGGTGGACGGCAGCACGGGAGGCACGGCGGTCGTGCCGTGACCAGGTCAGGGCTGCGCCCGCTCCGGGGCGCGTTGCAGCCGGAACGCATCCGCGAGTACGGCTTCGGCGAGGACCCGGGCCGGGCCGCGGGCGCCGGTGCGTCCCGTGGTGAGGGCGAAGTCGATGGTTCCCAGGTCCGGCAGGCCCGGCAGGCCCGGCTGGTCGGGCACCTGGCGCAGGCCGGACGGGACGAGGCTGCGGGCGTGCGGCACCATCCCGAGTCCGGCCAGCGCGGCCGCCCGGACACCGGACAGGCTGGTGCTGGTGCAGGCGATCCGCCAGGGCCGGCCGTCACGCTCGCAGGCCTCCAGGGCTCGCGCCCGGGTGAAGCTGGGCGGCGGGTAGACGATGAGCGGCAGCGGCTCCGCCGGGTCGTCCAGCCGGAAGTCCTCGGCCGCGACCCACACCAGCCGGTCCTGCCGGACCAGTTGGCCCTGGGAGTCGCCGCCCGGCGGGCGCTTGCCGAGCACCAGGTCGAGCCGCCCGTCGGCCAGCTGCTCGTAGAGCACGGCGCTGAGCCCGACGGTGAGTTCGAGGTCGACCTGCGGGTTACGCCGTCGGAAGCCCCGCAGGATCTGGGGCAGCTCGGTGTCGACGAAGTCCTCCGAGGCGCCGAACCGCACCCGCCCGCTCACCTGCGTCCGCGCGAAGTACCCGAGCGCCTGCTCGTGCGCCTCCAGGATCGTCCGGGCGAATCCGAGCATCGCCTCGCCCTCCCCGGTGAGCCGCACGGAGTGGGTGTCGCGCAGCAGGAGCTGTCGGCCGGCCGCCTCCTCCAGGCGCCGCACGTGCTGGCTGACCGTCGACTGCCGCACTCCCAGCCGCTCGGCGGCCCGGGTGAAGCCGCCGGCCCTGGCCACCGCGAGGAAGGACCTCAACTGCACCGGATCAAACATCCGGCCACTCTATCTGCTGATATCACGAATCATGATGACAGTGAGTGCGGCCAGCGGGATTCACAATCACCGGGCCCGGCGGCAGGCTGGCACCAGCCCGCCCGAACCACGCCATTCAGCCCGAACCGCCACCCCGTCCGAACCACCACCCCGTCCGAACCACCACCCTGTCCGAACCACCAGTGCGGAGAACCATGCCCTCCCCGAACACCCCGCCGCTCCCCCGCCCCCACCGAATACGACGCCTCCACCGAATACGACGCCTCCGCATCCGCGTCGACCCGTTCATCGCCTCCCTGCTCGGCACCGTGCTGCTCGCCGCCCTGCTCCCCGCCCGCGGCGCCGCCGCACCGCTCGTCTCGGACGCGGCCACCGTCGGGGTCGCCGTGCTGTTCTTCCTCTACGGCGCCCGGCTCTCCGCCCGGGAGGCCTGGGACGGGCTCAAGCACTGGCGACTGCACGGCACCGTGCTCACGGTGACCTTCGTCCTCTTCCCCCTGCTCGGGGTGGCCGCCCGCCTGCTGGTACCGACGGTCCTGACACCGGAGCTCTACCAGGGCCTGCTGTTCCTGACCCTGCTGCCCTCCACCGTGCAGTCCTCGATCGCCTTCACCTCCATCGCCCGCGGCAACACCGCCGCCGCAGTCTGCAGCGCGACCTTCTCCAGCCTCTTCGGCATCCTGCTGACCCCGCTGCTCGCCGCCGTGCTGCTGCACACCCAGGGCGGCATCTCGGCGGGCACCGTCCTGGAGATCGCCGAACAACTCCTCCTGCCCTTCGCCGCCGGCCAGTTGCTGCGCCGCTGGATCATCGGCTGGACCACCCGCCACCGTGGCGTCCTCACCCTGGTCGACCGCGGCTCCATCCTGCTGGTCGTCTACAGCGCCTTCGGCGCCGCCGTCGTCGGCGGAATGTGGGGCACGCTCTCGCCGCTCCGACTGGCCGCCCTACTGCTGGTCGAATCGGTACTGCTGGCACTGGTCCTGACGTTCACCCTGCTGGTCGGCCGCCGGCTCGGGTTCGTCCGGGAGGACGTGATCGCAATCGTCTTCTGCGGCTCCAAGAAGAGCCTGGCCAGCGGCGTCCCGATGGCCGCCGTCCTCTTCCCCGGCGCCGCGGCGGGACTGATGGTGCTGCCGCTGATGCTCTTCCACCAGGTGCAGCTGATGGTGTGCGCCGTCCTCGCCCGCCGTTGGGGCGCCGAGGCCCGACCCACCGAGGTCACGACGCAGGCGCAGGCGCAACCGGTACCGGCACTGCACCGCACCAGCTGACCCCGCCCGCCGGGCCCGATAGCGGGGCGCACGCATACCATCCGACAACTGTGGGTGACCGCGCCGGTGACCCTACGGTGGCCGCATGCGCCCACCGAAGTACGTCCGCCACGCGGCGGCCCTCCTGCTCCTCGGCACCGCCTCCATCGCCGTCGCCCAGGCGGCCCAGGACGGCCACCGGGATCCCCGGGATCCCCAGGTGGCGACGGGCTTCCAGCCCGCGGTCAAGCTGAGCGCCGAGTACCACGAGCAGTACCTGCAGCCGATCGCGGACCAGATCCACCGCCTGGTCGACAGCGGGCAGGCCGACGGCTCCGGGTTCACGTCGGTCGTCTTCCGGCCGGAGGAGCATGCTCTCGACCTGTTCTGGAAGGGGCCCGTGCCCGCGCCGGTGAAGGCCGCCGTCGACGCGTGGCGCCCGGGGGCCCGCGCGAAGGCCGCGCACAACCCGGTCGGGCCGGTGAGCCCGGAGTACGACGTGCGCTACCGGTCGGCCGCGTACTCGAAGACGGAGCTGGAGCAGGCGATCGGCCGGTTCGTCGCGGCGGTGGGCCACGACGTGCGGGAGTGGTCGACGGTCGGCCCGGCCGCCGACGGCAGCGGCCTGAACCTGACCTACCGGCCGGAGGCGACGAAGCGCCTGGCCCCGGCCGGCTCTCCCGTCTCCGCGTACGAGAAGCGCGCCGAGGAGATCGCGGGGATGCCCGTGCACCCCGAGGTCGGCACGGTGCCGGTTCCGACCCGCGGCACCCGGCGCAGCGACGCTGCGCCCTGGACGCCCGGCGCGACCCTGCGGGTGTCGGGCGACTCGGAGTGCTCGACCGGGGTCCCCGGCTGGGTGGGCGGCAAGCGGGTGCTGCTGACGGCCGCGCACTGCCAGACGGGCGGGACCGTGTACAACGGCCAGCGCACCGTCGGCGAGATCACCGCCTTCGACCACGCCCTCGACGTCGCGGTCATCACGACCGGCCAGGCGCCCGAGGCCCGGTTCTACAGCGGTGCCCGGGACTCCGGGGACAGCCGGCCGCTGTACGGTCCGGCCCGCCTCGACCAGGGGCACAGCACGTGCTTCTCCGGAGCGACCTCGGGCTTCCACTGCGAGTTGGAGGTGACGCGGACCGGGATGAGCACAGCAGACGGGCGCACCGACCTGACGGAGGTCCGCTCGCGCAACGGCGGCATCGCGGTGGCACAGGGCGACAGCGGCGGCCCCGCGGTGGCGAACCCGCAGGGCGACGCGATGGCGCCGGTCGGAGTGATCGTCGCCGGCGACAACGGGTCGAAGGTCACCTGCACGGCCACGTCGTCCCCGACGACGTGCTTCTCCACCGGGTACTTCACGCCGCTGGACCCGATCGCGTCGCGGTTCGGGTGGTCTGCGCTGTGAGCCGCCGCGTCACCACCTACCCGGTCGGCCGGTGCCGCCCGTTCCCGCGTCGCGGGCCCCGGTGGTGGCCGGTGCACGGCGGGCACCGCTTCCGTGCCCGGGCCGTACCGTAGTGTTCCTTCCGGGTCGCCGGCCCCGCACCGGGCCCACGAAACCAGTCAGCCGAGCAGGAGTCCGCCGCCCGTGTCCTCGCCCAGCCCGTCCAGTCCGGTCCATGTGTTGCTGGTGGAGGACGACGAGCTGATGCGCCGGTCCTTCGCCACCGCGCTGGAGCGCTACGGCTACCGCGTGACGGCCGCGGCCGACGGGCTCACCGCGCTGGAGCTGTTCCGGGCCGAGGGCTTCGACCTGCTGATCCTCGACGTGATGCTCCCCGGGCTGGACGGAATCGGCCTGTGCCGCAGGGTCCGCGAGAGCAGCCTGGTACCAGTACTGATGATGTCCGCGCGCGGTGACGGGCTGGACGTGGTCGCCGGGCTGGAGGCCGGGGCCGACGACTACGTGGTCAAGCCCGTGGACACGTTCGTCCTGGTGGCCCGGATCCGGTCGCTGCTGCGCCGGGCCGCCTACGCGCCTCCGGTGCCGGAGCCTGCCGGAGGCCCGGCCGATCCGGAGGTGCTGGTCTTCGGTGACCTGACCATCGACACCGCCGCGCTGGAGGTGGCCGTGGCCGGCCGCCCGGTGGCGCTCGCGCCGACCGAGCTGAAGCTGCTGCTGGAGTTCGCCGCCCATCCGGGCGTCGTACGGGAGCGGCACACCCTGCTGCGCAACGTCTGGGACTACGGCTGGGACGGTGACAGCCGGGTCGTGGACCTGTGCGTGCAGCGGCTGCGCAAGAAGCTGGGCCGGGAGCGGATCGAGACGGTCCGCGGTTTCGGCTACAAGTTCAGGCGCTGAGGCCGGTGCGCCCGTCGAGGCGGCCGCGCTGGACGGCCCTGCGGTGGAAGATCGCCGCACTGGCCGCCGCCACGGCCTGCCTGGTCGCGGTGGCGGTGGGCGTGCTGGTCCACCTGTGGACCGCGCAGGACATCCGCAGCCGGGGCCAGGCCAGGGCGTTCAACACCGTGTACTCGGCGATGGACGTCTACCGCCGCACCGGCACCCTGGCCGACGGCGCCGAACTCGACCCGCCCGAGCTCCCGTTGACGCTGCGCCACCCGGCCGACGGCAACCGCCACACCGCCTACGACGGGCGCAGCGACGGAGTGCTCGGCCCGAGCGTCTGGGGTGCCCAGCGCACGGGCGGGCCCGGCAGCCCCGTGCTGGCCGTCCGGATCAACCTGGGCCCGGAGCTGTCCGGCCTGCCCCGGCTCGATGCGGCCATGACCGTGGCCTCGCTGCTCGCGCTCGCGGCGGCCGTGCCCGTGGCGGTCTACGGGGCCGGACTGCTCGCCCGCAGGCTGGGCGAGGTCTCCCGGACCGCCGACCGGATCAACCGGGGCGATCTCGACGCCCGGACCGGTCCGACGAAGGGCCGGGACGAGGTGGCGGACATCGCCGCCACCGTCGATCTGATGGCCGACAGCCTCGGCCGGCGCCTGCGCACCGAGCGGCAGTTCACGGCGGACGTGGCCCACGAACTGCGGACGCCCGTCGGCGGTCTGCTCGCCGCCGCCGATCTGCTGCCGCCCGGTGAGACCGAGGACCTGATCCGGGCCCGGGTGCGGGACCTGCGCGCCCTGGTCGAGGACCTGCTGGAGATCTCCCGGCTGGACGCGGGCGCCGAGCAGCCGGTCCGCGCCCGGGTGCCGCTCGGCGCGGTGGTCGCCGAGGCGGTGGCCCGTACCGGCCTGCCCACCGAGGTCACCGGAGCCGACGCGGCCGGGGCGGTGGAGACCGATCCGCGCCGCCTCGAACGAATCGTCGGCAACCTGGTGGTCAACGCCCACCGGCACGGCGCGGCGCCGGTCGAGGTCACCGTCGCGGGCCGCACCGTCGTGGTCCGCGACCACGGCCCGGGCTTCCCGGAGGAGCTGCTCCGGGACGGCCCGCGCCGCTTCCACACCGGCGCCGCCGAACGCGGCACCGGCCACGGACTCGGCCTGACCATCGCCTTCGGCCAGGCCGGACTGCTCGGCGCCGAGCTGCTCCTGGCCAACGCCGGCGACGGCGGAGCCGTGGCCACCCTGCGCCTGCCGGACTGACGTCCGCGGCGTCGCCGCACAACTGCTGTCGCTGCACAACTGCTGCAGAGCGGCGCGGTCGCTGATACACGGCGGCGCGGGCCCCGACACGTTCGCTGGCCACTCTTCGAAGTGCACCCCGGTGGTTCCGCACTTCGGAGGAGAAGACCGATGAACACGTCCGACAACACCCTCAGCGTCCGGCCGAGCCGGGTACAGAACGGCCTGGTCACGGGGATGCTGGGCGCCGGCGCGCTCACCACCCTCGCCGCCGTGCTGCTGATCGCCGGCGCGTTCACCGCGAACCCGAACGCGGGTGAGACCGGGCAACCGGCCGGCGTACTCGGCGCGGTCGCGCTGTTCCTGGGCGGGACGCTGCTGGCCGTCGGCGCACTGGGCCGCTCGATCCTGCGGGCCCGGCAGCGGTAGCCGCCCGGGCGCCTGGACGCCCCGACGCCCGGGCCGAGACCCGCCCCCCCGACACGTTCCGCGGCCCTTCGAGGCGTACCCGGCCGCCCCCGTCAGCAAGAGGAGCACTTCCCGTGACCGACCACGATCCCGCCCGGCACGCACCGCACGCACCGCACGCACCGCACGCAGCACCCGGGACCGCCGTCACCACCACCGGCCTGACCAAGGTCTACGGCAGCGGCGACACCCGCGTGACCGCCCTCGACGGTGTCAGCCTCACCTTCCGGGCGGGCGAGTTCACGGCGATCATGGGCCCGTCCGGCTGCGGCAAGTCCACGCTGATGCACTGCGCCGCCGGGCTCGACCTCCCGACCTCCGGCTCGGTGCGCATCGGCACCACCGAGCTGACCGGCCTGAACGACCGGCAGCTCACCCAGCTGCGCCGGGACCGGATCGGGTTCGTCTTCCAGGCGTTCAACCTGCTGCCGACACTGACGGCACGGGAGAACATCACGCTGCCGACCGACATCGCCGGCCGCAGGCCCGACCAACCGTGGCTGGAGCGGGTCATCGCCATGGTGGGCCTCGCCCAGCGTCTGGACCACCGGCCGTCGCAGTTGTCCGGCGGGCAGCAGCAGCGTGTCGCGGTCGCCCGCGCGCTGGCGGGCCGGCCCACGATCGTCTTCGCCGACGAGCCCACCGGGAACCTCGACTCCCGGGCGGGCGCGGAGGTGCTCGGCTTCCTGCGCGACTCCGTTCGCGAGCTGGGGCAGACCGTGGTCATGGTCACCCACGACCCGGTGGCGGCCGGGTACGCGGACCGGGTGGTCTTCCTCGCCGACGGCCGCCTGGTCGACGAGATGGCCCACCCGACCCCTGACCGGGTCCTGGACGTCATGAAGACGCTCCGGAACCCGGACGACCGGCCGGCCTCCGCCGTCCACCTGCCCGCCGGGAGCGCCCCGTGCTGAGTACCGCCCTGCGCAACGTCCTGGCGCACAAGGCCCGCCTGCTGATGACCGTCCTCACGGTCTGCCTGGGCGTCGCGTTCGTCTCCGGCACCCTGGTCTTCGCCGACTCCACCGCCGCCGCCCACCGGGCTGCGGCCTCCCGCACCTTCGCCGACACCGCGGTCAGCGTCACCGCCGACACCCCCGCAAGCCCCGGCAGCCCCGACACCCCCGACAGCCCGCTCACCGACCCCCTCGCCCACCGGCTGGCCGCCGTCACCGGCGTCACCGCCGTCCGGCCGTCGGCGGACGGCAGCGCCACCCTGGGCACCGCGAACGGCGACCCCCTGCGCGCGAAACGCGGCGCCAACCTGGGCGCCGCGTACGTGCCGGGCCGCGACGGCAAGGACGCCCGCTACCCGCTGGTCGAGGGCCGCGCCCCCGCCCGCGCCGGCGAGATCGCCGTCGACCGCGGCACCGCCGCCGCGGGCCGTCTGCACGTCGGAGACACCGTGACCCTGGCCACGAACGGCCCGGCCACGGCCGAGCACGTCGTCGGCATCGTCACCACCACCGACACCCGCGTCACCACCGGCGGCACCCTGACCCTGTTCGACCCGGCCACGGCCCAGCAGCTGTACGCCACCCCCGGCCACTGGACCTCGATCGAGCTGACCGCCGCCCCCGGCACCGGCCAGGACCAGCTCGCCCGCCAGGTCACCGCGCTGCTCCCGGCCGGCGCCCACGCCACCACCGGCCAGTTCCTGGCCGACCAACAGGCCCGCTACGTCGGCGTCCTGACCCGCGGCTACCAGAAGACGCCGATGGTGTTCGCCGCCGTGGCCCTGTTCGTCGGCTCCTTCCTGATCATCAACACCTTCACCATGCTCGTCACCCGGCGCTCCCGCGAGCTCGCCCTGCTGCGGGCGCTCGGCGCGACCCGTCGTCAGGTCCTGCGCACCCTCATGGCCGAGGCCGTGCTGGTCGGCCTCGCCGCCTCGGCGGCCGGCTTCGTGGCCGGCCTCGGGATCGCCGAGGTCCTGCCGGGCCTGCTGAGCAGCGGCGGCAACCAGTTGCCCACCGGCCCGCTGGTGATCGGCCCCCGCCCGGTCGCGGCCGCCCTGGCCGTCGGAGTCGGCGTCACCGTCCTGGCCGCCTGGCTGCCGTGCCGCCGGGCGGCCGGGATCGCCCCCGTCGAGGCACTGCGCTCGGCCGCCCAGCCCGCTCCCCGCTCCCGCCTGCGCCCGGCGCTCGGAACGCTCCTGCTCCTCGCCGGAGCCGGCCTGCTGGTCCCGCTCGCCGCGACCGCCGAGGACGCCTCCCAGCACAACCTGAACGTCGCACTGCTCGGCGCCACCGCCCTGATGACCGGCCTGATCGCCGTCGCACCCGCGCTCGCACCGCCCGTACTGCGCCTGACCGCGTACGCCACCCGCCGCAGCGGTCTCACCGGGACGCTGGCCCACCGCAACGCCCTGCGCGACCCGCGCCGAACCGCCGCGACCGCCGCGACCCTGCTGATCAGCACCGCCCTGGTCACCGGCCTCGCCACCATCGGCCACTCCACCGGGCAGGCCCTCGACCGGCAGGCCGCCGCCGGACTCGCCGCCGACCACGTGATCAGCACCGGCGACACCACGAGCGGCATCGACCCCGCCGCCGCGCAGCGCGTCGCCCGGCTCCCGGGCGTGCGGACCGCCGCCGCCGTCGCGGACTCCACCATGGTCCTCGGCGGCAAGGTCACCCGTGTCTCCGGTGTCGACCCCGCCACCGTGGGCCAGGTGATGAACCTGCGCTTCACCAGCGGCTCCCCGGCCGACCTGGCCCCCGGCCGCATCGCCGTCTCCCGCAGCCTCGCCCAGGAGACCGGCCTGCACACCGGCAGCCAGGTCAAGGCCCGGACCGGCAGGAGCAAGGACCTCACCGAGTACACCGTCGTCGGCGTCTACCAGGACAACCCCACCGCCCGGGACGTCCTGGGCTCGCGCGCCGAGGTCCAGCAGAACGGCTTCCTGCCCCACTCCGTCCAGCGCATCCTGGTCCGCAGCACCGGCACGACCTCGGACGAGCTGCGCACCGCCGTGGGCAACAACCCGCTGCTCAAGGTGCAGAGCCGCGACCAGCTGGCGCAGGAGGCCGCCGGCACCATGGGCGACCTGCTCACCCTGATGTACGGGCTGCTCGCCATCGGCGCCGTCATCTCCGCCCTCGGCATCGTCAACACCCTGGCCGTGTCGGTCCTCGAACGCACCCACGAGATCGGCACCCTCCGCACCCTCGGCATGGACCGCGCCGCGGTCCGCCGGATGATCCGCCTCGAAGCGGTCTCCGTCGCCTTCTTCGGCACCCTGCTCGGCACCGCCGCCGGACTCTTCGGCGCCTGGGCCGTCGGCGCACTGGCCAACGGAGCCGTCGCCCAGTACTCCCTCGTCATCCCCTGGGGGACACTCCTGCTGACCGGGCTGCTCTCCCTCGCGGTCGGCGCCCTCGCCGCCGCCGTCCCGGCCCGCCGCGCCGCGGCCCGGACCCGGGTCGGCACCGGGTAACGACGGTCTCCGCGCCCCGGCCAGGGGGCGGAGACCGTGCTCCTCGGCCGTTGGCGAACGACAGCGGCCGAGGAGCACTGCCGCGCGGGCCGCGTCACACTCCGCTACTGATGCACCGTCAGAGACCCTCCCACCGCCGGTCCCCGGGCTGTGCGCTCCCGTGCCTCCCGAAGAACCAGGGCCTGTGCCGACCTCACCCGGGCCGCTGGTCGTTGCGTTCCCGCAGTGCCCGCACGGCCTTGACCACGGCCCGGACCAGGGCGTCCCTGCTTGCCTTCGCGGTGGCGATGACTCCGGGATCGACCCCCTTGAGCGGTTCCTTCCCGGCCGCGCGGTCGATGGCAGCGGAACCGATGGGGGTTTCCGGTAGGACGGCGGGCAGTTGGGACAGGTTCTCCGTGGTGAGGCCCGCGAAGACGAGGGCTTCCAGAGCCCTGCACGCGGCGACGTCGGTGTGCTCGAACGCCAGCTTGACGCGCTTGGTCCACTCCTGCTGCCTGGCGTGGGTCTGGGCGAGCGCGAACAACTGCTTGATGGTGGCATCGGTGACCGGGGTGCCCCTGGGGTGCCCCCCGACCTTCTGACCGACGCGGTCCATGTCGGTGGCGATCGCGTACTTCGGGTCGAAGTCTCCCTTCACCCCGTCGTACCGGTTGTTGTGCAGTGAGTCCATCAGCTGCTGGCCTTCCTGGGCTCCACTGCCGAAGGTGACGCCGTCCTCCAGCTCGTCGTAGTGCTCATGCACCTTCACGAAGGTGTTGGGTTCGGGGTAGTAGACCAGGGCGGGCTCCACCTGGGCCATGGCTCTGCGGACGGCGAGGTCCACCTGGCTCGCGTGCCAGATCAGCACGTCGTCGTCGGCGGTCCTTCGGTCCGCGGGGGAGGTGTAGCCGCCGCTGAACACGTCCAGCCTCCCGGTGTCCAGGTGCTCGGCGGCCGCGGAGAACAGCGGTCCCGCTTCGGTGGCGAACGATGCGGTGTCGGCGTCGCTGGTGTGAAGGTAGACGTGCTCCCGCCCGGCGGCCCGCAGCCCGGCGATCATGGCGGTCGTCTCGGGGGAGCGCATGATCCTGTCCCGGATCTCGCCGTAGGGGATGGTCCGCTGGTTGGTCTCCTGGGCCTTGGTCCCGTGGTTGGCCCAGGTGAATCCGATGACCGCGACCCGGAACCGGTCATTGCCCCAGGCGGTGCGGAAGGCGTTGACCTTCTGGGTGAACAGGGTCTGCGCGGTCGCAGCGTCCTGCGGGTTGCGGGTTGCGGGTCCGGATGTTCACGCCGATGACCAGGGCGAAGCGGTCCGCCGGTGCGGTGCCTTCCTCGAAGCCGCTCTCGTACTGCTCGGCGATGTTGATGAGGTCGAGGGTTCGGCTGAGCACGGCGGGCACGATCGCGACGGTGCCCGCCCCCTGGGGTTCGGCGTCCGCGACGGCCTGCCCGAAGGCGCCGGCGTTCCCGCCCCCGGCGAGGTCGGCGAGCTCGGCCGCCCGCTGCACGGCCGGGGCCCGTCCCGCGGGTGCGATCCGTGGTGCACCACGCCCCTCGGCCCGCTGGACCGGTGCGGCGCGGGTGGTGTCGTCCAGGGGACGGCCGGGCCCGCGCAGCACCGCTTGGACGGTGGAGCGCTGCACCGCGGGCGCCTCCTGCCCGGCCTGCGGGTGGCCGCAGCCGGCGGAGTGCCGGTGCTGCTCGCCGGCCCCGGAGTGGCCGGCCCGGCGCAGCATCTGGACCACGGCCGCGTTCCCGGCACCGGCCTGCAAGGCCATGAGGCCGACGCGCGACGCGCCGCCCGCCGCTGCGGGGGCGCGGGGCGTGGTGCGGGCACGTTCGTCCCGCGTGGACCGGTCGTTGTCTTGGGCACGCATGAGAAGGGGCCCTACCTAGGGAGAAGGGGCAACCCCTCCTGCATACGCGACGAACGATCACGAGGCCAGGGGCCGGAGGGCAGAAATCGGGCAGAAAAGGGTGGCCGACCGGACAAGTGCGGATGCGCGACCTCAGCGGACGTACGCCCGCGCACGGGCAGTATGGGCCGACCGGAGCGACGTTTCGCCCGGAGCGGTGCACACCGGCCATCAGGATGTCCGGAACGACCCCGTGTCGCGGTTTTCCTGGCCGGAATCGGGCGGACGGCGGCGTGAATTCGGTTCGTGCTCCAATGACACCGGTCGTACGTTCACATCCCTTCGGCTCCGTGCACACACTTTCCTCACTTGCCGTCAGGACGGCACTCGGGTTGAATCAATTCCGTTGAACCGGACTTCGTGCGCGACCCGTCGGGCTTTGATGGGGATGTACGCCACCCGTCCGACGGCCATTCGAGGCCGGTCCGTCCGTTGCGGCGCCGCCGCACGGAAGTCACCAAAAATCACCTGGAGTTCGTCGCCATGACGCCTCATTCCTGCCTCCGTCACACCAACTTCCAGGTCAGACCGGAACTCGCCCCGTGCACTGACCACTTCTTAACCCTGGGGTTACTTTGACTTCAAAGCACGTCTCCATTGCCATCGTGGGCGGCGGCCCGCGCGGACTCAGCATTCTTGAGCGGATCTGCGGAATACCACAGATCTCCTGGGAAAGCCTGTCGATCCATCTGATCGACCCGAATCAGCCGGGTTCAGGGACTCATTACCCGAGCCAGGCCAACCATCTGCTGATGAACACCGTCGCCGGCCAGGTCACGGTGTTCCGCACCGGCGACTCGAACGCCTCCGGGCAACCGGCCTCCGGGCCCAGCCTCGCCGAGTGGGCCGGCGTCCCCGGGAACACCTATCTGCCGCGCAGCGTCCTCGGCCGCTACCTGGCCCACTGCTACCGGCTCCTGCGCCGGCAGGCCCCCGACACGATCAGAGTCCACGAGCACCGGGCGACCGCGCACACGCTGCGGGCCCTGCGGGACCGGTCCTGGGTCCTCAACCTGTCGGACGGCGCGATCGTCGCCGCGGACTTCGTCTTCCTCACCACCGGCCACGGGACGAACCACCCGACGACCGACGACCAGGCGATCCAGCAGTTCGTCGCCGACCACCGCCGGGCCAACCCCCGGCTGCGCTACGTCCGCAACTGCTACCCGCTGCAGAAGCTCGACGCCATCGAGCCCGGCGCCCGGGTCGCGGTGCGCGGCATGGGGCTGTCGGCGATCGACGCGGTCGCCAGCCTGACCGTCGGCCGCGGCGGACGGTTCGTCACGGGCGCCGACGGGGAGCCGGTCTACCGCCCCAGCGGGGACGAGCCCCGGATCCACGTCTACTCGCGCAGCGGCCGGGTGTTCTCGCCCCGGGCCGTCAACCAGAAGACACCGGCGGACACCCACCGGCCCTCGGTCCTGACGCAGGAGGAGCTGGTGAGGCTCCGCCTGACGCACGGCCAGCTCGACTTCGAGAGCCAGGTGCTCCCCCTGCTGCGCGCCGAACTGCGCACGGCCGCCCAGGCGGCGGGCGGAGCGGCGGGCGGAGCGGCGGACCTTCCGGATGTCGAATCGCTTCTGCGCCGCCCGGCGCCGGGCCCGCTCCGGACCCTCGACGAACACCAGGCGGAACTCGTCGACTTCCTCGCCACGGACGAACGCCGCGCCGCCGAGGGGAACCTGGGGAACCCGGTCAAGGCCGCCGCCGACGCCCTGCGCGACCTGCGCGACGGGCTCCGGCTGGCCGTCGAGCACCGCGGCCTGACCCCGGCCTCGCACCAGCAGTTCTGCCAGGTGTACGCCCCGATGCTGAACGCCGTCGCGGCCGGGCCGCCCGCATCCCGGTCGCGCGAGTGGCGCGCCCTGTTCGCCGCCGGGACCCTGCACCTCGGCGCGGGCCCGGGGGCGACCGCCCGTCCCGACCCGGACGGCGCCGGGTTCGTCCTCGACGGCGCCCGGCAGTCCTCGCCGCCGACCCGCTTCGACGTGCTCGTCGGGGCGAGCATCGACCCGTTCCTGCCGGAGCACGACGCCTCGCCGCTGACCCGGTCGCTGCTGTCCGCCGGGCACGCCCGCCCGTTCGCCAACGGCTGGTTCCAGCCGGGCGGCTTCGACGTCGACGCCGCCGGACGGCTGATCGACGCGGACGGCTCGGTCGTGCCGAACCTGTGCGCGCTCGGCCATCTCACCGAAGGCGCGCACTACTTCACCAACATGCTGCCGGCCCCCGGCATCGACTCCCGGATCACCGCGGACGCGGCCGCGGCCGTCCAGGCCATGGTCGACCACCTGCGCGCACCGCAGCGCTCCCCGCAGCAGGCCTGACGGCCGGGACCCTCCCCGACTTCTTCCTTTTCTTCTTCGGAGACCGCCATGACCACCATGACCACTACGAGCGCCACGAGCACCACGAGCACCACCGGCCAACGCGCGCCCTGGATCGAGCCGTTCACGGCGAAGGGCGACCACGTGACGCTGGTCCCGCTGGAACCCGGCCACGAGGCCGAACTCGTCGACGCCGTCGAGGACGGCAAGGTGTGGGACACCTGGTTCGCCGCGGTGCCCTCCCCCGACGGCATGCGGCAGGAGATCGAGTGGCGCCTCGGACTCGCCGACGAGGGGCGGATGGTGCCCTTCACCGTGCTCGACGGTCAGGGCCGGATCGCCGGCATGACCAGCTACATGAACGTCGACGCCGCCAACCGCCGCGTGGAGATCGGGCACACCTGGTACCGCCGCAGCGTGCAGCGCACCCCGCTCAACACCGAGGCCAAACTGCTGCTGCTCCAGCACGCGTTCGAGCAGCAGGACTGCATCGCGGTGAGCTTCCGGACCGCCTTCTTCAACCAGCCGAGCCGGCGCGCGATCGAACGGCTCGGGGCGAAGCTGGAGGGCGTCTGGCGCAACCACGTCATCCTGCCGGACGGAACCCTGCGCGACACCTGCTACTACAGCATCATCGCCGGCGAATGGCCCGCGGTGAAGCGGCACTTGGGCTGGCTGCTCAACCGCGCCGAGCAGGCCTCCGGGCCGGCGTCCGGGCAGACCTCCGAGTCGCCGTCCAAGTCCCCGTCCAAGTCGGCGTAGTGCCCAACGGTCCCGACGCCGCCGGGCCGCTGTCACCGAGGGCCCGGACGGCCGTCTTCCTGCTCGGCCTGTGCGCACTGCTCAACATCTACTCCACCCAGCCGCTGCTGCCCGACCTCGCCCGGGACCTGCACGTACCGGTCGAACGGGCCACCTGGACGATCACCGCGACGACGCTGGGCGTCGCCCTGCTGGCCCCCTTCGCCGGCTCGGTCTCGGACTTCCTGGGCCGCAAACGCGTGATGGTGGCGGCGATCGGCGCGTCGCTGGCCGCCACCCTCGCCTGCGCGCTCGCCCGGGACTTCACCACCATGCTGGTGTGCCGGTTCGCCCAGGGGCTGTTCATCCCGTTCGTCTTCGCGGTCGCCGTCGCGTACGTCGCGGAGGAGTGCACCGGCCCGGCGGCACAGGGGGCGAACGCCCTCTACGTCTCCGGTACGGCGTTCGGCGGGTTCTGCGGACGGTTCCTCTCCGGCGCGGTGACCACGCAGTTCGGCTGGCGGTCGTCGTTCCTCGCCATGGCCCTCGTGCTGCTGGTGACGCTCGTGGTGACGGCGGCCTGGCTGCCCCGGGAACGGCGGTTCCGGCGCTCGGAGTCGCTGCTGGCCAGCCTCCGGGGCATCGGGCGGCACTTCGGCAACGCGCGGCTGCTCGGCACCTGCTTCATCGGGGCGGCGATCCTGTTCCTCCAGGTCGGCTCGTTCACCTACGCCGGGATGCTGCTCGAAGCCGCGCCGTTCGGGCTGAGCACCTTCGAGATCGGCGCGGTGTTCGCCGTCTTCCTGGTCGCCGTGGTCGTCACGCCGCTCACCGGCCGGCTGATCGGCCGCATCGGCAGACGCAGGACGTTCGTCCTGGTCAGTGTCGTCTCGCTGGCCGGCCTCGCCCTCACCCTGGTCCCGTCCACCCCGGCCGTGATCCTCGGCCTGGCGGCCTCCTCCACCGGGGTGTTCTCCGGCCAGGCGTGCGCCATCGGCTACGCCGCCGAGGCCGGCGGACCCGCCCGGTCCAGTGCGGTCGGGCTGTACCTGACCTCCTACTACGCCGGCGGCAGCATCGGCGCCGTCGCACCCTCCCCGCTCTACACCGCCGCCGGCTGGGGCGCGACCGTCGGCCTGCTGGCCGCCGTGGTCGGCCTCAGCGTCCTGGTGGCGCTCGCCGCCTGGCCGGCCCCGGCCTCCCGACCCCTTCGAATCAAGGAACCCGCGCTGTGACCATCACAACCGACCTGACCGACCGGGACACCTTCTTCTGGCTCTGCCGGCTCGACAAGGCCTCGACGGTGATGACCGTCGAGGAGGGCATCGCCCCGCGCGAGGTCGGCGCCCGGACGGCGGCCGCGATCGCCAAGGTCGTCTCCGACGCCGAGGCACCCGGCGCCGACCGGCCGACCGATTACCTGCACGTCGAGCCCCTGGTACGGGAGTTGGTGGGGCCGGACAGCTCCCGCATCCACTCCGGGCGCAGCCGCCAGGACATGCTGCCCACCGTCTACCGGCTGCTCCTGCGCGACCGTCTCGTCCTCGTCCACCGCGCGCTCGGCGAGCTGCGCACCGCCCTGCTCACCCTCGCCGAGCGGTACGGGTCGGCGATCGTGCCCGCCTACACCAACGGCGTCCAGGCCCAGCCGACCACCTTCGGCCACCTCCTGCTCGGTTACGAGGCGACCCTCCGGCGCTCGGCGCTCCGCCTGGCCGAGGCCTACCCGCGCGTCAACCGGTGCCCGCTCGGGGCGGCGGCGCTCGCGACGTCGAGCTTCCCGGTCAACCGGGTGCGGCTCGCCGAGCTGCTCGGGTTCGACGAGCCCGTGGAGAACTCCTTCGACGCGGCCCAACTCTCGCCGATCGACGTCGGGTTCGAGGTGGCGGCGGGCGCGATGGCGCTGGCCCTGTCCCTCGGGACCTTCGTCCAGGACGTGCACGCGCAGTACCACCACGCGCGGCCGTGGATCACCCTGGACAACACCGACCTGCTGAGCCCGAGCACCCTGATGCCCCAGAAGCGCAACCCGGTCGCGCTCAACCGGGCCCGGCTGCTGGCCAGCGAGGTGATCGGCGACGGCGTCTCGACGGCGCTCGCCGCGCACAACGTGTGCTCGGGCCTCACCGACTACAAGCGGGCCGAGGCGCAGCGGACCCTGGACCGCACCCTCGCCCTGCTCGGGGAGATGACGGCGATCGTGGGCGGCATGCGGCTGGACGAGGGGGCCGCGCTCGACGAGGTGCGGTCCGACTACTCGACGACCTCAGAGCTCGCGAACGTCCTGCAGCGCGACTGCGACGTGCCGTTCCACGTCGGCCACAGCTTCGCCTCCGCCCTGGTCACGTACGGGCGCGGCGAGGGGCTGACGGTGGAGCGGCTGGACTTCGCCGAGGCCCGGCGGCTGTACCGCGGGATCGCGGGCGGGTTCGACGGCGTGGACGGCGAACTCCCCTTGACCGAGCAGCAGTTCCGGGCCGCGCTGGACCCGGCGGACATGGTCGCCGGCTACCGCGGCCTCGGCGGCCCGCAGCCGGCCGAGTTCCGGCGGATGCTCGCGGCGGCGCGGGACGCGGTGCGGGCCGACGCGTCGTGGCTCGACGCGACGGCGGGGCGGCTGACGGCGGCGGAGGCCGCACTGGAGGCGAGCTTCGGCGCACTGGCCGGATAACCGGCCCCCGACCCGACGGCCCCGCCCGTCCGGGCCCGGCAGGAGTGGACGGTCACCGCTCCTGCCGGGCCCCCGGCGTCGTTCGCCGCCCCATGCCCGTCACACGGCTACACGGCTACGCCGCTACGCGTACAGCGTTCCGCGGGCGACGACGACGGCGGACCCGGCGACCTGGACCGACTCGATCCGTCCCGGCGTGCCGAAGGCCCGGGCCCGCATCGTCGAGGGGCGGCCGATCTCGACGCCCTGGCGGATCTCGATCCACTCCCCGAAGGGGATCACGCCGTGCCGGGCCAGGTGCACCGCCAGCGCGCCGGCGGCCGAGCCGGTGGCCGCGTCCTCCACGACGCCGTAGGCGGGCGAGAACATCCGCAGCCGCCACTGCGAGCCCGCGCCCGCGAAGCAGTTGGCGGCCATGTCGGGCAGCCGGGCGAGGACCCGCTGGTCCGGTTCGAGGGCGGAGAGCGAGGCCACGCCGTCCAGGCCGACGAACACGTGCCGAGGCCCGTTGCGGTAGACCTCGACCGGCAGCGTCCGGGGGGCCGGGGCCAGGCCGAGACCGGCGAGCAACTCGTCGGCGCGCTTGTACAGTTCCCAGGTCGGGACGGGCTGCCACATGCAGGCGGAGTCGGCCCGGCCGTCGTCGGCCCGTTCGAGCTCGAACACCACGGTGCCCATGGCGGTCTCCATCCGGATCGTGTCCGCCCTGTCCGCCTTGTCCGCGTTGTTCGCGTTGTTCGCCTGGCCGAGCACGATGGCCGTCCCCAGGGTCGGATGGCCCGCGAACGCCAGCTCGTTCACCGGGGTGAAGATCCGCACCCGCACGTCGCCGTCGCCCTCCGGGGGGAGGACGAAGACGGTCTCCGACAGGTGCATCTCCTGCGCGATCCGCTGCATGCGTTCGGGAGGGATCCCGGCGGCGTCCACGAAGACCGCGGTCGGGTTGCCCTCCAGCGGGACGTCGGTGAAGACGTCGGCCACCACGTACTCGTACGTACCCATGGGTTTCCGTTCTCGAAGTCCCCCGCACACCGCGCGGGCCGGGGGACGGATGCCGGGTCGGTGGGCGTCGAACAGGGCCTGGTACCGGGCGACGGCCCGCGGCGCCGGGTGTGCGGGGGGCTCCGCTACGGCTGCGGCGAGGGGCGGGCCGCGGCGACCAACGCGGTGTTCTCCATGGGCAGTTCGGCGCTCCGGACGATGTCCAGGCCGGCCCGGTCGAGCAGGGAGGTGATCCGGTCGAGGCTGCGGTGCGCGCCGCCGGTCGTCATCAGGAGGTGGAGGTCCCACAGGGCGGGCAGCACGGTGGAGTCCTTGTCCGCGACGAAGCGGTCGAGGAGCAGCAGCCGTGCGGAGGGGTCCGTCATGGCGCGGCGGCAGTTCTCGAAGACGCCGACGACTGCGTCGTCGTCCCAACCCGCCAGCACCCGACAGAGGATGTAGACGTCCCCGCCCTCCGGGACGCCCTCGAACATGTCTCCCCCGACCAGCCGGACGCGCTCCGGTCCGACCGCGGCGACCAGGTGCTCGCGGGCCTTGGGCATCATGTGCTCGCGGTCGAAGAGCACGCCCTCGGCGTCCGGCGTCGCGGCGAGGATCGCGGCGAGCAGCTGTCCGCCCCCTCCGCCCACGTCCACGACCGTCCGGCCGGAGAAGTCGAACACCTCCGGCACCTGGTGGAAGAACATGCTTCCGGCGTTCATGGTGTGCTGGAAGCGCCGGGTGAGCGCGGGGTCGTGGCCGAGGTGCTCGTAGAGCGGCCGGCCGTAGGCGGCCTCGAAGCCCGAGCTCACCGTGGAGACGGCGTGGTGGGCGTGGCCCCAGGCGGTGTAGAACTCCTCGCCGTAGAGCAGGCACAGGTCGTGCATGGACTGGGGCCCGGGAAGCAGGGCCGTGCTCAGCGGGGTGTTCCGGTAGCCGGTCGTCCCGTCGCCCTCGAACACGCCCATGGCCACCAGGAGGCGCATCAGCCGGTGCACGCCCCGTTCGTCCGCGCCGGTCGCCCGGGCGAGTTCGGGGTCGGTGTCCCGGCCGGCCTCGATGTGGTCCGGCAGGTCCAGTTTGACGGCGGTGTAGAGGGCCTGGGCCCGCCAGCCACCGGTGATGACCTCGATCACGTCCCGGGTGGCCTGTATGTCGACTGTCATGTGCGACTCCCCATTCCGGCCTCCCGGTCCGGTACCGGGAGGCCCACTGTTCGTACGGACGACATCGGACTAGGTGGGGATTCCCCCACGCTTGATCTCCGGGATCTCCACGCCCAGCGCCCGCAGCTGCTGGAACGGGTTCATGAATTCGCGGTTCTGCTTGATCTTCCCGTCGGCCAGCACGAACGAGTGGATGAAGTGGTTCCGGTAGTGGCCCGGCGGGTAGTCCGGATAGCGGATCTGCCCTTCTCCGTCGCATTCCACCCAGAAGTGGTTGGGGTCCTGGGTGTCGAAGATCCGGACGTTCTTCCATTCCCAGTCGGGGAACATCCGCAGGGACCACTCGCCGTGCTGCCGGAGTTTCTCGTGGCCCTGCGAGACGACGGGTTCCCCGGTGTCGGTGGTGTAGAGGCCGGCGCTGCCGTCCTCGGCGAAGAGCAGGTACCGCGTCAGGCGGTTCTCGCCCTTCCGGCTCATGTAGTCCGCGACCACCTCGCGGTGCCGGCGGCGGAGTTCGACGTCGTTTCCGACGTGCTCGGGCTGCGCATGGGTGTCTGCCATCTCGTGTCCTTCTGTGGGATGGGTTTTCCCTGTGCTGAATTACCGTGGCACCGGCGCCGTCAGGACAGCCGGAGTTCGGGGCGGTAGACGTCCAGCCACGTGCTCAGATCGAGGACCCGATCCATGCCGTTGCGGACATCGAGGCTCATCGTGCCCGGGTCCTGCCGCGTGATCCGTTCGAGCCGACCACGGTCGACCAGTTCGAACACCGGGTCGTCGGTGGCGAGCAGTTCCCTGCTCTGTTCCAGCAGGGATGCCGCGTACTGCGGGGAGAGCGTGGCGGGGTAGGGCGATTTGGTCCGCTCCAGTACCGACCGGGGCAGGAGATCGGCGGTCGCGGCGCGCAGCAGGCTCTTCTCCCGGCCGTCGAAGGTCTTCATGGACCACGGGGTGTTGTAGACGTACTCCACCAGCCGGTGGTCGCAGAAGGGAACCCGGACCTCCAGCCCGACGGCCATGCTGATCCGGTCCTTGCGCTCCAGCAGCATGCGGACGAACCGGGTCAGGTGCAGGTGGCACATCACCCGCATCCGCAGCTCGTGGTCGCTCTCGCCGTCGGCCCGCTCGACCTCGGCGACGCCCTCGGCGTAGCGCTCGCGGATGTAGGCCGGCAGGTCGAGGGCGGCGGTGATGTCGGCGTTGAACCGGTCGGACGCCTGGGCCTTCGCGCCGCTGACGAAGACGGCCATCCACGGGAAGGTCTCCGCGGCCTGGACCTCCGGCTGGTGGAACCAGCGGTACCCGCCGAAGACCTCGTCGGCGGACTCCCCGGACAGGGCGACCGTGGAGTGCTCGCGGATCGCCCGGAACAGCAGGTACAGCGAGGCGTCGATGTTGCCGAAGCTGAACGGGCTGTCCCGCGCGGTGATGACCCTGCGGCGGATCTCCGGATCGGCCATCGCCGCGTGGTCGAGCACGACGGTCCGGTGCTGCGTGCCGACGTGCGCCGCCACGTCGAGCGCGTACGGGCCGTCCGCGGTGCCCCGCAGCTCGTCGGGGACGAAGTCCTCCTCCCGTCCGACGAAGTCCACCGCGAAGCTGCGCACCTCCTTGCCGAGCCGGGCGGCGGCCAGGGCGGTGATCGCGCTGGAGTCGAGCCCGCCGGAGAGCAGTGTGCAGCGCGGCACGTCGGAGACCAGCTGACGGTCCACGATGTCCTCAAGCAGAGTGCGCACGGTGTCGACGGTGGTCTGCCGGTCGTCGGTGTGGACGCGGGTCGGCAGGGTCCAGTAGCGGTGCTCGCGCAGGCCGCCGCGGTCGACGGTGACCACGCCGCCCGGGAGCACCTCGCGCATCCCGCACCAGACCGAGGCCCCCGGCGTGTGGGTGAAGCTGACCAGCTCCCGCAGGCCGGCGAGGTCGACCGCGCGCTCCGCCAGCGGGTGGGCGAGGATCGCCTTCGGCTCGGAGCCGAACAGCACCCCGTCCTCGGTGGCGTAGTAGTAGACCGGCTTGACGCCCAGCCGGTCGCGGATCAGCACGAGCCGCTCGACCCGGGCGTCCCAGATCGCGAAGGCGTACATGCCGTTCAGCCGCTCGGCGACCGCCTCGCCCCACTCCAGGTAGCCGTGGAGCACCACCTCGGTGTCGCTGCGGGTCCGGAACCGGTGGCCCCGGCGGACCAGTTCGCCCCTGAGCTCGGTGAAGTTGTAGACCTCGCCGCTGTAGGTGAGCGTCACCTCGCCGTCGTCGGTGCGCACCGACATCGGCTGGGTGCCGCCTTCGAGGTCGATGATCGACAGGCGCCGGTGGCCGAGCGCCGCGTGCCGGTCGAGCCAGGCGCCCTCGGCGTCGGGGCCCCGACAGGCCATGGTCAGGGTCATCGCGTCCAGGTCCGCGCGGTGCTGAGTCAGGTCCCGGTCGAAGGAGACCCAGCCCGATATTCCACACATCGACTTACCTTCTCCTGTTGGAGGACTTGGCGGGCACGGTCAGGGTTGGAGCCGGTCGGCGCGCCAGCCGGAGCCGTCGCGCTCGTAGCGGAGCCTTCGGTGCAGCCGGTCCGGGGCGGCCTGCCAGAACTCGACGGCCGCGGGCTCCAGCAGGTAGCCGAGCCAGCCGGCCGGGCGGGGCAGCGCCGTGCCGTCGCGGCCCAGTCGTGCGGCCTCCGCCCGCAGGGCGTGCTCGTCCGACAGCGGTGCGCTCTGGTGCGAGGCCACCGACATCGGGTGCGCGGCGGCCGGCCGGGCGGCCCACAGGGCGTCGCACTCCCCGTCGGGCAGCGGACGGGTCGGGCCGCTCACGATCGCCTGGCGGCCGGCCTCGCGCCAGTAGAGCACCCCGGATGCCCACGGCGTCCCGGCCAGGTCCCGGCCCTTGCGGCTGTCGGCGTGGCTGGCGAACACCAGGCCCGTGTCGCGGACCGCGAGCACCTGCACGATCCGGTTCGAGGCGTGGCCGCGGGCATCGGCGGAGGCCAGCGCCAGCGCGCCCGGCTCGCGGACGGCGTTCGCGACGGCGCTGTCGAACCAGGCCTGGAGCAGGCCCATCGGTTCGGCGGGCGGGGCGGCGAACTCGTCGGACGCCGGGGGCGGGGTCGACGCGCTCACGACGGCTCCTCGACGGGCTCGAAGGCGACGGGCTCGGACTCGACAGGCTCAACGGCAACGGGCTCGAAGGCCACGGGCTCGAAGGCGAGGCCCCGGTCGGGCGTCCCGCCGGAGCGGACGCCCTCCACGAGCGCCTCCACCTCGGTCGCCATCCGGAGGGTCGGCGGGTAGCCGATCAGCTCGGTGGCCCGGTTCGGCGGCATCGGCGCGGTCAGGTCGGCCGTGGACTCCCACAGCATCACCGCGCCCCAGCGGTTGGTCCGCCGGTCGGAGATCCAGATCTTCAGACGGAGTCCGTCGATCCCGGCCCACGGCTCCACGCCCTCGTCCCGCAGGTAGACCCGCAGGGAGTCGATGGTCTGGTCGGACCCGGAGAGGTCCCACCAGGAGATGGTGGCTATCACGCGTTCAGCACCTCCTTGATTTCCGTCAACGGGGCCAGCAGTGCGCCCAGGATCCGTACTCCGTCCCGGGTGAGCACCGATTCGAGGTGGAACTGCACCGAGCTGAAGTGCGGCCCGCGCAGGGCGTGCACCTCCCCGGTCCCGGCGTCCAGGCCGACCCGCACCTCGCCCACGCCGGGGCACTCCAGCTGCTCGGCCCGCGCGTAGGCCGCGTAGGAGTTGTAGAAGCCGACGTGCTCCCGCGAGCCGAACAGGTCGATCTCGCGCTGGGTCCCCTGGTTGGGGACCTGGCGGCGTCTCAGTGGCAGGCCGAGGTGCCGGCACAGCAGCTGATGGCTCAGGCACACGGCCAGGAAGGGGGTGCGCCGGGACAGCAGCTCCTCGATCGCCGAGGTGAGCCGGGCCATCCGGGGGTGGCCGGCCTCGCGCGGGTCGCCGGGGCCGGGGCCCAGGACGACGAGGTCGTGGTCGTCGAAGCGGTGCGGCGCGTCGAAGCCGGCCAGGTGCACCGTCAGCCCGACGGCGCGCAGCTGGTGGGCCAGCATCGCGCTGAAGGTGTCCTCGGCGTCGACGACCAGGGCCCGGCGGCCCGCCAGTACCGGGTGCGGCCGGGTCCGCGCCGCGGTGTCGCTGAGCCAGAACCGCGCGATCGTCCCGTTGCGCCGGCCCAGCGCCTCCCGGACCAGCGGGTGCGCGTCGAGCCGCTCGTCGGCGCCCAGTGCCGAGAGCAGGCCCGCGGCCTTGGTCCGGGTCTCGGCGACCTCGGCGGCGGGATCGGAGTGCCGGACCAGGGTCGCGCCCACCCCGACCTCGACCCGCCCCGCGCCGTCGGGGCCCGGGCCGCTGATGTCGGCGGTGCGGATCAGGATCGCGGAGTCCAGGGTGGGTGCGCCGTCGGCGCCGCGGCCGATGAGCGCGGCGACGCCTCCGTAGTAGCCGCGGCCGCGCGGTTCGTGCCGGGTGATCACCCGGCAGGCGTTCTCCAGCGGGCTGCCGGTCACCGTGGGGGCGAACAGGGTCTCCCGCAGGATGTCCCGGGGGTCGAGGTCGCTGCGCCCCTCGATGACGTACTCGGTGTGCGCGAGCCGGGCCATCTGCCGCAGGAACGGGCCCACCACCCGGCCGCCGCTGCGGCAGACGCGGGCCATCATCTTCAACTCCTCGTCCAGGACCATGTACAGCTCGTCGGTCTCCTTGCCGTCGGTCAGGAAGTCCATGACCTCGGACAGCACCGGTCCGCTCGCGGGGTAGCGGTAGGTCCCGCTGATCGGGGTCATCGCCGCGACGCCGTCCCGCAGGCTGACGTGGCGTTCCGGGGTGGCGCCGACGAAGGTGCGGGTGCCGGTGTGCACGAGGAACGTCCAGTAGGCGCCGGTCTCCCGGGTGAGCAGCCGCCGGAACAGGCTCAACGCGCTGCGCGTGGAGTAGCCGGTGACGGTGGCGACGAACGAGCGCTTGATGACGAAGTTCGACCCCTCCCCGGTGCCGATCTCGCGGTCGAGCACCGCGCGCACCGTGTCGGCGTAGGCCTCGTCGTCGGTGTCGAAGCGTCCGCCGGCCAGGCCGATCGGCTCGTCCGGCAGGCGCCTGAGCACCTCGGAGGTGGCGATCCGGCCCTGGTCGGTCACCGTCATCGCGAGCAGCGGCGAGCCGTCCGGGACGGCGGCGAAGCCGCGCTCGGCGATCTGCTGGTGCGGCACCAGGACCAGCACGTCGTGCCGGTCCTCGCCGGGGGTCCGGGGCCCTGCGCCCAGCGGGACGTCGGCGAGCCGGGCCGGGGTGCCGATCCGGCCCAGCAGGACGTCCATCCGGTCCGGGCCCAGGCTCTCGGGGCGGTGCAGGAGGGCGAAGGCGCCCGGATCGGGGCCCAGGACGCGCCCGAGCAACTGCGACGGGTTCATCGGAAGACCTCCTCGGTGGTGGTGACCACCGAGCAGCGGGCGGCCGCGTAGTCGAGGGCCAGCCGGTGGTACTCGGCGGAGAAGTCCCCGACGGCGTCGGCGACCAGGAACGGCTGGATGTCGTTGGTGAACGCCTCAAGGGCCGTGGCCAGGACGCCGACGTGCGCGTACACCCCGCAGAGGATCAGCTGGTCGCGGCCCTGGTCCCGCATGCGGGCCAACAGGGCGGACTTGAAGAACGCGCTGTAGCGCCACTTGGTGAACACGTCGTCCGTCGACCGGGGCGTCAACTCCGGTACGACCAGGCGGTCCTCGGGGGCCACGCTCATCCCGGGGCCCCAGAAGTCCTTGAGCAGACCGCGTTGCCGCTCCGTCATGCCGCCGGGCTGCGCGGTGTAGCACACCGGGACGTCGAGGGCGACACAACGCTCCCGCAGCGACGCGCAGTTGCGCACCAGCGGGTCGCGCACCGCCGGCGGGAACGGCGCGAGGAAGTAGCGCTGCATGTCGTGCACGAGCAGCACCGCCCGGCGCGGATCGGGGGTCCAGCGCGCGGTGTTGACGGGCAGGTCGTCCGTCGTCGTCGGAAGCGGGTAGGCCGCGATCGGCGTCAGGCCCGACACGATCCCTCCCCGGCCCGGTGCGACCCCACGTCAGCCGCGGTGCGTACCGCCAGGCCTCCCCGGCGGGGCCGCCGCCGGGCGACCGGGTCTGTCGAAGCTACGAGCGAGGTGGCGTTCAAGGTTTCTCCAGAGCTCGAACATGTCGGCACTCGCTGTTCGTGGAATTCCCGATTTCGGGAAATACGGAAAGGGATTTGCTGTGCACCCGGCAGAAAAGGCCGGGCGTTCCGCCACCGTGCGGCGGATATGGCGCGAGTAACTTTTGTTTGCCATCCCGACCCCGCGACGCCAGTCATACAACAGTCGGAAATAGGCCGCTGTCAAGGCGTGAATAAAGTGCTGTACGGAGTATTTCTTCGATCTTCCGGCTATGAGTCCACGCGTCGCCACGGCAGCTGGAATTCTTGATCGATTCCCCGTTCGCACTGGTCAGCGGAGCGGATTTTCGCCGTCGGCGACCGACCTCGATCGCGCCGTAGCACTCCGGCACGGCCGGCCGGGACGTGCCGACGGCTCATGACGACGCACCATGAACCACAGTGATTCATCAATACTTGAGCGGCCCTGAAGGCGACCCCTAGGAAGCATTCCGGCCCGTAGCAGGTGTTCGCGATGCCGGCGCCCAGGACGAGGTCCACCCGGTCCGGGCAAGCGTACGCACCCTCGGTCGGGCGGGAACCCACCAGGGTGCGTCTGCTGGTTGCGTGGTGCGGTGTGCCGGGTCAGTTCACGGTGACGGTGGTGGTTTCGGGGTTGCCGCCGTTGCCCTGGTAGACGGAGTCGCCGCTGTAGACGGCGGTGATGGTGTGGGTGCCGGTGGTGTGGAAGGTGGTGACCAGGCCGGCGGCGGCGCAGTGGCCGAGGGAGAGGAACAGGGGTTCGGTGCCCAGGGCGGTGCCGGTGGTGGTGTCGGTGAAGGTGACGGTTCCGGTGGGCTTGGTGGTGGAGCCCGGGGCGGGGCAGACGAGGTCGCTGAGCACGACGGGCCGGCCGACCCGGGTGACGGGGATGAGTGCGGTCAGGGTGGTGGTGACGGGTTTGCCCGTGGTGTAGGTGAGGGTGACCTGCGCCGGGCCCGACGCGACCGCGGAGGTGCCGCCGGAGGGGACGAGGTTCGATCCGCCGCCACCGCCACCCGGCCCGAGGGTGCCGTTGCCGCCGATGGCCACGCAGCCGCCGCCCCCGCCGCCGCCGAACCAGCCGCCGCCACCGCCCCCACCGCCGAAGGCGCCCCCGCCCTGGCCCCCGGCACCCGGCTCGCCCATGGTGCCGGAACCGGTTCCGGGGGGACCCGCAGGACAGCCGGCACCCCCGGTTCCTCCGGCTGCCTGGGTCGCACCGCCGCCGCCCCCGGCGCCTTGGGGCCGCTGGCCGCCGGATCCTCCGGTGTCTCCCGCGTTTCCGCCGGTGGCCCCGGTGGCGGGGGTCTGCGCGATTCCTCCGCCACCGCCGCCTCCGCCGGCGGCGACGATCAGGCGCGGGTCGGTTGCGGGGACACCGGTCAGAACGCAGTTCGCGGCGGTCGAGGCGCAGGTGCGGATGTCGCTGGAACCGCCGCCGGTACCGCCGCTGCTCACGTCGGGGACACCGCCGGCGGGGCCGCCGCCGGTGTCGACGTTGACGTAGAGGGTGCTGCCGGGCGTCACGGTGACGGTGCCGCTCACGTTGGCGCCGCTGCCGCCGGTTCCACCGTTGGCGGCACTCTGGCCTTCGGCCCCGGTGGCGGTGACGGACAGTCGGGTGACACCGGCCGGGACGGTGAACGCCTGGTCCGCGCCGGCGGTGGCGAAGGTGCAGGTGGTGGTGGTACCGGTGGTCGTGCAGGCGCCGGCCGCGTGGGCGGGCGCGGCAAGCGCCACCGGCGCGACGGCGGCGCAGAGCACCCCGGCCGCGACGGCCAGCGCCCGGCCCCGCCGGCCCGCCGAACCGGGACGGTGCCCGACAGCGGGGGCCTCTGACAGTGAGAACGTCATGATCAACTCCAGACGACGGAAGGGGGTCTCGGCGAGCAGTCGCCATCCGCCACTGTCGATCACCCAGCAGGGGCCGCGGCCGCCCACCGACCTGACACACCACCGATTCACCTCTCCGGACCCCACCCCCGGGACCCGCTGGAACCCGACTCCGTCCCCGGTTGCCGAAGCGATCACCTCATCGGGCTGCCCGTCACGCCTTGGGCGACTCGTAGACCGTGGCGGCCATCGCTCCCAGTTGCTTGTTGGCCTTGAGAGCGAGGTCGATGGCATCGCTCACCGAGCCACCGGGCACCGGAATGTTGTTCACGTACATCGCGAAGGCGTAGCGGTGGCCGTCCTTCGCGTCGATGTAGCCCGCGAGTGCCTTGGTGCCGAGGGCCAACTCGCCCTGGTAGGAGCTGACCAGGGTGCCGGTCTTCGCACGGATGTGTCCGGCGGCGGGATCGGTGCGGTCGATGACGTCGGCGAGCGAACCGTCGACGCCCATGCTCGGCATGGAGTCGTAGAAGACGTCGAAGTCGTCCTGCCGTGCCAGCTGCCGCAGCAGCGCCACCTGGGCGGTCGGCGTCGCCTTGTCGCCGGGGAGTCCCTGGGCGTCGACGAGGCTCACCGACTGCGGGTCCACCCCCGAGCGGGCGAGGAAGTCCTTCTCGATCTTCATGCCGTCCGCGTAGGTCCGCTGCCCGTTGTGCACCGCCATCAGCGGCGGCAGGAGGTTCGCCCCGAGATTGTGGCTGACCTTGTTGATCAGCTTGGCGTACTCCTTGAAGGGCGGCGAGGTGTAACTCGCCGACACGGGGAGCGAGTTCACCTCAGCCGACGGAGGGAGCCGGCTGTCCGGGTTCGCTCCCAGCGAGGGGGCGGATACGCTCACGCCGTTCCTGCCGAGTGCCTCGATGAGGACGGTGCGGGCGAACGCCGCCGGGTCGGGAACCTGGTAGGTCGTCACGAAGGGGGCCTTCGCGTCCGCGGGTACGGAACCTCGCACGCGAATGTGCCCGGGGCTCACGCTCTCGGTCGTCACCGTCGGCTTGCTTCCGGCGGGCGTGGTGGTCACCTGCGCGTCCACGCCGAAGGCGGCGGTCTTGGGGCGCCAGTCGACCTTGGCCGGCCCGCCGGGTGCGCCCGGCGTGATGAGCACGTCGATCAGGTTGTCGTTGACGACGGTCGGAGTGACCGGCACCCCGCCGATCGACACCGGATCCCAGAGCCGGTTGTCGATCACCACGTCGCCGTCGACATGGCGGACGCCACTGGCCGCGACCTGCCGGGCCAGCTCGTCGATTCCCGCCAGCGGGTCCTCGGCGGTGATGGTCGCCAGGCCGGGGACGGCGTTGGCGTCGTAGTGGTCGAAGTCGGGGACGTCCAGTCCGCCCGACGCGGTGGTCCGCCCGCCGAGTGCCAGGTCGCCGCTCCCGACCAGGATGAGGTCGCCGGAGAGCCGCCCGTCCGCGGAGACCGTACCGGAGTGCACCACAGGCGTACGGAAGCGATGGTCGCCGCCCAGGACGTCGAGCGCGGCACCGACCGCGAAGGTCTTGGCCGTCGAACCGGTCATGAACTGCGTATCGGCACCCTTGGACTGGACGACCTTCCCGGTCTTCAGATCGGCGACCTGAAGGCCCCACTGGCCCGATGACCACGGTGCGGTACTCATGAGCTTCTGCAGGTCGGCGCTCACCCGGGTGGCACCCGGGGCCGGAGAGGCCGAGGTGTCCGCGGAGTCGTGGGAGCACGCCGTCATCGCCACGGCGGCCGCGATCGAAGCGGCGAGTACCAGGGCTGCGCGCCTCCGCACCCGAGGTGCCTTGATTCCGGAGGGGGAATTGCTTGTCATTCGTTCTTTCCTGTTCGACATTCGGGCTCGATCGTCGACGAGCACGGTGAGGTTGGTTGCCGCGTCCCGGTTCACGAGCGCAGGGCCCGGACCGCGACCGTGCGGGAGACCCGGGCGGCCTGTAGGACCAGCGCGAGGCAGGTGGTGGCCAGCGTCCCGGCGGCGAGCGCCCCGAGGGTGGCCCAGGGGAGGTCCGCCAGGACCCGGACGACGTCGGTCCGGGCGCCCAGGGCGATGGTGAGGCTCGACACGGCGAGGAAGAGCGCGCCGAAGACGATCGCCGTCCCCGCGTAGATCGCCCCCTCGTAGACCAGCGACCGGGTGACCACGCCCGGCCGCGCACCGGCCACCGTCACGACGGCGGAGTCACGGACGCGTTCCCGCCCGACGAGGGCGATCACGGCGAGGCCCCCGACCCAGGACACGACGAAGACCCAGCCCAGCACGACGAGGATGTTGTCCAGCCCGGTACTGCCGCCGGGCATGACGTTCCCCATCACCATGAAGAGGCCGACGAACGACAGGGAGAGCGCGAAGGGCAGCACCGTGGTGACGCTCCTCGCCGCACGGGCCCGGCACGACCGCACGGCAAGGTGCCAGGCGACGCCGCGCGAGGGCACCAGCGCCGTCCAGAGCCTCATCAGCGGGGTGAGCACCCACGGCCCCATCAGCAGCAGCAGGCAGACGAGGAAGAGGTTCCCGGCGAACGCGAAGGCCGTCCGCTGGGCGAACCCGCCCTTGAGGTCGAGGCCCAGACCGGGGATCCACATCCCGACCACACCGGCGAGCAGGCACAGGGCGAGCACACCGCGGACGACGCCCGTCCGGGCCGGGGGATCGGAGTGGTCCCGGAAGGCGTGCATCTCCGGCGTCCTGGCGGCCCGCCGGGTGACGCCCCAGCCCCCGAGCAGGCACGGAACCAGTCCGAACAGCGCGTTCACGCCGACGTACCAGAACCGGAACCCGACCGAGGCCCCGTGCAGGTCGAGCCCCGCCCCCCTCCACTGCGCGAGGGCGACGCCCGCGACCACCAGGGCGAGCGGTGCGGCCAGCACGCCGGCCACCGTGCCCAGCACCACCAGTTCCGTCCGCAGGACGAACCTGACCCGGTGGCGCGGAATCCCGAGGATCACCCACAGGGCGTGCTCGCGCCGCTGGGTCGTCAACGTCAGGCCGACCGCGGAGGCGACGATGCCGACGGCGGCGAGCACGGTGAAGAAGACGATGTTGCCGCCGAGGGCGGTCGACGCGGAGACCATCCGCGCGTCACCCGCCGCCCGCGCCGCCGAGAGGGCGGTGAACATCGCGATGGCCGAGCCCGCCGAGCACGCCGCGCCGACCGTGGCGCACAGGAGCGTCCACCACCACATCGAGGCCTGGAGGCGGATGTCCGAGAGCACGAGGCGGATCACGACTCCTCCCCGCCGGCCTCGTCCGCCGACTGCGCCGAGAGGACGGCGTCGCCCACCGCGCGGGAGTCGCCACCGGGAATGACGGCGTGCACCCGCCCGGACCCCATCACCACGACCTGATCGGCCCGCGCGGCCGCATGGGGGTCGTGGGTGACCATGAGCACCGTGCTCCCCTGCGCGGGGAGCGCCTGCAGCCAGTCGAGCACCACATGACCCGACTTGAGGTCGAGCGCACCCGTCGGCTCGTCGGCGAAGACGATCCGCGGCCGGTTCGCCACCACCCGGGCCACCGCGACGCGCTGGCGCTCGCCACCGGAGAGGCGGTCGGGGCGTCGCCGCGCGTGCTTGGCGATGCCCAGCCGCGCCATGGCGTCCTCGACCCGGGCCCTGGGCACCCGGCGGCCGGCCAGCCGCGCCGGCAGGGCGATGTTGTCCTCGACCGTCAGCGAGCTGACCAGGTTGTACTCCTGGAAGACGAAGCCGATGTTCTCGCTGCGGAACGCGGCCTGCTTGCGGGGGCCGAGCGAGCGGAGGTCCGTCCCGAGGACCTCGACGGACCCCGCCGTCGCCTGCTCCAGGCCGGCCGTGCAGAGCAGGAGCGTCGACTTGCCCGAACCGGAGGGGCCGACGACGGCGGTCAGCCGGCCTTCGGGAATGTCCAGGTCGATGTCGTGCAGGACGCGCGTCGTCTCGCCCCGGCGGCCGGGAAGGGGGAATTCCGTCCGAAGGCCGCGCAAACGAATGCACGGCACGGGAGCGGCAGTGGAAAATGACATGACCCAAGGAAAGCCGCGACGGGCGGTGGAGTGCACGGGTGCCCGCACTGCTATTGGAAGTAGACCTGGGTCTACCGCTCGACCGATCCGAACTGTGCGAAGATATTGATCATGGCGCAGATTCGTGTTCGTGTCGCCCGGAGGCTCCTGACCGAATTCGTCGCAGCGGCCGCCTTTCCGATCCTCCTGATTTCCGTTCTCGCCGCACCGGTCTCGGTCCCGGTGGTGGCCGAGCTGGATCGCTCCAGGGCGCAGTGGTGCGGCGTCCGGACGGTGCCGCTGCGACCCGTCGACCGCAGCTGGGCGCGGTGGGTGGCCGGTCGGCTGCGGACACGGTCGGTGTGGCGGACCGACCTCCCCGTGTTCGCCACCGCCACGCTCCTGTCCGCGCTCTCGCTGCTGGTGGGATTCCTCGGATTCTTCAGCGCCCTCGCGCTGGTCCTCTCCCCCGTCCTCTGGGGTTTCGGCATCGCCGCGAAAGTCGGCCCGTTCACCCCGGCCGCCCTGTGGGAGACCCTCGTGGCGGTGCCCTCGGGCATCGTCCTCGGCGCGGTCACCGGGGGTGCGCTGGCCGGCGTCTCCCTGCTCCGCGACCTGCTCCTGCGGGCCTTCTCGGAGCGCCGGAACCCCGACCTGCTCGCGAAACTGGAGGAACTCCGCGCCAGCCGGGCCTCGTTGACGGTGGCCTTCGAGAACGAGCGCCGACGCATCGAGCGCGACCTGCACGACGGCGCCCAGCAGGAACTCGTCGCCCTCGTCATGCGCCTGGGGATCCTGGAGGCCGCGGCCTCGGCCTCGGCCATCGACGAGGAGCGGATCGTCCAGCTGGCCCGCCAGGCCCAGGGCCAGGCGGAGCGCGCGCTCGAACGGCTGAGGGAGACGGTGCGCGACATCCACCCCGGCGAACTGAGCGATCTCGGTCTCATCGCCGCCGTCCGGGAGCTGGTGGCCAGATCACCGTTGCGGGTCGAACTGACCAGCACCGGTACGGACGCCCGGCTCTCCTCGCCGATCGCCGCGGCCGTGTACTTCACGGTCTCCGAGGCCCTGACGAACATCGCCAAGCACGCGGGCGTCGACAGCGCCCGGATCGAGCTGCGGTGCTCCGACAGCGGGGTGCGCGTCCTGGTGCGGGACGACGGCGCCGGCGGCGCGCGGATCAGCACCGGTTCCGGGCTCTCCGGGCTGCGTGAGCGGATGCGAAGCGTCGGTGGGAACCTCGAAATCATCAGCCCGCCGGGCGGCGGGACGGAGATCGTGGCATCCGCCCCGGCCGAACCCCCGTGGTGACGGAATTCGACCGGGAAGAGCGGGACGGGAAAGCGGAACGGGGAAAGCGATGGGACATCGATCGTGAGAATCATCCTGGCGGACGACAGTCTGCTGATTCGCGCCGGAATCCGGGAGATCCTGGTCTCCAGTGCCCACGACGTGATCCGCGAATGCGAGGACGCCGACGAACTGGTCGCGGCGGTCGACGAGCTCACCGCCGCCGGCGCCGCCCCCGATCTGGTGATCACGGATGTCCGCATGCCGCCCGGTAACACCGACGACGGACTCCGGGCCGCGATCGACATCCGGTCCCGGCACCAGGACCTGCCGGTCCTGGTCCTCTCCGCCTACGTCACGGGCCCGTACGTGCGTGAACTCCTGAACGGCCCGGGCACCGACGGGGCCGTCGGCTACCTGCTCAAGGAGAAGGTGGGCAGGGTGGCGGACTTCCTGCGGGCCGTCGAGACGGTCGCCGGCGGTGGAGTGGTGATCGACCCCGAGGTGGTCCGCCACGTCACCCGCGCCGACCCGCCCCGGGGCCCGCTCGCCCGGCTCACGGCGCGCGAACAGGAGGTGCTCGCCCTCATGGCCGAAGGCCGCTCCAACGCGGAGATCGCGGCGCAGCTGTTCCTCTCGGGCGCCGCCGTGGCCAAACACGTGGGGAACGTCTTCCTGAAACTCGGCATGCCTTCCGGCGAGGACAACCGCCGGGTGAAGGCCATCCTGACCTGGTTCGAATACAACTGACTCCGGCGTGACTTCGTGATCCATCCGGTCGAGAGGTCGGCGAGCGGTCGCCGACCGTGGCTGCGGTGAGTCGCGAATCTCGATGGCGTTGCGGCGTCGGGGCTGCCAGTGTGTCCCTCGTGTTGAAGAAGTTACTCTTCATGACCCTGGCTGGGCATGGTCACATCAATCCGATGTTGCCGTTGGTCGAGGAACTCGTACGGCGCGGGCACCAGGTGGACTACGCCACCGGTGCAGGCCACGCGGCCGCGATCACCGGCGCCGGCGCACGGTGGTTGGAACTACCGCCACTGGAGCCGTTCACACCGCCATCAAAGATCGGCCCGGAGGCCGTGGCCGGCTGGTTGCGCCACTACTTCGCGGCAATGAGTGCGACCTACCCGGTGCTGCGGAAGTACTGCACCTCGGAGCCGGTGGACGCAATCTGTTACGACACGACGAACTGGCCTGCACGGATCATCGCCAGGAGGCTGGGCATCCCCGCCGTGCAGTGCTTCCCCCACCTCGCCTCGAACGAGACGTACTCACTGGACCGGCAGTTGACTGCGGGGCTCGACACCGACGATCCGGCGATGGCCCTGCTCGCCGCCGACTGTGCGGCCTTCTCCGCCGAGTACGGTGTCCCGCTCGGTGTCGCCGACACCATGACGATGGCGGACGGGCTCAACCTCGTCTTCGTCCCGCGAGAGTTCCAGCCGGCCGCTGACAGTTTCGACGAACGTTTTCAGTTCATCGGTCCTTCGATGGGCAGGCGCGAGCAGGCCGAACAGTGGTCACCGCCCGACCCCGACGCGCCACTGCTGTATGTCTCACTGGGCACCGTCTTCAACGGTCGCCCGGAGTTCTACCGCGCCTGCATGGAAGCCGTCGCCGACGGACCGTGGCAGTTGGCGATGACCGTGGGCGATACGGACGCCGCCGTACTGGGCGCCGTCCCGAGCCGGGTGGACGTCCGTCCGCGATTCCCGCAACTGGCGGTACTCCGCCGTGCCACCGCCTTCGTCTCGCACGCCGGGATGAACTCCGTCATGGAGGCGCTGCATTACGGGGTCGGCCTCGTCGCCGTCCCGCGGACACCCGAGCAGGCTGCCAACGCCGGGCGCCTGGAGGAGCTCGGGCTCGGCGAACGCCTGGACGCCGACATGGTGAGCGCCGAAGCACTGCGGGCGGCGATCAGCAGGGTTGCCTCGGACCCGGCAGTACGCGTCAACCTTGCGGGAATGCGCCAAGCCATCCTGCGAAGTGGTGGAGTCACCCGCGGCGCCGACGTGATCGAGCAGTACCTCCGTTAGAAGACGGCGTGCTGATCGTGGACGAGACCGGCTTTCCGAAGAAGGGCACTGCCTCAGCCGACGTACAGGAACCGCCCCGCCCGCAACACCGACCCGACCGACCCAGCCGACCCGACCGACCCCCACCCGGCGCGCAGCGGAACCCGCCACCACCGCACGGGAACAGACGCGCCGCCGGATCATCGCGGCCGCGACCCGCCTGCTGGAGCAAGGGGGCCGCGACTCGGTCACCACCCGGGCGGTCGCCGACGCCGCCGGACTGCAACCGCCCGCCCGCTACCGGCGGTTCGGCGACGAGGACGGGCTGCTGGACGCGGTGGCCGAGCACGGTTTCACCCGGTTCCTGGCAGCCAAGCAGCAGATCGCACCCTCCCCCGACGACCCGGTCACGGAACTGCGCGTCGGCTGGGACACCGTGGTCGCGTTCGGGCTGGCCAACCCCGCGCTGTCGACCGCTGCGCGGCCGGGTGGGTCACGGCGTCGACGAGGCCGCTCGGGACGTGTGGTGCCGGGCGTTGGTGACGATGAGTGAGACGTTCTGCCCGCCGAAGCCGAAGGAGTTGCTGAGCACGGCCTCCTGGGGGGCGTCCCGTCGGTCCGCGACGACGTCGAGGTCGAGGTCGGGATCGACGCCGGCCGCGGTGAGGTTGCGGGTCGGCGGGATGACGCCGTGCTCGACGCTGAGGACGGCGATGAGCGCCTCGATCGCGCCAGCGGCTCCGAAGAGGTGGCCGAGCGCCGCCTTGGGGGCCGTCACGGTGGCGCGGCCGAAGACCGCCCTGATGGCGTGTGCCTCGGCGGCGTCGCCGACCGGGGTTCCGGTGGCGTGGGCGTTGATGTGGCTGATCCGCTCGGGGGCCAGGCCGGCTTGCGCGAGGGCCTTGCGCATGGCCGACATCTGGCCGGAGCCGTCGGCGGCGGGCACCGTGATGTGATGGGCGTCGGCGGCGATGCCGGCGCCCGCGAGGACGGCGTGGACGTGCGCACCCCGGGCGGCGGCGTGTTCGGCGCTTTCGAGGACCACGACGGCCGCGCCCTCGCTGAGGACGAATCCAGTGCGGTCCGCGGCGAACGGCCGGGAGGCCGAGGCGGGTTCGGCGGTGCACCGCGCCAGTGCCTGGGCCTGGACGAAGCCGGCGACGGTGATCGGGGTGATCGCGGCCTCGGTCCCGCCCGCGATGACCACGTCCGCCTCGCCGGCCCGGATGAGCCTGGCCCCGAGGGCGATCGCCTCGGCACCGGAGGAGCACGCCGAGACGGGCGTGTAGACCCCGGCCCGCGCACCGTACTCGATGCTGATCAGCGCCGCCGCCGCGTTGGGCATGAGCATCGGGACGGTGCGGGGCGAGACCCGCCGCGCCCCGGCCGTCTCCAGCGCGTCGTCCTCCTTCAGCAGCGTCCGGACGCCGCCGATGCCGGTGCCGATCGCCGAGGCGAGCCGGTCCGGGTCCACCTCCGGGGTGCCGGCGTCGGCCCAGGCCTCGGCCGCCGCGACCAGGGCCGCCTGCTGCGAGCGGTCGAGCCGCCTGGCCTGGACCCGCGGCAACAGTCCGGCGGGGTCGACCGCCATGGTGCCCGCGACGGTGTCGGGGAGGCCGGCGCCCTCGTGGCCGGGCAGGACGCCGCCGCGGATGCCGGACTCGCCGGCCAGCAGGGCCTCCCAGGTGGAGGCCACGTCCCCACCGAGTGGGGTGATCGCGCCGAGTCCGGTCACGACGACGTCAACTTCAGTCCGGTGCATGCCCCTGGACCTTTCTTGTATGCGATACAAGTGAATGAGCCCTGTTGTATCACATACAATTAGCGGGTGGAGAAGAAGCGAACCGAAGCCCGACCGACACCCGCCCGGCCACGGGACCGCGGTCGCGCCACCAGGCGCCGGCTGATCGAGGAGACCGCCCGGCTCTGCGAGGAGCGCCCCGGCGCCGAGGTGAGCGTCGCGGAGATCGCCAACGCCGCAGGCGTCTTCCCCAACCAGGTCACCTACCACTTCGGCTCGAAGGACTCCCTGCTCGTGCACGCCGCCTTCCTCGGCCTGCTGCACGACGCCCGCCGGATCGAACGCATCGGCCGCCAAGCCCCCGACGCGGCGGCCTTCCGACGCAACATCGCCCGCGCCGTCCTGGCCATGCCCTCGCTCCCGTCCGTCGCCCGGGCACTCGCCGCCGGCATCTCCAAGCCCGAACTCGCCCCCGTCGTCGACCAGCACCTCCAACTGCTGTTCCGGCAGTCCGAGCGCTTCGTGGGCCAACTCCTCGACAGCCGCGGCTGGAAGACCCGCCGCCCGCTCAGCACGGAGACCAGGACCTTCTGGAGCACCGCCCTCGGCGCGGTCCTGCTCGTCCGCGCCGGAGCGAACGGCACCGTCACCGACCTCGACCTCGCCGGAGCACTGACCATCCACGACGAACCCGAGCCCGGCCGGGCCGAAGGCTGACCAGTCGCCCGCCGGTCAGACGGCGACGCGCAGGGTGACGTCGACGTTGCCGCGGATCGCCCGCGAGTACGGGCAGCGCCCGTGGGCGTCCCCGGCCAGCGACTCGGCGTCCGCCTGCGACAGCCCGGGCAGCAGCACGGACAGTTCGACGTCGAGCAGGAACCCGGCGTCGTCCCGGGCGAGAGCCACCCGCGCGACGACCGTGTCGCCGGACAGGGTGACCTTGCGTTCCCGGGCGACCAGCCGTAGCGCGCTGTGGAAGCAGGCCGAGTAGCCCGCGCCGAACAACTGCTCGGGGTTGGTCGCCGTGCCGGAGCCGCCGGCTTCCCTGGGGAGCGCGAGCGCGGTGTCCAGCAGGCCGTCGCTGGAGCGGACCCTGCCGTTGCGGCCGTCACCGCTGGAGGTCACCTCGGTGGTGTAGAGGGTCTGCATGGTCACTGTCCTTCCTGGGCGGAGTGGGCGAACCAGTCGAGGGTCGTGGCGAGCGCTTCGCGCATCGGGGTGGCGCGGGCACCGAACGTGCTGGTGTAGAGCGAGTCGTCCATGACGAACGGCTCGGTGTGCCAGTAGAAGAGTTCGCGGTACTCGGCCATGAACTCCTCGTCGTACGGGCCGAACGGCTCCGCCTCGCGCTGCACCGTGAGCTGCGTCGGCTCGCCGGTCAGGTCGCCGATGATGCCGTGGATCTGCCGGGTCGTGTACGGGCCGTCGACGGGCAGGTGCCACAGCCTGCCGAGTGCGCGCTCGTCGGAGCCGAGCACGGCGAGGCCGGCGGCGAGGTCGGGCACGTAGGTGTAGCTCCGCGGCAGGTCGATGTCGCCCAGCCCGAGCCTGGCGGCGCCGGCCAGTGCGGCCGGGAACACCGACGCGCCCAGCGAGGACAGCAGCACGCGCGGGCCGAAGAAGTCGGCCGCCATGCCGAGCGCGACGCGGACGTCCCCACGCTGGTGCGCGGCCAGGTACCGCTCGGTGATCGCGGCGCGCGTCTTCCCCTTGGGGCCCGGCGCGGCGAGCGGCGTCCGCTCGGTCATCGGCACCCCGCCGGTCGGGCCGTACTGGTTGAGCGTCTCGACGGTGACCAGCTTCGCGCCGCTGCGGCCGACCACGTCGAGCAGCGCGTCCTGGATCACGGGCAGCACCTGCGGTTGCAGCTGGTACGGCACGTGCGTGCAGTTGTAGACGACGTCGGCGCCCTCGACGATCTCGGCGAGCTTCGCCCGGTCGGTCACGTCGGCGGCGACCCGCACCGAACCGGCGATCTGCTCCCCACCGCCGGACCGGTTCACCGTGCACACCCGGTTGCCCTGGGCGACGAGCCGCTCGGCGAGGGTCAGGCCGACGGGTCCGGTGCCGAGGACGACGTGCAGTTCCTGGCTCATGACTTCTCCTTCAGAGATTGAGTGGTTAACCACTCACACTTTGGGTCAAAAGAAAGGCCGCATGATGCGGCCGTTCTCGCAGCGAAAACTCGGTCGGTGACGGAAATCAGTAGTGGCGCAGGCCCGCCGAGAGCGTGTTCGCCCACGGCGCGTCGACCTCGGTGGCGCCGATCGCCACCACCAGGTGGCACAACGCCCCCCTGGCCATGAAGTACTGGACCGCGTCGGCGTCCGCGCCGGAAACGCTGCGCACGTACTCGACGGTCCTGGCGTAGCCGCGCCGCACCACCTCGCGCACCGCGGGCTCGGACGCCGCGGCCGCCTGGGCGTGCACCTGGACCAGCAGCAGGTCCTGGTCGGCGATGAGCCGGGCGTACTCGTCGCCCATCGCCATCAGCACCTCGTGCGGCTCGCTGCCGCGCGCCTTGGCCGCGCCCCTGGCGAAGCTGTCCCGCACGAGGTCGAAACAGTGTTCGACGACCGCGAGGAACAACGCCTCCTTGTTGGGGAACAGGCGGTAGACATAGGCCTGCGAGATGCCCGCCCGCTTCGCCACCTCGGTGGTGTTGGTGCCGTAGTAACCACGGGCCGCGAAGCTGCTGACCGCGGTGCTGAGCACCACTTCCCTGCGTTCCTCCGCGGTGCTGAGCACCCGTCCCGTCGTCGCCATATGAGTAATAAACCACTCACACTTCCCCGAGTCAACCCTTCCCCCGCTTCCCGCCGGGCCGGCCCGACGCAGGGCCCGTCAGGCGGCCTCGATGATGAGGGCGATGCCGTCGAGGAGCGGCTTGAGGCCGAACTCGAACAGGGTGTCCAGGTCGAGGTCGTAACCGTCCTTGCAGCTGTTGGCGATCCTGGTGAACACGGGATACCGGGTCGCCACGGTGATCGCCGCGAAGGCGGGGGCCTGACGGTCCATCCACTGGTCCTCGGACAGGCCGGTGGCGGCCTCGGCCTGGGCTTCCCGTTCCAGATGTACGGCGATCCCGTGGACGTAGCCGTAGAGCAGGACGTGCAGGTCGAGCATGGTCTCCGGTTCGAGGCCATGGCCGTCGAGGGCGGCGAGCGCCCACTCCGCATGAGCCATCAGGGCCGGAAGCATCAGCGGCCGGGTGAGGGAGCCCACCTGGGAGAGCCAGGGATGCCTGCGATGGATCCCCCACAGGGTCCGCGCCCCGAGTTCCAGGCGGGCCCGCCACCCTTCCGGCGGCTCGACCGGGTAGGTCTCCTCGCCGAACGCCGCGTCCGCCATCAGCAGGACCAGGTCGTCCTTGCTGTTGACGTACCGGTAGGGGGACATGGCGGCGACGCCGAGCCTGGCGGCGACGCTGCGCATCGACACCGCGCCCAGCCCCTCGCCGTCCGCGAGGTCCATCGCGGCGCGGACGATCCGCTCACGGCTCAGTTCGTGATCGGGCAGGAGCGCGGACGGGGACCTGCGCCTGAACGGGACGCGACCCTCCGCCGGGGCCGGGGCCGCCACCACGGTACCGACCCGGGGACGGGCCTCGACCAGGCCTTCCAGGCGCAGCGCGGTGAGGGCCTTCGTGGCCGTGGCGAGCGCGACTCCCCATTCACGGGCGATCTGACGTGTCGACGGCACGCGTTCGCCCGGGGCGAGCGCGCCCTCAGCGATGCGCCGGGCGATCTCGTCGGCGATGCGTCGGAACGGCGGGGCGGACTGCGAGGCCATGTTGTCGGCTCCTGGAGGGATTTCTTTCGGGACTCACCGGACCTGTACTAGTTCAGACCCTAGCAGCGGGGGCAGCCGGAATCGGCCTGCTGTCCTAGGACAGAAGGAGGAAAATGGCAGTTGGCAGCGCTGTGCATACGCCGTACATTCAGAGCGCGTACAGCGTATGGAAGTGCTCGTACGGACGTGCTCGTACGGAAGTGCTCGTATGAAGGAGCTTGCATGAAGACCGTGCTGATCTCCGGCGCCGGTGTCGCCGGGTCCGCGCTCGCCCACTGGCTGCACCGTCACGGCATCGCCGTGACGGTCGTGGAACGCGCACCGGGTCTGCGCCCCGGCGGCCAGGCGGTGGACATCCGTGGCGTCGCACTCGATGTCACCGAGCGGATGGGGCTGCTGGACCACGTCCGAGCCCACCGCACCAGGATGCGCGGCATGTCCGTACTGGACGGCGACGGCAGGGAGATCCACCGCTCCACCGAGACGACCTTCAGCAGCGGCCGGCTCGCCAACGACGACGTCGAGCTGCTGCGTGACGACCTGCTCCGCATCCTGCACCAACAGGCTTGCGCCGACGTCGAGTTCGTCTTCGGGGACCGGATCACCGCGCTCGACCAGGACGAGGACGCGGTACGGGTCGCCTTCGAGCACGGCCGCCCCCGGACCTTCGACCTGGTCGTGGGGGCCGACGGCCTGCACTCGGCCGTACGCCGGCTGGCCTTCGGGCCCGAGGAGCAGTTCACCCGCCACCTGGGCATGCATCTGGCGATCTTCAGCGCGGACAACTTCCTCGCCCTGGACGACTGGCAGCTGTGGCTCAGGGACGGCGAGGCCGGCTACGGCATCTACCCGGTGCGGGACAACACGGAGTTGAGGATCACGTTCGGCTTCGCGGGCGAACCGCTGCCCGCCGGCCACCGTGACGCCGACCGGCACAGGCAGTTCGTCGCCGAGCGGATGGCGACGCTGCGCTGGGAGACCCCGAAGCTGCTGAAGGCCCTGTGGGAGGCACCCGACTTCTACTTCGACGCGATGACGCAGGTCCGCATGGACCGCTGGTCGAACGGCCGCACCGTCCTCCTCGGCGACGCGGGCTACTGCGCCTCCCCGCTGTCCGGCCAGGGAACCAGCCTCGCGCTCGTGGGAGCCCACGTACTGGCCGACGCCCTGCGCCGCGCGGACGGCGACCACCGCGCGGCGTTCGCCCGCTACGACGAGCGCATGCGCCCCTTCGTCGAGCTCAACCAGGCACTCGCCACCGAGAACCCCGGCGGACCGGCTGCCGAAGCCTCCGTCGAACGCGCCAAGAACGCGATCGCACTCGACGACTGACAGCGCGCGCGAGGAGCAGCCCCCGGCGCGGCCCGACCGCGAGGGGGTCGGGCCGTGCGGCCGCTGTCAGGTGGCTCAGTGCCTGCGGTCCTCGACCGCCCAGTCCTCCCCCAGGTCGCGGCGCAGCGTCTCCAGCGCCGCGTCGGCCTCGCGTCGGAACGATTCCTGCTGGTCCCGGGTCCAGGGCGAGGGGCCGGCCGGGTGGTCCCAGTCGAGGGAGGACTGGTACAGGTCGGAGAGTCTCGTGAGCTCGTTCCGGGTGGCCGGGGTGATGGGCAGGGTCTCCAGGACGCAGGGGTATCCGTAGGGGCTGTCGAGGTCGGGGTCGCCGGGAGGGCCTGGCCACAGCGGGGTGTCGACCCCGTACTCGAAGAAGAAGCGCAGGTGAGAGGGCATGCTCCAGCCTTTCACAGCACCGGGCACACGCCGAGCCCGGTCACCGGCCGGCAGGCGCCGGGCGGAGTGCGTCGTGCAGCAGTTGCACCACGTCGTCGGTGAGTTCGGTCCGGCGCCGCTCCGCCAGGGCGAGCAGTTCGGCGGCCTGGGCGGGGTCGGCGTCGAGGGGCGTGACCGGGCGGGTGCGCCAGCGGTGCGGGGCCAGGGCGCGGATCCGGGTGGTGGCGTCGGTCCTGCCGCGGGCCGCGAGTCGGGGGTGGGGGTCGCCGCTCACGAGGAGGGCGGCGCGCAGGGCGGTGGGGCGGTCGCGCCGGTTCAGCAGCCGGTAGCCGGCCCGGCGCACCGCGGGCCGCTGCGGGTCGGCGAGCATGTCCCACAGCAGGTCGGCGGGCAGCTGGGCGGCGCTGGGGGCGAGGGCGGCGGCGGCCTCCCTGACCACGGCGCCGGAGCCGTCCCCGAGCAGTGCCGTGACGCGGGGGACGGGCACCGCGTCCAGGCTCCGCAGGGCGCGCAGCGCCTGGACCCGGACCTGAGCGGACGGGTGGTCCAGGAGGGCGGTGAGCTGGGGGCCGTCGGCCCGGCCGCCGGTCTCGGCGAGCCCGGCGACGGCCCCGACCGGCGGCTCGGCGCTCTGGACGGCCGTGCGGTAGTACGCCCGCGCGTCGGTGCCGGTGCGGCGTGCCGCCTCCCGCGCCAGGGCCCGTACCAGCGCGGACGAGTCGTCGAGGAACGGCACCACCTCCTGGGGCGAGCCGGTGCGCATCAGCCCGGTGAGGGCGGTGATCCGCACCTCGGCGTGCCGGCTGCGGGCGAGGCGGCGCAGCAGCTCGGCCTGGTCGCTCCACACCGCCTGGCGGGCGGCGGCCTCGGCGGCCCGGGCCCTGACCTGCCGGTCGGGGTCGCTCTCGGCGAGGGCGGCGAGCTCACGCAGCCCGAGGCGGTGGGCGACGGTGTCGAGGACGAAGCGGCGCACCGACGGCTCGGGGGCCGTCAGCAGCGCTCCGGCCCGGGCCGTGCCCGACGCGTCCAGCAACGGCGCGATCAACTGGCCGTGGGCGAAGGCGCCGTGGCGGCGCCGGTTGACCAGTAGGGCCGTCCGCACGGTCTCGGGGGTGGCCAGCCGGGGGTTCTCGTGGAGCAGAACGGCCAGGCCCGCGCACGCCTCTCCCCGTACCTGTCGGACCCAGTCGCTGGTCCGCAGGACGAGGAACGGCATCAGCTCGGGGTGCGGCTCGTGCAGGATCCGCCGCACCGCGCGCTCACGAGCGCGGCCGTCGCCGTGCGAGGCGGCCAGGGCGAGCGCGACCGGGTCGTCCTCGGTGGGCGAGGGGTCCGGGCGCCTTGCGTACCACGACTCCCGTCGTATGGAGGCGTCCAGGCGCAGCAGCAGCTCCGGACGCCGCGTCAGCGCACGCAGTGCTTCGAGCGAGTCCGCGAGCTGCCCGGCCGAGCCGACCTCCAGCAGCGCGGCGGTCAGCTCTTCGAGCGCACCGCCGTCCCGGGTCCGTGCCCCGGCGATCGCCAGCCGGACGCGCTCCAGGGCGTCCGTGCTCGGGGAGGGCTGCGGGAGGACCGGGAGGGGCTGGAGGGACGGGACGGCCTGGAGGGGCTGCTGACGACGGGAGAAGAAGCTCACCGCGCCATCCTGCCTGATCAGAGCGTCCTGCCGCCCCCCATTAACGACGCCGTCAGCCGGTTACAGGTGGCCGGCCACAGGTGGGCGGCTACAGGTGGGCCGTCACAGCCGGAGGAGCCGGCGGGCGTTGCCGGAGGCGATCCTGTCCTTGTCGGCGTCGGTCAGGCGGAGCGGGAGAGCTCGAAGGGGAGGAACTCGCCGGCGTGTCCGAGGATCATCGTCGCGTCCGGATGCCGGTCGAACACCCCGGACATGACCACGCGCATGGCGTGGCCGCCGGTGGTGGCCTGCCAGCTCCACAGCGCGCCGTCCAGTTCGGGGTGGCCGTCCAGGACGTGCCAGTGGTCCGCGGGCGGCATGCCGAGGTGCAGGTACAGCGGTACGCCGAGTTCCGCCAGCGCGGCCCAGAGCCGGTCGAAGGCGGGGTCGTCGAGGTAGCGGCCCTGGCAGGCGGGGCTGCTGCTCTGGACCGCCCTGCACGGCCTGGTCGCGCTCTACAACGCGCACGGCAACCTGCCCTGGCCCGACCTCACCGGCCTCATCACCCACACCCTCGCCCTCCACACCGGACGAGCCCCCGAGGAGATCGCCGAACTCACCCGGGCCGCAGGGCTGACCGGTCACGAGTAGTCACCCTCCGGCACCTCCGATCCGCGCGGGACCCACGGCAACACCGCCCCCTGAGCGGACGGATCCGGCGGGCGTCCGGCCGGGCGGGCCGACGCCGGTGGAACCAGGGGTGGTCGGGTGGCCCGCCGATCCGCCGCTGACGGCCTGCCGTCAGCGGCGGGTACGGCTGGCCGTCAGCCGCGGGTCTCGATCCGCATACCGCCCGTGGTCACCTGGCGGATGGGCTCGCTCGTCAGCAGCTCGTGCGGCTGGCCGAGGGCGATCGCGCTCGCCGCGTCGAGCCGGGCCAGCTGGGCGTCCGTCAGCTCGACCGTCAGGGCGCCCAGGTTGTCCTCCAACTGGGCGGGGGTGCGGGCGCCGAGCAGCGTGCTCGTCACGCCCGGCCTCCGCAGCGTCCAGGCCAGCGCCACCTGGGCCGGGGTGTGCCCCAGCTCGGCGGCCACCTCCCGGACCACCCCGGCCACGCCGAGGCTGCGTTCGGTGAGGGTGCCCAGGGCGAGGTTGTGGCTCCGGCGGGTGCTCCCGTCGGGGCCGGCGCCCGTCGCGCCCACGTCCTCCCGGCCGTACTTGCCGCTGAGCACCCCGCCGCCGAGCGGCGAGTACGGGACCACGCCCAGGCCCATTTCCCGGGCCATCGGGATCAGGTCGCGCTCCGCGGTGCGTTCGATCAGGCTGTACTCCAGCTGCAGCGCGACCAGCGGGGACCAGCCGCGCAGGTCGGCGATCGCCTGCATCCGGGACACCTGCCAGGCCGGGGTGTTGGAGATCGCCACGTACAGCACCTTGCCCTGCCGGACCAGGTCGTCCAGGCCGCGCAGCACCTCCTCCACCGAGGTCCGGACGTCCCAGACGTGCAGGTACAGCAGGTCGAGGTAGTCGGTGCCGAGCCGCCGCAGGCTGCCCTCCACCGAGCCGAACAGCGCCTTGCGGTGCCCGCCCCCGGAGTTGGGGTCGCCGGGGCGGCGCAGCGTCGAGTACTTGGTCGCCAGCACCAGGCGTTCGCGCTCCTCCTGGGCGAACTCGCCCAGCAGGCGCTCGGAGCTGCCGTCGGTGTAGGTGTCGGCGGTGTCGAGGAAGTTGCCGCCGAGCCCGACGTAGTGGTCGAACAGCTTGCGGGCCTCGGCCCGTTCCGCGCCCCACCCCCATTCGGTGCCGAAGGTCGCGGTGCCCAGGGCCAGCGGTGAGACCCGCAGTCCCGAGCGGCCCAGCAGCCGGTAGTCGTCGAGGGCCAGTGCCATCAGGTACTCCTGTGCTCGTTTGTGCTCGTATGTGCTCGTGTTCCGTTGCCGGAACCGAGTCTGCGGCGGCGCCGGTCCGGGGGTAAGGGACGGCTCTTCCTGGGAAGATCGCTCCCACCCTGGCGGTTGGACCGGTCATGACGACCCGAACCATGGACACCGCCCAGGAGCTGGCCGCCTTCCTGCGGAGCAGGCGCGAACGCCTCGACCCCGACCGGCTGGGCCTGCCGGTGGCCCGGCGGCCCCGGCGGACGCCGGGGCTGCGCCGGGAGGAGGTCGCCGAACTGGCCGGGGTCAGCACCGACTACGTGGTCCGGCTGGAGCAGGGCCGCGGGCTGCGGCCCTCGGTGGAGGTGCTGGCGGCGCTGGCCCGGGCCCTGTGCCTGGAACCGGGCGAACGCGACTACCTGTTCGATCTGGCCGGACACCGCCGCCCCGGCACCACCGGTGGGCCGGCCGCCGGTGCGCCGCCGTCGCTGGCCGCCCTGGTCGGTGACCTCTCGCCGCTGCCGGCGATGCTGCTGGACCACCGCTACGACATCCTCGCCTGGAACCCCGAAATGGCCCGGCTGCTACCGGACTTCGAGGCCGTGCCGCCGGCCCGGCGCAACGCGATGTGGCTGTGCCTGCTGCACCCGGCGATGCGCGGCTTCTACGCCGACCGGGAGCAGGTGCTGCGGGACGGGATCGCCCACCTGCGCGCGGCCTGGGCCGCGCACCCGGAGGACCGGGAACTGTCCGGCCTCATCGCCGAATTCGCCACGCAGGACGAGGACTTCGCCCGTCTGTGGTCGGAGCGGGAGGTCGGCGTCAACGGACGCGGCCGCAAGGTGCTGCGGCACCCGGTCGCCGGTGCGATCACCGTCGACTTCGACATCCTGCTGCCGCTCCAGGACCCGGAGCTGCGCCTGCTGGTCTACCGCCCCGCGGACGACGAGAGCCGAGCGGCCCTGGACCGGCTGTGCGCGCGGTGACCGGGGCCGGCTGTGCGCGCCGCGACCGGGGCCGAGGAGGGTGACCGGGGCCGAGGAGGGTGACAGCCCACCGGGAGCCGGTCGGATCAGTCCGTGACGGGCAGGCACTCGGCGAGCAGGGCGACGACGTCACGCCAGGCCCGCTGGGCGTGCCGTGGGTGGTAGCCCACGCCGGGAGGTGTGGCGTGGTCGACCGTCGGGTGGTGGAACGCGTGCAGGGCGCCGCCGTAGACCGTGAGGCGCCAGTCGACGCCCGCGGCCTGCAGCTCGGCGGTGAACGCCTCCCGTTGCGCGGGTGGCATGATCGGGTCCTCCGACCCGACCCCGGCCCAGACCGGGCAGCGGATGCGTGCCGCCTCGCCCGGTCGGCCCGTGGTCAGTGCGTTGACCGTCCCGATCGCGCGCAGGTCGACGCCGTCGCGCCCGAGTTCCAGTGCGACCGCGCCGCCGGTGCCGTAGCCGACGGCCGCGGTCCGGTCGAGGTCCGCCCGTGGTTCGGCGCGCAGCACGTCGAGCGCGGCGTGGCCGATGTCCCGCATGCGGTCGGGGTCGGCGAGCAGCGGCAGGCAGCGGGCCAGCATCTCCTCCGGGTCCTCCAGGTAGCGTCCGCCGTGGAGGTCGAAGGCCAGGGCCACGTACCCCAGTTCGGCGAGCGCATCGGCCCGGTGGCGCTCGACGTCGCTGAGCCCCATCCCCTCGGGTCCGATCAGGACCGCCGGCCGGCGCCCGGCACCGGCCGGGAGCGCGATGTGGCCGATCATCGTCAGGTTGTCGGCCGGGTAGGCGACCGTACGGGTGGTGATCGTCGTCATGTGACCGGACGGTACTGACCGTTGCGCCCGCCCGGGGTGGTATTCGCCGATGGCAGACAGCGGCGTCGTGCAGCAGGCGAAGTCGTGCAGCGGGCGAAGTCGCACGGCGGGCGGACCTGCGGGTCCGAGGGCTGCCGTCGGTTCGTGGACGGGTCCCCACTAAGCTGGGCCGGTCGGCCGGGTGGCCGCTCATACCGGGGGAGGGGTCGGAACGTGACCTTGCTGGAGAACGATCCGCGAGCGATCGGCGGGTACCTCCTCGAGGGCAGGCTCGGCGCGGGCGGGATGGGCGTGGTGTACCGCGCCCAGTCGGTGTCCGGGCGCCAGGTGGCGGTGAAGGTGATCCGGCCCGAACTGGCCGCGGACGCCGAGTTCCGGGCCCGGTTCCGGCAGGAGGTCACGGCCGCGCGCAAGGTCAGCGGGGCGTTCACCGCACCCGTGCTCGACGCGGACGCCGACGCGCCGGCGCCCTGGCTGGCGACGCTCTTCATCGCCGGTCCCTCGCTGGGCGAACGGGTCTCCGGCCAGGGCCCGTTGACCCCGCCCGAGGTGCACAGGCTGGCCGCCGGGCTGGCCGAGGCGCTGCGGGAGATCCACCGCGTCGGGCTGGTGCACCGCGACCTCAAGCCCGGCAACGTGCTGCTCGCCGAGGACGGCCCGCGCGTCATCGACTTCGGCATCGCCAAGTCGGCCGGCGAGACCCAGCTGACCAGCACCGGAGTGGCCGTCGGCACCCCGCCGTTCATGGCGCCCGAGCAGTTCCGCAGCGGTACGGCGACGGCGGCCACGGACGTGTTCGCGCTGGGCTCGGTACTCGCCTTCGCGGCCACCGGACGCGGGCCGTTCGGCGTGGACTCCTCGCACGCGGTGGGGTTCCGGGTGGTGTACGAGGAGCCGGACCTGACCGGACTCGCGGCGGAGCTGCGTCCGCTGGTCGTCGCCTGCCTGGCGAAGGAGCCGGAGCAACGGCCCACGGTGGAGCAGCTGTTGGGGCTGGCCGCGCGTGGTGAGCGGGACCGGACGGTGCAGTTCCGGACGGGGCCGGTGACGCCGACGGCCCCGGCGGCCTCAGGCCCGGCAACACCGCCGCCGACACCGACGCCGACGCCGACGCCGACGGCAGCCTCAGGCCCGGCAGCGCCGACGCCGACGGCCCCGGCGGCTCCGCTCGCACCCGTGGCGCCCCCGGCCCGTGCGACCGCGACGCCGCCAACGCCGACGACCCCGCCCACTCCCCCCGCCGGGGCCGCGGCGCCCACGGACCCGGCCCCGGTCCCGGTCCTCCCCTCGTACCTGGCGGCCCCCTCCGGCCCCCCGTCCCTCGCCGAAGCCGCCCTGCGCCCGCGCCCGCGCAGGCGCCCGCGCAAGGGCGTGCTGGTCGGCTCGGCGCTGTCCGCGGTGGTCGTCGCCACGGCGGGCACCCTGGGCTTCCTCGCCTGGCGGGACCACGTCCCCGACGAGCCGGTGTCCCACGGGCCGAAGTCCGGCCCGTCCTCCTCGGTGCCGGTGACGACCGTCGACTCCGCCTGCGGTCCCGACGGCAAGCAGGCGGTCGGCGCGGACGGGCTGCAGGTGGCCCTGGTCAAGCAGTGGCAGGCGGATTACGCCAAGGACTGCCCGGGTGCCGCGATCACCTTCAACGGCCCGTCGAGCGGCACCGTGATGGACCAGTACGCGACCTTCAAGTCCGACGGCGTCGCCCTGGACTCCCCGATGACGGACGATCAGCGGGCCGTCGTCGGCCACAGCTGCCCCACCGGCTACGCCTCCCAGATCCCGGCCATCGTGCTGCCGATCGCCGTGGTCTACAACGTGCCCGGACTGAAGGGGCTGACGTTCGACGCCCCGACGCTCGCCAAGATCTTCACCGGCAAGATCACCAAGTGGAACGACCCGGCGATCAAGGCCCTCAACCCGGTCTGGAACCTGCCGGACTCGCCGATCGACGCGCGGGTCCCGAGCAACGAGTCGACGTCCACCGCCATCTTCACCCAGTACCTCGCCAAGGCGGCGCCCGCCGACTTCCCGTACAAGCCGGGCCGGGCGTGGCCCGACAAGTCACGGTCCGCGTCCGGCACGAACGCGTCCGACCTCCCCGCCTACGTCGCCGGGGGCCAGTGGTCGATCTCCTTCGTGCCGCTCCCGGAGGCCGGCACCCTCCAGAAGGCCAAGGTGAGCTCCGGCGGCGACCAGGCGGTGGAGCTCACCCCCAAGTCCGCCAGCCTGATGGCCGCCGGAGGCTCGGTGCAGGGCACGGGCACCAACCTGACGGTCACGATCGACTACGCGAGGCCCCACTCGCTCAGCTACCCCATCGTCGACGTCGGCTACATCGACTTCTGCGACCACGGCGGGGCCGACCGCGCCTTCGCCGGCACCGCCGTCCTGACGAACTTCCTGGCCCACGGGCTGAGCCCGAAGGGCCAGGCGGCCGGCGAGAACCTCATGTACGCCCCGCTGCCGGACGCCCTGGCGCAGCGCGTGCTGACCTCCCTGGCCCCGCTGCGGGTGAAGCCCCAGTAGTCGATCGAGGAGGCGGTCAAGGGGGAGGCAGAACCACGGTTCTGTTTACGGGAGTTGCGCCTGACCGCGCGAGCCCGCCGGCCCCGAGGGCCGCAGAGACGCTGCGGGACCGTCAGCTTGGCGGGCGGCCCGACGGGGAGCCGATGACGGCCGATAGGCTGCTCCACGCCCGGTTCCTCACTGCTTTTCCGCCTTCTGACGATCCGCGACGATTGCCGAGGTCACCGTCTTGCCCCCCGCTCCGAACGGCTCCCCCGCCAGCCCGACGGCGGCGCCCCCGCGGCGCCGTGACGCCGCCCGTAACCGGCAGTTGCTGGTGGACACCGCCCGCGACCTCTTCGCGCGGGAGGGCCTGGGCGTGCCGCTGGACCGCATCGCCAAGGCCGCGGGCATCGGCAACGCGACCCTCTACCGGCACTTCCCCACCCGCGAGGCCCTGATCGAGGAGATCTTCGCCGACACCCGCACGGTGTTCGCCGAGGCCGCCGCCGGCGCACTGGCGGAGCCGGACGGCTGGCGGGCGCTGTGCGGCTACTTCGAGCGGATCTTCACCCTGGTCGCCGACGACCGCGGCCTCAACGACCTGGTCACCGCCACCGCCCGCGACTCCCGGTTCCTCGCCGAGCTCTCCGAGCGCAACGCCACGACGGTCGCCGCCCTGGTCGTCCGCGCCCAGGAGCAGCACAGCCTGCGCACCGACGTGACCACGATGGACCTGCTCATCCTGATGGGCCCGCTGGTGCGCGCGATGCCCGCCCTGACGGAGCAGCAGCCGGACGGCTGGCGCCGGCCCCTCGCCCTGCTGCTCGACGCGTTCCGCCCCACCGACGGGACGCACCCGCTGCCCGGTGCGCCGCTCGGTCCCGAGCGCCTGGAGGAGGCCTTCCTCAACCTGTGGGAGGCATGAGGGCGGCTCAGCGGTCGACCGTCGTCTGTCGACCGCCGACCGCCAACCGCCAACCGCCAACCGCCGACCGCTGTTAGCGTGAACACCGCGGACTAGAAACAGGGACCACTCCCCGGTTAATCTGACCCCGACATGGGGCGGGGAGTTATCCCCGTTTCACTTCTGACTGGGGTGTGGGGATATGACCCGGAATCAGGACCGAGGGCGCGGGCAACGGGCGGCCGACTGGGCGGACGGGCGGCTGGGGATCTACACCCTGGCCAGGGCGAACCTGCGGAAGATCTTCCCGGACCACTGGTCCTTCATGCTGGGCGAGATCTGCCTCTACACGTTCGTCATCATCATCCTGACCGGCGTCTGGCTCACCCTCTTCTTCAAGCCCTCGATGGCCGAGGTCGTCTACAACGGCTCGTACGTCCCGCTCAAGGGCGTGCCCATGTCCCAGGCGTACGCCTCGACGGTGGACATCGGCTTCGAGGTCCGCGGCGGCCTGCTGATCCGCCAGATCCACCACTGGGCGGCCGTGGTCTTCATCGCGGCCATGTTCGTGCACATGATGCGGGTGTTCTTCACCGGCGCGTTCCGCAAGCCGCGCGAGATCAACTGGCTCTTCGGCTTCCTGCTGCTCTTCCTCGGCATGCTGGACGGCTTCTTCGGCTACTCCCTCCCCGACGACCTGCTGTCGGGCACCGGCATCCGCTTCATCGAGGGCGTGCTCCTGGCCGTGCCGCTGGTGGGCACGTACCTCCAGATGTTCCTGTTCGGCGGGGAGTTCCCCGGCCACGACATCGTGCCGCGGTTCTTCACCATCCACGTGCTGCTGATCCCCGGGATCATGCTCGGCCTGCTGGTGGCGCACCTGATCCTGGTCTTCCACCACAAGCACACCCAGTGGGCCGGCCCCGGCAGGACCGAGAAGAACGTCGTCGGCATGCCGCTGATGCCGGTCTACGCGGCAAAGGCCGGCGGGTTCTTCTTCCTGGTCTTCGGCATCATCGCGCTGATGTCGGCGGTCGCCACCATCAACCCGATCTGGGCGTACGGCCCGTACCGGCCGGACCAGGTGTCCACCGACGCCCAGCCCGACTGGTACATGGGCTTCGCCGAGGGCCTGATCCGCGTCATGCCCGGCTGGGAGATCGGGCTCCGGGGCCACACCCTCAACCTCGGCGTGCTCATCCCCTTCACCCTGTTCCCGGTCGTCCTCGGCGCGATCGCCGGCTACCCGTTCATCGAGGGCTGGGTGACCAACGACCGGCGCGAACACCACCTGCTCGACCGGCCGCGCAACGCGCCCGTCCGCACCGCCCTCGGCGCCGCCTGGATCAGCGTCTACCTGGTGATGCTCGCCGGCGGCGGCAACGACCTGTTCGCCACCCACCTGCACCTGTCCCTCAACACCATCACCTACGCGGTGCGGGCCGGCTTCTTCGTCCTCCCGGTCGTCACCTTCGTCGTCACCAAGCGCTGGTGCCTCGGCCTCCAGCGCCGCGACCGGGAGAAGGTGCTGCACGGCCGCGAGACCGGCGTCATCAAGCGCCTGCCGCACGGCGAGTTCATCGAGGTGCACGCCGGGCTCGACCCCGCCGAACTGCACCAGCTCACCGCCCACAAGCAGCACCGGCCCATCCCGCTGCCGGCCCGGACGGACGGGAACGGCGTGGCCCGCAAGGCCGGCGCCCTCACCCGCACCCGGGCCAGGCTCTCCCGCGGCTTCTACGGCGAGGGCGGCCAGGTCCCCAAGCCCACCGCCGAGGAACACCACGAGCTCACCAGCGGCCACGGCCACTGACCGCCACGCAACCGCACCTCACTGATCGACAAGTACGGCCTGACGGCCCTGATCGCGCTCGCCCGCGGCCGGATCAGGGTCGGCCTGGGCGGGACGATCGGCATCCGGATCACGCTCGACAACCTGGAACAGCGGCTGGTCAGGCCGGACCGGCAGCCACCGCGCTCCTACTGCCCGAACTGACCCTCCCCGGCCCGGGGCGCGGCCGTCAGGACAGCGGGCCGGCCAGCACCTCGGCGGCCAGGTCGCGCAGTTCGGCCACCAGTTCCTCCGTCAGCCCGCCGCCGTGTTCCTGCTGGTCTTCCGCCCGGTACAGCCATGCACGGAACGGCCGCAGCGGCGAATCGGGGTCGTCGTAGGGGCACAGCTCGAAGCCGACCCGTTCGGCCGCCGCCAACGGATCGAGGCGGCCGTCCAGCAGGTCCCGCAGGCAGTACCGGGCCAGCGCCCGGTCGCGGCCCTCGACGGTGGTGGGCAGCCGCAGCACCGGCCAGAGTTCCTGCTCCACCTCGGCCAGCAGCCGGTGGGACTCCAGAACCTCCCCGTCGGACAGCACACCCAACTCCCACAGACCCGGCGTGTCCACCCCGCCCGCCAGCGCCGCCCGGGCAGCCTCCACCGCCGCGACGGCCGACTCCGGCCAACCGACGGCGCGCCGCTCCAGCAGCAGCCGACGCAACGGCTCCAGCGCCTCAGAGGCTGTTGTTTGAACCTTGTGCCCTGGTCAGTGCGGGTGTGCTGCGCTTGATAGGGGTGAGGCGTTCGTTTCGCCGTCACAGTGACGGAGCAACGAACGCCTCGACACCCTTGATGAGCCGGCTGGGTAACCCGGTAGTTGTCCTGCCGTGCCCGCTGGGGGTTGGGCCTCGCCGCCGGAGACCTGATGCCGATGCGACGTGTGCGTTGCCCAACTCGCACGGGCCTTCCGCAGTGAGACGATCGACTAAGGAAGGGGCGTTTCGGTGGCCTGCGGGCGGGGGTTGCGGTCAAAGGCATAGGCGGCGCCCATCAGGAACAGTTGGGTGCCGACCCGGTCGAGGCGGCACTGCTTCCAGGCGGTGGCGAGCAGGCCCCGATGTGCGGCGACGTGCATGACGAGGTTGTCGTGGCCGATGTTGTGGGCGCGTCCGAAGTGGCGGTAGGCCGAGCGGAAGTCGCGGGCACTCAGGGCTTCGCGCCCGGCTTGCATCTCGGACTCGTACGCGGCGGTGAGGGTGCCTTCGGCCTGGGGCATGGTTGTGTTGCCTCCTGGATGGGTGTGGATCGGTAGTGCCGACCGGCTCTAAAGTCCCTTGATGAGCAGGTCGAAGGCTTCGTCGATCAGCTCGTCGAGGGGGCGCGGGTTCGTCCGGCGGTGGTTCTCGGCAGCCTGGAGCGCCGCGAAGGCGGCGCCCACCAGGAGCGTGGGGTATAGGTCTGTTCCTACGGCACCGCCGCCGAGCCGGACGGCGATTTCGTCAGCGAGCGCGGCCATGGTGCGGTCGACCTGGTCCATGCGCAGGCGCAGGAAAAGTTCCGGGTGACGGCGGTAGAGCTCCTGGAGAAGCTCCCACTCCTCGGCGAAGTCGTTGAAGCCCGCAGCGCTTGCCATGGCCTTGACGACTTCGCGGACCGCGACGGCCGTGGGTTCGTCGGCGGGGCGTGTGCGCAGTTCAGCCACGATCTCCTCGGCCGTCCACTGGTGCGGCTCCAGGGAGAAGGCGGCGTCCTTGGTCGGGAAGTAGTTGAAGAAGGTCCGTGGGGAGATGTCAGCCGCCTGGCTGATCTGCTCGACCGTCACCTCGTCGGGCCCGCCGTGCTCCAGAGCCAGCCGGACGGCTGCGCCGCGGATCTGCACCCGGCGGGCGATCTGGCGTCGTTGGCGTCTGGCCTCTGCGGAATCCATTTTTGCACTCTATGCAGTCATTGCAGACTCTGCAAGAAGTGCAGTGGGTGCAGTTTTTGAAGATCCCGCGACGTGCGGAGCGCGCATGCAGACTGCCGTGGGATAGGAGAGGCGGGGAGGATCTCTGGAGGTTCGGGTCATGCCCGTGTGGTTCCGTAGCGGTGGCCGGTCTACGGAGTTGCCAAAGGAAGCTGGGAGCCTTCGTCATGCTGCGAGTGCGACCCCGGGGTGTGCGGTGGTTGTAGCTTCACGACTGAGACGTCGGAGCATGAGGGTGATGGCGCTCCACCTGAGGTGGGCTTCGGCGTGGGCTGGGAGGCGTTCGTAGTCGCGGCAGTTGCGGCGGGCGCGCATGAACCACGCCGGCGACCTCTCCACGACCCATCTGCGGGGTAGGACGACGAAGCCCTGGGCGTCGTGCGGTCGTTTGACGATCCTGACTGCGATGCGGAGGTGCTTCTCGGCCCAGTCGACGAGTTCGCCGGCATAGGCGGAGTCGGCCCAGACGATGGTGATCTCGGGGTGGGCGGCGTGCCACCACAGCGGCCCGGATCGCGGCCACCTTGACACGCGAGCGACGCACCGATCTCCATTGCGCCGACCTGCACCGCGCCGAACAGAACACCGCCTCCGCCCGAGCCCCCGTCCTCAACCGGTTGCCGCACGCCGGGCAAGACCGCTCCAGATCACCGGCCATCCAGTCAGCGTAGAACGACCAGCACCCAGGGGGCTTGTCGTGCCTGGCTCAGACACAGGGTCTCATCCCGTTCCATCGCGCGAGCGTAACCACCCACCCCGGCCCGGCGCGACGCGTTTTGACCCGCTCGCGGACCGCCCGGCGACCGTGACCAGCCCTCGCCGCCCTTGCCAGGACGTGCATCGGAAGTGAGCCGTGCGCATAGGGTGTCGGCATGTCGCTGAGTTACATAGCCCTCTCGTCTGGTCGTTCGATCGAGCTCACTGAGCTGCGGATGTCTTCGACCTATGGGGGATTCCTGGAGGGCTATCCGTGCAAGCCCGTCAACGACATGATCGTAAGCGGCCTCCAGCGGGAGGCCGGACGCGCGTTTTCCGCGCCGGTCCATCTCGTTCCGCCCTGCCGCGAGTGTCCAGACCAGACCGCTGGCGCCTTCGGCCCTGTTGAGGTGCTGCCTGACGTGGCTTGCATAGGCCTCTTCCGCTCGGCAGCGGTCGCTCCTGAGCTCAACCCGGTGCTGCACCGTTCCGCTCTCACCGTGGTCTGGTTCCAGCCTGTCCTGGATGTCCCGTCAGGTGAGAATGCTGGTCTTGAGCTTCGTAGCATTCACTGGGAGGAACTGGCCCAGGACTACGAGCTCTGACGACGCATAGTGATCACAGCCACTCGTTGATGGCTGCGATGAGGACGGTTGCTTCGTAGCGGACCGCGAGCTTGTCGTATCGCGTGGCAGCGGCACGGTGCCTCTTGAGGCGGTTGATCCCGCATTCAACCGCGTGGCGCTCGCGGTAGTCGGCCGGGTCGAAGCGCGGTGGCCTGCCGCCCCGGGAGCCGAGATTCCCAGACCGTGATCATCAGGCTCGGTGAAGACACCGCCCGGTGGTTCCTTCTGCAGACCACCCTGCTTCCGGGCCCCGGCCGCATGCTGATGAGCGCGGCACACAGTCGAGTCGACGCTCAGGTCCCACGTGATCGCGCCCGTCGCGTCAGCCAGGGACTGGAGCCGAGCGAGGACCCGGTGCCACGTACCGTCCTGCTGCCATCGGCGGAACAGGTCGTAGATCCGACCCCACGGCCCGTACTCGATAGGCACGTCCTGCCATGGAACACCGGTGCGGACCCGAAACCGTATGCCGTCGATCAGCTGCCACCGAGGCCAGACATGCGGCCGTCCCGCCTTCGTTCCCCTCGGCAACAACGGCTCCAACACTGCCCACTGTTCATCAGTGAGATCTCCCCGCGCCATGGATCACGATCATCCAACGCTCAAGATCCACTTTCGATACACGGCCTAGGACGTCGTGCCGTGCGGGGCCCAACCCGTCTCGGCGGCCCAGGAGTTGGCGACGGTGATGACGAGGTCGACGACCGGGTCCTTGATGTCGGCGTAGACGCCGATGTCACCGACCGCACCCGCGAGGAGGGTCTTGAACTGTGCGTAGGCGGGCACCGCCTCGGGATGGGCACGGAACCAGTCGCGGAAGAGAAGAGCGAGGCGCTCGTTGGGAGAGCCGAGGAGGCGGACATGGAGGTTGCAGTCTGCGCCGGCGTGGCTGCGACGTGACCACAGGCGCTTGGTCCACCGTTCGGGGTCGTCGTCGAGTCCGGCTGGGACGTGGTCGTGCTGGTACGGGGAGCGCCGGAATCCCATGGCGGCCAGGGGCTGGTCGAAGGCACGCTCGGCCTCCGCCAGATCGGTGACGGTGATCTGGAGATCGAAGACCGGTTTCGCGGCCATGCCGGGGATCGCGGTGCTGCCGATGTGCTCGATGTGCTCGATGTGCACCGGCAGCGGCGCGAGTTCCGAGCGCAACTCGGCTGCGAGGGCGAGTCCGCCTGCTTGCCAGGCGGGGTCGTGGGCGACGACGACGATGTGTTGGGTGTCAGCGGCCATTCGCACAAGTCTAGTGCTCGCAGTCCGGAACGCTCTTGGCGGCCGTGCTCGGGGACGGCGGGTGGTCCGGCTTCCTGGCCCGGAGCGGCGGTTCGGGACCGGCGGGCGGTGGCCGAGCCGGTGTCAGGGCACGCCCATGGCCGGCCGGACCGCGGACGCCCCGGCCGTCGAAAGGCCTCGCCCTCGCCGACGCGGGCCAGCAGACCAGGATCCCGGCGGCGGCGCCCGGTTCGCCGCCGCCGGGGCTGAAGGCGCACGCGCGCCCGCGCGTCCCCGTGCTGCCACGGGGTCGGCCGCTCCACCGCCGGGTGCCCGGAGTGGCGGTTACTGGTCGGCGCCCTTGCTGTTGGGCTGGGTCTTCTGGTTGTAGATCTCCTTGCCGGCCGCGTCGAAGGCGTGGACGTAGGGGTTCGGGGAGCCGGAGCTCCCGTTGGCGCCGGTGGAGGTGGCCGCGGCGTAGACGAACGCGCCGTGCGCCATGACGGCCGGGTACTGCGTGGGGTCGTCGCCGTAGCTGATGGTGACCTTGGCGACGTCGGGGGTGTAGTGCCCGGCGCCCAGCGAGAGGGACGTCCCGGTGCCGGCCGACGTGGTGGAGTCGTCGAAGAACTCGATCAGGTGACCGACGCCCCACAGACGGTCGTTGATGAACGTCGCGGGGACGGACGAGCTCCTGCCCTTGTCGCCCTTCGACTCACACTGCACGTACTGCTTCGCGGAGTTGACGGCGATCACCACCCCGTCGGTGTCCGCGGACGCGACGGGCGTGCGGACCGCGATCACCGCGTCGAACGTCGACGCCTCCGCACCCAGGCAGGAGGCCAGGATCGCGGAGACGGTCCCGGCGTCGATCGGGGACGTCGCCGTGCTGATGGCGGTAGGAGGGGCTGACGGCCGGGGGGAGGCCGACACGGAGGAGGCGTCCGTGGTGGCCGGTCCTCGCTGGGGGCCCAGTGGTTGCTGCGGTCCCGATGAGGGCAGCACGGACGGGAGGGCCAGGCACAGGGCTGCCGCCGCGGCGCAGGCCGCGGTCGCGCCCAAGGCGCGCCGCCGGTGGCGGCGCCGGTCGGCGCGGCGGCGGATCTCCGCGGCGGGCAGGGCCGGTGCGGGCAGCTGCTCGCCGAGCAGCCGCAGCCGGTCGGCCAGGGTGTCGTGGTGGGGGTCAGACACGGAGCTTTCCTTCCTCGCTGGTCGGGGCCTGGTCGGCGTCGGTGAGTATGGCCGCGAGCGCGGTCCGGCCGCGGGAGAGGCGGCTCTTGACGGCACTGACGCTGGCGCCGGTCTCGGCCGCGACCTGCTCGACGGAGAGGTCGCACATGTGGTGCAGGACCAGGGCGCCCCGCTGGGCCTCGGGCAGGTCGCGGAGCGCGTTGACCAGCGTCAGGTGCTCCTCGGTGGGCGGCTCGACGGTGGGTGGTTCCTGGCGGTGGTGGCGTCCGGCCAGGTGCAGGCCCCGGGCGAGGCGCCGCCAGCGGGAGTGGGCCAGCCGCCTGGCCGTGGTCCGGATCCACGCCTCCGGGGCGTCGTCCGGGTCGAAGGTGCTCCTGCGGTCCCACGCGCGGATGAAGGCCTCCTGGACCACGTCCTGTGCTTCGGACCAGTTGCCGGTCAGCGCGTAGAGCTGCCCGGTCAGGCGGGAGAAGGACGCCGCGTAGAACGCGTCGAACTCCTGTGGCGTCATCAAGGGCCTCTCCTCCGGGGCTGTCCGTCGGCTCACGGGACAACCGGTGCGCGCGGGAGCACTCCTCGGCCGCGGCGGTGGAGCCGTGCCTCCTGGACGGAGCGTCCCGCCCTGTACGCACGAGCACCGTCCCAGGGTCGCACCGGCGGCCTATGACGTGGATCACGTGGGCGGGGTGCGACCCGCCGGGCGCCACGGGGCGTACAGGGGTGCTGGCATCAACCGGACGCCCGCAGGAAAGGACAACGGATTCATGCGTATCCGCCCGATCATGCTCATCGCCGCCACCGCCACCGCCGCGGCCCTCGCGACCGCAGGGGGAATGGCCACCGCCGCAACCGGCACCGCCACCCCCACCCCCGCGGCCGCCCCCGTGGCCGCCGCCACGCCCTCCGCCGCGCCCACCGCCACGCCGACCCCCCAGGCCCCCAACGCCGCCGAAGCCGGCCCGGCCGGCACCGCGGCGGTCCCCGGCAAGGGCCCGTCCGCCGGCCCCGTGACCGTCACCCCGAGCGCCTTCAAGATCACCAGCACGGCGACGTCCCCGATCGACGCCGCGACCGCCACCAAGATCCTGGCCTCCTGCCTGGGCTCGGAGGCGTCGCAGTACCACTCGGTGATCGCGGTCCGCACGCCCACCGCCACCGCGGACACCGACGGCGTCGTCGTCGCCGTCAACTCCGCCAAGCAGTACGTGCAGTGCGAGTCGAAGGGCGCCAAGGGCACGAGCTCCTCCGTCCCCGCGACGTTCATCAACGACCGCCTGTGGGGCGTCGGTCACCTGGTCGAGTTCTTCGACGACTCCACCGCGCCCGTCGGTGGCGGGAAGTTCCTCACCCTGGGCGCCGGGCACTACACCCCCGACGTCGCCAAGGTCACCATCAGCTACGGCGACGACCCGACGCAGTACCCGGCCGTCATGGCGGACGGCGCGTTCGTCTACACCGCCGCCATCTCCACCGGCCAGGACTCGGTCTCCTCCACCCCGAACCCGTACGTCCACGCCTTCAACGCGGCCGGCAAGGAGATCTACAACCAGAAGACCCAGCCCAACATCAAGGGCGCCCACCAGTAACCGCCACCCCGAACGGCCGACCCCGCAGCAGACACGGCCGGTGAGGCAGAGGTGGGTGTGGGGGGCCTCGACGATCCCGTCGAGGCCCCCCACACCGTCGCCGCCGGTGTCACCGCCAGGACGGGGTCTTCCCTTCGCCCGCCGGGAGCCGCACTGTGGTGGACGCGGAACTGTCGGACGGGGTGGGCGGATTGGGCGATCAGCGCGACACCAGGAACGAGATCAGCCACAGCACCATCCACGGCAACGTAATCATGGGCGGCATCGTCTCGCTGCTGGCCGGGAGGCTACGCCCGCGACTCCTGGTGGCCGTGGTGTGCGCGCTCGCCCTGCTGGGGTCGGGCACGGCGTACTGGGCGTTGCACGGCGCGGGCGGGGACACCGGCCCGGTGTTCAGCGCCCGCTACGACCCCGAGCACGGTGACGCCGACACGACCGCGGTCGTACCGAAGGTCCTCACGTCGACCGAGCTTCCCGCCGTCTCCGACTGCGGCGCGGCCCGGACCTGGTCGCACACCCAGGGCGGCACGGACGTGGGAGCGTCCCCGCTCTCGGTCTCGCTGGTCGGCAACGGTCACACGGTGGCGATCGAGCAGGTGCGGGCGACCGTGGTCGGGGAGCCCCACGACCCGCTGCCCGGCACGGTCGTGGACTGCACCTCCCAGGGCGAGGGCAAGAAGATCGACATGGGCGTCGACCTGGACTCCACCGACCCGATCGCCATGGTCGCGGCCTTCGGGCCGGTGTCCTTCGCCCCGTACTTCACGGACAAGTACCTCTACCTGGAGAACGGGAAGCCCGAGATCGTGAGCCTCACCGTGCTCGCGGCCAGGCACAGCTACGACTACGTCATCACGGTCGAGGGCACGGTCGACGGCAAACACCGCACGTGGGAGCTGAAGGACGGTGACCGCCCGTTCCACATCTCCGGGGTGCGGATGGAACGCGGCACCTTTCTGAACACGCTCGGCAGGGGCTGGGAGACCGACTACGGCACGGGGGCGGGTGAACGCGCCCGGTGCAACCCGTGCTACGACGAGAACGAGAAGGAGATCCCGGGAACGACGGTCGCCACCGCGCCACCCGGATTCTCCTTCTCCTCCGCACCGGGCGTCGACCCCATGGAGCTGCCGGTCCCACCGAAGGAGCGACCGACCTCGCCGACACCTCCCCTGACCGTCGACCGGCATGACGCGGAGTCCGTCGCGATCGGCTGGGCCGTCACCTCGGGCAGCTTCGACGTGTCCCGCGGCGACACCGGACCGGCGGCCGTCCTGAACCGGGTCCGCGGATACCTGACGCCCGAACTCGCCGCTTCCGGCGGAGGACTCAACGCGTGCGTGGCCGACGCTGCGGCCTGGCCGGCCGAGGTGACGGCGCGGCAGGGCTGGTCGGTCGTCATGCGCGCACTGGCGAGGCCCCAGGAGGGCCACGATCCGCACGAACTCACCGGTGACGTGGTCGGGTTGGAGGCCGACATCAGCTGCGCCTACGCGGCGGCGGGCGGCTGGTACCAGACCCGAAGGGAATCGGTCAACGCGCGGCTGCAGCTGAAGCGCCAGCCCGACGGCGGCTACCTGATCTCCGAGATCAAGAAGGTGGAGTACACCCTCCCGGCACCCACCGACCCGATCCCGCAACCCTGAAAGACCGGGACCGAGCCACCGGTGCCGGAGGCGGCTCTCCGCTCCCCGGCACCCCGCCCCGGGCAGGATCGTTCGGATGGCCCGACGACGGCCCCGCCCGAACGAACACGGGTCCTGTGTCGAGGCGGCCCCGGAGTGACTTGCCGGCCACGCGTGGCCATGGCGTAAGGTCTGGGCATCGGAGTAGAAACGTGCTCCGGCGCCGAGCGGACAGCCGGACCGGAGCACGCGCACACGCGGTACCGGACGGTCCGCCACTCCTTCCACGGAAGGAATGCCTCATGAAGGCAGTGCGGTTCAGCCGGTTCGGCGGTCCGGAGGTTCTTGAGCTGGTCGAGCTCCCCGATCCCCGTCCCGGTGCCGGAGAGATCAGGATCAGGGTCCGGGCCGCGGGGATCAACGCCAGCGACTGGAAGAAGCGCCGGGGCCTGATGGACCAGGAGCTGCCGCAGACCCTGGGCTACGAGGCCGCGGGCATCGTCGACGAGGTCGGCGACGGCGTCCCGGGCGTCGTACCCGGCGACCGGGTCTTCGGCTTCTCGCCGTACGGCGCCGCCCAGGCGGAGCTGGCCGTGCTCTCCCACTGGGCCCCGGTCCCGGAGGCGCTCGGCTTCGCCGGGTCCGCGGCGATCCCCTCGGCCGCCGAGACGGCGGCGCGCTCGCTCGACCAGCTCGGTGTCACGGCGGGCAGCACCCTGCTCGTCAACGGGGCGTCCGGCAGCGTCGGGGGCGCCGCCGTCCAGCTCGCCGCGGAGCGCGGCGCACGTGTCATCGGCACGGGCAGTCCGGGCACGCACGCCGCCCTGCGCGCCATCGGGGCCGAGCCGGTGGCCTACGGGGACGGGATGGCGCAGCGGGTCCGGGCGATCGCGCCGACCGGCGTCGACTTCGCCCTGGACGTCGCCGGCAGCGGCGTCCTGCCCGAGCTCGTCGAGCTCGCGGGCACGCCCGAGCAGGTGATCACGGTCGCCGATCTCCGCGGCGCGCAGCAGACTGGCGTCCGTTTCAGCCGCGGCGACAGCGGCCGCGCCACCTACGTGCTCGCCCAGGTCGCGGACATGGCCGAAGCCGGCCGCTTCGCCGTCCGGGTCGGCCGGACCTTCCCGCTGGCCGAGGTGGCCGGGGCGCACCGCGTCGGCGAGGCCGGAACGGTGCGCGGCAAGCTCGTGCTGCTGGTGGACTGACCGGACGCCGGGATGGCCGGTGGAGACGGATCAGGGTGCGCCGTGGGCCGCGGGAGCGAGGGCGGGGGCTGCCAGCAGGTGGAGTTCGCGCAGCAGCGTGTCGGCCAGCAGGCGGGCGTCCCCCGAGGACGAGTTGGTCGCCACGTTGAGGGTGTATCCCGCGGCGCAGCCCAGGAGCACGAAGGTCGCCGTTCCGTGGGGTGGCACCATGGGAAATCCCCGGAACCGACGGAGCGGGCGGCCGTCGAAGGCGAGGCCCTCCCCCGGCAGGGGAAGTGAGGAGCAGCAGGCCGCGGAGTAGGCGGGGGCGTAGGACGGGGCGAGTACGGCGCTGACCAGGCGGGGTCCCACGGCGGTGAGGGCGTGCAGCAGCGCGTCGGCGAATCGCAGGGTCGCCTGGTGTTCGGTGGGTTTGATCAGGCCCCGGCAGGCGGCGAGCCGTGCGAGGGGATCGTCCGTGCCCGCCGGGACGGCGACGCGGATGGCGCCGAACTCGTTGCCGAGCCGGTGACCGTGCCCTGCGGGACGGGTGTCCATGGGCACCGTGACGAACACGGGGCGCTCGCCGCCGCCGGAGGAGGAGGAGGAGGAGGAGGAGGTGGAGGTGGAGGTGGACGGCCAGGGGCTGAGGCCGGCGCGCAGGGTTCCGGCCGTCGCCGCCAGGAAGACCTCGGTCACGGTCGTGGCCTGGCCGGGCAGGGCCGTGCGGGCGCGGCCGAAGACCTCGGTGGGCACCGGGCGGCAGGCGTAGGCGGGGGCCGTCACGCCCTGGTCGGGCATCGGGACGGCGGTGCCGGGGACGGCCGAGGCGCGCAGCGCCCGCACCACGCTCGCGAACCGCTGGAGCGCCCGCTGTTCGGCAGGGGTCGCGCGCGCAGGGGCCGTACGGGGCGCGGGTAGCTGCGCCGTCGGGTCCAGGAGGGTCCGCAGGAGTGTGACGAGGGACCGGCCGTCGAGCAGGCTGTGGTGGGTGCGCAGCAGCAGGGTGAACTCGGAGCCGTCCGGCTCGGGGAGCGTGTGGAGGCGCCAGGGCGGCAGGTCCTGGTCGAACGGCTCGGTCATCAGTCGGGAGACCAGTTGTTCGAAGGTCTCCGTACCGGGCTCGTGGACGATCTGCTGCGCGGCGTCGAAGTCCCGGTGGTGCACCCAGGCGTGCCGGCGGGCCGGGCCTGGCCTGCCGCGCGGGGTCAGGGCCCGGCTGAGGCGCGGGATCGCTCCCCAGCGTTCGCGGACCAGGGCGGTGATCCGCGCCGGGGTGGGAGCGGGCCCCTGGCAGGTGATCGCGAGGCCGGCCGCGCCGGGGCTGAACGGCCAGCGGGTCATGAGTTCGTCGAGGGGGGTCAGCGGCGTGCTGTGGAGCATGGTCCGGTCTCCCACGGGGGTGGCGAGGGTGCGGTGCGGCGGATCGGCTCGGTGGTCAGCTGACGGTGGCGAGGTGGTCGGTGGGTGTCCGCTTGGAACGGGCGGCGGACTCGACGACGTCGGCGGCCGCGGTCGCGCCGCCGCTGGCCCGTACGTCGGCCTGCATCGTGGCGACGGCGGCGGCCACCGCCGGGTCGCGGGACACCTGCCGGACGGCTTCGGCCAGGGCGGTGGCATCGGCTCGTTCGCGGGGCAGGTGCACGCCGAGGCCGAGCTGTGCCAGCCTGGCGGCGTTGACGCGCTGCTCGGCCATCTGCGGGACGGCGACCATCGGCACGCCGAAGTGCAGGGCCTCCAGGACGCTGCCCATTCCGGCGTGGGTGACGAAGGCCGATGCGGCCGCGAGGACGTCGAGTTGGGGAACGCTCACGTGGACCTCGACGTGCTCGGGCAGTCGGCCGAGCGTCGCCGGGTCGATGTGGCGGCCGATCGCGATGACGGTGTGCCAGTCCAGCCGGGCGGCCGCGTCCAGGCAGGAGCGGAAGAACTCCGGCTGGTCGGTGAAGACCGAGCCGAGTGAGACCAGCAGGACCGGCCGACCGGAGGCCGGGGGCTGCCAGGCGCCCTGGAAGGCGGAGCGGTCGCCCAGGGCCGGTCCGACGAAGGCGTGCTCGGGGCCCATCCGGTCGGCGTGGATCTGGAAGGTTCTGGGGACGAAGACCACCTTCGCCTGCGAGTGCTGGATGAAGTCACCGAGTGCGGAGTCGACGCCGTTGACGTCGAGGAACCGCTGGAACCGCGGCGCGCAGGGCATCTCGCTCGCGTCGTCCAGGCCGAGGAAGGCCTGTTCCCAGCCCGGGAACAGCGCGTGCGTGGGCGACAGTTCGACCCCGGGGATGCCCCACTTGCGGGCCAGCACCTTGCCGGCGAAGGCTTCGAGGTCGTGCAGCACCACGTCCGGTCGGTCGTCGGTGAAGGCGGCTTCGAGGACGGGCAGCGCCGTCTCCGCCTCGCCGAGGAACATGTCGACGCCGTCACTCACGTCCTCGGGGGAGGGCCCGGCGGCGCGCTCCGGGACCGGAACGGCGACCGGGACCGCACCGGCCGCGCGGACCTGCGGCGCGAACTGCTCCGCGACCGCGTAGCTCACCCGCCATCCGCGCGCGACGAGTTCGGTGACCAGGGCGAGGGTCGGGTTCACGTGTCCGTGCTCGGGCACGTTCACCACGAGCGCATGAGGACGCTCCCGTTCCACTGAAAACTCCTGAACCACTTCATTCATGACCAATGAACGACATAACGGTCGCAAAGGTCACAGCGGCAACCGGTGGCCGTGCGACGTCCGCCGGTGTGCCAGCCGGGTGTTACGACCGGATTGCTCTAGATTGCCCGGCATGACGTGCCTCCCATGACGTGCCTCCCACGGTCGGCACCCCTTGCCGCGAACGGCAGTTCGAGCCTTGCGGCCCCGCGAACCCACATCAGTCCGGTCCCGAGAGGGAGAGAAACCGTGTCCCAGTCGACCGAGTCATCGGCCACCACGACGACGGACGGGTTCCCGCCCGTCCTGACCGCCCACACCTGGCACGGCTACCACTACGAGTCCCGCCTGTCGCGCTCGACCACTCCGCGGATCGCACCGGTGGTACTGGTCGGCGGAGCGTTCCAGACCAAGGAGAACTGGGGCCGGATCGAAGCGGAATTCCTCGCGCACGCCGACGTGATCACCGTGGACCTGCCCGGCTGGGGCAAGGCCGACGTCCTCCCCGTCCACCACGGCGTGGACTTCCTGGCCGACGCCCTGTGCCGCGTACTGGACGACACCGGACTCACCACCGTCAACCTGGTGGGCAGTTCCTACGGCTCCGCCGTCACCCACGCCCTCGCCCTGCGCCACCCCACCCGCGTCCGGAGAATGGCACTCACCGGCGCCATGACCGCCGTCCCCGAGCAAGCCCGCTCCCACTTCCGACGCGGCATCGACTTCCTCGTCGCCCGGCAGATGGAGGAGTTCACCGAGGTGACCCTCGGACAGCTGATGAACCGCGAGGCGCTGGAGCGAACCGTCGACGGCCACCGGATCCACCGCCTGCTGCACCGCCGCCTGACCGGCCTGGGCCCCCTGGAGGCCGAGCAGTTGATGACCAACACCCAGCGCCTCATGGCGCACCAGGACCTCATGGCCCACCAGGGCCTCCCCCAGGGCGCCGCACCGGCCATGCCCGTCCTGGTGACCACCGGCGAGCACGACCACTTCACCAGCCCCGCACACTGCCGGGACCTGGCGGCCACCTGCGCGGACGGCTGGTTCACCACCATCACCGGCGCCGACCACATGCTGCCGCTCGAACGCGGCCCGGAGGTCTCCGACCTGTTCATCCGCTTCTTCACCGGCCGACCCCTGACCGGCCTCGCCTACTGCCCCGACGCCGAACACCTCTCCCGGCACACCCCGACCATGGTCGCGCCGCGAACGGGCGGGCAGCCCGCCGAGCGCCGCGGAGGCCACCGGTAGTCGGGCCTTCACCGAGCCGGACACCCCCGATGCCCGAAACCTCCTCGCCCAGCTGACCAGCCGAACGGGTGAATCCCGCGACGGCTACGGGCTGCGTGGCCTCCTCGCCCGCTAGGGCGTGCGCCAACTCCTCGACCCGGCCCGGAGGACGGCTTTCGAACGGGCTCTCGCCGCCTGTCCACCGGGCTCCGCGGCCCTGCCGGGCACCCTCCGCAACCGCCTGGAGGAGGCGCCGACCGCTGCCCGGAAGGTGCTCGAAACGTCCCCGTTCGACCCGGGCTCGCCCGGTGGGAATCCACTTGAACACCGGATTCGAACAGCGCCATCATCAGTCGCCGCCACCGCCGCACAGCGGGCCAACTCAGCCAGTTGAAGGCCTACTTGTCGGCACCTGAGGTTCCTGTGCGGTTCCGTTTGCTCGAACACCACCAGAGTCTGGAGGGTCCCCGTGGAACGCCCCGCCGCCGCGGCCACCGGCACCGCGCCGCCCGGCCGGCCAGCTGGTCCCGCCCGCGAAACCGAGGAGCCCGCCCAGTGATCGACTTCGACGTACTCACAGACCTCGCCGCGCGTGAAGGCATTGAGCGGATCGGCGTCGGCGTCGTGGTCCGCGACGCCTCGGGCCGGATCCTGATGATCCGCAGGTCCCCGCACGATGTCCTTCCGGGTCTGTGGGAGTACCCGGGCGGCGCCCGGGAGGACAACGAGTCGGTGCCCGCCGGCGCGGCCCGTGAGCTGGCCGAGGAAACCGGGCTCTCCGGCCTGCCGCTGGAGTACGCGCGGCATCTCGACGTCACCGACCAGCGCGGACGGCGCATGCGCCAGTTCGTCTTCACCACCGTCGTCCCGGACGCCACCGAGGTTGTGCTCTCACCGGATCACGACGGGCACCAGTGGGCGGCCCCGGACGTCCTGCCGCCGACCGGCGACGGGCAGCGCACCGTGATCGAGTGGCTGACCCGGCGCCTGCGGATCCCGCACTGGCGGCCCGTCGGCGGCTACCTCACCACCATCGCCCGGCCCACCTCCTACGGCTGCTTCCTGGTCACGGACCCGCAGGGCCGTGTCCTCGGGATGCGTTCGGCCGTCAACCCGGCCGTGTGGAACTTCCCCGGCGGAAACATGGAGCACGGCGAGACGCCCTTCACCACCGCCCTGCGCGAGACCCAGGAGGAGCTGGGCCTCGACCTCGCCGCCGAGAACCCCGAGGTGATCGCCCGGCGCCGCCTGGTCGCCGTCATCCACGAGCAGGCCGGCACCAGCTACCCCGTCCCGGTGTGCGGCTACGTCTTCGACGGCGGCGTACTGACGCCCGAGCAGCAGGCCCGGATCGACCTGGATCCGGACGAGCACACCGAGTGGCGGTTCGAGAGCGCCCACGACTGGCGGCGGCTCATGGAGCCGGCTGGCTACCAGCGGCTGCGGCAGGTGCTGCGCGCCCAGCGCTCCGGCGTCCCGCTCTACCTGGAGCGCCCCGCCCCGGACGGCGACGACTTCGAGGGCGTCCTGGTCTTCGTCACCGACACCGCGGGCCGACTGCTGCTGCACCTGCGCGAGGACGGACCGGGCATGGCCTGGCCCGGCTACTGGACCCCGATCGGCGGCTGGCGCGAGGGGGACGAGACCGCCCTGGAGACCGCGGTGCGGGAGGTCCGCGAGGAGGCCGGCATCCGGATCAGCGGACTGCGGTCCCTGCCCGCCCCGCACGACGACCTCGGCCTCCCGCTCACCCGCGTCCTGCACGCCGTCCGGGACGGAGACGAGAGCGACCTGCGGCTCGGCGACGAGGGCCTGGCCGTCCGCATGGTCCCCCTGGCGGAAGCGCTCGCCCTGAACGTCCCGCCCTACCTGCGGCACTACCTGCCGCTGCTCTGCGACACGGCCGGCCTGCCCGGCGGGAGGACCGTGTGAATCCGCTCGACGACGCCAACCAGGCGGCCGCCATCGTGCCCCGCCGGCCCGGGGCGGACCCGCTGACCCTGGTCGTCGGCGTTCACCTCGTCCTCCTCGACCAGAACGCCGTCCTCCTCGGCCGACGACGCAACACCGCCTACGCGAACGGCATGTGGCACCTGCCTTCCGGTCACATGGAGCCCGGCGAACCGATCACCCGCTCGATGACGCGCGAGGCCGAGGAGGAACTCGGCATCCTCATCGCCGAGGACGGCCTCGAACTCGTCCACACCCTGCACCACCTCGACGCCGACGACGGCCGCAGCCGCCTCCAGCTGTTCTTCCGCCCCACCCGCTACGACGGCCGGGTCCGCAACGCCGAACCGCACAAGTGCGACGCCCTGCGCTGGTGGCCGCTGGACGGTCTCCCGAGCAGTACCGTGCCCTACACCGTCCAGGCACTCGCCGAGATCGGCCGCGGCAACGCCCTGTCCACCGTGGGGTGGGCCGCGTGAGCGCCGCAGCCCTCCCGCAGGACGTCGACCTGCTGCGCACCCCGCACATTCCCGCGTGAACTCCCCTTTCCTCAGCACCTGTTGGAGGATCCATGCTGTCCCTGCGTCAGGCCGTGTGCGTCATCGTCCACGACGAGCAGGCGGGCAGGGTCGTCGGCGTCCACTACGCCAACGACTCCTGGTCCACGGTTCCCGCCTGGACCGTCCCCGGCGGAAAGGCCGAGGAGGGCGAGCGCCTCGACGAGGCCGCCGCCCGCGAACTGCGCGAGGAGACCGGGCTCGTCGTCGACACCGGGGAGCTGCGGCTGGTCCACACCATCCAGGTCAGGGACGGGTGGGACGGCCAAGGCCCCTTCCTGCTCTCGGCGTTCGCCGCGACGTCCTGGCGGGGCACACCGACGAACACCGAGCCCACCAAGCACCTCGCCGTCCGCTGGGTCGACGCCAACGCCCTGCCCACCCCGATGTTCCCCACCTCGCACGCCGCCCTCACCGCCTACCTCGCCGGCGACGGGCGGGGGTTCTCCACCTACGGCTGGGGCGCCTCGGAGGACCTGCGCACCCTGGTCGGGGCCTGAGATGGCCGGCCGCCACCGCCGCCCGCCCACCGGTGAGCAGGCGGCGCTGCCCGCCGACGTCGACCTGCGGCTGCTCGCCATCACCCAGGGCCGCACCGTCGTCGACGAAGGCGTCACCACGTTCCCCGGCGCCGCGCACCCCTACGCCTACCGCACCCTGTACCGGCCCGACGGCAGAGTCGACCGGTTGCTGGAACGCCTGGCCCCCGGCCCGCTGCAGCCGCCCGGCCTGCCGCACGACATCCCGCCCACCGACTGACCGGACCGGACCGCTCAGCCGCCGTTCGGCGAACTGGTCGGCGGGCCGGTCCGGGCTCCGGGGCTGATCCCGGCAACAGGCTTGCCGGGCAAGGTGACTCTCCTTCGAGACTCTCCTTCGAGACTCTCCTTCGAGCAGTGGTCGTCGACGGTTCGTCAGGCACGGTCGAGGTGGGCCGGGTGGGCGGGGCGGCTCGATGCCCAGGCAGCCGCCAGCCTCGTCGGCAACGCGCGGCTGGACTGAACGGTCCAGGGACGCTTCCGTCCAGCCGGAACGCCTTCCGCCCGGCCCCGGTGGCGGGGAGGGTGGTACCCGCCGACCGGCTGCCGCCGGGTTCGTGCCGCGGCCGGGTACGCCCGCCGGCCGGATCGCCGTCATCCCTGGAACTCCTGGAGCTCTGCCATGCCCTCCTCCACCGCCCGCAGGTCCTCCTCGCTGCGCCGGCCGGTCGTCGCCGCGGCCCTGATCTCCCTCGCGGCGCCGCTCGCGGCGGCGACCGACGCCTCCGCGGCCTCGGTCGCCAGTTGGGACAAGGTCGCGCAGTGCGAGAGCAGCGGGAACTGGAGCATCAACACCAGCAACGGCTACTACGGCGGCCTGCAGATAGCCCTGCCCACCTGGCGGGCCTACAGCGGCCTGCAGTACGCGGCCCGGCCGGACCTGGCGACCAAGCCGCAGCAGATCCTGATCGCGGAGAAGATCCTGGCCGGTCAGGGCCCCGGCGCCTGGTCGCCGACGTGCCGTCCCCCGCTGCTCAACGACCATGCCGACCCCTACCCGTCCACCCCCACCCCGGCGCGGGCGTGGGCCGCCCAGGTGGTCGTCAACGGCGGGGGCGCGATCTACCACGCGACCCGCAACGCCTCGGGCAGCTGGTCCGCGTTCGGCGCCGTCGCCGGGCAGACCGGTGACATCGGTACCGTGGGCTCGATCGCGGACGCCGGCATCGACGGCGACACCCACGTGGTCGCGGTCGGCGGCAACGGCCACGTCTACCACGCCATCCGCTTCGCCGACGGGACGTGGGGTGCCTTCGGGGACGTGAACGGCCAGGCGGCCGGTGCGCTGTCCGGCGCGGTGACCAAGGTGTCCGCGGTGTCGACCGGCGGCGACCTCCACGTGCTGGCGGTCGCGGGCGGCCGGCTGTACCACGCGGCGCGGCTGGTGAACGGGACGTGGACCCCCTTCGCGGACGTCTCCTCGCAGGCCGGAGCCCTCAACGGCCCGGTGACCAGCGCGGCCGCCGCGGCGGTCAACGGACAGCTGCAGGTGGCCGCGGTCTCCGGCGGCCGGGTGTTCCACACCGTCCGCGCCGGGTCCGGGGACTGGAGCCCGTGGGGCGACGTCTACACCGCCGCGGGCGACGCGGGCCGGGCCGGCGACGTCGCCGCCACCGGTACGGGGGCGGACCTGCAGATCGTGGTGGTCTCCGAGGACGGCACCAAGCAGTTCCACGCCGCCCGCTTCGGCAACGGCTCCTGGTCCCCGATGACCGATCTGGCCCCCGTGCTCGGCTCCTTCACCGCGACCGGGGTCGGCGCGGCCACGGTCGACAACGCGCTCCAGGCGACGTTCGTGACCAACGACGACCGCATCCTGCACACCATCCGCCGGGTCGACGGCACCTGGCAGGGCGTCGGCGCCATCCCGCTGGCCGGCGTCAACGGCAACCACTACGCCGCCGCCATCACCGGCACCCTCTGACCGGCGGGCAGAACGACGGGCTCGGGCCCGGACCCGTCTCGGACCGCGCGGTCCGAGACGGGTCACGGGTCACGGGTTCAGCCAGCCCGCCTGGGCGGCCCGTACACCTGCCTGGAAGCGGCTGCGGGCGTCCAGACGCTCCATCAGTTCGGTGGCGGTGCGACGGGCGGTGCGGGGCGAGACGCCCAGCCGCTTGGCAATGGCCTCGTCGGTGTGGCCCTCCGCGAGCAGCGCGACGGTCGCCCGCTCCTGGGCGGTGAGCCCGTGCTCGTCGAGGCGGGCGGCGGCGCCGAGCGGCTGCGCGCCCGCCCAGACGGTCTCGAACAGCGCGCACAGCGCGGTCAGGATCCCCTGGCCGGTCAGGACCACGGCGCCGGCGGCGGTGTCGTCGCTGCGGGTGGGGATGACGGCGGTGGCGCAGTCGACCACGATCATCCGGGTCGGCAGCGCGGACACGGTGCGGACCCGACCGCCCCGGTCGGTGAGCCAGGTGAGGTACTCGACGGTGTGCGGGCTGTTGCGGACGCTTTCCAGGTAGACGGTCCGCATCCGTACGCCGCGCCCCAGCAGGTCGAGGTCGAGGGGCTTGGCCGCCTCGATGTTCTCGGGCCGCTGCCCGCCGTCGGGTGCGAAGGTCATGACCTCCTCCCGCACGTCCCGGGTGAGCGTGGCGAGCCGGTCGCGGATCTGGTCCAGGCCGACCAGCTGCTCGACGCCGGGGTGCCCGGCACCCGGCCGCAGGTCGGCGAACTCGGCGATGAGCTGGGCGGCCGCGGCTCGGGAGGACTCGATGCGCAGCTGCTGGGCGGCGAGTTCGGCCTGCTGGCGGGCCATCAGGAGTTCCATTCCGACCTCGGGCGGAACGGCCCGCAGTTCGCCCGCGCGCTCCGCGGACGGGCGCAGCAGGGCCAGTTCGCTGAGCGTGTCCAGTGCCTGCCTGACCTGCTGCTCGGTCAGGCCGAGGCGCGCCCCCAGGGCGACCACGCCCTCTTGCTGGTGGACGAGCATCGCCCGGTAGACCGACTCCGAGACGCTGTCCAGCCCCAGTGCCGTCAGCATGTGTGTTCTCCCCCGTGATGAACCTGTGTTCGATACGTGCGCGATCATTCCACGGCCCGGAGGAGGACCGCCACCGGATCGCCACCGGTCCTCCTCCTCCGGGGCCGGTTCCGGCCAGGGACTGAACCGTCCCGGATCGTCCCCTTCACCCCGATCCTCCGGAACGGCACGCTCGGTGCATGTACCTCGTCCATGCCGCGCTGCGGCCTCTTTCCCCCGGTCTGCACCTACCGCCGGACGTCCGGGGGCTGTTGTGGGACGCGGTGCGGCCCACGGACCGGATCGAGCACCTGGTGGTCCACCCCCAGGCGCAGCCGCACCCGCTCCTGGGGGTGTTCGTGCTCACGGACTCCCTCCTCGACGCGGAGGAGCGGGTGGCGGCGTTCTGTCGCCGGGTCGCGGCGGAGCCGGTGCTGACGGGGTGGAGCCCGGCGCGGGCCGCGGCGCCACTGGTCGTGCCGTACTACGAGCGGCTGCTGTCCACGCCGGGCGGGCCGAGCGGGCCTGGCGGGCCGAGCGGGCCGGGCGACGCCGGGGTGCCTGGCCGAAACGGTCCAGGGACGATTCCGTCCAGCTGGGAGCCCTTCCGGTAGCCCTGACCAGCGACGAAGCTGGTGATCGCCGGAAGGGAACACCACCTGGACGGCAGACCGGACACGGCGTCACCGCGGGACGCCGACACCGGGACCACCCCCTTCCGTCACGTTCGCACCCACAGAGGACACCGTCATGGCTCGCACCACCACCGTCGCCAAGGCCGCCGCGGTCGCCGCTCTCGCCCTGGCCGCCCTGACCCCGGCCGCCGCGGCGGTGGCGGTCGACGCGAACGACGCCGCCCGGCCGGCCGGCACCGTCACCCGGGCCGCCACGGACCCGAGCACCACCGCCCAGCCGGCCGGCACCGTCGTGGCCTACAACATGATCTGGGGCTGACCTCCCGCCCGGCCGCGGCATCCGCCGCCCGTTCCGCCGGGCCCGCCCCGATCCCTCCGCCCGACCAGCTCCTCCCGGCGCCCGCCGCCGCCCGCCCCGCCCCCGCCACCCGCAAGTGCCGTGCGGAGCAGCCTCGCCACAGTCTTGCCATGCGCATGTCCATACTCGTGCCCAGATCCGGGCCCATGCCCGTCCAAGGAGTTGCCACCATGTCCCGTCGCGCCGTCTCCCGCACCCTCGCCGTCGCCCTGGCCGCCGCCTCCGCCTCCGCCGTCCTGACCGTCATGCCCGCCCAGGCCGACACCCTGGTCTCCAGCTGGGCCCGGGCCAGCTCGACCGGCTCCCTCGGCAACGGCGCCGCCCCCGGCGGCGCGGTGAGCCGCGACCAGGCCGTGGCCCGGGCCCGGGACTGGGTCAACAAGGCCGTTCCGTACAGCCCCAACGGCCTGAACAGCCCGTACGGCTGGTGGGCCGACGCCGAGACCGGCGGGCGCTACCGCCAGGACTGCTCGGGCCTGGTGTCGATGGCCTGGCAGCTGCCGGACAGCCTCACCACCCAGTCCCTGCCCAACGTCTCCACCCGCATCAACATCGACGACCTCAAGCCCGGCGACGCCCTCAACAACATCTCCACCCACACCGCGCTGTTCACCGGCTGGGCCGACGGCTCCCACAACACCGCCAACATCATCGAGGAGTACAGCCGCTCCGGCCCGACCCGGGCCCGGACCATGGACCGCTCCGAGATGGCCAACCGCGGCTTCAAGGCCTTCCGCTTCGACCGCATCACCGAGGCCAACCCGACCCCGCCCGGCCCGAGCGGCCCGACCAAGGGCATGTACCTCCACGGCATCCGCAACGTCGACGGCACCTGGACCGGGCTGGGCGCCCTGCCGGGCTACGGCGGCGCGCCGCAGTTCAACGGCGGCAGCGAGTCCATCGCCGCCGCGCCGGACGGCTCCGCGCAGGTCGTCGGCATCGGCAACGACGGCAACATCTACCACACCATCCGCTTCGCCGACGGCTCGTGGCAGCCGTGGGGCCAGCTCAAGGACAAGGCGGGCAACCCGATGGCCGCCAGCCAGGTCGCCATCTCGGTGGGCCCGGACGGCTCCGCCCAGCTGCTCGCCGTCGGCGGCGACAACGTCCTCTACCACCAGATCCGCCGTGCCGACGGCAGCTGGACCGGCTTCCAGCCGCTCACCGACAACAAGGGCAACCCGATGAACGCCGGCCGGGTGTCGATCGCGGCGGGCCCGGACGGCTCCGCCCAGGTCGTCGCGATCGGCGGCGACGGCGCCGCGTACCACACCGTCCGTACGTCCGACGGCAGTTGGAGCGGCTTCGCCCCGATCACCGACAACGTCGGCAACTCGGTCCAGGTCGCCGACGTCTCGATCGCCGCCAACCGCGACGGCTCCGACCAGGTCCTGCTGGTCGCCGCCGACAGCACCGTCTACCACGAGATCCGCCGCGCCGACGGCACCTGGACCGGCCTCGCCGCCATCGACGGCGTCGGCACCCCCACCATGTCCGCCAGCAACGTCTCGATCACCATCACCCCCGACGGCTCCGCCCAGATGCTCGCCATCGGCAACGACGGCAACGTCTACCACCGCGCCCGCTACGCCAGCGGCAGCTGGAGCGCCTTCAGCCCGATCGCCGGCGCCTACGGCGCGAGCACCTTCAACGCCCAGCGCATCGGCATCGCGGGCATGCCCGACGGCTCCGCCCAGATCCTGGTCACCGGCGGCCGCTGACCCGCGCCCGACCCCGCCGACCGACCCCGCCGACCGTCCAGAGCCCCCGGCACCCGCCGGGGGCTCTGCCCGTTCCCGGGGCCGGTCGGAGCACTGCGGACGCCGGGCGGTAGGGTTCGTCCCTTCGGGCGCCGTCGGGGCCTGGAGTCCGGGATGGTGATGCCGATGACGCGTGGCGACCTGCCTGTTGTGTGGAGCCTGCCTCCCGAGGATGCCCGAGCCGGCTGGCGGGCCCTGTGCTGGAGCGTCGGGCCGGGCGGCGAACTCGCGGTGATGCTGGTCCGGGAACGGGACCTGAGTCGTTCCCCGTATGTCGCGGGGTGGATCGGCTGGAGCGTGACGGCTCCGTGTGACGGCGTGTTGGTCGTCATCGCGGACGGAACGGCGGGCGGAACGGCGGGCAGGACGGTGGGCGGGACGGAACACCGCATCCCGGTGAGCGGCATCGCCCCGTGGACCCGCCACCTGGCCCTGCTCCCCGGGTCGCGGTTCCTGTTGGCGTCGGGCCGGACACACCAGGACCAGAGCGGGAGTTGGGAACGGAACGCGGTGGTGTACTCCCCCGAGGGACACCGGGTGGGGGACCTCTGCATCGGCGACGACATCGACTACGTCCTCACCGACCGCGACGGCGGCATCTGGACCTCGTACGGTGACGAGGGCATCTACGGGGACCACCCGGAGACCGGCGCCGGCCTGGCCCGCTGGGACACCGACGGCACCCACACCTGGAGCCCGCAGGGACGGCTCCCCGTCTGGCCCCTCGGCGGAAGCGCGGGCGCCACCGAGGAGGCGACGGCCTGGCTCGCCTGGTACAGCCACGAGGGCGCCTTCCTGTCCCGGGTCGACACCGCCACCGGCGACGTCACCAGCTACCGCAACCCGCTGAAGGACACCGACGGCATCGCCGTCCGCGGCACCCGGATGCTCCTCACCCAGCGCTCCCACAACCGTCCCGCCGTCGAGCTGAGCCGCGCCGAACTCGTCGGCGGCGCCTGGGAGATCACCGCCCAGGAGAAGCTGCGCCTACCGGGCCCGGTGGTCATGCGCTGCGCCCAGGGCCGCGACGGCGTCCTCTGGCTGCGCGCCGGCGACAGCTGGGTACGGCTCGAAGCCTGAGCCGTCGACGTTCCACCGCACGGTCGAGGCGTGGCGGACGGCGGCATCCCCGACGGCGAACGAACCACCGTCCACGACTGGTTCGTGCGGCTGCCGGCCGTCACCGCCGACCCCGCGGGAGACGCCCCGGTCGCCACCGTCCACCGTCGGGGGCCGACCAGAGTGGGCGGCCCCCGCCCGGGACTTCTCCGCTAGATCCGGTAGCGCTCCGCGAGGTCGCCGTAGCCGCCCGCCGTCCAGACCGTCCGGCGGAAGTCCGTGAGGCTCAGCGCCCCGGTGTCCTGGCCGGCGGCGGGCGGGAAGTAGGCGGTGCCGCAGCGGTCGCAGTACCAGGCCTGGTTCCACAGGCGTTCGGCCCGGGGCCGGCCCGCCAGCCGTCGGCGCCTGGTGACGAACAGCGTGACCGCACCCGCGACCAGGCCGAGGAGGAGGGCCATGAGCAGGAACGACACCACGAGCACGGTCGGCGTGCCACCCGCGTCGGCGAGCGGGGCCGCCGCCTGGGTGGCCGCGGGGCCGGGCCCGGCGCCCGCGACGATCTCGTCGTAGCTGGTGGGGAGGCTGTTCGGGAACTCCGAGTGACCGGACGTCCACCAGGACGGCGGTGAGAAGTCGGGCTTGTGCTCACCGGCGGCGCTGCGCTCCCCCATGCCTACGCTGAAGGTCACGATGGTCGCGACCAGCGCCGGGAAGGCCAGCGCCAGCAGTGTCACGAACGCCGTGGTGACGGTCGGTGGCGCGGGCGCCAGGGCCTTGCCGAGCGCCGAGACCTCCTCACGGGTCTCGGTGCGGCCGTCGCTGCCGGAGCCTCGGACGGTGACGCTGCGCCGTTCGGCCAGCGCGACCGCCGGTACGCCGCGGATCCGGTCGGTGAGCGCGCAGCTCGGGCAGGGTGTCAGGGAGCCGTGCGGCGGCGGTGGTGCGGGCACGGCGTCGTTGATCGACATGTGTGGAAATCCCCCCAGTGGTGCGGCGGTCGGGCGACCGTTCGCATCCGGTGGGACGCCGGCGCCCGGCATCCGGTTGCGGCCCGCTCGACTACCGCTACGGCTACGGCTACAGCTACGACTTCGCCTTGCCGGCGACGAACTCGTCCCAGGTGGCGACGGTGTCGGCCGGGGGCACCGTGATGGCCGGGACGGCGCCGAAGTCGGAGTACTCCTCCACGACTTGGTCCTGGCCCTGGCTGCCGGTGGTGACCTGCTGCGACTTCAGGACGAGGTCGTCCTTGCCGACCCACATGTCGAGGTCCGCGGAGGTCTCGCCCCGTCGCTTCGCCAACTTGACGTAGTAGTCGCGTACCTCGTCCTTGATGGCGGGCCCGGTGTAGTGGGCCAGTTCCTCGAAGACGACCGTGCCGCGGTAGTGATCGGCTGGTCGGCCGCCCACCTGCTCCTCACCGACCCAGGCGGTGGAGCCGGTCACCGCGAGCGAACCGGCGATCTCGTCGACGAAGCCCGCCGCGCGAGGTTTGCCGTGGACCGTGCCCTCGCTCAGGTCCGTGCGGTACCAGCTCTTGCCCGGGACGTGATCCGACTTCGTGTAGATCGTGTTGCCCATGGAGATCACGTGGATGAAGCCACTGGGGTTGTCGTCGGTCTTCTTCACCCACGACTGGATATCCGAGGCGCTCGGCTCCTGTTGGAAGACCATCTCGGAGCGGTCGGATCCGCCCGTTCCGGTCTGGACCGTCTTGTACGAGGCCTGTTCCGCGGTCTTCCTGGCCGCGGCGACCAGGACGGTCGGAGCGTCGGTCCGCTGCTTCGCCTTCGCCGCCGTCGCCGCCGTCGTGCTCTCGACCGGGCTCGCACCGCTGCTGCTGTGGGACTGCCCCCCGCCACAGCCTGCCAGGGCCACTGTGAGCGCCGCCCCCGCAGCCGCCGCCGCGATGCCCCTCTTCCTCACCCGCACAGCTTGATTCCTTCTCAGTTGTTTCACGATTTCACGACGATCATAATTGTTCGCCCACGTCAGACCGCCGCGGGTTTTCCCCGCCTGACGACGACCCGCTCAGGCCAGCCCGTGCTGCCAGGCGCGGGCGGCGACCTCGACGCGGTTGCGGGCGCCGAGCTTGCGCTGGCTGTTGGCGAGGTGGGTCTTCACCGTCGAGAGGGTCACATGGAGGGCGGTGGCGACCTCGTCGTTGGTGAGGCCCTTCGCGACCATCGCGACCACGTCCTGTTCGCGCGGGGTGAGCGGTTCGAAGGGAAGGGGCGCCGCGGGCCGCCGGGTCGGCAGTCCGGCCATGTGCCGCAGCAGGCGGACGGTGACGGACGGGGAGATCAACGAGTCGCCGACGGCGGCGGCGCGGACGGCCTCGATGAGCAGGGCGGGTGAGCAGTCCTTGAGGACGAATCCGCACGCACCGTTGGTCAGCGCGCCGTGGACGTACTCGTCCAGGTCGAAGGTCGTGGCGATGACCACCTTGAGCGGCTGTGCGACGTCGGGGCCCGCGAGCAGGCGGGTGGCTTCGAGTCCGTCCGTGCCCGGCATCCGGATGTCGAGCAGGCACACGTCGGGGCGGAGCCTACGGGCCTCGGCGACCGCGGCCGTGCCGTCCGCGGTCTCGGCGACGACCTCGATGTCGGGCTGCGAGTCGAGGATCATCCGGTACGCGGCGCGCAGGGTGGACTGGTCGTCGGCGAGGAGCACGCGGATGGTCATGCCGGTCATCCTGCCAGGCGCGCCGAAGGGCTCACCGGGGGCCGATCGGGCACGCTGCCGCGGCCGAGCGGGATGTCCGCGGCGACCTGCCAGCCGCCGACCGGCCCGGGCCCCGCGGTGAGTTGGCCACCGAGTGCGTGGACGCGTTCGTGCACCCCGAGGAGGCCGAAGCCGCCGCGCCGGTCCTCCGACGGGGCGGCCGGGGTCGGGGTGGCTAGGGTCTGGGCGGCCGGACGCGGGGCGGCATCGTCCTGGACGCAGACGGTGAGCACCCCGGGATCGTCGGCGGACAGGCGCACGTCGACGGTCACGGAGCCGGCCCGGTCGGCGTGCTTGCGGACGTTGGTGAGCGCCTCCCGCACGAGGTGGTGGACGGTGGCGGCGACATGGTCCGCCGGGGGCTCCGCTTCGAGCCGGGGGTCGATGGTGAGTCCGACGGCGGGACCGGCCGCGCCGAGCGAGCGGAGGGAGTCGGCCAGGGCGTGGAGGCCCTGCAGACCCCCGGGGGCGTGGAGCGGGGGCCGGCGATCCGGCCGGCGCAGCAGATCGACCATGGCCCGCATGGAGCCGGTGGCCTGCGCGGCGGCGTCCTCGATGTTCGCCAGGGCCTGGTCCAGCACCTCCGGCGTCGGGGGCTGCCCGGCGGCGGTGATGAAGCGCACCGCTTTCACCTGGGCGGTGATCGCCGTGACATGGTGCCCGACGAAGTCGTGCAACTCGCGGGCGAACTCCAGGCGTTGGTCGTTCAGGCGGGCGTTCTTCTGCTGTTCCCGGGTGCTGTCGAGCAGACGCAGGTACAGGCCGAGGACGGCCACCACGGGTGCGGCGAGCAGCAGGACCGGGCCGAGGTAGCCGGCCACGCGGGTCAGCTCGGATCCGGGCAGCCGCAGCAGCAGGAGCGGTGCCGCGAGCCAGGCCGCGGCGGCGAGCGGGAGCATGCGGGTGGGCGGGCCGTACCGGACGGCGCGGGTGACGAGGAGCAGCAGCAGGCACAGCTCGACGATGCCGAAGGTGTGCTCGGGACGGTGCCGCAGCTGCGCCGTGGTGAGCGAGAGGGCGGCGGAGGCCGTCACCGCGGCACCCCCGACGTACAGCAGGCGGCCGGGCGGCACGAGCAGTGCGGCGAGGCACAGCAGTCCGGCGACGATCGTGGCGGCGGCGGTGGGCGGGAAGCCGGTGTCGAACGCCTCGGCGACGATCACGGCCACGGCGAGGACGACGGCACCGACGGTGGCACCGAGGGCCGGTCCGCTGCGGGCGGCGGCCCACGAGGCGAGATCGGCGCGCGTCGGGAGGGGGATCATGACGGCCAACCGTACGCGGCCACGGGGGCACGGCACCTCCACCGTTCGGCCGAGGCGGACGCCGTGGTGGTCGGCCGGACGGCTGTTACGGGCGGGTGGTCGGCGCGGACAGGATCGGTGACGTCGATCCGTCGCCCGCCGTCCACCACCCGGGGGTCCCGCCCAGCCATGCCCCGCACACCCACGACCCGCGTACCCACGACCCGCGTACCCACGACCCGCGTACCCATGGTCCGCACCGCTTGGCGCACCGTCCGCGCCCACAAGTCCCGCATGGCGCTGACCACGCTGGCCGTCGCGGTCGGCGTCGCCTTCGTGACGGGGATCCTGCTGGTCACCGCCACCGTGTCCGACGCCCTCACCGGGGCCTCCCGGCAGACGTACGCGCACACCGACGTCATCGTCCGCCCGGACGTCAGGGGCGCCGGAAGCGCCGGAAGCGCCGGAAGCGCCGGTGCGGCGGTCGGCCTGGACGAGGCCGAACTGCGGCGGGTCGAGGGCCTTCCCGAGACGGGCCGGGCCATCGCGGCCGTCTCCGGGTACACGGCGCTCGGCTGCCCGGACGGGCGCTCCGCCGACCGCGGCGGCCCGGCCGTCGGGAGCGGGTACGACGGGAGCGGGTCCGGTGCGGGCGGATACGACGGGCCGGACCCGCGGTACGCGTTCACCTCCGGCCGTCCGCCCACCGGCAGCGGCGAGATCGCCGTCGACGGGGCGAGCGCCGAGCGCTGCGGCTACCAGGTGGGGGACACCGCCCGGATCTCGGTGGACGGCCCCGGCCTCACCGTACGCATCAGCGGCGTCTTCACCACCCGGGCCGAGCCCGCCGTCACCGGGGGCGGCAGCGTCGTGCTGTTCGACACCGCGACGGCCCAGCAGCACTTCACCGGCCCCGGCCGCTTCACCGAGTTCCAGCTCAAGGCCGCAACCGGCGTCAGCCCGGAGCGGCTGCGCCGGGCGGCGGAGCAGGCCGTCCCGGGCGGCACCGTCCTGACGGCGGACCTGCTCGCCCACGACCGGGCGCTGCACGCCGAGACCCAGGTCACCTCGCTGCGCACCACGCTGCTGTCGTTCGCCGCCGTCGCGCTGTTCGTCTCCTGCTTCCTGATCACGAACACCTTCGGCCTGCTCGTGACCCAACGGACCCGCGAGGTCGGCCTGTTGCGGACCGTCGGGGCCTCCCGCCGACAGGTCGGGCGGCTGGTGCTGGCCGAGGCGTTCCTGGTCGGGCTGGCCGGCTCGCTGTCGGGCGTCGCGGCGGGTGTCGGCGTCGGCGAACTCCTGCGCCCGGTCGCCGGCAGCCTGGGCAAGGGCGGTCCGCTGCCGACCGGGCAGGCGCTCAGCCTGCCCGCGTACGCGCTGCTCGTCCCCCTGGTCGTCGGGGTGCTGACCACGATGGCCGCCGCCTGGCTGCCGGCCCGACGGGCCGGGCGGATCGCACCGCTGGCCGCGCTGCGCGACGCGCAGGCCCCCGCGCCGGAGGGAGTCGGCAGGCGCCGCGTGCTGACCGGGGTGGTGCTGGCCGGGGCCGGTGTGGCCGTCCTGCTGGCCGGGGCGGGGAGCGAGCGCATCCAGGAGGGCGCGCCCGCGCTGGCGCTGGGCGCCGTGGCGACCGCCTGCGGCCTGCTCGCGCTGATGCCGACGCTGGTGGGGCCGGTACTGGCGGTGGCCCGACCGCTCCTCGCCCACGCGGGGATCGGCGCCCGGCTCGCGGAACGCAACAGCGCCCGGAACCCGCGCCGGGTCAGCGCCCCGGCCGCGTCGCTGGTCGTCGGCGTGAGCCTGGTGACTGCCCTCACCGTCGTCGCCGCCGGCGGCCTCGCGGCGGCGGACGCGGCGGGCGCGCACGTGCTCACGGCGGACTACCTGGTATCGATGCGGAACCTCGACGCCCAATCCGCCACGGTGGAACGGGCGTTGGCGGCCAGCCCGGAGGTCACCGCGGTCGCGGCACTGCGGGACGTGGAGCTGACGGTCGACGGGGCACGGGAGTTCGGCCTCGCGCTGCCAGCGGACGCCGTCCGGGACATGCTGCGGCTGCGCATGAAGGCGGGAGCCGCCGAGGTGGGCGCGGGACGGGTGCTGGTGCCGACCGGCGCCGGCCTGACGGTCGGCAGTACCGTGCACGCGCGCCTGGCCGGCGGTCGGGCCGCCGAGTTGACGGTGGCGGGGGTGTACGAGCCCAACGCGCTGGTGAGCGGCTACCTGGTCGACGCCGCCGTCCTTCCTGGCGACGCTTCGGAAGGCGTCGGCACCGTCCGAAGCGTGCTCGTCCGCACCCGTGACCGCCCGAGCGCCGAACTGCGCCGCACCCTCGCCCACGCGCTGGGCGACAGCCCCGCCCTGCGCATCGACAGCAGCGAGGACCTCGCCCGCGCCGCCGCCGGCGACACCGACCGCATGCTCGACCTGCTCTACGCCCTGCTCGGCCTCTCCATCGGCGTCGCACTCCTGGGCATCCTCAACACCCTGGCCCTGTCCGTGACCGAACGCCGCCGCGAGATCGGCATGCTGCGGGCGATCGGCCTGACCCGGGCGGGCGTGCGCGCCATGGTGCGCGCCGAGGCGCTCGTCATCGCCGTGATCGGCGGCGTCCTCGGCCTGGCCCTCGGCCTCCTCGTCGGCTGGGCGAGCGGCCAACCGATCGCCCGCCACACGCCCGGCTTCCGCCACAGCGTGCCCGTGCTGCGGCTCACCGTCCTGCTGGCCGCAGCGGCGGGAGCGGGCCTGCTGGCCTCCCTGTGGCCGGCCCGCCGGGCGGCCCGGACGCCGGTCCTGGCGGCCATCGGGACGGAGTGACCCCGCTACGGCCGGGCCCGCCCGTCAAGTCCATCACGTTCATCGAGTTCATCGAGTCCGACACGTCCACCGACACGTCCACCGACAGGAAAGCCCGCACCCGCATGTCCAGACGAGCACCCCGCACCCCCCTGCCCGCACGCCCGCTCCCCATGGAGACGGTCGGCGGAACCCACCGGCCCATCACCGAGATCGGCACCCCGGTCCTGCACCACCACAGCGCCGATGTCACCGAGTTCGGCACCGAGCGCCTCGCCCGGCTGCTCGCGGACATGTTCTTCACCATGCACGCGGCCAACGGCGTCGGCCTGGCCGCCAACCAGATAGGCCTCGACCTTCGCCTGTTCGTCTACGACTGCCCCGGTGACGACGGCACCCGTCACATCGGCCACGTCCTCAACCCCGAAGTCCGGCTCACCGGCACGGAGGAGATCACCCAGCCCGAGGGCTGCCTGTCCGTCCCCGGCGCCGTCCGGCACGTCACCCGGGCGGCGAACGCGACGGTGCGCGGCCAGGACTGGCAGGGGCGACCGATCACCGTCCACGGCACCGGCCTGTTCGCCCGCTGCCTCCAGCACGAGACGGACCACACGAACGGAACCCTGTACGTCGACCGCCTCACCCCCGAGGACCGCGCCGAGGCCCTGCGCCAGATGGACGCCAACCGCGCCACCGTCCTCGCCCAACGGGCAACCAGGGCAAGGCTCTTGGCCAGGCAGGCCGGCGCGGACCAGTGAACCGGACCCCTCACACCGAAAGGCACACCGAGCACATGCGCCGCCTCCGGCGAACCCCCGCCCTGCTGCTGGCCGACCTGGTGACGGCCGCCGCCGTGACCCTTCCCGTGCTGTGGTCGTACGGCTGGAACCGGCTCCGGAAGCCACCCCTGCCGCCGCTGGGCAGGATCGCACCCCCGGACCGCCGCTCCGCCGGCCGGACCCACCGGCCGTAACACGGCCGGGCCGCCGTCCGGACACCACCGGGTGGCGGCCCGGCCCAGCCGTTCACCGCGGGTCGGCCCCATGCGGATGGTCGTCAACCGGCCGTGGTGTGGGCGGCCACGTGGTCGATCATGGCGTTGAGGGTGACTTCGAGCGGGCGGGTGTCGCGGTGGATCTGCGTGAGCAGGAGTCCGCCCTGGAGGGCGGCGAGGACCGTGAGGGCGAGTTCGCCGGGGTCGCCGTCGAGTTCTCCGCGCCTGTGCATGGCCAGCAGGCCGCCGCGGATCCCCTCCTCCCAGCGCAGGAACGCCCGGGCGACGGCGGTGCGGGCGGGCGGGTTGGTGTCGGCGAGTTCGCTGCCGAGCGATCCGAGGGGGCAGCCTCCCCGGAATTCGAGGTCCCGCTGGTGCTGGATGATGAAGTCACGCCAGGTGCGGAGACCCTCGATGCTGTCGAGTTTCACGAGCATCGGCTCCTGCCCCCCGACCACCGAGTCGTTCTGGTACTCGATCACGGCCAGGACCAGGGCCTGCTTGTCGGAGAAGTAGTGGTACAGCTGTGAGCTGCTGGCCCGGGCGGCCGCCTTGACGTCCTCCATCGTCGTGCCGGCGACGCCGTTGTCGAGCATCAGCCGGGCGGCGGCGACGACGATCCGCAGACGGGTCCGCTCGCCCTTGGGGGTCAGCTTCGCGGGCTCGGTTCCGGTACGTGTGGCCATGGTGCCAGTCTAGGTGATTTTTGGATTGGACATTCCATTTTCTGCGGCGAATAGTGGATTGCGCAAGCCAATCCAGTGCCCCGGAAGCCCCCGGAGCACATCGATCGTGGAGGACAGTCATGGAACTCTCCGGCAAGGTCGCCCTGGTGACCGGCGCGACGAGCGGCATCGGGCGCGCCACCGCGGACCTGCTGGCGGCCCGGGGCGCCCACGTCCTGCTGTCGGGCCGGGACGAGCGGCGCGGGGCCGAGGCCGTCGCGGCCATCCGCGCCGGTGGCGGCGAGGCGGACTTCCTTCCCGCGGACCTGGGCGACACCGACTCCGCGCAGGACTTGGCCCGCCGCGCCGTCCAGGTCGGCGGGAAGGTCGACATCCTGGTCAACAACGCCGGCGTCTTCCCGTTCGGGCCGACCGCGTCGACCACCCGGGCGGACTTCGACGCCGCGTACGCCGTCAACGTGCAGGCCCCGTACTTCCTGGTCGCCTCCCTCGCTCCGGCCATGGCCGAGCGCGGCGACGGCGCCATCGTGAACGTGTCGACGATGGTGGCAGGCTTCGGCATGGCGGGGATGGCGCTCTACGGCTCCACCAAGGCCGCCGTCGCCCTGCTCACCAAGGCCTGGGCCGCCGAGTTCGGCCCGCACGGAGTGCGCGTCAACGCGGTCGCACCGGGGCCGGTCCGGACCGAGGGCACCGCCGGCATGGGTGAGGCACTGGACCAGCTCGCGGCCGCCGCCCCGGCGGGCCGACCCGCCCACCCCCGCGAGGTGGCCCAGGCGATCGCCTACCTGGCCGGACCCGACGCCGGCTTCATCCACGGCACCGTCCTGGCGGTCGACGGCGGGCGCACTGCCACCTCCTAGCACCAGCGGAGATCGGACGGCGGCGTGCGGGCGGTGTCGGAGCCCGGGGAACGGCTGCGCCGGGGGCCGTTTGGGGCGTCGCGGACGGGATATGCGTCGTGATGCGGGGGTTGTTCGCCGGGGAGTGGTCCCGGGTGGGCGGCTCCGTCGCCGTCGAGCGGGTGTCGAGGGCATGCCACGCCGGTCCCGTGCGCCGCGTCCGGAGCAGGACGCGGGCGGGCCGGGCGTGGTCGGCACGCCGCGGAGAGGAGTCATCGTGGCAGGTTCCAACCGGACCGACGCCGGGCCCGTACTCCCCCCGAAGCCACCGCCGTCGCCACCGTCGCCCACGGCGGCGCCCGGCGCGATCGCCGATCCCGGCGCCCTGGGCCTGGCGGCCTTCGCGATGACCACCTTCGTCCTGAGCTGGTTCAACGCCGGCCTGGTCAACGAGTCGGTGGCCGCCGTGGTGCTGCCGCTGGCGCTGTTCTACGGCGGCATCGTGCAACTGCTCGCCGGGATGTGGGAGTTCCGGCGCGGCAACACCTTCGCCGCCACGGCGTTCGCCTCGTACGGTGCGTTCTGGCTGGCCTACTGGGGCTTCGTGCGGGCCGTGGTCCCGCACCTGCTCCACTCCCCCCAGCTCTACCAGGCGACCGGCCTGTTCCTGCTCGCCTGGACGATCTTCACCGCGTACATGATGATCGCGGCCACCCGCACGACCGGGGCGGTCCTGGCCGTGTTCGTCACGCTGACCCTGACCTTCCTGCTCCTGACCGTCGGCGCGTTCGCCCAGTCGGACACCTGGACCAAGGTCGGCGGCTGGGCGGGACTGGTGACGGCCGTGGTCGCCTGGTACGCGTCGTTCGCCGCCGTCACCAACAGCACCTTCCGACGGACGGTCCTGCCGGTGTGGCCGCTCAGCCCTCCGGCGGGGCGTGACGGGCCTGCCGGGCCCGCCGAACCCGCCGGGCCCGTGGCTCCCGGCCTCGGGGAAGGCGGGCAGGACCAGGGGCTCCCGGGACCCACGTGAGAAACAGTGCCGGACAACCAGGAACCACCTGAATCGCCACCGGCCTGCGCCGTCCCGTAGGCCGGGGCGGTCAGCCGAAGTGACGGACGAAGACCTGCGACTTGCCGTTGGCGTCGCCGGGCACGATGCCGCCGGCCGTGGACCGGAAGACCACGTCCGGACCGAAACCTCGCAAACCGCACCGATCCCCCCAGGAGAGCGGTACGTTGACACCGCCGACCATGAGGAGAAGCGCCGACGTGACCACCGACAAGACCGCCCTCGCCAACGCCGTGAAGGCGATCGCCGCCGCCGCACACGCCGACGACCTGGCCGGGCTCTACCGGGCCGTGATGCCGCCGACCGGCACGGACACGCCCCCCGCCGAGGTCACCGCCTGGTTCGGGACGCTCCTCGTCCACCTGGCGCTCACCGCCTCGGCCGCCTCGAAACTGGAGCAGGGCTCCTCCCGGGAGACCGTGTCCCAGTGGATCGGGCAGACCCTGGGGCCGGCGCCCACCCCGGCACTGCTGCGCGCCCAGGACCCCGGCCGCATCGACCACACCGAAGCGGTCAACGCCGCGGCCAACTACACCCGTTACCACGAGTACACCGTCGACCTCGTCCGGATCGGCCTCACCGACCCGAACCAGGACCCCGACGCGCGAGGCGTCGACGCCCACTGCGCGGTGACCAACGACAAGGACGCCCGGATCACCGTGATGGCCATGCTCGGCCGCCTCGCCGACGACCCCGGCCGACAGGGCTGACACCGCCGCGCGACCACCCCCGGGCACCGCACCGGGGCCGCAGCCCCAGCCCCGGTCCCGGTCCCAGCCCCGGCCCGAGCGCCGCTGGTTCGTACGCTCCTGACCGGGGCCCTTCGTCAGAGCCGGATCACGATCTTGCCGCGCATATGTCCGCGTTCGGCGTGCAGGTGGGCGTCGGCGATCCGGTCCAGGGGGTAGGCCTGCTCGACATGGGGGGTGTAGCGGCCCTGCCGGCCCAGGTCGGCGGCCTCGGCGAGCAGCGTGGAGTCGTTCTCCGCGTTGACCACATGGGTGCCCAGGCGCTCCCCCCGCGCGTGGTCGGCGACCGTCGCGACGCGGGTCGCGTCGCCCGTGATCGCGACCAGGTCGTCCAGGGAGCCGGAGGCCGCGGTGTCGAGCGCGAGGTCGACGCAGTACGGGGCGAGGACGGACAGGCGCCGGGCGAGGCCGGGGCCGTAGGTGGTGGGGATGGCGCCCAGGGAGGTGAGGAACCCGTGGTTGCGTTCGCTGCCCGTCCCGATCACGGTGGCGCCCCGGGCCACGGCGATCTCGACCGCCGCGCCGCCCACCCCTCCGGCAGCGCCCTCGACGAGCAGGGTGCGCCCCGCGAGGGGGCCGAGCGCGTTCAGGCCGCGCATCGCGGTCACCGACGCGAGGCCGGCGCCCGCGGCCTGCTCGTCGGTCCACCCGTCGGGCGCGAGGGCCCAGGCCGAGAGGAGGGCCAGCTCGGCGCTCGCGCCGGTGACACCGCCCAGCCCGAAGACCCGGTCGCCGACACTCACCCCTCGCACCCCGTCGCCGATCTCGTCGACGAGGCCGACGGCGTCGCGTCCGGGGACGGCGGGCAGCTCCACGGGGATCAGCTGCCGCAGGGCTCCGGCACGTAGCTTCCAGTCGATGGGGTTGACGCCGGCCGCCGCGACGCGGACCCGGATCTCACCCGGTCCGGGGTGGGGGTCGGGTGCCTGCTCGATCACCAGGTTCTCCGCTGCGCCGTAGGCGTGGAAGCGGGCTGCGCGCATGGTGTGCTGTCCTTCCGGTGTGGGCCGAGGGGTCGGTCGCCGCTGGTCGGAATACCCTCCGCCGATTCGATGCTCCGGAAGGTATCCGGAGGGTCGGTCACCAGCTGGATACCGATGCACATGCCGAGGCCCGCGACAGGAGCACTGCGATGACCCAACGGCCGCCGCTGCCAACGGACTTGTTCGACGAACTGTGTCCGTCCGCACTGCTGCCCTTCCGCTTCGGCGACAAGTGGGCACCCATGGTGCTGCGTTGCCTGGAGGGCGGCCCGCGCAGGTTCTCCGAACTGCGCGTACCACTGGGCCGGATCAGCCCGAAGGCGCTCACCCAGTCGCTCCGCGGGCTGGAGCGGGACGGGTTCGTGTCCCGCACGGTGCACGCCGACCCGAAGCTGCGGGTCGAGTACGCGCTGACACCGCTGGGCCGCAGCCTGCTGGAACCGCTGGCGGCCGCGTGCCGCTGGGCGACCGAACACTGGGACGAACTGATCGACGCCCGCGAGGCCGGCGCCGTCTCCCCGTAGGGGCGGCATCCGGACGGGGGCCGTTTCGTGTGTTCAGTCGGGCCTTCGGTGCCTTCCGGTCGACTTCTTGCGGGTCGGCGGTGGTGCCCCCTGAATCACCCCGTCGCCCACGACGCCGTGCAGCAGTCGCTGAGCGGCCGCGAAGTTCTCCGCGTACTCCTCGGGAAGCCACTGGTAGCCGTCCCACCGCAGCAGCAAGCGGGGGAGGTTCGGGTAGAGGTGAGAGGGCCGGTCCTCGTGGCCGAGGATGACGGCCTTGAGCTGGCCGACGGGGCGCAGGCGCCGGTCCCGGCGTTCCGCCCACCGCTCCAACGGCTCCTCATCGTCCACACGGCCCTCCTTCCTCCCCCAGGCTACTCGGCCAACGGTCGGGCCAGGCTGTGCTGCCAGCGAAGGGCCGGGTGGCCGCCGATCCAGTAGGTGTGAGCCCCTTCTGCAATGCGGAGTTGGACAGCGGTGATGTCCGGGCTGCCGGCGTCCGCCCATGCCAGGAGCGCCCGCTCGATGTCGTCCCAGAGCATGACGGGGCCGCCCTGACGAACCGTCCAGCCGCCTTCCCCGGCGATGAACTCGGCGAAGGATTCGCGTTCCGGGGCGAAGACGTACAGCAGCTGTGCGCCGTTGCCCGTCACGGCGCGGACGAACTGTGCACCGGGGGCCGCGAGTTGGGCGAGGAAGGCAGGCATCCACTCGAACAGGGCGGTCGGCGCCACCTTGGCGGCTCGCTCGCTGTCGGCGTAGGTCGTACGAGCGGACAGGTCGCCGGATACCGGGATCACGGTTTCGGCGCGTGCCTGCATGAAGGAGGAACGGTCGATGATCCGGCCTTCGGCGGTCCCGTCGTCGGCGACGGTGACCTTGGCGAGCCCGGTCCCGTAGCCCCAGGAGCCGACGGTCGCCAGAACGACACCGCCCGGCTTGGTCTGGCGGATCCAGGTGTAGGGGATGCGGCGCACGGCGCAGGTGGCGATCACTCGGTCGTAGGGTGCGCGGCGGGGGTGTCCGAGGAGTCCGTCACCGGTCACGGTCCAGGTGGAGAAGCCGACCGACTCCAGTGCGGCATCCGCGCGGCTCGCCACGTCCGCGTCCACCTCGACCGTGGTCACACTGTCCTCGCCCAGGCGGTGGCACATCAGGGCGGAGGAGTATCCGGTGCCGGTGCCGATTTCCAGCACCGTGTGCCCGTCCTCGACGTCCAGGTGTTCCAGCATGCCGACCACCGTCACGGGGGTGGTGGAGGAGGACGTGGGGACCCCGGTGACGTCCTCCTGTGTCTGATCCGCCGTCAGGTGCCCGTCGAGCTGGGTGGTCAGGGACTCGACGCGGTAGGCGATCTCCGCCCACTCGGCCGGGTCGGCACCCGCGGCGGTGACGGGGCGCCAACGGCCCCCGTCGGCGGGCAGGAAGACCCCCGGGTTCAGGAAGGCCTCTCGCGGCACGGCCTCCACCGCAGCACGCCAGGCGGGGGTGGTGAGGACGCCGGCCTTCGTCAGCCGGTCGGCGAGGTCACGCCGGTGCGGCGCGGTGTCGGTCAAGGGGGTTCTCTCCTTGTGTCAGCAGGTCGGCGAACGCGGCGGACATCTGCAGTCCGGTTGCCTCCTCCAGCCAGGCCCATTGACCGGTGGGGTTCAGCTCCAGCCACCAGGGCTTCCCCGCCCGATCAATGGCGAGGTCGAACGACCCTGAGGCCAGGCCTGCGGACTTCAGGTAGGCGTGCAGCAACCTGTTCAGCTGGTCCGGCAGTTCTACCACCGTGTAGGACAGCGCGGAGTAGTCCCGGCGCCAGTCCAACAGTCCGGAGTCGATTCGTACGGCGAAGGTCCGATCGCCGACGATCAACACGCGTACGTCAGCGATCTTGTCGATGCGGGCCTGGAACAGGTGGGGTGTGACGAGAACGCTCTCATCGAGCTCGGCTGCGGTCACCGGATCCGCCCACCCGGTGACCTGGACGCCGTCGTGCTCGACCGGCGTCCAGCGGAGGGTCTTGTAGATCACCTGATCGTGCGAGGCGATGAACTGCCGGGCGTCGTCGAGATCATTGGTGACGATGGTGGGGGGCACGGGCAGCCCGAGGCGCTGGGCCGTGGCGAGCTGGGCGGGCTTGTAGTCCGCGGCCGCTTCCCGGAGCGGGTGGTTCACCCACAGTGCTCCATCGAGGGCGTACAGAGTGCCGCCAAGGCCGTAGCGGACCTGGGCGGCGGCAAAACGGGCGTCGTCGGCGTCCATGCCCGAATCCTCGAAGGTGGGCCAGATGGGACGGCGCCAGTACACCGCTCGCACTCGGGTCAGGTCGGCGGTCCTCGACGGGGTACGCACCTGCCCGGCCACGAGGGCCGGGCAGGTACCGAACCGAGCCGAGACCGTCAGCCCCGTTCCGATGTCGGAGGGGTTGAACCTGACCACCGGCACATTTCGCCGGTTGAGCTCGGCAATCACCATGTCGGCCGTGACGTCGGCAGCTTCGGTGACCACCAGGACCGGCCTCTCCTCGGTCGAGTACATCAGTCCTTCGTGCTGTCCTGGTCGTGGCCCGCGTCGTTCGCCGAGTCCGAGTTCGTGACGGTGCTGGTCTCCGTGCCGGCGCTCGTACCGTGCTTGCCCATCTCGACCACCAGGCCGGCACCGTCCCGGAAGACGCCGAGCTGCGTCGCCGGGTCGATGACGACCGAGGTGTACGGGAGTCGGGTGGTGGTCGGGTACGGCGCGAGCCGACCGACACCCCACGGGCGCGCGGGGTGCTGTGCTTCGGTGACGTTCACGAAGGCTCCTCACGTTGCGTTGCGGTGCACACGATGAACATTGCAGTGATGCGGCCCCTCAAGACATCGCCCCCTACGCCCCCGCCGGACGGCCGCTCAGGAGCAGCGGGATGCCGGCGCTGTAGGAGACGACACGCAGGGCATCGATCACCCTGGCCGTCTGCTCCGCGTCGGTGACGCTGGGGAGGTCCGCGGGCGGGACCCAGGTCGTTTCGAGGATCCCGCTCTGTCCGACCGGCGGGGCCGCCACCTCGGCGGCCTTGTGCTCCGGCAGTTGGCCGCCCCAGAAGACGAAGTTGACCCCCTCCGGGATCTCACCCGCCGACACGTAGTCGACCGCAACCAGCTGCCACAGGTCGAGGGCGAGGCCGGTCTCGGTGAGCACCCACCGCGCCGCGGCCACGTTCGGCGCCTCGTCCGGCTCCGCGCTGCCGCCGGGGAGGATCAGCTTCGTGGGCTTGTACTGCGGCCGGACCATGAGCACGTGGCCGTCCGGGTTGAGGATCAACGCGACGCAACCGAAGCGGCGGCGGGGCGGACTGGTCATGATCGCCGGATGCCCGGTCCGGGCCTTGGCCTCGATCTCGGTCAACTCGATTGTTCCTTCTGTGAGTTGGGTGACACCCGCTCCGGGCCGTGGAACGGGGGCTGGGGACTGCCGCTACGCGGCGGTGTTCTCGGTCTCAAGGGCGCGCAGGTGCGCCTCGGCGGCCGGAAGCGAGTAGAAGCGTCGGACCTCTTGGAGGTCGGTGGGCCGGCGGACGTAGTCCTTGTGGCGCCGGTCCCAGATGCCCCAGCACTCCAGCAAGCGGAAGTGAGGGCTGCGGTCGGTGATCTTGCGGACCTCGTACCGCGCGGGCCCCGGGTTCCGCTGAGCATCGGCGGCGCCCATCAGGCGGCCTCCTGCCCGACGGTGTCGTTCTTCCGGCACCAGTCCAGGGCGGCTTCGTAGGAGTAGAACCGAAGCGCCGCTTCGTGGGGCGGGAGGGCCTTCACCAGTTCGTTGGTCAGATTGTTCTTCACCACCCAGCAGGGGGAGGTCTTCCCGGCGAGGTCCGCGTTGGGGATCACGGTGTACTTGCTCATCTGCGGCTCGCCACCTGGATGAAGCCGCCGGCCCGTTCGACCTCGTGGGAGAAGTCGTCGAACTCGCCGTCCATCGGGGAGATCGTCACCTTGCTCGGGACCAGGATCGCGCCCGCCGTGCCCGACCGGATCCGGTCCAACGCGACCTGGAGGATGCGGCGCCGGTCCGGCGACCGCCCCAACTCGTCGTCCAGCACGGTCAGGCAGACCTCCCAGCGATGGGCGTCCGCGTACTCTTCGCAGCTCCGCATCTGCAGCTCGGGAAAGCCCGTGCCGGTCTTGGCGAGGTAGATCACGACCTGAAGGCGCGGCGGGCTCTTCAGGGTGGGGGTGTTCACGGCGGGCGGGGGCGTGGGGGTGTGTTTGCGCGTCACAGCGTGGCTCCGATCCGTAGTCAAACGACTACCCGGGGGCGCCAACTGTCCTCTAGGCTCAACTGCCCTGCAACATGCGGATTCTGCTTGCTAAGTAGAAAAATTGGTCCCATGAACAAGTCTGAACTGGACCCGGGTGCATCGCCCGAAGCCGCCTTCGGCGCCCTCCTGCGCAGGTCACGAGAGGAGCGGGGATGGAGGCAGGAGGACGTAGCCACCATGATCAAGTGCTCGTCCACTCACATCTCGCACTTGGAAAACGGCAATAGGCGCCCAACTTTACACATGGCCAAGAAACTTGACAGAGCATTCAAGACCGGCCGTCTCTTCCTCAACAAGGCGCTGGCCGTCACGTCTTCGACCTTTCTCGAAGGCTTTCCGGCCTACGTGGCCCAGGAATCGAAGGCCAGGGAACTGCGGCTGTTCACCCTGGGGATCATTCCGGGCATCCTGCAGACCCCCGACTATGCACGGGCCATCGCGGCGGCAGAGGTTGAACGTGGCAACATCACGGAAGAGCAGGCTGCGAACAGGGTGCGCTACCTTGAACGTCGACAGGCGAAGCTGGACCGCGAGCCCGCGCCCGTGATCCACGTAGTCCTGGATGAGAGCTGCATCCGCCGACCCATCGGCGGCCCGGCTGTGATGGCGGCCCAGTTTGATCGTCTGCTCGGCTTCGCCCGGCTGCCCCACACGCTCCTTCAGGTCGCACCGTTCGACATCGGCGAGGCAAGGGCATTCGATCTACCGATCAACATCATCACGAAGGCCGATCACACCCTGATGTCGTACGCCGAAAGCGCCCAGCAGGGGAACTTGGAACGGGATAGCGACGCTGTGCAGGCGATGCTCACGACCTACTATCAGCTACAGGCCCGGGCACTCCCTCAGGGGGCGTCCGTGGCCTTGGTCAGCCAGCTAAGAGAGGAACTTCCGTGACCGCCGTCCCCGCGTGGTTCAAGTCCAGTTACAGCTCTAACGGCGGCGATTGCGTCGAGGTAGCCGCCAACGTCCCCGGCGCCGTGCCCGTCCGTGACTCGAAGGACCCCAACGGTCCGGCCCTGACCTTCTCTCCGGACAGCTTCGCCACCTTCGTATCCGCAGTGAAGGCCGGCGAGTTCGGCGACGTCTGAACCGAACCACCAGGACCACGGAGGCTCCCCGCCCATCGGACGGGGAGCCTCCTGACCGTTACCGGCCACGCCACCAAACACGGGCCGTCTCGGGATCATGTGCGTGCGCGACGCTGCCGTCCGGCTTCCCCGCGTCGGCGGGATCCGATCGTCCGGACCGTCGGGTATGACCGGGTGGCCGGTCGGGGGTGGCCAGGTGGCTGGTCGGGAGTGGCCGGTGCGGGGGTTACGGGACTTTCGGGGCGCGGGAGAGGCTGAGCCCGCCTGGCGGTTGCCCGCTCAGGCGGCAAGGCGGGCTGGCTGCCTTGCTCTTGCTCCTCCTTCAGTTCCGGTTCAGGCCCCGCCGCCCAGCGGCGCGCCCTGAGGCCGGTGCTCAGTCCATGTGAAACGAGTTCTGCAGTGCGTACGTCCCTTTCCCGTTCCCTCTCCTCCGTGGCCATGGCCGTCGTCGCCTCGGCAGCGGCCGGCACCCTGCTGACGTCCGGCCAGGCGATGGCCGCGACCGCGGCTCCGGACAGCGACTCGACCCGCGCCGGAGCCGTCGTGGCGAGCGCCACGCGCACCGACGACGTGACCCCGGTGTCCGCCGGTGTCGCACCCGGTACCTCGGCCGGCACCGTCTCGATGCAGGCCGCGGACGGCTCCGGCCTGGGGATGGCCCTGCCCGCCGACCAGGACCGGGCCGGTGTCCGAACCGGTGACGGCACCGTCGTCTACCCCGGTGCGATCGAGGGCGGCAGCGTGGCCGTGCAGCAGCTGGGCGACGGCGGGACCCGCGCGCTGGTCACCCTGGACAGCGCGGCGGCCGCCGCGGACTTCCGGTTCAGGATCGACCTGCCCGAGGGAGCCCGGCTCGAACAGCGTGCCGACGGGAGCGTGGAGGTCGTCCGCGCCGAGCAGAGCCTGGGCCGGTTCGAGGCCCCCTGGGCCAAGGACGCCAACGGCAAGCCGGTGACGACCGGCTACCGGATCGAGGGCAGCACGCTGGTGCAGCACGTCGAGGTCGGCGCCGACACCGCCTTCCCCGTGGTCGCCGACCCCACCTGGAAGGGCGTCTGGAACCGGCTCCAGGCCGCGTCGAAGAAGTCGAGCGAGCAGGCGGTCCTCGGAGCGGTCGGCGGCTGCGTCGTCGGCTCCATCGGTGCCGGCGCGGGCTGCGGTCCGGGCGCGGCCACCGGAGCCGTCGGCGGCGCGGTCAAGGGCGGGATCGAAGGATTCCTCAAGGGCAAGTGAGCCCCACCGGAAGGAGAGGCCTCATGAACGACGACCGCACCCAGCCGCGCTTCGGATCCACAGGTGCCCTGTGGGCCCTCACCACGTGCGCGCTCCTGGCCGCGTGGGGCATCCACCGGCTTTTCGTCCTCGCCCTGCCCGATGACGCCGATGAAGGCCTCGCGGGCCTCGCGGTGAAGCTGGTGGCCGCGGTGCTGGGGGGCTTGGCGGTCAGCGCCGCCGCCCGCCTGCTCCAGCGGCGCCGACGCGGCGGCAGGTAACGAAGGCGTCGTACGGTGCCGCCCGCCGCAGGGGAGCGGGCGGCACCGTACGGAAGACGTGCCGGGCACCACTGCTGCCCGCACAGCTGACGCCCGACCGCGCGAGACAGCGCGAGACGGTGGCGGCGGCCGCGAGTATCCCAAGCGGACCGAATCGCGGAGGCACGCCCCAAGCACCCCCGCAAGCGACAGCTCGCGGGAATCGATCGGACACGATCGGTTAACCTCGGAGCGGCGCCCGCCGGACTCGCGGCGCACGGACGGGACGGGTTCTGCATGGTCGACCGGATCCGACGGACAGGACGACAAGGCAGGGCGTGAACGTGATCCGGGTTGCGATCGTGGACGACGAGGCACTGATCAGATCGGGTTTCGCCCTGATCCTCGACACCGCCGACGACATCGAGGTGGTGGCCGCCGTCCCCGGCGGACAGGCCCTGGAAGCCGTCGCCGCGCACGCCCCGGACCTCGTACTGCTCGACATCCGGATGCCCGACGTCGACGGCCTCACCGTCCTCAGCCGCCTGACCCAGCTCCCCGAACCACCCGTCGTGGCCATGCTCACCACCTTCGACTCCGACGAGTACATCGCCCACGCCCTGCGCAACGGCGCCTCCGGCTACCTGCTCAAGGACACCGACCCCGACGACCTCGCCCCCGCCGTCCGCTCCCTCTTCCAGGGCGCCGTCGTCCTCGCCCCCAAGGTCATCCCGACCGTGATCGACGGCTACCTCCGCCACCACCGCACACTCGACTCCGCACCCGCCCACGCCGACAACCTCACCCCACGCGAACGCGACGTCCTCGTCCACCTCGCCCAGGGACTCTCCAACGGCGAGATCGGAACACTCCTGCACCTGAGCACCAGCACCGTCAAAGCCCACGTCGCCACGCTCCTCACCAAACTGTCGGTCGCCAACCGCGTCCAGGCCGCCCTGTGGGCGCAGCGCGCCGGCCTACTCGCCGAGGACGACGACCGGTGAGGACGACCGGTACGGGACATCCGTGGGCACACCGTGCGGCGGCGGGACTGCGGAGCGGGCGGGCGCTGTCACCGTGGACGTTCGACGCCCTACTCGTGACAGGCGCCCTGATCCTGGCCTGGTTGAACAGCCTGTGGATACACCACTGTCAGCCGGATCCGCACCGTTCGTTCATTTCCATGGAGATGGGACGGTTGATCTTGGGTGTCTCGGCGGCGCTGTTCCTGGTGCTGCGCAGGCGATTTCCCGTCCTGGTCTTCGCCGGCACGGCCGTACTGGCGGTGTTGGCTCATGAGCACTATCCACTGGCTGCGTTGGTGGCACTGATGACGCTGGCCGAGCGGTCCTCGCGCTGGGCGTTGACCGGGCTGGTGTGCTTGACGGCGGCGATGTACGCCGATCAGCACGCCGGTATCGATTTCAGTCCGCTCCTGGCCGTTCGTACTCTGCAACACCTCTGGTTCCTCAGCAGCACGCTCCTTCCCGCCTCTGCGGCGGTCCTCCTCGGTCGGCTGCTGCAGACCCGCCGGGAGCTGGCCCGCAGCATGGCCGGGCTCCGCGAGGCCCAGGAGCACGAGCGCGAACTGCACGCCCAGGCCGTACTGGCCCGTGAACGGGCGCAGCTCGCACGGGAGATGCACGATGTGGTGTCCCACCAGGTCAGCCTGATCGCGGTACGCTCCGGCGCGCTCCAGGTCGGCACCGACAGCGCCGACACCCGGGAGGCGGCCCGTACGATCCGCAAGCTGAGCGTGGCCACGCTGGACGAGCTGCGGCACATGGTCACCCTGCTGCGGGCCTCCGGCACCCGGGACACCGAGATCACCCCGCAACCCACCGCGGCACAACTCGTGGACCTGGTGACCGGCAGCGGCCTGGACGCCCACCTGGTCGGCGAGGTGCCCGACGACACCAGCCCGGCCGTCCAGCGCACCGTCTACCGGATCGTCCAGGAAGCCCTGACCAACGTGCGCAAACACGCCCCCGGCGCCACCGCGACCGTCGAGATCCACCGGCCCGGACCAAGCCTGCACGTGACCGTGACCAACACCGCCCCCACCCGCCCCGGCCTCCACCTGCCCAGCTCCCACCACGGACTGATCGGCCTGCGCGAACGCGCCGAGAACCTCGGCGGCAGCTTGACCAGCGGCCCCACCTCGGACGGCGGCTACCACCTCCATGCCGTCCTGCCCGACCGCCGGCACTGAGCCGACGGAATCCGGCCGCACGGTCCGCAGCAGCACCCGAGCACCACGTGTGCCGAGTCGGTTACCGTGGTAGCAGCAACATCGCGGGCAACAGGACCCACAGCCGGAGCACGGAATCCAAGGCAGCCGCCCCATGGCGCATCCCCTCACCTCGCTACGTGCGGAACTCGGTCTGTCCCAACGCGAGTACGCACGTCTCGTCGCGCGCGCACACGACGAACTCGGCCTCGGACGGATGGCCGCCCGACGGGAGAAGATCTCCCGCTGGGAATCGGGGCACATCGTTCCCGAGCACTCCGCCCAGCTCGCCATAGCCCACATCCACGGTGTCCCGCCCCGCGAGGTCGCCCGGCTCGGCTGGCCGTACTGGACCTACCTGGCCACCAGTGACGACCCCCTGGACGGTGCCCGTACCGGCCTGCGACTGCACGCGGACCGGGTCAGCCGGCCGTCGCACGCGTCCGCTTCCCCCAGCGGGTTCTCGCTGCACGACGACGGCCTGGCCCTCCAGGTGCGCGGGGCCCTGGCCCGGCTCGCGGAGCACTCCCCCGACCCCGCCCACGAGACCCAGGAGACGGCCGCCGCAGCCGACGAGCGCGTCCACTGGTCCGAAACCCGCGCCGCGGCCCTGGAAGCGCACATACTCGCCAGCCACCTCCCCTCCCAGGCCCTCTACTCCGCAGCCCACACCGAACACCGGCAAGCCATTCACCTGCTGACCTCCACGGCCCACGGAGGCGCGGAATCCCGCCGCCTGCTCCGCCTTTCCGCCGGCACCGCCCTGTTGTGCTCCGGATTCAGCTGCGCCCTCGGCGAGTTGGGCCAGGCCGAACGCCACGCCCTGACCGCGATCCGGGCGGCCGCAGCCGCAGGCGATCGCGCCACCGTGGCGACCGCCATGACCCAACTCGCCCGCCACCACCTGATCGTGGGCAACGCCGCCGACGCCCTCGTCCTCCTCCGGGCCGCCCGCCGGGCCGACCCCGACCTGCCGGCGTCCACCCTGCTCGAACTCCACAACTGCGAGGCATCCGCGTTCGCCCAACTCGGCCGGGCCACCGACGCCGCCCGCGCCCTGGACCGCGCCGCCGAGGCCTTCACCCGGGCGGGCCGCACCGCGGCCGGCTCCGGCACCGACACCGAGGCCGAGGCCTACCGGCGTTTCGTCGCCATGGGCCGGGCGGCCGTCTGGTCGTTCCTCGGGCAGCCCCGCAAGGCCAGGCCCCATCTGGCCGTCCTGGCCGACAACCTCACCGCACCGGTGCGCACCCCCTCCCCCTTCAGCGCGCTCTGGTTCTTCTACATCGTCCACGGACACCTGGAACTCGGGGAGCTCGACGTCGCCGCCCACGCCGTCCACCGTGCCTGCGCCCTCACCGGTGGACTGCCGCCCGTCCTGGCCGCCGACCTCCGTCGCCTCCTGGCCCCGCACCAGCACGAACACCCGCTGCACGCGGCGCTCGACGACCTCAGGGCCGCGAGCGCACCCTGAACGGTCCCTTCGCCCGCTTCGCCGGCCCGTCGTAGAAATCGGTCGGCCGGGGCGGACGGCATGGACCAGACTCCGTCAGCGTGGACAGCGTGATCGCTCAGCGGGTCGGCGAGCTCGACGCGGATTCGACCGAGGTGGCGCAGGACGCCCAGTACTCGCTGATCGCCATGGGGCCGGCGGTGCTGGACGAGCTGATCGCGGCGACGCCCGGGCTGAGGGCGTACGGGCAGCTCTGCGCCGTCGAGGTCTTCACCGCGCTGAAGGACCCGCCGGCTGCCCTGGGCCCGGATCGTGGCCGACTGCCGGGACTGGGCGCTGCTGGCGGCGGAGGCGACGGCCGGGGGCGCCGATCTGGTGGCGACGATCAGCTGGATCGACGCCGCGGAGCTGTGACGGCGCTCCCGGCGGCCGCGCCTCGGCAAACCCCTCCGTAAACCCCTCGGCAAACCCCTCGGTAAACCCCTTGGTCACCCCGCTCCCCCGTCCTCTACCGTGGTCGATGATCACCTCGCACGAACGAGTGGTGCGAGGTGCCGGATCGGGGGATCAAGCATGCACTTCGGCCTACTCGGCCCGCTTCTCGTCACCACGGGCCGCACCGAGCGACCGGTCGGCGGCGCCAAGGTGCGCACCCTGCTGGCCGTGCTCCTGCTCGACGCCGACCGGCCCGTGCCGCCGGACCGGCTCAAGGCCGCGCTGTGGGGCGACCACCCGCCGGCCTCGGCGAACGCCTCGCTCCACAACATGCTGGCCCGCCTGCGGACGCAGCTCGACGACGAGCCCGGCACCCGCCTGCGCTCCACCCCCATCGGCTACCAACTGAATCTCTCCGAAGGGGAGTTGGACGCCCGACTGTTCGACCTGGGCGTCCAGCGGGCCCGCGAGGCACTGCGGCGCCAGGACTGGGCTGCGGTACGGCGGGAGTCGGCGGCGGCACTCGCCCTCTGGCGCGGTACGCCGCTCGCCGAGTTCCCGGACCTGCCGCAGGCGCAGGCCCCGCGCCGCCGGTGGCAGGAGGCCCGGCTGCAGGCCCTGGAGTGGCGGATCGAGGCGGATCTGCGCCTCGGCGAAGTCGAGGGCCTGGTGCCCGAGTTGACCGGGCTGACCGCGGAGCACCCGCTCCACGAGACCTTCCACGCCCAACTGATGCTCGCCCTGCACCGGCTCGGGCAGCGCTCCGAGGCCCTGGCCGTCTACCAGCGGCTCCGCCGCACCCTCGTCGAGGAACTCGGCGTCGAACCCGGGCCCGGCGCCCGGGAGGCCCATCGGCAGGTCCTGCGCGACGGGACCGGCACCCCCCAGCGGCCGGCCCCGACACCGACACCAGCACCGGCACCGGCACCGGCACCGACCCCGGCACCGGCAGTCGTCCGCCCCCAGTCCCAACTCCCCGCCGCCCTCGACGACTTCACCGGCCGCCGAGCCGACCTGCGCGCCCTGACCGGCCTCCTCGCCACCCCGCCCGCCGACGGCGTCCCCCGGGTCGCGGTCGTCTCCGGCATGGGCGGCATCGGCAAGACCGCCCTCGCCGTGCAGGCCGCCCACGCCGTCAAGCAGCACTACCCGGACGGCCAGCTGTACGCCGACCTGCGGGGCTACGGCGCCGCGCCCGCCCGCGACCCGCACGAACTGCTCGCCGTCCTCCTGGCCGCCCTGGGCGACCGGCCGGACGCCGGGAACGGCCCGCCCCGCCCGCTCCCCGAGCACACCGACGACCGGGCCGCCCTGCTGCGCACCGCCCTCGCCGACCGCCGCGTCCTGCTGGTCCTCGACAACGCCCGCGACGCCGGCCAGGTGGAGCCCCTGCTGCCGGGCGGCTGCCGCAGCGCCGTCATCGTCACGTCCCGCAACACCCTGCCCGACCTCCCCGCGAGCACCCGGCTCTCACTTCCCCCGCTCGACGTCGAGGAGCAGCGCGCCCTCCTCTCCCGGCTCTGCGGCCCCGAGCGGGTACGGCAGGACCCGGACGGCGCGCTGCGCCTGCTGGCCGCCTGCGCGGGCCTGCCCCTCGCGTTGCGGATCACCGGTGCCCGGCTGTCGTCCCGACCGGCCTGGTCGCTGGGCACCCTGGCGGAGCGCCTGGACGACAGCCGGGGACGGCTGCGCGCCCTGTCCGTGGGACGGCTCGCCGTCGACACCACCTTCGCCACCAGCTACCTCGCGATCCGCGACAGCGACGACCCCGCGGAGCGCGAGGCCGCGCGGGCGTTCCGGCTGCTGGGCCTGTGGGCGGGCCACACGCTGGGGGTGGACGCGGCGGCCGCGCTGCTGGACCGTCCGCGGGAGCACACCGCCGACCTGCTCGAACGGCTGGCGGACGTCCACCTGGTGCAGACGCCGGAGCCGTGGCGGTACCGGTTCCACGACCTGCTGGGGGAGTTCGCGGCGGAGCGGGTCCGCGTCGAGGAACCGGCCGGGGCGCACGACGCGGCCGCCCTGCGGCTGGCCGTCTGGTACGCGGTCGCCCTGGAGTCGGCCGGCACGGCCGTCGAACCGTCCCGAGCGCCACGCCTCGCCGAGGCCCCGGCCGTACCGGCGCCCGCCTTCACCGACCCCCAGCACGCGCTGGACTGGTGCCGGCAGGAGCTGCCCGTCATCACGGAGGTGATCCGCCGGGCCGCGGACTCCTCCCGCCCCGATCTCACCTGGCGACTCGCGATCTGGCTGATGGCGTACGCGCACACCTTCTGGTGGACCGGCGAGTGGGACGCGTGCCTGGCCCTCGCCCTGAAGTCCGCCCGGGAGCAGGGCGACCTGCTCGGCCAGGCCTGGACGCTGCGCCGGCTCGGCGCGTCCCACGGCATGGCCTACCGCAACGCCGAGGCGATCGAGGCCCTCGAAGCCTCCCTGTCCCTCTTCGGGAACCACAGCGACGACGCCTGCGAGGCGGTCATCCTGGGCAACCTGTCCACGGCCTACAACCAGCAGGGCAGGCACGGGGCGGCCCTGGCGTACGCGGAGGCGGCCTGGGAGATCCTCCAGCGGGCCGGACGGCAGGAGGGCGAGATCGGGGTGCTCGCGGCCCTGGCCCAGGCGTACCTGCAGAACGAGGACTTCGACGCCGCGCTCACGCACTACCGGGTGCTCCTGGAACGCTGCCGGAGCCGGGGCAACCTGACGCACACCGCCGTGGCCCTGGCCAACCTCGGTGACTGCCTGCGCGGACTCGACCGGCAGGAGGAGGCCTTCGCGGCGCTCGACGAGTCCCTGACGATCCGCCGACAGCTGGGGGACATGAGCGGCATCGCCGACACCCTGGTGATCAGCGGCCGCGCCCACGCCCACTTCGGCCGACCGTCCGAGGCCCGCGCCTGCTACGAACAGGCGGCCGAGATCGGCCGTGCCCACTCCATCCCCGCCCTGCTCCGGCAGGGCCTCGACGGGCTGGAGCGGCTCGGGGACCCCCAGCGGTGAACGCGCCCGTGCCGCCCGGCGGGTGAGCCTGCCGGGCGGCGCGGGCGGCAGGGGCGGGCCGGATGTTCAGCCGGTGGGTACCCCGCCCGCGACCTGGCCGAGGCCGGTCCAGCCGCCGTGTCCGTCGCCGCCGTTCCAGGTGTAGACGGTGGCGGCGTTGGAGGGCGGATCGGTGCGGATGTAGTCCGCGTTGCCGCCGCCGTCGAAGTCCGCGAACTGCACCCGGCTCTGGTCCGTCGTCAGGCCGGTGGCCACCTGGCCGAGGGACAGCCAGCCGCCGCCGGTGTCGCCGCCCCGGTTCAGGAAGACGCGCACGGCGCCGCTCGGGTCGATGACGGCGTAGTCGGCCTTGCCGTCGCCGTCGAAGTCGGCGAGGCGCACCCGGCTCGGGTCGGTGGTCAGACCGGTCGCGACGGTCCCGAGGTCCTGCCAATTCGGCTGCCCGTCCGCGAACTTGTTGAGGTAGGCGTGTACGGAGCCGTCGGGGTTGATCACCTCGTAGTCGGCCTTGCCGTCGCCGTCGAAGTCGGCGAGGCGCACCCGGCTCGGGTCGGTGGTCAGACCGGTGGCGACGATCCCGATGTCCTGCCAACCGCCGTGCCCGTCACCACCCTTGTTCAGCCAGACGTGCACGGAGCCATCGGGGTTGATCACCTCGTAGTCGGCCTTGCCGTCACCGTCGAAGTCGGCGAAGCGCACCCGGGCGGGGTCCGTGGTGACGCCGGTGGCCACCTGGCCGAGGGGCTGCCAACCGCCGCGCCCGTCACCGCCCTTGTTCAGCCAGACGTTCACCGAACCGTTCTGGTTGACGGTGAGGTAGTCGGCCTTGCCGTCGCCGTCGAAGTCCGCGTACCGGACCCGCCCGAGGCCGCCCGACTCGCTGGCGGTGTTCGAGGCCACGGAGGCGCGCGCGGCGCCGGCGGAGTACGCCTGGTCCAGCCCCTCGTAGAAGGCCTGCGCGATCCGCCGGTAGCCGCTGTCGTTCGGGTGGAGGCGGTCGGCCATCTCGGCGGGCGCCAGGGCGGGCGGCTCCACGTACCGGAAGCTGTTCCCGGCCTCGGCCTCGACCGCCTCCAACTGCCGGGCCCGGTCGTTGTACCCGGACGGCGGGAGCTGGAGTCCCTGGGTGTTCGGGAGCACCCCCTCCATGACCACCGCGATCCCGGGCCGGTCCTGGTAGATCCGGTCGAGGAGGGTCTTGAGGCGGTCGGGCGCGTGGGCGGGGTCGGTACTGCGGTCGAGGTCGTTGACGCCGATGTGCAGCAGCACGACGTCCGGGTGCGCGGCGGCCAGCCACTGGTCGATCCCGGCGCGGATGTCGTCGATCATGTAGCCGGAGTGGCCCTCGTTGGCGAGGTCGGGCAGCTGCCCGCCGGCCTGGGAGCCCACGAACCGTACGGTGTAGCGGGATTGGCCGGCGACCAGGTTCCACAGCGGGGCCCGGTAGGAGGAGCCGGTGGCGCTGCCGGCGCCCGCGGTGATCGAGTCGCCGAGCGGCATGACGCGCAGCGAGGGCAGGGCCGTACCGGTGGTGGAGCCGGCCTTTGCGGCCTTCGCGGCCTGAGCCTCCGGTGCCGCCTTTACGGCCGACGCGGCCGACGCGGCCTGGGCGGCCTGGGCGGCCGGCGGGTTCGGCGCGGCGGCGACGCCGGCCGCGCCCAGCGCGGCGCTCAGGCCGAACAGCAGGATGCGGTTCAAGGTTCCCCCCTTGAGACGAGGTGGTGCGGGGCCCCGGCTGACGGACCGGGGCCCCGCGTGACAGGTGGCGGATGGGGTCAGGCGCCGGTGGCGACCTGACCGAGGTTGGTCCAGTTGCTTCCGCCGTCGTAACGGTAGACGTTGACCTTGCCGGACGGGTCGGTGGTGATGTAGTCCGCCCGGTTGTCGCCGGTGAAGTCGCCGAGGACGACGGCGTTCTGGTTGGTGGTGATGCCGCTGGCGATCTGCCCCATGGAAGCCCACTGGTCGTGGTAGATGTCGTTGTTGCGGTAGGCGGTGACCGAGCCGTTCGGGTTGATCGCCACGTAGTCGGCCTTGCCGTCGCCGTCGAGGTCGGCGAAGCGGACCCGGCTCTGGTCGGTGGTCAGGCCGGTGGCCGTTCTGCCGAGGTTCTGCCAGCCGCCGCCGTTGTCACCGCCCCGGTTGAGGTAGGTGGTGACCGAGCCGTCCGGGTTGATCACGTTGTAGTCCGCCCGGCCGTCGCCGTCCATGTCGGCGAAGCGCACCCGGCTGAGGTCGGTGGTCAGACCGGTGGCGACGATGCCGAGGTCCTGCCAGCCTCCGCCGGTGTCGCCGCCCCGGTTGAGGTAGACGTGCACCGAGCCGTCCGGGTTGACGGCGATGTAGTCGGGCAGGCCGTCGCCGTCGAAGTCGGCGAAGCGCACCCGGTTCGGGTCCGCGGTGATGCCGGTGGCGACCTGCACGGGCGAGCCCCAACCGCCGTGGCCGTCACCGCCGTTGTTCGGCCAGACCGTGACGGCGCCGGTGGAGCCGATGGTGATGTAGTCGTCGCCCTTGCCCCGGCCCCAGAAGTCCGCCCACTTGACGCGGCCGTTGCCCGCCTCGGTGCCCTGGTGGTGGTCCGAGTGCCGCCGGACCGTGCGCCACTGGCCGTTGTCGGTCGGGGCGCCCTGCACGCAGGCGGGCAGCTTGTTGTCGAGGAGCTTGAGGTAGCAGCCGTTGGCGTTGCGGATGATCGTCCAGTCGCCGACGTCGGAGAGGCGGGCCCAGTGGGTGTTGTAGTCGCTGCTGTTGCAGTCCACGGACACGGCGTCGCCGTACGGGTCCGCCGCCAGGCAGGACTTGTTGGCGGCCGTGTCGATGTACTTGTTGTGGTCCGTGATCACGAACTTCTGGTCGGGGCTGCTGTCGCAGGGGCCGACCGAGAGGTCCGCCCGGTCGGTGCTGGACACGGCCTGGAGACACAGGCCGGTCGCCTTGTTCTGGATCCCGAACTCAAGGGGGTTGTCGAAGGCCGCCGACGCCTGCCCCGCGGAGACCGACAGGCCGGTCAACAGCAAGGCGACGACGGTCAGGGCGGCCCTGACGCGGCGGAATCGGGGGAATCTGGGTTTCACGTGTCCTGCCTCTGGCTTTCGGTGCGCGCCCCCGCCCCGGACTTCGCTGCGGGACGGGTGACGCGGGGAGGACCCGAGGCTGACCGGGACCACCAACAACGACCCAACAATCCACCAACAGCCCTTCATGGGCCGCGGGACGACGGCCCTCGGTCCGGATCGTCGTTCGGGTACGACCCCTGATCCGTGGAGGGGGCGGGCCCGCAGGTCAGGCTGTCAGTGGGGCTCGTTAGTGTTCGTGGCCTGATCGGTTGTTCGAAGAGAGGGGTGGAGCTGTGCGTCGCTGGGAGTTCGTCGAGGGCGGCTCGGACAAGTTCTGGGAGGCCGGGGTCGACGGTGTCCTGGTGACCGTGCGGTACGGCCGATGCGGTACGGCCGGGCGGGAGCAGGTCAAGGAGTTCCCGACCTCGGCGGGGGCGCAGGCGCACTTCACCAAGACGGTCGCCGAGAAGGTCCGCAAGGGCTACCGCGAGGTCGGCGCGGGTGCGGATGCGGTGGCCGCGTCCGCACCAACGTCCGCGTCCGTGACGTCCGCGCCCGTGACGCCCACGGCGACCGTTCCCGGGCCCGCGAACGACGCGCCGGTCGACGAGGACGCGTTCGTGCTGCCCGACGCCTGGCAGCGGGCGCTGATCCCCCGCCGGGGCGGGGCCGGCCGCCTGCCGGCCGCGCCCGCGAAGAAGGCGGTGGCCGCGTACGACGCCGCGCTGCGGGAGATGGACGACTGGCTGGAGAAGCTGCTCACCTCGAAGCGCAGCGACCCGGACCTCGTCGCGGCCGCCCGGGCCCACCGGTCCGGCAGCCGGGACCAGGTCGGTGCGGCCGTGCTGGCCGCGGGGTTCGCGAGCTGTTCCGACAACAGGATCCGGAAGGCCGTGGACGCCTGGGTGGCCGGGTACGGCCTGCCGTTCGCGGCCCGGGCCGGCGTCGAGCTGCTCACGATGGCCGTCAGGTGGGACCGCTCGCACGCCGCCGACCCGCGCATCGTGCGCGCGGACGTCCGCTCGGTCGCGGGGTGCCGCCCTGCCCTCGACCGGGTCCGCTCGCTGCTGGCGGCGTGCGACGAGGAGACCCACCGCGCGACGGTCGAGGCCCTGGCGGGCTGCCGCACCAGCCTGGCCCGCAGGGTGGCGGCCGCGTACCTGGTGCCGTCCGAGTCCGACTGGGTGCGGGACGTCGTCGACTCGGCCGCCCGGCTGGGCCCGGCGGAGTGGTCGATGCTGCTGTGCTCGCTGTCCTCGGCCGAGCCGCTGGAGCGACTCCCCATGCCGCCGAGCCTGGGCTGGGACGGCTGGTCCACCGAGATCATCGCGACCGTGGCAGAGGGTCTCCAGGCCGACACCGCACCGCTGCTGCTGCACGCCCTGGCCAACCACCACTTCTACAGCGAGCGGCAGAAGCAGATGCTGAGCGCGATCGGCGAGCTGCCCTCCGACGAGGGCTTCCGCGCGCTGCTGGCCTATCAGCAGAACGACAAGGCGGCCCGCGCGGCCCTGATGACGGCCATGCGCCGCTACCCCCGGCGGGCGCTGCGCCTGCTCGCCGAGGCCACGGCGGCCACGGCCACCGATCCGGCCGTGCGGCAGCTCGCCCGCCGGCTCCTCACCGCCCATGTCGCCGCCCACCGCGCGACCGCGCTCGACCTGCTGCCGGAGCTGGCTCCGGAGCAGGCCGCCGTGGTCGAGCCGCTCACCGACCTCGGCGACCGGGTGCCGGACGTCCCGGCCACGTCGCTGCCGGACCTGCTCACCAGCCCGCCGTGGACCAGGCCGCGCTCCACGGCCAAGCCGCGCGTACTGACCGGCCTCACCGCGCCGCAGGACCCGCAGCTGCGCTGGCTGCCCGGCGAGCGGGAGGCGTGGGCGGCCTCCCAGTCCTGGTACGGGCGCTGGGCGGACGGCGACTGGCAGCGCATCGCCGGCGCCATGCGGGCCCGGGAGGAGCGGGGCGGCGACCCCCGGGGCCACTTCAACCGGCACGAGGAGCTGGCGCTGTTCGCGTACGGTGACGAGGAGCTGGGCCGGCCGCTGATCGCGCGGTGGCGCGGCGACGACTACATCTGGGACGCCGTGGGCGCGCTGCGCCGGGTCGCCGCCCGCTTCGAGGCGGACGCGCTCGAACCGCTACGGGCCGCCGCCCAGTTGAACCCGGCCGCGCACGCGCCCCTGCTGCTGCCGTACCTGGACGTGCGGGTGGCTGAGACCATGGCGGACTGGCTGGTGCGCCTCAAGTCGGCCGGGAACACCGCGCGTTCCTGGTTCGCCCGGCACGGCCTGGACGCGGCCCGGCTGCTGGTGCCCGCCGCGACCGGCAAGGCCGGGGCGGCCCGGCGCGGCGCCGAGCACGCCCTGCGGCTGATCGGCGGCGCGCACGGCGCGGAGGCGGTGCGGGCGGTGGCCGGCGAGTACGGGCCCGAGGCGGAGGAGGTCGTGGGCGCGCTGCTGTCGGCCGATCCGCTGGTGAACGTGCTGCCCGCGACGGTGCCCCAGCCCGGCGACTGGGCGGAGCCGGTGATGCTGCCGCAGCTGCTGGTGCGCGGCGGCGGGGGCGCGCTGCCCGCGGAGGCGGTGCGGCACGTGCTCACCGTGCTCGCGCTGTCCAAGTCCGGGGAGTTCTACCCGGGCCTCGACCAGGTGATCGAGCTGTGCGAGCCCCGGTCGTTGTCGGAGTTCGGCTGGGCGGTGTTCGAGCAGTGGCGGCTGGGCGGTATGCCCGCCCAGGACGGGTGGGCGCTGCACGCGCTCGGTCGGCTGGGTGACGACGGGACGGTCCGCCGGCTGACGCCGGTGCTGCGGGCATGGCCCGGCGAGGGGGCGCACCACCGGGCCGTGGACGGTCTGGAGGTGCTGGCCGGGATCGGCACCGATGTCGCCCTGCTGCATCTGCACGGCATCGCGCAGCGGGTGAAGTTCAAGGCGCTCAAGGCGCGGGCGCAGGAGAAGATCGCCGAGGTGGCGGCGGGTCTGGGCCTGTCCGGGGAGCAGTTGTCCGACCGTCTGGTGCCGGATTTCGGGTTGGAGGTGGATGGGACGACGGTCGTCGACTACGGCACGCGGACGTTCACGGTGGGTTTCGACGAGCAGTTGAAGCCGTTTGTGCTGGATGCGGCCGGTGTGCGTCGCAAGGATCTTCCGGTGCCGGGGGCACGGGACGACGCCGAGCTGGCGCCGGCCGAGCGCAAGCGCTTCGCGGCGTTGAAGAAGGACGTCCGCACGGTGGCGGGGGATCAGATCCGCCGTCTGGAGGAGGCGATGGTCACCCAGCGCTCCTGGACGGCGCAGGAGTTCGAGCAGCTGTTCGTCGGGCACCCGCTGCTGTGGCACCTGGTGCGTCGCCTGGTCTGGCTGGCCGCGGCGGACGGCACGGTGACGGCGTTCCGGGTCGCCGAGGACCGCACCCTGGCGGACGTCCGGGACGAGGCGTTCGCCCTGCCCGCCGGGGCCTCCGTCCGGCTGGCGCACCCACTCCTCCTCGGGGACGACCTCGCCGCCTGGTCGGAGCTGTTCGCCGACTACGAGATCCTGCAGCCGTTCCGCCAGCTCGGCCGGACCGTGTACGCGCTGACCGACGAGGAGCGGGCCGGCCACCGCCTGACCCGCTTCGAGAACGGTCCGGTGCTGCCCACCGCCCGACTGGTCGGCATGGAACGGCGCGGCTGGCAGCGCGGCGAGCCCCAGGACGCGGGGGTGGAGCGCTGGCTGTCCCGCCGGGTCGGGCCCGAGCGCTTCGTGGTGATCGCGCCGGAGCACGGCATCGCGGTCGGCATGCACGACGTCTACCCGGAGCAGCGGCTGGAAACGGTGTGGCTCGACAGCTGCCCCGGCGACTACTGGACGCACAACCGGACCTTCCCGACCTTCGCCGAACTCGACCCGGTGATCGCCTCCGAGGTGATCGCCGACCTGATCGAGCTGACCACGCCATGACCCCTCGCCACCTCACCGGCGCCCACCCTGTGCCCCCTCCTCCGCTCACCGACGCCCGCCCGGGAAAGGCCGCCATGACCAGCACCACCGCCGAGGAGCAGCTCCAGCGGCCGCCCGCCGAGGTCCGCTACGCCGAGGAGCTGGCGGCGCTGCGCGCCGAGGACGGCGACCACCGCCCGCCGGGCTGGGAGTTGAGCCTGCGCGCGGCCCGCCGGTTCATCGTCGGCGACGAGGCGGCCGGCATCGCCCGCAAGTTCGTCGGCGATCCGGCGCTGGTCGAGCGCGCCCTGGTCACCCTGGCCACCAACCGCGGTCTGCTGCTGGTCGGTGAGCCGGGCACCGCCAAGTCTCTGCTGTCGGAGCTGATCGCGGCGGCGGTCAGCGGCACCTCCCGGCTGACCGTGCAGGGCGGCGCGGCGACCACCGAGGACCAGATCAAGTACTCGTGGAACTACGCCCTGCTGGTCTCCGAGGGCCCCTCCACCCGTTCACTGGTGCCCGCGCCGATGCTGCGCGGCATGGCCGAGGGCCGGCTGGTCCGGTTCGAGGAGATCACCCGCTGCCCGCTGGAGGTCCAGGACTCGCTGCTGTCGCTGCTCTCCGAGCGGGTGGTCGCGATCCCCGAACTGGACGGGCCCGAGGGCATGGTCTTCGCCCAGCAGGGCTTCAACGTGATCGCCACCGCCAACACCCGCGACCGCGGGGTGAACGAGATGAGCGCGGCGCTCAAGCGGCGGTTCAACTTCGAGACGGTCTTCCCGATCCCCGACCTGGACGCCGAACTCGCCCTGGTCGAAGCCGAGTCGGCGCATCTGCTGCGTCGTTCCGGGGTCGCGGCGGCGCCCGACCGGGACCTGCTGGAGGTGCTGGTCACGGTCTTCCGCGAGCTGCGGTCCGGCGAGGGCGGCGACCGCCCGTCCTCGGTGCTGAGCACCGCCGAGGCGGTCTCGGTCGCCCACGCGGTCGGGCTGCGCGGCTGGTACCTGCGCGGCGAGGCCGGCGACGCCGCCGACCTGGTCGCCAGTCTGGCCGGCACCGCCGCCAAGGACAGCCCGGAGGACCTCGCCCGACTCCGCCGCTACCTGGAGCAGCGCGTCCCGCGGCGGCGCGGCCCGCACTGGCAGGCCGTGCACGACGCCCGCCACCTGCTGGCCGGCTGATGCCCGCGGTCTTCCTCGGGGTCCGTCACCACTCCCCCGCCTGCGCCCGGCTGGTGGCGGACACCGTCCGGCGGCTGCGGCCCGGGTACGTGCTCGTCGAGGGCCCGGCCGACCTCAACGGCCGGCTGGACGAGCTGGCCCTCGGCCACGAGCTGCCGATCGCCGTGTTCAGCCACTACCGCGACGCCGAACGCACCGCCACCACCTGGGCGCCGCTGTGCGACTACTCGCCCGAGTGGGTGGCGCTGCGGGAGGGGCGGGCGGCCGGCGCGCAGGTGCTCTTCGTCGACCTGCCGTCCTGGCACCCGGCCTTCGAACTGCGCGCCAACCGGTACGCCGACGCCGAGGCCCGGTACGCCGAGGCCACCGACCGGCTGTGCGAGCGGTTCGGCACCGGCTCGGTGGACGCCCTGTGGGACGGCCTGTTCGAGGTGGCCCCGGCCGAGGGCCTGGCCGAGCGCTTGGACGCCTACTTCGACCTGGTCCGGGGCGACTCCGCGGCGGACGAGGGCGACCGGGCCCGCGAGGCGTACATGGCGGACTGGGTCCGCGCCGTCCTCGCCGAGGCGGGGGACGCGACCGTCCTGGTGGTCACCGGCGGCTTCCACACCCCCGCGCTCCGCGCCCTGGCCGCGCAACCGGCCCCCGCGCCCGGCCGCCCGCCGCTGCCCGCGCCGCCGCCCGGCGCGGTGTCCGGCAGCTACCTGGTGCCGTACTCGTTCCGGCAGCTCGACGCCTTCGCCGGCTACCAGTCCGGCATGCCCTCGCCCGCGTACTACCAGCGGCTGTGGGAGGACGGCCCCGAGGGCGCCGCCGACCACCTGCGGCGGTCCGTGGTCACCCGCCTGCGCGGACGCCGGCACCCGGTCTCCACCGCCGACCTGGTCGCCGCCGCGGCGCTCACCGGCGGCCTCGCCGCGCTGCGCGGCCACCCGGTGCCGGCCCGCACCGACGTCCTCGACGGCCTGGTCGGCGCGCTGGTCAAGGACGACCTGACGCAGCCGCTGCCCTGGTCCCGGCGCGCCCCGCTGGCGCCCGGCAGCCACCCGGTCGTGGTCGAGACGGTCGCCGCCTGCAGCGGCACCCGCACCGGGCGGCTGCACCCCGACACCCCTGCCCCGCCGCTGGTCCACGACACCGCCGCCCGGCTCGCCGCCATCGGCGCGGCCGGCGACCGCCCGCTGACCTGCGACCTGACCACCGCGGAGGGACTGGCGGCCAGCCGGACCCTGCACCGGCTGCGCGTCCTCGCCGTCCCCGGCCGGCGCCGCACCGCCGGCCCCGACCACGGCGCCGACCCGGTCACCACCGAACGCTGGGAGAGCGAACCGGACGCCGGCCGCGACGCCGCCCTGATCGAGGCGGGCGCGTACGGCGCCACCCTCGACGAGGCCGCCACCACCGTCCTCACCGAACGCGCCCGCACCACCGACCCCACCGACTCCGGGCTCGCCGCCCTGCTCTTCGACACCGTCCTGTGCGGCACCACCGCCCTCACCGACGGCCTCCTCGGCACCCTCACCACCGCCCTCGCCCACCACCCCGACCCCGGCGCGCTCGGTGCCGTCCTCTCCACCGCGCTCGGCCTCTGGCGGCACGACCGGGTGTACGGCACCGCCCGCAGCCCGCTGCTGGCCGCCGTCGTCGACGGCGCGGTCGGCCGGATCCTGTGGCTGACCGAGGGCACCCACGGCCGCTCCGGCGCCGACCCCGCCCGCCTCACGGCGCTCGCCGCCGTCCGGGACGCCCTGCGCCACGCGCCCGGCCTGCTCACCGTCACCGCCGGGGACGCCGCCGCCCTCGCCCTGCGCGTCGCCCGCGACCCGCACGCGCCCGCCGACCTGCGCGGCGCCGCCCGCGGGCTCCACCTCACCCTCGGCACCGGCACCGGCACCGGCTCCGGCTCCGAGGTCGACCTCGCCTCCGCCACCCTCGACGCCGCGGCCGACGTCGGCGCGCTCGGCGACTGGCTGGCCGGACTGTTCGCCCTCGCCCGGGAGGAGGTCACCGCCGACGCCGGCGACCACTCCCTGCTGGCCGCCGTCGACTCCGTCCTCGCCGAGCTCACCGACGCCGAGTTCCTGATCGCGCTCCCCGCCCTGCGCCAGGCGTTCGCCTGGTTCCCGCCGCGCGAACGCGAGCGGATCGCCCGCCGGCTGATCGAGCGCCGCGGTGTGCGCGGCTCCGCCCGCGCCCTGCTGCGCACCACCGCCGACCCCGTGCGGCTGGCCGCCGCCCGCGCCCTGGAGGAGAACGTGACCGCCCTGCTCGACCGCCACGGCCTGCGGAGCACCCGGTGACCGGGCCCGACGCCACGGACCGCGGTACGGCCCCCGACCCCGCCCTGGAGCGCTGGCGCCTGGTCCTCGGCGCCCCCGCCGAGCCGTGGACCGGCCGCCCCGGCCCCGACGGCATCGCCCGCGACGCCGCCCTGGAGTGGCTGTACGGCCGCGACGAGGACCTCGACCGGCGCGGCGTGCGCAGCGCCGGTCTCGGCCCGTCCCAGGTCACCGCGGTCGACTGGCTGGACGACGTCCACCGCCTCTTCCCCCGCGAGACGATCGAGCGCCTGGAGCGCGACGCCGTCGAGCACTACGGGATCGAGGAGATCGTCACCGACCCGACCGTGCTGGAGCGGGTCGAGCCGAGCCCCGCCCTGCTGCGCGCGGTGCTGCGCACCAAGCACCTGATGAACGACCAGCTGCTCGGCCAGGCCCGCCGGATCGTCGCCACGGTGGTGCGGCAGCTGATGGAACGTCTCACCCCGCAGCTGCGCCAGGCGTTCACCGGCGCCCGGTCCTCCCGCCCCAGCCGGCGCCCGCTGGCCCGCGACTTCGACTTCCGCCGCACCGTCCGGGCCAACCTCGGCCGCTACCGCCCCGCCGAGCGCAGGCTCCTGATCGAGCGCCCGCACTTCCACTCCCGTACCCGTCGCCACCTGGAACAGTGGCAGCTGATCCTGCTCGTCGACCAGTCCGGCTCGATGGTGGGCTCGGTGATCCACTCCGCCGTGACCGCGGCCTGCCTGTGGAACCTGCCCGGGCTGAAGACCCATCTGGTCGCCTTCGACAGCGAGGTGGTCGACCTCACCAGCGACGTCACCGACCCGGTGGAACTGCTGATGCGGGTCCAACTCGGCGGCGGCACCGACATCGCCCGCGCGGTCGACTACGCGGCCGGCCTGCTGGAGAACCCCCGGCGCACGATCATCGCGGTGATCAGTGACTTCTACGAGGGCGGCGACCGGTACCGGCTGCTGCGCACCGTCCGCTCGCTGACCGGGCAGGGCGCGACCGTCCTGGGCCTGGCCGCGCTGGACGAGGAGGCGGCACCGGCGTACGACCGCGAACTCGCCGGTCAACTCGCCGACGCCGGCGCCCACATGGGGGCCATGACGCCCGGCATGCTGGCCGAGTTCGTCGCCGAGAGGCTCGGCCGATGAGCGCCGCACCCCGGGCCGACCTGCTGGCCCTGGACACCGAGACGCTGGCCGCGCTGTCCAACCGGGGCCTGGTCAAGCGCGCGGCCCGCGAGGTCGCCGCCGGACAGGGGCCGGTACCCGCGCTCGACCCGGACGGCACGCTGCGCGGCACCTGCCCCGACGGCAGCGTCGTCGTACTGCCGCCGGGCACCGGGCTGGACGGCGGCAGCTGCAGCTGCGCCGCCCCGGGCGTGTGCCGCCACCGGCTCGCCCTGGTCCTCGCCCACCAGCGGGCGGCCGCCGACGCCCCCGCCTCACCCGATCCGACCCCCGATCCGACCGCCGATCCCGCCGCCGACCCCGCCGCCGACCCCGTCCCCGGCTGGTCCCCCGGCGCGCTGGACGACGAGGCGCTGACCGCCGCCGTCGGCGCCCGCGCCGTGGCCGCCGCCCGCCGGACCCTGGAACGCGGCTACAGCGCCCGCCTGCACCACGCACATCCCGACGACCCGCAGCCGGTCGCCGAACTCGCCGCCTGCACCGTCCGCTTCCCCGTCCCCGGCGAGCTGGGCTTCGCCGTCACCGACGCGGCCCAGGACCGCCGCGGCGAGATGATCGCCCTCGCGGTCTGGGCCTTCCGCGCCGCCGACGGCCGCCCGACCGTCACCCTCGGCGCCGCCCCCGAGCCGGACGTCGAACCGGCCCTGGACACGGCCCTCGACCTCGCCCACACGCTGCTGCTCGACGGCGCCGTGCACGCCGGGCCCGTCCTCACCGCCGACCTCCACCGGGTCCGCGGCGAGCTCGCCGAGCGCCGCCTGCACTGGCCGGCCGGCGCGGTCGCCGCACTCATCGGCCAGCTCGACGCGTACGCCACCCGCTCCACCGACCACCGGCCCGAGGAACTCGCCCTGCTCCTGGCCGAGTTGCACGCCCGTCGGCGCGCCGCCGCCCACCCGGGCGGCTCGCGCGCCGAGGTGCTCGGCATCCGCGAGGCCACCGAGACCCCGCTGCGCCGGGTCCGCCTCACCGCCCTGGGCTGCCGCATCCGCGGCACCGCGACGACCCGTTCCGCCGAGCTCTACCTCGCCCATCCCGCCGCCGGCACCGTCCTGGTGCTGCGCCGCAGTTGGGACGTCCCCGCCGACGGACGCCCGCCCACCGGCCACACGCTGGCCTCCCGCCGCATCACCGGCCACCGCCTCGCCGCCCTCGCCACCGGCAACGTGGTCAGCGAGAGCGCCGTGCGCAGCGCCGCCCGCGAACTCGGTCTCGGCCGGGGCCGGATCGCCGACACCACCGTCACCCCGGTCGGCACCGCCTGGACCGACCTGCCCCATCCGCTGCTGCTCACCGACCTCGACGCCCACCTGCGCACCCTGGCGGGCCGCCCACCCGGGCTGATCCGGCCGCGGGTCGCCGCCGAGTCCCTGCACGTGGTGCGGCTCTCCACCGTCGAAGGGGTCCGGTACGACGCGGCCGAGCAGCGGCTGGAGGCCGCGGTCCGCGACGCCGCCGGCACCCCGGCCACCCTCGTCGCCGACTACCACCCGGCCTGTCCCGGCGCCCTCGACGCGCTCGCCGCGGCGCTCGGCACGGGCACGGTCACCCATGTCAGCGCGACCGTCCGGCGCGTCGCGGGCCGCACCGTCCTGGAACCCGTCGCACTCCTCGCCGGCGACACCGTCGTGGTCCCCGACCTCGCCGCCGGCGCCGACCCCACCACCCTCACCCCCGCGCCCCCGCCGACGTCCGACCCGGTCGCCGCCGCCCTCGCCGAGGCACTGGCCGCCCTCGCCGCCCTCGCCCACCGCGGCCTGCGCCACCCGGACACCGCCGTCCTCACCCGCCTGGACCGCACCACCACCCAGCTCGACCGCACCGGCCTGGCCACCACCGCCGCCCTCCTGCGCACCCTCGCCCACGCCCTCCGCACGGACGCCCCGGACGCCGCCCACCACTGGACGGACGCGGCGATCCGCGTCGCCGTCACCGCCGAGGCCCACCAGGAGACGGCCGGCCACCCCTGAGCAACGCCCCCGCCCGGACGCCGGGTACGACGTCCCGCACCCCCGGCCCCTCCCCCGATCGGGGGAGCGCGCCTTCCCTCCTGACCGGGAGGTGCGCACCGGGCGCCGTGGTCCAGGATCGGTCAGGCCCGGAGCGACCGGGCCGATCACCGAAGGACAGCGGATGCACACCCTTGGAACGACGGCCGCCCGGCCCGCGGCAGCACGCAACACCCCGGCGACGGCGGCCGTGGTGCTGGGCACGCTCGGCCTGTTCACCTCGTTCGCGGTCGTCGGCGGCCTGTCCGGGGCCGTCGGCCTGGTCACGGGCACCATCGCCCTGCGAGCGTCCGGACGCACCGGCACCGGCCGGGGCCGCGCGATCGTCGGCCTGCTGCTCTCGCTCGCCGCGATCGCGGCGTCCGTCCTGGCCGCCGTCTTCCTCGCCTGGTACGCGAACCACACCCAGGAGTGCTACCGCCCTGACGGCCTCCACCAGTACGTCGACTGCGTCCGCCGCAACCTCTCCGAGCACTGACCGCGCCGGGATCCCCGGCGACCACCGGAACCGCACACACCACCAGAGGTGACACTCCATGAACTCGACCACGCCGCTTCGGTTCAGCACCCCGCGTCGCAGGACGATCCGCACCGCCGTCGCCGTCGCCATCGGCGCCCTCGCGGTCGGCACGCTCGCCCCGTCCGCCGTCGCCGCCCCGGGGGCAACCAGGCCGGACTCCCTCCAGCAGCGCCTGAACGCCATGGTGGGCCCCGGTCACGCGCCCGGCGCCCTGGCCGCCGTCCGTGACCGGGCCGGCCACACCCGTACCTCCGCCGCGGGCGTCGGGGACCTGGCCACCGGCGCGAAGGTGCCCCGGGACGGCCAGGTGCGGATCGGCAGCGTCACCAAGACGTTCGTCTCGGTCGTCGTGCTGCAACTGGTCGGCGAGGGCAGGATCCGCCTCGACGACCCGGTCGAGACCTACCTGCCCGGCCTCCTGCGCGGGCAAGGGGTCGACGGGCGCCACATCACGGTGCGTCAGCTCCTGCAGCACACCAGCGGGCTTCCCGACTACGAGGACGACACCGACGACGACATCCTCCGGCGCCACTACCTCTCCCCCCGCGACACCCTGGACATCGCGCTGCGACACGACGCCGCCTTCGCCCCGGGAACGCGTTGGGGGTACAGCAACACCAACTACCTGGTGGCCGGAATGATCGTGGAGAAGGTCACCGGACGGCCCCTCGCCGAGGAGCTCGACCAGCGCGTCATCAAGCGGATCGGGCTGCGCCACACCTACCTCCCCGCCCCCGCCGAGACCACCCTCCGAGGGCCCCACCCGCACGGCTACCACAAGGACGGCCCGGACGGATCACTGCGCGACGTCACCGAGATCGACCCCTCCGCGGCCTGGGCGGCGGGCGCGATGGTCTCCACCGGCTCCGACCTCACCCGGTTCTTCTCCGAACTCATGCAGGAGGGCCGCCTCCTCTCCGGCCCCGAGCTCGCGCAGCTGCGCACCACCGTCCCCACGGGCGCGCCCGGCTACGACTACGGACTGGGGATCATGAGGTCACAGCTGTCCTGCCACAAGACCGTCTGGTGGCACAACGGCAGCATCCCGGGCTACGGGACGTGGAGCGCCACCACCGACGACGGAAGCGCCGCCAGCGTCACGATGACCGTCGACCTGACCAGCCAGGCGGACCTGCAGCTGGCCGAGGGCGCCGTCGACGCGGCCCTGTGCGGCTGAACCGGCGCCGGGCCCGGGACCGGGACGGGGACCGGGTCAGGACGGGCAGCTGAGCGACCCGAGCGGCGGGCAGGGGATGACCAGCGTGCTGACGCCGGGGCGCTCGACGAAGGCGCGGGCGGCGGCGGCCTGGCGGCGCTGGGCCTCCAGGGCGTCGGCCCGCCAGGAGTCCCGCCGGGCGCGGTTGTCGTCCCAGGTGTAGGAGACGGCGCTGATGGAGGCGTTGCCGGCGGCTCGGCTGATGTCCGCCTTGGTGAGGGCGCGTTGGAGCACGGTCTGGGTGGCGGCGAGGTCGATCCGGGCGATCAGGACCCCGGGGGTGTTCGGCACCCGGGTCGGTACGGGGGCGTGGGGGAGCACGGAGATCCCGGTGTCGCGGCGGCCGATGTTCTCGGTGGAGGCCCTCGCCGCGTCCCGGGACATGACGGCCATCTCCTGGTGTATCCAGACGAGTTCGTCGAGGTCGGCCAGGGTGATCCGGATCCGCTGGTAGGTCGCACGGAAGCGCGGGTCCTGGTGCAGCGGCCGGAGTGCGGCGGCGTGCAGGGCCACGCAGTCGTTGAAGCCGCCCGTCACGGCGGCGTCGAGGTGGAACAGCGCCTGGTCGATCCGGCTGTGCAGGAAGGCCACGGTGGCGAGCCCGCTGTGCCCGGCACCGACCAGCCAGGCCGCGTCCGGGCCGAGCGCGGTGGCGCGCGCGATGACGTCCTGGAAGCCCGTGACGACGTCGACGGCCGGGGCCGCCGGACTCGTCAGGTTCGCCACCATCAGTTCATGGACGCGGGAGGCGAGCGAGTTGACGGTGTCGGCCATGGGTCTCCTCGGGCAGGGGTGGCGCGCTCGGGCACTCGGGCAATCGGGCACTCGGTCGGCACGAACGTACGGCATGGGTCCGACAGTTGTCCGGTGCCGGCCGGACGCGGTCGGCCCCGGCCCCGGTGCCGACCCCGGTGCCGACCCGGCTCCAGGCCCGATGACAGGCCAATGAAAGGCCAACGACCAGCCAATGACCTGCCAATGGTTTCCAAAGTGCTGGTAAAGTTCGTGGCCGCGCCGCGGCGGGGAGACCGCGGCCCTCACCAGGGGGTATCACCGCCGTCCTCCGCCCGTACGTCGCCCGGGAGTCGGCGGCGGCGGGAGTCGACGGCGGGGAGTCGACGGCGCTCCACCGGAAACAGGAGACAGTCCATGGCTGACGAGATGGTTCGTCTGGCTCAGAAGTTCATCAACGCGACGTACAACGACGGCGCCATGCTCGGCATCACGAAGCTGGCGGAGGACGGCCGGACCGGCTGGCCGACGATGTACGCGCTGACCCGCGCGCTCCAGTACGAGATGGGCATCACCGCGCTCTCGAACTCCTTCGGCCCGACCACCCTCTCGACCCTCCAGACCAAGTACCCGAAGCTGGACGGCTCGACCGTCCCGTCCGCGAACTTCTGCCGGATCCTCCAGTCCGCCCTGTACTGCAAGGGCTACGACGGCGGCGAGATCGACGGGAAGTACAACGACCGGGTCAGGGCCGCCGTCACCAAGCTCAAGACCCACATGGGCCTGGACGCGGTGTTCCCGGGCGACGCCCTCGAACCGAAGGTCGTCAAGGGCCTGCTCACCATGGACGCGTACGTCACCGTCGGCGGCGGCACGGACGGCATCCGGGCCATCCAGCGCTGGTTGAACGGCCGGTACGTCAACCGCAAGGACTTCTTCGTCATCCCCTGCGACGGGTACCACTCCCGGGACGTCGCCAGGTCCATGCTGCTGGCGATCCAGTACGAGATCGGGATGGCCGACGGCACCGCGAACGGCGCCTTCGGCCCCGGCACCCAGGCGGGGCTGAAGGCCCACCCGGTCGCGGTCGGCTCCACCGGCACCTGGTCGACGCTGTTCACCGCGGCAATGATCCTCAACAAGCGGGACGTCCCGCTCGGCGACTTCACCGCCGCGGTGCGGAGCGGTGTCGAGGCCTTCCAGTCCTTCGTGGGACTGCCGGTCACCGGTACCGGCGACTTCCGGACCTGGGCCTCGCTGCTGGTCTCCTACGGCGACCAGACCCGCCGGGGAGCGGCCTGCGACGGCGTCACGAGGATCACCCCGCCCCGCGCCCAGGCGCTCAAGGACGCCGGCTACCAGTACATCGGCCGCTACCTCTCCAACCCGTCGACCACCAGCCTGCCGGAGAAGCAGATCCAGCCGGGCGAACTGGCCACCATCAAGGAGTACGGCCTGCGCTGCTTCCCGATCTACCAGACGTGGAGCCGGTCGGCGGAGTACTTCAGCTACCCCCGCGGTACCAGCGACGCGTTCAGCGCGATCGAGTGGGCGCGCATCCACGGCTTCAAGCCCGGCACCACGATCTACTTCGCCGTCGACTACGACGCCATGGACGGCGAGGTCACCAGCGTCGTCCTCCCGCACTTCCGCGGCATCCACCACACGATCAGCGAGAACTCCTTCTACCGGGTGGGCGTCTACGGGCCGCGCAACGTCTGCCAGCGGGTCGCGGACGCGGGCTACGCGCAGACCAGCTTCGTCTCCGACATGTCGAGCGGGTTCTCCGGCAACCTCGGCTACCCGATGCCGAGCAACTGGGCGTTCGACCAGATCTCGACCATCACCGTCGGCTCAGGCACGAGCGCCATCGAGATCGACAACAACATCGCCTCCGGCCGGGACACCGGCCAGGGCGACTTCGACCCGGGCGCCGCCACCGTCGCCGGGCTCGACGTCGACCTCAACAAGACCGCCCACCGCGACGCCATGCTCCGCGACGTGCAGAGCTACCTCACCTCGATCGGCGTCCCGGAGACCGGCGGCTCCGGCTGGACCGACTCCGACTGGGCCACCCTCGGCGGCACCTCCACCACCAAGGCCTTCGACATGGTGGTCAGCGCGGACTGGCTGTTCACCTCGCTGGCCCGCGACCTGAAGCTGCGCAAGGCCCTGATCCAGACCCCCGTGCTGTGGGAACTGCGCAAGCTGAACCCGCTCGACGCGGTCGCCGACGCCGCCGTGCGCAACGGGATCACCGAGGACTGCAGCACCGGCTGGGGCCAGATCTTCGCCCGGGTGGCCATCGCCGCCCGCAACTACTGCCTCAAGGAAGGCCTGATCAACGGATCCCCGCTGGCCGAACCCAACCTGCGGGAGGTCTGGGACAACCTCCAGGACCCCTTCTACAACATCCGGTCGGTCGCCTACCTGACGGTCTACAACGCCCACCAGCTCAAGATCGCGCGCCCGAACCTGACCACCGACCAGGCCGACACCCAGGCCCTGCTGGCCCGGTACAACGGCCTCGGCGCGGACGCCCAGCAGTACGGCCGCGAGCTGATCGGCCTGTACAACGTGCTGGAGAGCTACAACGCGCTGTCGCGCAGCGCCGCGTGAGCACCCCCATGAGCACCCTTCCGGGCGCCCGCGGCTACTCGCCGACCGCCGTCGTCCTGAACCTCCTGCTGGGGCTGCCCGGCGTCGTACCGGTCTGGCTGCTCTACCAGTTCGCCGTCAACTGGCCACTCGCCGCGCTCGGTTGGACCGACCGCGAGCCGACGGACAACGACGGCGTCCTGCCGTGGCTGCTGCTGCCCGGACCGGTGGTGCTCGGCTCCGGCGCGCTGTGGTGGCTCGCCAACCGGGCCGTACGGCGGCGCACGGCCCCGGGCGGCTCCCGCGCGGGGTACTGGCTGACGAGCGTCCTGCTGACCCTGGTGCCCACCGTCGTGCTGATCATCGTTCTGTAGGAGACATAGGAATGGAAGACGTGCAGCTCGGAATCACCCGGACCACCCGGATCACCCGGCGGACCGCGGTCAGGGGCGCCGCCGTCATCGGCACGGCCGCCGCCGCGGCCGTCCTGCTCCCGGGAACCGCCTCGGCGGACGTTCCCGCCTCACCCGGAACCCGCGAACGGGAACCGGAACGGGACCTGCCGACCAGCGCCAACGGCTGGACCCTGGAGAAGGAGGCCAACCACGTCTCCACCGTCTGGACCCGCCAGGTGGCGGGCACCGGACTCGCGGTCGACATCCGGATCGGCGACGTGGAGGAGATCCTCGTCCACGTCATCCGGCGCTTCCACTACGAGGTGGAGGAACTCCCCGGCGGCGACCTGCTCGGCTGGCAGGAGATCGGCGGCCTGCGCAAGGCCCTGCCGGAGTCGAACCTCGCCTCCGGCACGGCGGTGCGCATCCGCCCGGGCGCCTCGGCCAAGGGCGGCTTCTTCGCCCACCAGGAACTGGTGCTGCGGGACATCCTCGCCGAGTGCCGGGGCGTCGTGCGCTGGGGCGGCGACGACGACGAGGTCGACGAATCGCTCTTCTACATCACGCCCGGCCCGAAGGACCGCCGGGTCACCCAACTCGCCGACGAACTCCGTGGCTGGGCCACCCGCCCCGGCGAGGGCGCGGGCACCCCGGTGGACGTCCAGTCCCCGCGCCGCCGCACCGAAGCGGCCAACCTCGCCCGCACCCAACGCACCTCCTGACCCTCCCGGCCCCGGGCAACCGAAGGGCCCCGACCGGTTCAACCGGTCGGGGCCCTTCGTCGTCTCCGTGCCGGTCCCACCGCGCCGCGGGCGGTCGCGAGGGCGCCGAGGGTCAGACCGCCGCCTGGCCCGCCGCAGGGCGGAGCCGGCGGCGGGCGGCCCACGCCACCGCCGCGAGGGCGAAGCCGTAGACGGAGACCAGCCCGTGGCCGTTGTCCTGGGCGAGCCACATGGCGAGGCCGAGCACCGGGACGCCGGCCGCCAGGGCGATCTCCTTGGGGAGGCGGGTGCGGGTGAGGAGGGCGAGGGCGAGGGTGGCGCCGAGGAAGTAGGTGGCGCCGGAGCTGCCGGCGAAGTTGCGGGGGTCGGTGCTGGGGCCGTCGCCGAAGCCGAGCAGGTCGTCGATCCGGCCGGGCAGCACGATGCCGGCGAGGAAGAAGCCGAGGGTGAGCGGGCCGCCCCAGTACCACTGGGCGAGCGCGGCCACGGCGGCGAGGGTGACCAGGTTCCACAGGCCGCCGAAGAGGCCGCCGTTCTGCATGAACACCGAGGTGAACTCGCGCCACCAGCCCGACTTGGCCGGGTCCGCGTCCAGCGCGTCCATGGCACCCGACCACACCAGCTGGAGCAGCACGCCGCCGACGGCGACGGCCGTCAGGGCGATCGCCGCCCACGGCAGCGGCCGCCCGCGCAGGGTGTCGCGACCGACGACGCCCAGCCCGCAGTTGACCATCATGACCATCAGCGCGGCTGTGGTCAGGTTGAAAACGATCGCCCCCATGACTGGACGCCTCCCCCGGGCTCCGGTGTTTTCCAACACCGTTCGAAACTTGACGGGGCAAAGCTAGCACAGTTTTCGAACGGCGTTGGAAAACGTTGTACGGTGGACCGCATGAAGCTCACCAAGGACCGCATCGTCGACGCGGGCATGGCCGTCTTCGCCGAGGTCGGCTACCAGAACCTGTCCATGCGCCAGGTCGCCGACCGGCTCGACGCCCACGCGGGCAGCCTCTACTACCACGTACGCGGCAAGGACGAACTGCTCGCCCTGATGGCCGACCGGGTCTGCCGCCAGGCCTACGACGCCGGCACCGAAGCCCTGACCGCGCTCCCGGCCACCGCACCCTGGACGGACCGCATCGAGGCCCAGGCCGCCGCCCTGCGCCTGAGCATCAAGCAGCACCCCGGCGGCGCCCAACTCCTCGCCGAGAGCCCAGGCCGACTCAGCACCGGCGCGCTCTCCCTGATGGAACGCCTGCTGCGCACCCTCCTCGACGCCGGACTGCCCGCCGAGCACTGCGGCATCGCCGCCGACACCCTGCTCAGCCACGTCACCGGCTTCGTCCTCCAGGAGCAGAACCAGCCGTCCTCCCCACCACCCGTGACCGCCGAGCTCTACGCCGACCTGTGCGAGCGATTCCCGCTGGTCATGGGCGACCTGATCCCCCGCATCAGCCAGGACGACAAGTTCACGCGGAGCCTGCGCCTGCTCTGCGCCGGCTTCGCGGCGCTGTCCTGATCGATCCCGCCAGCCCCACGAGCTCCGCGCCTGAACTGGATCCCTCGCTCAGCGGGGGAAGCGGCTGCCGATCGCCCGGGCGGCGTCGGTGCCGTCGAGCAGCGTACGCAGCAGGCCGACCAGGGTCTCGGTCTCGGCGGCGGTGAGCCGCCCGCCCATCTCGGCGGTGAGCCGCCCGGTCGCCTCGCCGAGACTTCCGGCCAAGTCCCGCCCCTCGTCGGTGAGTTCGAGCAGGACGGCGCGGCGGTCCTGCCCGTGCGGGGCGCGACTGACCAGGTCGCGCTGGACCAGGGAGTCGACCAGCCGGCTGGGGCTGCCCTGCTCGCAGACCAGCAGCCGGCCGAGCTCGGCGAGGGTGACCGGCTGGTGTCCGACCAGCACGTCGAGCACCTCGGCCTGAGCGGGCGTCAAACCGAGGTGGCGCAGCGCGTCCCCGAGGCGGCGGCTGCCCTCGCGCTGGGCGGCGAGCAACAGGTAGCGCAGTTCGTCTGGGTGATCGGTCGGCCTCGGCACCGCGCCAGCCTATCAATGACGCGACATTGATGACACGACATCGATGTCGTGTCATCATTCCTGCCATGCGAACCGACTTCCTCCTCCTCGGTGCCACCGGCGCCACCGGACGGCTGATCGCCCGCCGGCTGGCCCGCAGCGGCGCCGCCCTCACCCTGGCCGGCCGGGACACCACCCGCCTGGACGCGGCGGCCGCCGACCTCGGCACCACCGGCTCCGTACGGGTCCGGGCCCTGGACCTCGACGACCCCGACGCGCTGCCCGCCCTCGCGGCCTCGGCACGGGTGCTCGTCAACACCGTCGGCCCGTTCACCCGGCTCGCCCCGCCGGTGATCGCCGCCTGCCTCGCCACCGGCACCGCGTACCTCGACCTCGCCAACGAGCGGGCCGCCGTCCGCGACCTGCTCGACCGCGACGGCGAGGCGCGGCAGCACGGCACCACCCTGGTCACCGGCGCCGGTTTCGGCCCCGCCGCGACCGAGGCTCCGCTGCTCGCCCTGCTCGGGCAGACCGGTGGCGGACCGGGCCCGCGGCCCGCCGCGGTGACCCTCGCCTCCGCCGCGCGCAGCGCCTACGACACCACTGGCGTCCGCACCACGGTCGCCGAGGCCGGCACCGAGGGCGCCGCCCGCTACCGGAACGGCCGACTGATCCACCAGCCCCTCGGCAGCGGCGCCACCACGCTTGCCTTCGGCGGCGCCACCCGACCGGTCGTCCCCGTGCCGGTCGGCGACCTGGAGGCCGCCCACCGCCTCACCGGGGCGCCCGAGATCACCGCCTTCGCCGTTCCGCGCGGCGCCGCCGCCCCCGACGGCCGCTCCCACGGCCACGCCGAACTCCGCGACCGGAACGGCCTGGTCCACCGCGCCGGGCTGAGCACCGGCGAGGCCTTCGCCTTCACCGCCGCACTGGCGGCCGCCACCGCGATCCGGCTGCTCGACGGTCTGCCGGACGGTGCCTGGACAGCAGCCAGGCTGCTCGGCGCCGAGACCGTCGCGGCCCTGCCCGGCACCTCGATCGAGATCGCCCGATGAGCGGCCCGCCGACCACCCCGGTGACGGTCCACCGGCTCGGCGACCGGCTGGTCAACTTCTACCTCGTCGACACCGGCCCGGCCCTCGTCCTCGTCGACGCGGGCCTGCCCGCCCACTGGGACGGCCTGCTCGCCACACTGCGCAGGCTCGACCGGCCGATCACCGACATCGCCGCCGTCCTGATCACCCACGCCCACCCCGACCACGTCGGCCTCGCCGAACGCGTCCGCACCGCCGCCGGCGCCGAGGTCTGGGTCCACGAGTCCGACGCGCCGATCGTCGCCGAACCCCGGCGACTCACCGAACTCTGGCGCCCCGAACGGACCTTGCTCCGCTACCTGCTGCGCCACCCGGCCGGGCTGCGCGGGCCCCTGCACCTTGCCCGGCACGGCGCCCTGCGGACCCCTGCCGCCCGCGAGCTGCGCACCTTCACCACCGGCGGCAGACTTGACCTCCCCGGCCGCCCACTGGCCCTGCACACCCCCGGCCACACCCTCGGCAGCACCAGCTACCTCTTCCCCGAGTCCTCGCTCGCGTTCACCGGCGACGCCCTGGTGACCAGCGACACCGTGACCGGCCGGCTCGGCCCCTGCCTGATCTGCCGGGCCTTCACCCACGACAGCGCCGCCGCCCTCGACTCCCTCCACGAGCTGGCCGCCCACCACGTCGACACCGTCCTCCCCGGCCACGGCGCCCCCTGGACCGCCGGCCTCCCGGCCGCCGCTCGCCACGCGGTGGCCGCCGGAATCCGCTGAGCCGGTGCCGCTCGCCACGCCAGGGCCGATGAACGAAGCGCCCGACCCACCGGCGGGCTCTTCGTTGTGAGCGTTCGGAGAAGCGCCGCGAACGGGTTGCCAGTGGTGACCTTGTCCGTGTGGAGTGCCGGGGCACCCCGCCGGCGGGTCGCGGAAGGTGGTCCCGCCCCCCTGTGGGGCCACTCGAACAAGGCGTAGCGTGTGGCGACATGCCCTTTCCCGATGAGCGCGGCCAGGTGGCCGTGGTGGAGTACCGCCCGCAGTGGCCGGTGGAGTTCGAGCTGCTTGCAGGGGAGTTGCGGGACGCACTGGGTGGCCTCGCGCTCGGGGTCGACCACGTGGGGTCCACGTCGGTGCCGGGCCTGCCGGCCAAGGACTGCATTGACGTGCAGGTGCGGATGAGGTCGATCGACGAGGCCCGGGATGTGCCGCTGCTCGCGGCGATCGGCTTCCGGTGCCGTCCGGAGCCGTGGAACCGCGTCGAGGTCTCCGGCGGCCGGCGGTGCCACAAGCTCGTCTTCGCGCCGCCGGCCGGCGCCAGGTCGTGCAACGTCCACCTGCGGGAGGGCGCCGGACCCAATGCCCGCTTCGCCCTGCTGTTCCGGGACTACCTGCGGGCGGACGAGGACGCCCGTCGGGCGTGGGGGGCGTTCAAGCAGCGGCTGGCGCTGAGCGTGCCGGACCTGTTGGACTACGGGCAGATCAAGGCCCCCGCTACGGAGGTGTTGATGGCTGCGGCCGAACGGTGGGCCGCCGGTACCGGTTGGCGCGGTCCCGAAGCGGCTTGAGCCAGGCAGATCATCTGATGTGCGTGCCGCCGTTGTGCAGCTGCACGGCATGTGGAAACCGAAAAGTTCCGTGCGCAGCGCGGCGATCTCCGACAGAAAGCGATCGCCCATATTCTCTCCGTAGTCAAAATGAGCCTACTGGGGGGCATCGATCGGCGGACGCATGACGGATCGCCTTCAGAAAGGCCTGCCATGTCGGAGAAGGAAAGCGGCGCCCTGTTCGAGCCGGCCCGGCTGAGCCGTCGGCGACTACTGCTCGCGGGATGCCTCGGCGCCACGTCCATCAGCACCCTCAACGGGCTGTTCCACCCGCAACGGGCCGCGGCGTCGGTCCTTCAGCAGCAGACTCCGCTGCCGGGCGCGCAGATCCCCAAGTACCTGACGCCGCTGCCGACGTTCGGCGGACAGCGGGTCGGCGCGTCCTCGATGACGACCGCCTTCGTCGAGTTCCCCCAGCACGTGCTGCCGCCCACGGTGTACCCGGACACGTACCGCGACGGCACCTGGGTGTGGGGGTACCAGGTCGCGGACCGGCCGGCGAGTTGGCCGGGCTGCACCGTCGAGGCCTGGGAGGGCCGCCCCACCACCGTCCGCTACGTCAACAACCTGCCGGGGGTCGACGGCGGATCACGGGTGGCTCCGCTGTTGACGGTCGACCAGACCCTGCACTGGGCCGATCCGCTGGACCGGATGGGCTCCTTCGACCCGTACCGCGGTCCGATCCCGGCCGTCGCGCACCTGCACGGCGGCGAGGTGCCGTCCACGGTCGACGGCGGACCGCAGGGCTGGTTCACCTCGGCCGGCCAGCGCGGCTCCGGGTACGCCACGAGCGCCCCGGCGGCGCCGAACGAGGCCGTGTACGAGTATCCGAACGCCCAACCGGCGGGCACCCTCTGGTTCCACGACCACGCCCTCGGCGTGACCAGGCTCAATGTGTTCGCCGGGCTCGCCGCCTTCTACCTGGTGCGCGACCGGTACGACACCGGCCGCCCGGACAATCCGCTGGGGCTCCCGGCCGACCCGTACGAGATCGAACTCGCCATCCAGGACCGGCAGTTCGACACCCATGGGCAGCTGCTCTTCCCCGACGGCTCGAATCCGGCAGCCGCGCTGGTCATCCCGCCGCAGAACCCGCAGGCGCACCCGTTCTGGATCTCCACCTACCTGGGTGACGCGATGGTGGTCAACGGCCGTACCTGGCCGGTGCTCACCGTCGAACCGCGGCGCTACCGCTTCCGCTTCCTCAACGGGTGCAACGCGCGGTACCTGTCGATGAGCCTCACCGAGGCGCCGAACGCGGACCGGGCCGACGCGCCCTCCGCGGTCGCGTTCTGGCAGATCGGCACCGACACCGCGCTGCTCGACGCCCCCGTGGAGCTCAACACCCCCGGGCAACCGAATCCGCGCCGGCTCACCCTGGCACCGGCGGAACGTGCCGATGTGATCATCGACTTCTCCGGGCTCGCCGGCAGCTCACTGATCCTGACCAACACGGCGGCCCACTCGTTCCCGCTCGGCCCGCAGCCGGACCCGTCCGTGGACGGTCAGGTCCTGCGCATCGACGTGACCCTCCCGCTCTCCGGCCGCGACACCACGTACGACCCGGCGTCCGGTGTGCCGTTGCGCGGCGGGCCCGGGCGTCCGGAGCCGATCGTGCGGCTCGCCGACCCCGGCACCGGCCAGGTCGCCCCCGGGGTGCACGTGGACGCCAACCGCCAACTCGTGGTCAACGAGCAGGACACCGTCCCGTGCGCGGTACAGCCGCCCGACAACCTCTGCGGCACCATCATCGCGCTGGTCAACAACAGCATGTGGACCGGCCTGCGCGGCGGCACCAGCACACCGATCGAAGGCTCCCGGCTCGACCGGTACAACCAGGGACTGTGGCTGACCGAACAGCCGCGCGTCGGCGCCACCGAAATCTGGGAGATCCTCAACACCTCCGACTTCGCCCACCCCATGCACCTCCACCTGGTCAGCTTCCAGGTCCTCAACCGGCAGTGCATCAAGGTCGACGACTATCTCAACGCCTGGGCCGCGGAGTTCCCCGGGGGCACCTACGATGGACAGCTCTGCGACGGCACCATCGGCAAGGTCGACTACCCGCCCGGCACGATCATCCCCGGCTACGGGCCGCCCCGCGACTACCTCGCCCCGAACGCCGACGGCGCGCTCGGCGGCAACCCCGCCTTCAGCCCCTTCCTGACCGGCCCGATCCTGCCGCCGGACCCGAACGAGGCCGGCTGGAAGGACACCGTCAACACCAACCCGGGACAGGTGACCAGGCTGATCGCCCGCTGGGCACCCAGCACGGTCCGGGTGGCGGACGTCGCCGCCGGGGAGAACCACTTCCCCTTCGACCCCACCGAAGGGCCCGGCTACGTCTGGCACTGCCACATCATCGATCACGAGGACAACGAGATGATGCGCCCGTACGCGCCGACGCCCTGACCCACCGGGGCCCTTACGCCCGAGACCGTGCCCAGGGCGGGGCGGACACTCCGCCCCGCCCGTCGCGGCCGGTCAGGCCGGGGAGTCCCCGTTGGTGCAGGTCAACCAGGACCGGGTGATCGTCTTCGCCTCGTCCGCCTGCTCCGGGGTGACGACGCCCTCGACGTCCGGGTTGCGGCCCAGGAAATCCCGGACGGATTCGCGCTCGTCGGCACTGACCACCCAGACGGACGAGGTGGAGGACCCGTCGTCGTGCCAGTCGAGCACGCTCAGCGTATGCCTGTGAGCCATCGTGTCCTCCCAGCCGATCGGTGAACGGAACGGGATGCTCAGAGCGGCCTGACGTTCTCCGCCTGCAGGCCCTTCTGGCCCTGGGTGACGTCGTACTCCACCGGCTGGTTCTCCTCCAGGGAGCGGAACGAGCCCGGGCCCGCCGCGATCGCCGAGAAGTGGACGAAGACGTCGGCGCCGCCGTCGTCCTGCTCGATGAAACCGAACCCCTTCTCGGCGTTGAACCACTTGACCTTGCCTGTAGCCACGGCCCCTCCTGAGGGGGTGAGGGCGGCGTCCCACTGATCGACCAGCGGATACGTCGCCGAAAGGCGACTGCCGGTCCCACCGTAATGCCGACCTCCCCTCCGCGCGCGTCGCCGGGGCTCACGGAGCCGGGCGGAGGCCCCTCGAAACCGCCGCTTCCGGTCGGGGCCTGCTTCGTCACCGTCCGAGCGCGCGAGACGTGCGAGGACTTCTCGCGCCCCGCCGTGCTCGGCGGGGCAGTACTACGGCCCCGGCGGGCGCATCGAGGTCAAGGGCCGCCCCCGGCTGGTCACCTCCCGCCCGCACCGGCTTCGGGCCCGGTCATCGCCAGGTCGGCTGCAACCAGTTCGGCGGCGCGTGCGGGATCGCCACCTGCCCGTGCGAGCAGCGCCTCGACGTCGTACCCCGACGCCCCGGAGCCGGCACCGAGGCCGAGGGACAGGCCCCAGTCGAAGCGTTCCATGGAGAGGCCGGCGTCCAGGTCGGGGCGGAGCAGATCGAGCGCGGACACCAACTCCCAGGCGAAGGCGTCCAGCTGGGCCCGCCACACCGGGTCGCAGGCGTGCACGGCAGCGGTGACCCCGGCACCGTCGGGCTGATACTCCAGCAAGGCCGGCAGCAGCTCGGGGACACCCATGATCTGCGCCGCCCTGAACGTGAGGACGTGTGCGCCCTCGGGGTTGTCGAGCAGCTCCGCCAGCAGCGGGACGGCGCGCGGATCGTGTCGCCGGGCCAGTCCGTGGATTCCTTCCGCACGGGCATCGGCGTTCTCGTCGGCCGTCCGCTCCCAGAGCGCGGCCCGGATCGCGGGGCTGTCGGCCTCGACCTGGAAGCCCAGGGTGAACGTCGCCCAGTTGCGGACGTCCGGGTCCGCGTCACGGGTCAGCGTGATGAGTGCGCGGATGTCCGGTCCGTCCGGCAGGCCGGTGACGACCCCCGCGAACGAGCCGGCCACCTGCTGGCGGACCTCGGCGTCGGGATGCCCGGCGAGAGCAACGAGGACGGGGACGGCGCGTGGGTCGTACGTCCTCTCGATCGCGCGCGCAAGGGACCACAGCACGCGGCCTTCGGTCTCCCGTTCCGCGAGGGCGACCAGCCCGGTCGCCGCCCGGGCGCGGACCGCCTCGTTCTGATCGCTCGTACGGCCCAGCAGATCACAGCCCGTCTCGCGCTCGATCGGATCATCCGACCCGATCAGCTCCAGGCCGAGCGGCAGCGACGCCGCCCCGTCGGCGGCCGCCCGCCGCAGCAGCGTTCCGTACTCGTCCCAGTCATCCGTCTCGACGGCGACGCACGCCGCTGCCAGTGCCTGCCCGACGAGTTCCGCCACCGTGCCCGTTTCCATCCGGGCATTCTGGTGTACGCACCCCGAATGCGCATGGGAATTCGGCGCCGGCCGACTGCCGATCGCACTGTCACAGCCTGCTGACATGATCGTCCGAACAGCACGGACGAGGGGGCGGACATGGACCTGGCGGTGGAACAGGCGGCGCGGCAGATCACCGCGGAGATCGTCGCGCGGGCGCCGGAGGGCTGGGCGGAGTGCGTGCTGCGGGCGCACGGGGGCCGGAGGGGCACTGGCGTGTACGGCAGCGGTTACGTGGTGCCGAGCCGTCCGGGCTCCCACTTCAGCGTGCCGTCGCCGTTCGAGAGCCTCGCCTCGCTGGCGTCCCGGTTCCGGGACAGCCACGGCTGGGAGTCCATCGCCCTGGAGTTGACCTGCCGCCCGTCCGGCGCCTTCGAGCTGGTGGTGTTCCGGGACGCGCTGAAGCCCGAGGGCCACCGCGAGGACGGCTGGACACTGACTCTCGACCCCGACTTCCGGCCGTCCGAGCCGGGCGCCGTCGACGGCGCGGAACCGTCCGATCCGCGCCGGGCCGGGGACCCGGCGGAGGCGGTCGAGCGACTGCGGGCCGTACTCCGACAGGACGCCGAACTCCCCAGCTCGGAACGGCAGTTGCCGGCGCCCGTCACCGAGGAACAGCTCGCCACCGCGGAGCGTCGCCTCAGGCGGGCACTCCCCGCGGACCTGCGCGCGCTGTACCTGGAGGCCGACGGGGACGGCGGCAGCGAGGCACTGGACGGGTACTGCTGGCTGTCGCTCGACAGGGCGCTGGCCGCACACGACGAGTACATCGGCGTCCCGACCTGGTTCGGCTGGGGCCTCGGCTGGCGCCAGGTGGTCTTCGACGCCGACCCGCCGAACACGGTGCGCCGTAGCTCGGGGCATCCGGGCTGGCTCCCGTTCGCCACCTGGTTCGACGGCAACTACTTCGCCGTGGACCTCGCACCGGCCGCAGAAGGCCGCCCAGGCCAGGTGATCGAGGTCGGCCGGGACTTCACCACGGGCCCGCGCTACGTCGCCTCCTCCGTCACCGCCTGGCTCGGCCAGCTCCTGGGGCAGCCCGATCCGCACACCCCGCAGCAAGCCGGGGACGGGGCGCGCAAGTTGGTGGTCTCCGCGCTGGACGAGCAGCTCGCGCCGGGCCTCCAGGCGATCCACCTCAACGACGCCCGGTCACCCGTCGACCTCGCCCCGCTCTCCGCCACCACACGGTTGCGGCGCCTGCACCTCAACCGCTGCACCACCACCGACCTGTCCCCCGTGGCCGCGCTCCCCGTCGAGGACCTGACCGTCGGCCTCGCCGCCGAGGCCGACCTCACCCCGCTCACCGGCCACCCGCAGCTCGCCTCGCTCGCCGTCGCCTCCGAGACACCGACCGACCTCGCCCCGCTGCGCACCCTGCCCGCGCTGCGCTCCCTGGACCTGTCCCGCTGTACCACCCCGGACTTGGCGTTGCTGGCCGACCTACCCGGCCTGCGCTACCTGGCCCTCTCCGCCACCCAGTGGGCAGCCCTGATCGCCGCCGATCGTCTCCCCGCCCACCTCGCCGCCGCTCGCATCGCCGGAGCCCCGTCCCTCACCGCCGCCCTCGACCTGCTCACCGCCCTCGGCGTCGACACCTCCACCGCCTACCGCCTCTCCGGATGAAGCAGAAAGCCGGCGGCGTGGGTTTCGAGGGCGAGGTCCGGCGACCGATGCGGCAGGAGAAGCGGCTCGGCGAGATCGTGCTCGACGAGGTCGGCGCCGGTCAGCCGGCGCCGGGCAGGCAGCCGCGTGGGGCCCCGGCCGGACGGAACCTCGGCGGGGGCCTGCGGCGGTCGGGTCAGAGGTTGAACATCCCGGAGTACGGCTCGGTGATGCGTTCCTGGCGCGACCCGAAGTCGACCAGTACTGCGGCTTCGCCTTCGACGCCGATGACCCGGCCGAGGCCGTAGGCGTCGTGGGTGACGCGGTCGCCGAGGGCGAAGTGCTTGCGCGGCGCTTCGACCTTGGCCTTGAAGGGACTGGTGGGCAGGTGCCGGCGGACTGCTTCAGGTTTTCTCATCCACGCCAGTATGCGCCGTGGAACGCCGGGGACAACCATTTCGGACGGCCCGGGATCAGGGATGCCCGAAATGCCGGACGTGTCGGACGGCACTCCCCCGGACTCCCCCCGGGAGCGTGGGCCCGGAGGACCACCACGGGTCGGCCACCTTGCCAGGGGGGCGCACCGGGCGGCCGCGAGCCGCCGGACCAACTACCCGGTCCGGAAAGATCATTGGCGTACCGGACCGCACCGGCCAGGACCGGCCCGCCGGCGCCGGCGGCGACCTCCGCCGAAACCGGGGTGGAAATGTCCCCCCGCAGCGAGCCTGGAGCTGCTACAGTCGAGCTAGTTGCAGTAGTGGTTCCCATGAACTTTGTGTGCGCCTGCTGATTTCTGCAGGCGCATTTTTGTTTTCCGGATCTTTTCCGGGCGGGCACTCATCGCGGTGACTCGGTACTCGTATCGTGCGAGTGTCGGAAGGTCCCTTGAAGGAGATTTTTTACATGGCTAATGGCACCGTGAAGTGGTTCAACGCGGAAAAGGGCTTCGGCTTCATCGAGCAGGAGGGTGGCGGCCCGGACGTCTTCGCCCACTACTCGAACATCAACGCCAGCGGTTTCCGCGAGCTGCTCGAGGGCCAGAAGGTCGAGTTCGACGTCACGCAGGGCCAGAAGGGCCCGCAGGCCGAGAACATTCGCCCGCTGTAGTTCCCATTGCCACGGCAACCACGTGGCAACGAGGGGGCCCGCACCGCGCACTTGATGCCCGGTGCGGGCCTCTTTGCGTCTTTGCGTCTATGCGTCACCACGTGCCGACAGGCTGTAACGCACGGCGCCACGCCCTGGCGGTCCACGGTTCAGGGTTCTCCGCTCCCGCTCTCCCGGTGAGCGCCGACGTACGTCACCTGCCGTCCCGAGGAGGGCCTCCGCATGAACCGTTCCAGCCGTCCTCCGCATCGGGAGTTCGCGGTGCCGACGTGCACCGTGCCGGGGCTGCCCCCCGTCGAGTCCTTCAACGAGCTGGACATGCCGGAGGAACTGCTGCGGGTCCTGACGCGGCGGGGCGTCACCGCCCCCTTCCCGATCCAGGCCGCGACGCTGCCGAACTCACTGGCTGGCCGCGACGTGCTGGGACGGGGCCGCACCGGCTCCGGCAAGACGCTCGCGTTCGGCCTCGCCGTGCTGGCCGGCATCGCCGGGCAGGAGGCCGCGCCGCGGTCTCCGGTCGCGCTGATCCTGGTCCCCACCCGTGAGCTGGCGCAGCAGGTCACCGAAGCCCTCACCCCGTACGTCCACGCGATGCGACTGCGGATGGCCACCGTGGTCGGAGGGGTGCCGGTCCGCCGCCAAGCGCAGGTACTGAACCGCGGCGCGGAGATCGTGGTGGCCACGCCCGGGCGGCTGGGGGACCTGATCGAGCGCAGGCTCTGCCGGCTGGACCGGGTCGCCGTCACCGTCCTCGACGAGGCCGACCAGATGACCGACCTGGGCTTCCTGCCGGAGGTCACCGCCCTCCTCGAACAGGTCGCCGAGGGCGGCCAGACGATGCTGTTCTCGGCCACCCTGGACCGCAACGTCGACAGCCTGGTGCGGCGCTTCCTGAAGGACCCGGTCACCCACTCGGTGGACCCCTCCGCGGGGGCGGTCAGCACCATGGAGCACCACGTGCTGCACGTGCAGAACTCCGACAAGAACGCCACGATCGCCCACATCGCCTCCCGTGACGGCCGGGTGATCATGTTCATCGACACCAAGCAGGGCGCCGACCGCCTGGTCGAGAACCTGCTCGCGAGCGGCGTGAAGGCCGCGGCCCTGCACGGGGGCAAGTCCCAACCGCAGCGCACCCGCACCCTGGAGCAGTTCCGCACCGGGCAGGTGGCCGCGCTCGTCGCGACCGACGTCGCCGCCCGCGGCATCCACGTCGACGGCCTCGACCTGGTCGTCAACCTGGACCCGCCCGCCGACCACAAGGACTACCTGCACCGCGGCGGACGCACCGCCCGGGCCGGCGAGTCCGGCACCGTCGTCACCCTGGTCCTCCCCGGCCAGCGCCGCGGGATGGACCGGATGATGACCGCGGCCGGCATCACCCCCGTCACCACCAGGGTCCGGGCCGGCGACGGGGAACTCACCCGGATCACCGGCGCCCGGGTCCCCACCGGCGTGCCCGTCACGATCCCCGACCCCGTCGTCGAACGGCCCCGCCACAACCGGTCCACCGGTCGGAACCGTCCCGGCCGCCCCGCCCCCACCGGCCGCGCCCGGCTGACCGCCGACGGCTCGCGCGGCAGCTCGCCCCGGTCGGGCAACGGACAGCCGTCGTAGGACCGCGCACGGCGTCGGGAACCGACGGCGCCCTGCTCCCGGCCCGGCGCGGCCCTGCGCCCGGCCGGGGTCGCCCGGCAGGCGGTGCGGAACGGATCAGACCGTACAGAACCAGCCGCTCCCGACCGGAGTCGAGAGCGCCACGTCGACGCCGATGCCGACTCCGACTCCGGTGGCCGGCAACTCCCCTGATCCGGGCCGCTGTTCGGCCTGCGGTGGGCCTCCCCCGGCGGTCGCGGCGTCGTACGTCTACGCCATCGGTCGGATCGAACCGCACGTCCCGCGGTCGTCGGTCGAGAAGGAGTTCGCCCAGGCCGTCTCCCGGGCCGAGACGGCGGCCGGGACGATGCTCACTCTGACTTCGCGCGGGACCGGCGGTTCGGTCACGTGCACTCCGTGAAGGGGCCCGTCCCGGCCGTTCTTCCCCAGGTCGGCCGGGACGGGGCGGGTCAGTCCCTGGTGGGGACGGGGTTGTCGGGGGTGTCGAGCCAGGCGGTGTGGCGCTCGGGGGTGACGGTGAGGCCGAAGCGGTTGAAGCCGGGGCGGCCGTGGTCGTCCCACCAGCGGTAGGCGGCCTCCACCTCGTCCCACAGGTTGCGGGGGCCGGACTGGTAGACCTCGTATTCGGTGCGGTCGCGCTCGTAGTCGGCGGACGCCCACGACTTCTTGTCGCGGCTGTGGAGCCACAGCGTGTAGGCGTCGTTGTCGTAGCGTTCCGCCCGCCAGAACGCGCCCGGCACGGCAAGCCCGATGACGAACTGCTGGAACCACTTCCCGGTGTCCCACGGGGACAGCGTGGTCATGGTCCTGACGCCGTCGGCCGGCCACGGCACGCCGTGCAGGTACTCGTCGAACACCGGCCGCTCGGTGCGCTGTTGGCGCAGCCGCATGAACGCGGAGCCGCCGGTGAAGCGGCCGGTCGCGCTGGTGCCGTCGTCGTTCACGGTGAGGCGGACGATCTGCTCGCCGCCGTACTCGGTGCCGAACGGGGCGATGATCACCGCGCCGGGGGCCGACTGCTCCAGCCAGGCCGCAGGGATCTCCAGCAGTGAGCAGGTGGCGATGATCCGGTCGTAGGGGGCGCCCTGAGGCCAGCCCCTCTGGCCGTCGCCCTCGACCACGGTCGGGGCGAGGCCCGCCCGTTCCAGGTTCTCCCGGGCACCGCGGGCTACGTCCGGGTCGTATTCGACGGACACGACGTTCGGCTTCCCGAGGCGATGGGCGAGCAGGCCCGCGTTCCATCCGGTGCCCGTGCCGATCTCCAGCACCCGGTCACCCGGCCTCACGTCCAGGTCGCGGAGCATGGAGGCGACCATGGTCGGCATGGAGTTGGACGAGCTGGGGGTCGTGCCGAGGCCGTCGCCCTCGTGGTCGCCGTCGTCCCACTGCGTGGTCAGCGGGATGTCCGAGTAGACGGCCCGCCGCCAGGCCCTGGGGTCCTTGGACCGGTAGACGGCGGGGTTCTGGCGGGTGCCGTCCGCGATGCCCGGCCAGATGCGGTCCGGGACGAACAGTTCGCGGGGCACGGCCTTGAAGGAGGGGAGCCAGTCCGAGGAGAGCGCGCCGCTGGCCACCAGCGCGGAGGCGAACCCCTGGGGGCCCGCCTCCTTGTGCGTCTCGCCGGTCACCGACCGCCGCCCGCCGGGTTCTGGCCGTCGGAGGTGTTGCCGCCCTCGTCCGAGCCGCCCCCGCCGTGCCCGGAGCCCTTGTTGCTGTCGTCCTGCTGCTTGCCGCCCTTGCCGTCGCCGCTTCCGCTTCCGCGCTTGCCCATCTCTGCACCTCCGTGCTGGTCGCGGCCGGCGGGCGGCCGCCCGCCGGAACAGCTTGTCCGGTGGAGTTCCGGACGGCGCGCCGAACACCCTTGCGGCGTACGGCGCGTGGCTCCCCGGGCGTGCTTGACCACGGTCCGGGGATGTCCCGCCCAGGCGCGGGACATGGTGTTCGGGTTCAGTCGTCGGGGTCGCGCCGGACCGGGTCGCCCTCGATCACGTTGTTCACGCCGTCCTCCTTCCGGCCGCGCACACGGCGCAGGAGCAGAGGGAGCGCACGGCGGCAATCTGGAAGGAGCGTTCCCGCGCTCGGGGCTCGCTCTGCGGCCTGGGCCGCCCGATAGTCGTCCAACGGGTTCCACCCGGCTGGGGGCCGCTGTCGTTCGGACTTCGAGGGGCCGGTCGCGACCTCGCGGTACTCACGCTTGGAGTTGCGTCTCGCCATCGGTCTGTCCTCCTTCGCCGTGGCGGCGGGGTGCGTGATAGACCGTAGGGAGTCGGCTACAGACGGTGCCAGGAAGTTGCACGCGGTTGCACAGCAGTCACCCGAGCGAGTCAAGCGCCTCTGCGATCAGGGCGCGAGCGGCGACGCCGTGTACGGCATCTGCGGAGAGTTCCGCGAACCGGCTGACGTACATGGACACCTCGGAGGGCTGTGTGATCTGGAGGTACCCGGAGACGAGTTCGACGTTGACCTGGGACGAGTCGTAGAGCGAGAACGCCTCGACGTGCATCGAGTGACGCTGATAGCCCCTCGGGACGATTCCCAGGCTCACGTTCGCCAGGGACGCAACAGTGACCAGGTGGGCAAGCTGGCCGGCGGCTACCTCAGCGCCGCCGAGGCCGTGGTGCAGGCACGCCTCTTCGATGATGAAGGCGAAGGTTCTTCCGTGGTCTCTCAGGATCTCCTGCCGCTCCATGCGCACCTGCACGGCCTCTTCCACGTCGTCCACGGCAACACGACGGCGCTGGGTGGCCTGGAGTACCGAGCGGGTGTAGTCCCGGGTCTGGAGGAGACCGTGCAGGATTCCAGGTGTGTACGCCCGGAACCGCGTGGTTCGCTCGTACAGCGGCAGAACCATCTGTTGGGCGCGCTTGAGCCCGCTCCGCTCCATGCGTCGCCACTCGGTGAACATGGTCTCTACCGAGCGGAGGGAAGCCACTAGGTCCGCAGCCTGGTCGTCCGCTCCGCAGGCCTTGCACCAATCCTTGACGTCCTGCTCGGACGGTGCGGTGATCGCGTTTTCGATGCGGGAGCACTTCGACTTGCTCCAACCGCAGGCGAAGGCGAGAGCAGGCCCGGTGAGTCCGGAGTCCTTGCGGATCTCCTTCAGCCGCTCGGCTAGGGCTTTCCGGGCCTGCTGAACGCTCGACGAGCGAGAGGTACGCATCTGATTCGGCTACTTGAGCACGTGGCTCTCGTGCGGAGTCGCCCTGTGCCACACGGCCTCGAAGGCGTTCTTCACGAGCCGAACGACGGCAGGTTCGGTGGTCCACTCACGGTCCACCACATCCCCGTCCCCCGAGAAGAAGGTGAACATGATCTTGGAGTCATCGAACATCCACAGGTCGGTTCCCGGCAGAGCGATGTCTGCCGCCAGGCGGCGCGGAAGCCAGCGAACCTGCTCGCCAATGGCCACGTTCAGGAACGTCACATGGTGTTCGTAGCGGATGTACTCCGTGACCGGCTCGGAGACGATCCGAGCCCGACGCATGACCACCCCACGGCCAATCAGCTCTCCGGCGACGTTGGTCCAGTTCTGGAACCACTCCGGCCGGTCGTCCGGGCTGTAGCGAAGACCCTCCCGATAGCGCTGGAACTGCGGATCGTTGGGCGTGTAGCTATCGCGCATCTCCAGGTGCACGGCAGAGAACCTGGCCTCTGCCATGGCCGTGGCGATCGGGTTGGACACGCTGCTCCTTACTCGTCCTCTTGGGTGGCCAACCTCGCGGCGAGGTCCACGATGAACTTGATCATTTCTTCCGGGAGGCGGATCACGGTCTCGTGGTCAGGCACGTCCGTCGAGTGCCCAGGGATCGAACCAACCTCCTTGCAACGACTCAAGTCCTCATCGCTGGCCTTGTAGGACTGGATGAGCAGGTCGCCGTTCTCCGGGTCACGCCAAATCGTCGGCGAGTCAACCTCTGGCGTGTTGGAGATGATCCCGATGAACTCTAGAGGCTGCACAGTGCTCCCTGGGGCTCCGGTTCCGCGTAGGTGCACAACCGATGGCCTCATCCTGGCGCGTACACAACCGGCCTGTCAGGCGTTTCCGCTGCTGACGACCCGACAACTCGGCGGCAGCGAGTCCAGCGAGTGCGCAAGTAGTCGTGTGGGCAAGAGGAGTCCCCGTGCGCCATGCCGCTCGACAGCGGCTGCGGGCGGCCTGGCGCTCCGGTTCCAGGGCGCGTTGGCGGATTCCTGCGACGGTCGGATCAAGTGCAACATCCCGGGCAAGCCGCCGGGGCGGTCAGCGGGGGTCGGCGGGGTGGGTCGGGGCGCGGCCGGGCCAGAGGGTGGTGAGGATCGGCCAGATCAGGCTGTAGACCAGGACCTTGGTGAGGGGGTTGAGCCAGACCAGCAGGGGGGCTCCTCGGTCGAGGCCGCCGACCAGGGCCACCAGGCCGAAGATCAGGCCGACGCTGATCCCGTAGGCCAGTAGGAAGCGCAGCCAGCCCAGCCAGGCGTCCGCGATGGCGGCGCGGCCGTAGAGCTTCGGCGGCGGGGGCGGCGGGTTCTCGGCGTAGCGGCGGGCGAACTTGGCGTCGGCCCAGCGGATCGTCCGGTGTCCGTAGACCACCGTGATGCCGAGGTAGGCCGCCGACAGGCCGTGCCAGACCGTCGGTTCGGCGCCGTCGCGGATGCTCAGCACGGTGGTCGCCAGCAGCACCACGTCGATCAGCGGGACGCAGAACAGCAGCAGCCCGCCGAGCCGGGGCATACCCGCCGCGTAGCGGGCCGCCAGGCCGGCCACCAGCAGGACCCAGAAGAGCACGTCGCAGGCGAGGATGAGCGTGAGGATGGCACGGTCCTTTCGTGTGACGGTTCGAACACCCATTGTCCCCGGCGGGGGTGCGGCCCGGCACCCGACGACCGGCGGGGGCCGGTCAGTCCGGTTCGGGGGCCGGACCGATCAGCGTGGTCCGGACGATGGCCACCCGGGCGCCGGTCGGGTCGTCGATCGTGGTCAGGAACACCACGCGCTCCCGGCCACCCTGACGGTCCATCAGTTCCGGGACGGCCTCGGCGGTCAGTTCGTCGCCGGCCCGCAACGCCCGCTCGAAGCCGAACCACTGCGCCACGTGGACCGCGCCCTCCGGAGCGAGGCCGAACTCCGGGTCCGCCAGCAGCTGCCAGTACGCCTCCCCCGCGACCAGCGCGGCGAAGGTCGGCGGCGCCGGCAGGTCCGGGTGACCGGCGGCCCGGGCGGCGGCCGGGTCGCGGTAGAGCGGGTTCGGGTCGCCGATGGCCGCGGCAAAGGAACGGACCGCCGCGCGGGTCACCAGGAACGGCTCCGGGGCCGCGAACGCCCGGTTCAGATAGGCCCGGTTGAGCACCACGGCGGTCAGCGGCCGACCGCGTGGGCGCCGCCGTCCACGTGGACGATCTCGCCCGTGGTGGCCGACAGCCAGTCCGACAGCAGGACGGCGCAGGCCCGCGCGGTCGGCGCGGCGTCCGCCGCGTCCCAGCCGAGCGGGGCGGCCTCGTCCCAGCCGTGCCCGTCGAAGCCCGGCACGCCGCGCGCGGCGGTGGTCGCCAGCGGCCCGGCCGCCACCAGGTTGACCCGGATCCCGCGCGGCCCCAACTCCTGGGCCAGGTACCGGGCGCAGGACTCCAGACCGGCCTTGGCCACGCCCATCCAGTCGTAGCCCGACCAGGCCCGCGACGCGTCGAAGTCCAGCCCGACCACCGAGCCGCCCGGGCCCATCATCGGCAGGGCCGCCGTGGTCAGCGCCTTGAGCGAGTAGGTCGAGACGTGGACGGCGGTCGCGACGTCGTCCCACGGCGTGCTCAGGAAGTTGCCGCCCAGCGCCGACGGCGGCGCGTACCCGATCGAGTGCAGCACGCCGTCCAGGCCGTCCAGGTGCGCGCCGACCCGCTCGGCCAGCGAGTCGAGCTGTCCGGCGTCGGTGACGTCCAGTTCGACCACCGGCGGCGGCTCGGGCAGCCGCTGGGCGACCCGCCGGACCAGGCTCGGCCGGCCGTGCGCGGTGAGGACCACCCGGCCGCCTTCCTCCTGGGCGACGCGCGCGACGTGGAAGGCGATCGAGGCCGGGGTGAGGACGCCGGTGATCAGCAGGCGCCGGCCGTCGAGGATGCCCATCGGTTCTCCGCTCGGTGCATGGGGTGTACAAGGTTCTCGGGAGGTAAGGGGGTTGGCGTAGGAGGGGTCGGCGGGATTCGGTCGTCAGTGGCCCATCGAGGAGCCGCCGTCCACCGGGACGAGCGCGCCGGTGACGTAGCCGGCGTCCGGCGAGACCAGGAAGCGGACCACCCGGGCGACCTCGACCGGCGCCGCCGTCCGGCCGAGCGGGATCTGCCGGACGTACTGCTCCCGCAGCTCCCGCGACAGCCCGTGCGTCATGTCGGTGTCGACCAGTCCCGGCGCCACGATGTTCACGGTGACGTTCCGGGGCCCCAACTCCCGGGCGAGGCTGCGCCCGAACCCGATCAGGCCCGCCTTCGACGCGGCGTAGTTGGCCTGCCCGGTGGAGCCCTGCAGGGCGACCACCGAGGACATCAGCACGATCCGCCCCCGGCCCAGGCGCAGCATGCCCCGGGTGGCCCGCTTCACCACCCGGTAGGCGCCGGTGAGGTTGGTGTCCAGCACCTCGGCGAAGGAGCGTTCGGACATCGTGGCGAGCAGCCGGTCCTGGACGATGCCCGCGTTGACCACGAGCACCTCCACCGGGCCGTGCGCGGCCTCCACCGTCCGGAACGCGGCGTCGACCCCGGCGGAGTCGGTCACGTCGCAGTGCACGGCGAGGGCGCCCTCGGGGGCGTCTCCCGCGCGGTGGGTGACGGCGACCCGCTCGCCGTCCGCCAGCAGTTCCTCGGCGATGGCGCGGCCGATGCCCCGGTTGCCGCCGACGACCAGGCAGGAGCGGGCCGGGGGGCGGTCCATCAGGCGGCCCCGACCGTCGCCTGCTGCGCCTCGACGCGCTCGGCGACGTGGTCGGCGAGGCGCTCGGCGACGTGCCGGTTCAGCGCGTGGCGGCGCAGCGCCTCCGGGGCGGCGGCGCGGGCACCCGCGATGGTGCCCAGGCAGTCGGCGGCCCCGCAGAGGCAGTCGAAGGGGCCGACCATGTCCCACTCGGTCGACGGGTAGAAGAAGGCCAGCTCCTCCCCCACCGCGACCGGCCGCAGGGCCCGCGCCTCCAGCCGCTCCGCGTCCACGTACACGTTCGGCGCGCAGGAGTGGTTGAGGTAGCGGACCTGCGGCCCGTCGATGTGCCGGTCGCCGACGTCGATGGTGTGGATCGACGGGGTGTCGGCGGTCACGCAGTGCCGGAGGTCGGCGATGACCTCGCCCTCGGCGAGCGCGCGGGCGGCGACGACGCCGGCGCCGTAGGGACGGTCCTGGACCACGAGGAAGGCGTTCTCGGACAACGGTGGTTCCCTTCTGTGCTGTGCTGGAAGACTCGGGTGGTGGTGCGGGTGGCGTGGCCGTCAGCCGTCGGTGGCGGTGGAGTCGCGGTGCCGCAGCACCGCGTCGGCCAGCTCGGCGACCGTGCGGTGGAGGCTGACGGCGGACGGTTTCAGGCCCGGGGCCAGCACCTTGAGGCGGCGCAGGACGGTCATGCTCATCAGCGAGTCCAGGCCGAAGGCGTGGTAGTCCGCGTCCGGGTCGAGGGCCTGCGGCGGGTCGATGGCCAACGCCCGGGCCACGGCGGCCTGGACGTGGCCGACGACGACCTCCCGGCGCCGCTGGGCAGTCGGGGCCGCTTCGAGCAGCGTGAGGACGTCCTGCTCGGCGGGGGCGGCCGGGTGGGGGCTCAGGCCTGGGCGAGGGTCCGGGTCCGGGTCCGGGGCGAGGTGGTCGGCCAGCAGCGGGACGGGCGTGCGCAGGCCGTAGGCGGCGGCCACGGCGGACCAGTCGGCGTCGGCGACGACCAGCTGGGCCCGGCCCCCGGCGAGCGCGCGGTCCAGGGCGGCGGCGGCCGTCGCGCCCGTCATCAGCCGCATGCCGGTGGCGGTGATCGGCGGGTGGAGGGCGGCGTCCAGTCCGTCCCGCCACGGTCCCCAGGCCACCGCCAGGGCGGGCCGGCCGGTGCGGCGGCGTTCCTGGACCAGCGCGTCCAGCCAGCAGCTCGCGGCGGCGTAGTGGGCCAGCCCCTGGGAGCCCAGCAGGCCGGTGGTCGAGGAGAAGCAGACGAAGTGCTCCACCGGGTGGTCGGCCGTCAGCCGGTGCAGGACGTCGGTGCCGTGGACCTTCGGCCGCAACACCGCCGCCACCCGCTCCGGGGTGAGCTCGGCGATCGGGGCGACGTCCTCGGCGAAGGCGGCCTGGACCACGCCGCGCAGCGGCGGGAGTCCGGTGCCGAAGCGCGCGAACAGAGCGCGCATGACGGCCTCGTCGGTGACGTCGGCGGCCACCTCGTGCACGGTGACGCCCACGGCCCGCAGCCGTTCGACGGTCGCCACGACCGGGCCCGCCGCGCCGGCGGCGCCCCGGCGGGAGACCAGCACCAGGTGCCGGGCGCCGAGCGCGGCGAGCCGGTCGAGCACGGCGGGCCCGGTTCGGCCGGTGGCTCCGACGACCAGGTGGCTGCCGTCCGGGTCGAGGCTGACGGCGGCGCCGCGCGCGGCGTCCGGGCGGGCGGTGAGCCGTGGGGCGTACCTGGTCCCGGCGCGGTGGGCGCTCTGGGTGCCCGTGCCGGGGGCGGCGGCCAGTTCGGCGGCGAGGGCGCGGGCGGCCCGCGCCGCGTCCTCGGGGCCGGCGGGCGCGGCCAGGTCGACCAGGCCGCCCCAGGCGTCGGGGTGCTCCAGTGCGGCGCTGCGGCCGAGCCCCCAGAGCGCGGCGTGCGCCGGGTCCAGGGGGGTGTCGGAGCCGGGCTGCTGGGCGTGGGTGGTGACGATCCACAGTCGGGCCCGGCCCGCCCCGGCCACCGCGCGGACCAGCCGGGCGGCGTCGGCGGTCAGCCGCACGGCCGCGTCCGGGGCCGGTCCGCCGGGCGCGGGCAGGTGGACGACGTGCCGGACGTCGTCGGTCAGGGCGTCGGTGAGCTGTCCATCCGTGCTCTGTCCGTCGGCGATCCGCCCGTCGGTGGTCCGGCAGTCGGTGGTCCGGCAGTCGGTCCCCCGGTCGCGGAGCAGGGCGGCGAGGGCGTCGGCGACCGCGCCGCCGCCGACCAGCAGCACCGGCCCCTCGGGCGTGCCGTCCGCCCGGCCGGCCGGGGCGTCCGCCGTCAGCGGCGCCGGCCGCCACTCCACGGTGTGCAGCCACCCGGCGGGCACCCGCACCGGCCCGGCGTCCACCCGGCGCACCCGCACCCCGCGCGCCCTGGCGACGGCCGAACCGCCCCGGTACCAGTCGAGTTCGGCGAGCAGCGCCGGTCCGTCCGGGTCTCCGGTGACCCGCGCCCGGACGGTCAGCGGCCCGGGCACGCGGTCCGGGCCGACGGCCAGGCCGTCGAGGCCGACCACCGTCCACCCGCCGGTGCCTCCCGTGCCGCCGGACGGGAGCGCGGCGGGCAGCGCCTGGAACGCGGCGTCGAGGGCGGCGACCCCGTCGGCCGGGAGCCCCGGCAGTGCGTCGGCCAGGACGGCGCCCGGCCGGGGGCGCAGCGCGCCCAGCGCGCGGAGCGCGGGGCCGTGCACCAGTCCGGCGGCGGCCAGGGCGGTGTAGTGGGCGGCGGCGTCCAGCGGTTCGCCTCGATCCACCGCGTCCGGGTCCACCGCGTCCGGGTCCGGGGCGTACGCGTCCAGGGCGTACGGGTCCTCGTGCACCCGGGCGGAGGCGTGGCGGTGCCAGTGCCCTTCGGCGTCCTGGGAGTGGACGTCGAAGGCGGCGGGCGCGGTGCCGTCCTCCGCCGGGCGGAGGGTGAGTTGGAGGGCGCGGACCGCGCCGTCGAGGACGAGCGGCTGGTGCACGGTGAGGTCGCGGACCTCGGGGGCCGCCAGCCCGGCTTCCCGGGCGGCGGTCAGCGCGAGCCAGGCGTAGCCAGCCAGTGGCACCAACTCGGCGCCGTGCAGCAGGTGTTCGCGCAGCGGCCGGAGTGCGGGCCGGTCCGGTGCGGGCTGCCAGAGCCGGGTGCCGGGCCAGGCGGCGGGGGTGATGACCGGTCCGAGCGGGCCCTCGGGAGCGGCGGCCGGGAGCTCCGCGACGGGAGCCGGGGCCGGGGCCGGGACGGGGAGCGCGGCCCGGACGGTGGTCCAGTGCCGGGTCCGCCGCCAGGCCATGCCCGGCGGGTCGGTGGGCGGCCCGCCGGGGGTGAACCGCGGCCAGTCGGGGGCGAGTCCGTGGCAGTACAGCCGGCCGAGCGCGCCGAGGAAGCTGCGGTACGGGTCGCGGTCGCGCAGCAGCGTCCCGGTGACCAGCACCCCGTCCTCGCCGTCCAGCGTGGCGGCGGTGTCGCGGGTCAGCACCGGGTGCCCGCTGAGCTCGACGAACACGCCGTACCCGGCCTGCCGGGCCGCGCGGACGGCGGCGGCGAAGTGCACCGGGGCCCGCAGGTTGTCGCACCAGTACGCGGCGTCGCAGGCGGGTTCGGTGCCGAGCCGTCCGGCGACGGTGGAGAAGAACGGCAGCTCGGGCCGGCGGGGTGTCAGGCCGTCGAGTTCGGCGCGGAGCAGCGGCAGCAGTTCGTCCATCTGCGGCGAGTGGGAGGCGACGTCCACCTGGACCGGGCGGGTGTCGATGCCGTCGGCGGCGTAGGCGTCCCGGAGGGCGTCGATCCCGGCCGGGTCGCCGGCCACGACGGTGGAGTGGTCGCCGGGGACGACGGCGACGGTCACCGAGCCGTCGGGGACGGTCCGGGCCAGTCGGGCCGCGACCTCCTCGGCGGGGCTCTCGACCACCGCCATGGCGCCCCGCCCGGCGACCTTCAGCAGCAGCCGCGAGCGCCGGCAGACGACCCGGACGGCGTCCTCGACGCCGAGCGCACCGGCCACCACGGCGGCCGCGACCTCGCCCATCGAGTGGCCGACGACGGCGGCCGGGCGCACCCCGTGGGCGCGCCAGAGCGCGGCGAGGCCGAGTTGCACGGCGAAGATCAGCGGCTGGACGACGGAGACCTCGGCGGGCACGGTGTCGGCCCGCAGCACCGCGTGCAGCGAGAACCCGGACTCGGCGGCGACCAGCGGTTCCAGCTCCTCGACGGCCCGGCGGAAGGCGGGCGCGGTGTCGTACAGGGCGCGGCCCATCCCGGCCCACTGGGAGCCCTGGCCGGAGAACAGCCAGACGGGCCCGGCGGGTGCGCCGGCCCGCCCCTGAGCGGAGCCGGATACGGCGGGGCCTGACACCGCGGGGCCTGACACCGCCGGGCCGGCTACGGCGAGGCCCGGTACGGCGGCGCCGGCCAGGTGGTCGGCGAGGGCCCGCCGCAGTTCGCGGGCGTCGCGGGCGGGCACGGCGAGCCGCTGCGGCTCGTGCGGGCGCCGCACGGCGAGGGTGTGCGCGAGGTCCGGCAGCGGGACGTCGGCGCCGGGGCCGGCCAGCCAGTCCGTCAGTCGGCGCAGCCGCTCGGCCAGCGCCTCCGGCGAGCCGGCCGAGACCGGCACCAGGTGGACGCCGGCGCCCTCGGGCGCCTCCGGTCCGGCGGGGGCGGACGGCGGGACCGGGTCGGGCGACTCCTCGACGATGACATGGGCGTTGGTGCCGCCGAAGCCGAAGCTGCTCACCCCGGCCCGGCGGGGCCGGTCGGTGCGCGGCCAGGGGGTGGCGGCGGTGACCACCCGCAGCGGCAGCCGGTCGAAGGGGATCAGCGGGTTGGGGCGGTCGAAGTGGAGGCTGGCGGGCAGGGTGTCCCGGCCGAGGGCGAGCACGACCTTGATCAGGCCGGTCACGCCGGCGGCCGCCTCCAGGTGCCCGAGGTTGGTCTTGACGGAGCCGATGAGCAGGTCGCGGTCGCGCCCGTCGAGCAGGACGGCGGCGAGCGCGGAGGCCTCGACCGGGTCGCCGAGGGCGGTGCCGGTGCCGTGGGCCTCGACGTAGTCGACGTCCGGCCCGGTGAGGTCGGCGGCGGCCAGGGCGGTGCGCAGCAGCTCCTGCTGGGCCTCCGGGTTGGGGGCGAGCAGTCCGTTGGAGGCGCCGTCCTGGTTGACGGCGCTGCCGCGCAGCACGGCGAGCACCCGGTCGCCGTCGCGGCGGGCGGCGGAGAGGGTCTTGAGGACGACGACGCCGCAGCCCTCGGCCCGGCCGTAGCCGTCGGCGTCGGCGGCGAAGGTCTTGCAGCGGCCGTCGGCGGCCATCACGCCGGCCTCTTCGAAGTTGACCGTGACGGACGGTGAGAGCAGCAGGTTGACGCCGCCGGCCAGGGCGAGTTCGCTCTCGCCGGAGCGCAGGCTCTGGACGGCCTGGTGGACGGCGACCAGCGAGGAGGAGCAGGCGGTGTCCACGACCAGGCTGGGGCCGCGCAGGCCCAGCGTGTAGGAGACCCGGTTGGCGATGACGGCGAGGGCCGAGCCGGCGCCGGTCCAGGCGTCGATGCCGGACAGCTCGGCCATCTGGGCGGCGCCGTAGTCGGAGACGGAGGCGCCGACGAACACGCCGGTGCGGGTGCGGGCGAGCGAGCGCGGCGGGATGCCGGCGTGTTCCAGGGCCTGCCAGGCCACTTCGAGCATGAGGCGCTGCTGCGGGTCGGTGGCGGCGGCCTCGCGGTCGGACATGCCGAAGAAGGCGGGGTCGAAGGCGGCCGGGTCGTCGGTGAGGTAGCCGCCCCGGGAGGGGGTGCGGTCCAGGACGGCGCGGGCGGCCGGGTCGAGGGCGCCGAGGAGTTCCCAACGGCCGGGCGGGGCCTCGCCGATGGCGTCGCGGCCGTGGGCGAGCAGCTCCCAGAAGCCGTCCGGGTCGGCGGCGCCGCCGGGCAGGCGCAGCCCGAGGCCGATCACGGCGACGGGTTCGGCGGCGGTGGGGGCCGGGAACGCCACGGAGACCGGAGCCCCGGCGGCCGCCGGCCCGTCCGGGCGGGTGAGCCGGCGGGCGAGCGCCTCGACCGTCGGTGCCTCGTAGAGCAGGGCGGGCGAGAGCGCCCGGTCGAGCAGCTCCTCCAGGGCGCCGGAGAGTTCCACCACCCCGCGCGAGGTGAGGCCGAGTCCGGCCAGCGGCTGGTCGGTCGGGACGTCCGCCGCGGCGAGGCCGAGGCGGTCCGCGAGCCAGTCGACCAGCCAGTCGCGCACCGTCGCCTCGTCCGGGACCGTACCCGTACCTGGCTGTCCGTTCACCTTTGTTCTCCCAGGATGCTCCGGCCTTTGAGCCGGGGAGGAATGGGTCTTTGGACCGGAGCCGCGAAGCGGCGGATTGATCTTTGGGGGTTTGGGCGGGGGGCGTTGTCGGTGGCCTTCGGTAGGTTGGCCCTATGCACCTCAGGTACTCCTATCGCCTCTATCCGACGGCGGGTCAGCGCACTTTGCTGGCACGGACGTTCGGGTGTGCGCGGGTGGTGTACAACGACGCTCTCGCGATGCGGAAGGAAGCGCGGAGGGCCGGGCAGCCGTACCCCAGGAGCACGGATCTTCAAAAGCTGGTGATCACGGCGGCGAAGAAGACAGCCGAACGCGCATGGCTGGCGTCGGTCGGGGTGGACCCGCTGATCCAGTCCCTTCGGGACCTGGACACGGCGTACCGCAACTTCTTCGACTCGGTGTCGGGCAAGCGCGCTGGTCGGCCGGTCGGTCTGCCCCGCTTCAAGTCGCGCAAGGACAACCGACAGAGCGTGCGGTTCACCCGCAACGGATTCCGCATTCGTGGCAACGGGAAGCTGAACCTGGCAAAGATCGGCGACGTTCGGGTGAAGTGGTCCCGCGTGCCCCCGGCTGATCCGTCGTCGGTGACGATCGTGCTCGACCCGGCCGGGCGGTACCACGCCAGCTTCGTCGTGGACGTGGAACCCGAGCACCTGCCCGTAGTGCCCGCCGAGATCGGCATCGATCTCGGCCTGACCGCCTACGCCGTTCTCTCCGACGGCAGTGTGATCGACAACCCGCGCTTCCTCCGTAAGGCGGAGAAAAGGCTCAAGGCCGCGCAGCGGGAACTCTCCCGCAAGGCCAAGGGCAGTAGGAACCAGGCCAAGGCCCGCAGGAAGGTCGCCAAGGCGCACGCCAAGGTGGCCGACACCCGTAGGGACTGGCTGCACAAGCAGACCACCAGGCTTATCGGCGAGAACCAAGCCGTTTACCTGGAGGATCTGAACGTACGCGGCCTCGCAAGGGGCCCACTTGCCAAATCCGTCTACGACGCCGGATGGTCCACCTTCCGGCGACTGCTCGAAGAGAAAGCCGCCCGGCACGGACGCACGGTCGGTATCATGCACCGCGCGTTCCCGTCGTCCCAGCTCTGCTCGGCGTGCGGACACCGCGACGGCCCCAAACCCCTGCAGGTAAGGGAATGGGCCTGTGGTGGGTGCGGCGTTCTCCATGACCGTGACCTCAATGCTGCTCGAAACATCCTGGCCGCCGGGCAGGCGGACAGGCTAAACGCCCCTGGAGGGCCGGTCAGACCAGACGTGGCGATCCCACGCCAGGCACGGTCCGTTGAACGGGGAACCCACCTCGGCGACCTGCGGACCACGGACGTCCGTGCCGCAGGCGCGGGAGGAATCCCCCGGCCTTAGCCAAGGGAGGATGTCAAGACGTCCACCGGTCCGTCTCCAGGTGGTCCAGGGTTCCCAGCCGGTGGCCCTCCGCGCAGGCGTGCCGGCGGACCTTGCCGCTGCTGGTCCGGGGCATGGTCCCGGCCCGTAGGAAGACCACCTCCCGGGGCTCGACGCCGTGCTGCTCGCCGACGGCCCGGCGCACGGCGCGCACCGCCTGGTCGCGGGTGACCGTGACCGGGTGCTCCGGCGGGCGGCGCAGTTCGACGGCCACCGCGAGGTGTTCGCCGCCGCCGTCGATCACCGGGAAGGCGGCGACGGCGGAGACCACCGGGGCCGGGGCGGGCAGGGCGTCGAGTGCGGCCCTGGCGGTGGCCTCGATGTCGGCGGGGTAGTGGTTGCGGCCGTCCACGATCACCAGGTCCTTGATCCGTCCGGTGACGTACAGTTCGCCGCCGTACCGGAAGCCGAGGTCGCCGGTGCGCAGCCAACGGGGTGCGCTGCGGCGGCCGTCGGGGCCGGTGAGGACGGCGCCGAAGGTGCGGCGGGTCTCCTCGGGGCGCTGCCAGTAGCCGTGGGCGACGTTGGGGCCGCTCACCCAGATCTCGCCGACCCGGTCGTCGGCCAGCTCGCGTCCGTCGGCGGGGTCGGCGATGCGGACGTCCACGCCGGGCAGCGGGGTGCCGCAGCCGACCAGCCACCAGGCGTCGGGGGCGTCCGGTGGGCAGGGCCGGGCCGTGCCGTCGACCAGCGCGGGCCGGTCGAACGGCAGGACGGTGGCGCCGCCGACGGCGGAGGTGACACCGAGGGTGGCCTCGGCGAGCCCGTAGCCGGGGGCGTGGCCGGAGGCCGCGAAGCCGCTGGGGGCGAAGGCCTCGGCGAAGGCGCGGACGCTCTCGGAGTGGACCTGCTCGCTGCCGTTGCACAGGGTGTGGAGGCTGTCCAGGCGCAGCCCGGCCCGCTGCTCGGGGGTGGTCCGGCGCACGCACAGGTCGAGGGCGAAGTTGGGGGCGGCGGTCCAGGTGCCCCGGTGGTCGCTGATCAACCGCAGCCATCGCAGGGGCTGTTGGACGAAGGCCAGCGGCGTCAGGTGGACGGCGTGGGCGCCGGTGACGAGCGGCATGGCGACGCCGGTGATCAGGCCCATGTCGTGGAAGTAGGGCAGCCAGGAGACGACGACGTCCCGTTCGGTGAGCCCGGACTGTTCGGCGCTCTGCCGGGCGGCGGCGACCAGGTTGGCGTTGCTGACCAGCACCCCGCGCGGGGCCCGGGTGGAGCCGGAGGTGTACTGGAGGTAGGCCGTGTCGTCGGGCTCGGCCAGGTCGTCCGGGCCGGGAGCCGTCAACTCGCCGTCCACCGAAGGTAGTTCGTCGACGCCGAGGACGACCGTCCCGGCGCCCCGGACGGCCCGGGTCAGGGCGGTGACGGCCGGTGCGGCGTCCCGGGTGGTCAGCACGCAGGCCGGGGCGCTGTCGCGCAGCACGGCCTCCAGCCGGTCGTTGCCACGGTACGGCTCCGGGGCGTACAGCGGGACGGCGACGGCGCGGGCGTACAGGCAGCCGAGGAAGCCGACCAGGTAGTCGAGGCCGTGCGGCGCGCACAGCGCGACCCGGTCCCCGGGGCGGCAGTGCGCGGCCAGCGCGGCGGCGACGGCGGCGGCCCGGCGGTCCAGTCCGGCGTAGTCGAGGGTGGTGGCGACGCCCCGGCGGTCGGTCCCGTGGTCGACGAAGGTCAGTGCCGGTGCCGTGCCCCGGGTGGCGGCCCAGTGCCGGACAGCGTTCGGCAGGTCGCGGCGGGCGGCGTTCGGCAGGTCGCGGCGAGCGGCGGCCGTGGCCGCGGTCTCGGACATGGTGGTGGTGCCTCTTTCGTACGGGGCCGGGGCCCGCCCGGGCGCGGCGGTGACGCGCGGGCGGGCCGGCGCGCGGGCGGTGGCGGCCGGTCAGCGGCGCTCGTGGACGTCGCGCAGGTAGCCGGCGCCGGTGCGGTCCAGGTGTTCCAGGAAGAGCCGCCGGGCCTCGGCCTTCTCCCCGGCGGGCACGACGTCGGCGGCCAGGCCGAGTTCGGACGTGCGGGCGAGCGCGTAGAACTCGTCGCGCAGCAGCGAGCAGACCACCGCGTCCCAGTGCCGGCCGTCGAGGAAGAAGTAGTCGCGCAGCACCCCTTCGACGGTGAACCCGCCGTGGGTGATGATCTGCACCATCTGCCGGTTGTGCAGGCCCAGGGTGAGCTGGACCCGGTGCGCGTTCTTGGCGTGGAACAGGTAGTTGAGCAGCAGCACGTTCGCCTCGACGCCGTACCCCTGGCTCCACAGCCCGGTCACGCCGATCGCCGAGCCGATGGTGTAGCTGCCCTCGTAGGCGAGCGGCCCCCAGTTGACGGCGCCGACCCGGGTGCCGTCGTGGGTGGCGACCATCAGGTAGTGCATGGCGCCCTGCCGGACGGCGTCGCGCAGCAGTTCGGCGGAGAGGAACTGCGGGGATCCGGAGGAGTAGGTGCCGACCCGGCTCCCGGTCCAGTCCACGATCAGCTGGAAGTCCTCGTCGGTGCAGGTCTCCAGGGCCACCAGGTCGCCGCGCATCACGGCTCCCAACGGCGGACCGCGAGGACCGCGTTGTGGCCGCCGAAGCCGAAGGAGTTGGTGAGCGCGGTGCGCACCTCGTGCCGCCGGGCCTCGTGGGGCACGAAGTCGAGCTCCGGGTCCTCCGGGTCCTCGCAGTTGAGCGTCGGCGGGACGATCCCGGTGGCCAGGGTCCGCAGGGTGGAGATGAGTTCGACCGCTCCGGCGGCGCCGATCAGGTGGCCGATCATCGACTTCTGCGAGCTGATCGGGATCCGGGGGGCGTGGTCGCCGAGGACGGCGCGCAGCGCGGCGATCTCGGTGGAGTCGTTGAGCGCGGTGCTGGTGCCGTGCGCGTTGACGTAGTCGATGTCCCCGGGGGTGAGGGCGGCGTCGGCCAGGGCGAGCCGCAGGGCCCGCTGGGCGCCCCGGCCCTCCGGGTGCGGGGCGGAGGAGTGGTAGGCGTCGGTGGTGGCGCCGTAGCCGAGGATCTCGCCGAGGACGGGGGCGCCGCGCCGGATCGCGTGCTCGGCATCCTCGACGACCAGGACACCGGCGCCCGCGCCGAGCACGAAGCCGTCCCGGCCCCGGTCGAACGGGCGGCTGGCGCGGGCCGGTTCGTCGTTGCGGCGGGACAGCGCGCGGACGTTGGACATGGCGGCGACGTCGAGCCGGGTGATCGGGTCGTCGGTGCCGCCGGCGACCACGGCGTCCACCCGGCCGGCCCGGATCAGGTCCACGGCCTCGCCGACGCAGGTGGTGCCGGTGGCGCAGGCGGTGATGATCGCCCCGCTCGGGCCCTCGAAGCCGTACCGCATGGCGATCTCGGCGGACGGGTTGTCCGGGGAGCCGCCGATCGCGTAGGAGGTGGGCACGCCGCGCGGACCGCGCACCCGGAGCCGTTCCAGGGCCTCGATGCCGGCGATGTTGGCACCGTAGCCGGAGCCGACCAGGACGCCGATCCGCTCCCCGCCGCCGGCCTCGGCGGTGAGCCCGGACTGCGCGACGGCCTCGGCCGCCGCGACGACGGCGAACTGGGCGAAACGGTCCATCCGGCGCGCCTCGATGCCGGTCATGAAGCGGGTCGGCTCGAAGCCGGTGACCTCGGCGGCGATCCGGGTGGGCAGGTCGGAGGCGTCGAAGGCGGTGATCGGGCCGACGCCGCTGCGCCCCTCGACCAGGGCGGACCAGTACGCGTCCACCGTGGCGCCGGTCGCCGTGAGGGCGCCGGCGCCGGTGATGACGACGCGTCGGCGCGGCGGGTGTTCAGCGGTGCTGGACATGGGGCCTTCCATTTCGTTCGTACGATCCGGTGCGGTGCGCTCCGGACCGCGGGGTCCGCTCCGGACGGCGGGGTCCGAAGAGCGACGGCGGCCCGGCGGCTACGGCCGGTGGGCGAGGGTGCGCACGACCCGGGCGGTGAGCGCGGGGACGTCCGTCTTGCCCCGGCGGGTGACCGGGAAGCGGTCCACCACCAGGACGTGGTTGGGCTGTTCGAAGGGGGCGAGGTGGGCGCAGATCCGCTCCCGCCAGTGCCGGGCCTCCCCGCCGCCCGGGTCGGCGACCACGAAGACCAGTTCGTGGCCGCGCCGGGCGTCCGCCAGCGGGATGATCTTGACCGGCCGTCCGCAGGCGGCGGCCCGGTGCTCCAGCGCCTCCGGGTAGAGGGTGTGGCCGAGCCGGTGGACGGCGAAGCGCCGGCCCAGCACGGTCAGGTTGCCGGCGGCGTCCAGCCGGCCCAGGTCGCCGGTCCGGTACGGTCCGGCGGCGGGCGGCGCGAGGGTGTCCGGACCGGTCAGGTAGCCCGCCATCAGATCGGGGGTCAGCAGCCGCAGTTCGCCGGTCTCGCCGGGCGGCAGCGGGGCTCCCGTCTCGTCCGTGACCAGCACCTGGACGCCGTCCAGCACCCGGCCGCAGGCGACCGGGTTGTCCGGGGTGGCGAACGCGACGTTGCCGGCCTCGGTGCTGCCGTAGCCGTCCAGCAGCGGCGCCCCGGTGGCGGCCGCGAAGCGCCGGCCGAGGCCGCCGTCCATCGGCGCGCCGCCGGTGCACCAGAGCCGGACCCGGTCCAGGGCGGCGAGCAGGCCGGGCCGGCGCTCGTCCAGGTTGAGCATGCTCAGGTAGGTGGCCGGGGTGGCGTCCACGACGGTGGCCCCGTGGGCGGCGGCCAGCGGCAGCGCGCGGTCGAGCCGGGTGTAGGGGACGGTCAGCAGCGTGGCGCCGGCCATCCGGGCGAGCAGCAGCAGCGACATGCCGTACTGGTGGGAGAAGGGCAGCAGCGGGAGGAGGACGTCCCCGGGGCCGTAGCCCATCATCCGTCGGGTGCGCTCCAGGTTCTCCAGGACGGCCCGGCCGGACTTGACGATGCCCTTCGGCTCGCCGGTGGAGCCGGAGGACCACAGGACGAGCGCGTCGCGGCGCTGCCGCCACGCCCGGTCGGACAGCTCGACCGCGGACAGCGGCGCCGGCCCGGACAGCTCGACCGCCGACAGCTCCGCCGTGGACAGCGCGGTGACGCCGGGCGGGGCCTCGTCCGGGCGGTCCAGGACGGCCCAGCGGATCCCGGCGAGTTCGGCGATCCGGGCGGTGGCCGCCCCGGTGTGCTCGGCGTCGAGCAGGACGACCGAGGCGTCCAGGTGGATCAGGGCGAACAGCAGCGCCGGGTAGAGCGCGGAGTTGCCGGCCTTGACCAGGACGCGGTCGCCGGCGCGGACGCCGTGTCCGCGCAGTGCGCGGGCCACGGCCGCGGCGCGGGCCTCGGCGTCGACGGCCTCGGCGGACCCGAGGGGGTCGGCGATCCTCATGGACATGGGGCGGTCGCTCTCCTGGTGGGTGGGCCGGTACGGGGCGACGGCGGGCGGGCCCCGGCGGCAGGAACGGTCCCGTCGGGGGACGGTCCGGACGGGGAGGGTCCGGACGGGCCCGCCCGTGCGCGGTAGCGTGGACGGGTATGGCGTGAGCCGAATTGCAGTCGGCTCACGCCATACCGCTGTTTCCTCACCGGACGGCGTCTCAGCAGTTCCAGCTGGACGCGCTGGCCGCCATCAGGGCGGTCTCCTCCTCGGAGGTCTCCAGCTCCTGGAGGTCCAGAACGGACTCGGTCATGTCGTACACCTCCTTCCCGGTACTCGGGGGTCGCCGGCCCGGCCTGCGGCCGGACGGTCTCAGCAGCTCCAGCTGGAGACGCTGGCCGCCATCAGGGCGGTCTCCTCCTCGGAGGTCTCCAGCTCCTGGAGGTCCAGAACCGATTCGGTCATGTCGCACCTCCCTCCGGGATGTCGGGGGCCTTCGACCGCGCCGCGGTGCGCGGCGGCCGGTGTCAGCAGTTCCAGCTGGAAGCGCTGGCCGCCATCAGGGCGGTCTCCTCCTCGGAGGTCTCCAGCTCCTGGAGGTCGAGAACGGACTCGGTCATGTCGCACCTCCTCTCGTGGTGTCGCGCGGGGGCCGGGCCCGGTCGGGCACGGCCACGTCCAGGGGGGTGGGCGCGGCGCGGGTCAGCTGCGGCGCGCGGCCACCGGGCGGGGCGTGAAGAAGGGCAGGAACGGCCCGGTGCCGTCGACGGCGGCGCGGATCCCGAGCAGCACCCCGGCGTTGCCGGTGGCCAAGTCCATGGAGAGCCGGTACGACTGGTCGCCGGGGAAGGCCAGCCGGCCCCGGTAGGACAGCTTGTGCCAGGTGAGGCGGCGCAGGTGGCGCTCGACCGCCTCGCGGGCCTCCGTCCCGGGGTCGCGGTGGGCGAGCCGGGCGGCGGTGGCCATCAGGCCGCTGCGGCCGTTCAGCAGGTGCGGTTCGGTGACGTACTCGGTCTGGCAGGCCCGCCGGATGGCCGGCAGCACCTCCTCGACGGCGGGGTCGGGGCGCGCGTCCAGTAGTTCGTCCGCGACCAGCGCGATCCCGCCGCTGCCCACCTCCAGGTAGGCGAGGGTGCGCACGCCCCGGTCGGCCACCTGCACGCTGCCGTTGGAGCGGGTGACCAGCACGGACAGGTCCCGGCGCAGCGCCTCGAAGGCCAGCTCCAGGTGGCGGGGGTCGCCGCCCGCCTGGTGCATCCGCAGCAGGAACAGTGCGCAGCCGGACCAGCCGTGCATCAGGCCCGCGCGGGCGGCCGTCGGGGCGGCCGGGTGGTCCGGTCGGCGCAGCAGCCGTTCGATCCGGTCGGCGCGCGCGGCGGCCTGCCGCAGGTGGCCGTCGTCGCCGTGCCGGCGGGCGAGGTGCAGGTGGGTCAGGCCCTCGCCGGCGGTGCCGGCGTAGAGGCCGGCCGCGGCGGTGTCCGGCGCGTCCCCGGCGTCGGCGAGCAGCTTGGCCGCCTCGTCGTGGTGGCCGAGGCCGTCCAGGACGTACGCGATGCCGTACCGGCCGGTGTAGAGGCCGCGCCGCAGCGGCGGGGCCTCGGCGAGGCGGTCGAGCAGCCACTGCTCGTGCTCGGGGAAGCGTCCGGCGCCGGCGGCGTCCAGCGCCCACAGCACGCCGGCCGCGCCGTGGGCCAGGTTGAGCCCGTCGTGCAGGAACTGCTGGACGTCCCCGGGGAAGAGCCGGTCGGTGCGTTCGGGGGTGGCGCTGAGCAGGACGGCCTGGGCCAGCGAGGTGCTGACGGCGTCCCAGTCCGGTTCCGCCGCGTCGAGGTCCACGTCCAGCGGCGGGTCGAGCAGTTCGGCCCGCCGTCGGACCAGCGCCGCGGGCAGCGGTGACGGCATCGGGGCCGTCCCCGGGGTGGCGGGCGGCGCGGTGTCGGCGCGCAGCCGGGCGATGAAGCCCTCCGGCAGGTCGGCGAAGCGCCGTTCCACCGCGTCGACGGTCTCCGCGAGCTTGGTCCGGGAGAGCGGCAGCAGCCGGTTGACCGGGAGGAACAGCCAGAGCCGGAGCAGGGCGAGGGCGTGGTCGTCGACGGCGGTGCCGGTCACGCCGGGGGGCGCGGTGAAGCCCTGGGCGCCGAGCGTGGGCCGGGCGTCGGGCTCGTCGGCGGCGTAGGCGGCCTCGAAGTCGATCAGTGAGAGCCGGCCGTCCGGGGTGACCAGGATGTTGCCGGGGTGGAGGTCTCCGAAGACCACGCCGCGTCGGTGCACGGCGTCCAGCAGTTTCCCGAGCCGGTCGGCCAGGTCCACGGCCTTGGCGGTGTACTCGGCCTCCTCGGCCCGGCCGGTGCCGAAGTGCACCATGGGGTGGAAGGTGGCCAGCCAGAGCCAGAGGATGTCGCCGGGCATCTTCTCCATGGCGAGGAACTCATGGCCGCCGGCCTCGACGTAGTCGTACAGCTCGGGCACCCCGGGCACGCCGGCCAGCTGCTCCAGGGCCCGGCGCTCGCGGCGCAGCCGGGTGACGGCGTCCTGGCCGGCCAGGTCGAGGCCGGCGCCGGGGCGGGCCTCCTTGAGCACCACCGGCCGGCCGTCGGCGAGCCGCTCGGCGAGGTAGACGCCGCCGCCGTTGGAGAAGTGCAGGGCGCGCAGCACCCGGTAGGGCAGGCCCGCCCCGTCGCGTCGGCGCTCCAGCTGCGGCCGGAGGAAGTCGGGGAGGTCGACCCAGGACGGGGCGTGGCGCCCGGGGCCGCGCCGGTCCGGGACGAGGACGCCGTCCGGGTCCTCGACCGCGAGCACCCGGTCGCCCTGGGCGTCGGTGCAGAAGCGGCGGCGGAAGCCGCCGTAGCGCACGTGCAGCGGACCGGACTCCCAGCGCAGGTCGCTGAGGACGTACGGCCCCTCGCAGTCCGCGAGCAGGGCGTCGAGCTCTTCCAGGGAGTTCCGGAGCTGTTCGTCCCCGACCGGGTAGAGGGTGATCAGCTTTCCGCTGGCCTGCCGGGGCATGTACTTGGAGTTGTAGAGCCGGAACAGCTGGCGGTCGCGCAGGAATTTGAACGGTATTCGGTGTTCGGTGCAGTAGCGCCACACCACGTCGAGGATCCGGTCGGCGTGGCCGGCCAGCGCGGAGACGTGGATCTTCCAGCCCTGGCCGGGAAGTTCGGACCCGTCCGGCTTGAGCGAGACCCAGACGTCCTGTCCGGACCGGCTCCAACCCGCCGGCGCCGGACGGTCCGTCACCGCGAAGCCGTCCTCGGCGCTGGACCAGGCGCCGGGCGTCTCGTAGAACACCAGGTCCGCCCAGCCGTACAGCTGGCGCTGCTCGATCACTTGACCTCCCCGACGGTGCACGACCTGGGTCCTGACGGCCCGCCGACGGCTATCGGTCGGCGGGGCGGTCCCAAGCATGCTGGTCACCACCGGCATGCGCATCATTCCAGCCAGTGAACTCGGCTAGTTCTTTCGTTTACATTCCAGGTCGCCCGAAAGGAGGATCACTTTGCCAGAAGATGATGTTGGGATGACTCGCAGATGGGTGCCAGAAGTCTGCTCATGCGGACGCCGGGCATCCGAATCGGGGGTTCAGCGAATGAAAATTCAACTGCTGGTGGCACACACGGAAGGACTCGCCCGGGCCGGCATCGTACAGATCCTGCACGGAACCGACGACATGTCCGTCGTCGCGGAGGCCGCTTCCGGCTGCCAGGCCGTCCAGCTCGCCCGGCTGCTCCGCCCGGACGTCGCCGTGGTCTGCGGCGGCAGCACGGAGTTCGGCAATCCGGAGGTGACCAGGGACATCGCCGAACACGGCTCCACCGACGTGCTGTGGCTCACCCCCAGCACGGTGGACGCGACGGCCCTGCGCATCATGAACGCCGGTGCCGTCGGCCTGCTGCCGATGAACACCGACGCCGGCCAACTGCTCCACGCCATCCGGCTGATCGCCGACGGTCTGGGCTTCATGGACCCGACCGTGATCAGGCCCCTGGTGCGCGCCGCGGCCCTGCACGCGCCCGAGGACCCGGACGAACCCGAGGACCGCTTCGACGAACTGCTCACACCACGCGAGCACCAGGTCCTGGTGTACGTCGGCCAGGGCCTGTCCAACCTGGAGATCGCCCGCATCCTCACCGTCTCCGAGAACACGGTGAAGACCCATGTCAGCCGCGTCCTGGCCAAGTTGGGCCTGCGCAGCCGCGTGGAGGCGGCGCTCCGCGCCCGTAGCGTCCGGCCTGGGCAGCGGGCCGGACACCGCGGTCGCAGCACCGATCCGATCCGCCACACACAGATGGGAATCGCACCATGACCGTCCAGCCCACCGACACCGCCCGGCCCGCCGACGCCTTCGACCGGGACCTCTTCGACGCGGTCGCCGCCCTGCTCGTGGAGATCGCCGAGGTCCCGGCCGAGGCCATCACGCCGGAGGCCCGGTTCCGGGACGACCTCGACGTGGACTCGCTGCTCATGGTCGAGTTCGGCGTCTCGCTGGAGGACCACTTCGAGGTGGCGATCCCCGACGACGACTTCATCAAGCTGCTCACGGTCGGCGAACTGGTCGCCTTCGTCCAGAAGCAGCGCGCGGCCTCGGCCTGAGGTCGGGGCGCGGCCTCGGCCCGGGGCCGGGGTGCTCGGGCGGGCGGGTCGGTTCCGCGGTTGCGGAGCCGGCCCGCCTGCGGGCGTGCTTGCCCGTCCCCAGGTGCAGGTCGTTCGGTGGCCGGTTCGCCGCCCGTCGTCGGCGGCCGGCCGGCGGTCACCGGGCGTTGGCCTCGGCGATCCGGCGGGCGATCTCCCGGGGCGCCACCGACTCGGCCCGGGCCCCGGTCAGCACCTGACCGCACAACTCCCGCATGGTGCGCCCGATCCGCCCGAACGCGCTCGCCGGGGTCGGCTCGACGTCCCCGAAGAGGGTCCACCACCACCAGCTGTTCGCCGCGCAGTTGGCCAGGAAGTCCGGCAGCACCAGGACGCCGCGCGCCAGCAGCCGCCGCTCCGCCGCCGCCGTCACCGAGGCGTTCGCCGCCTCGACCAGGTACCGGGCGCGCACCGCGTCGGCGTTGCCCTCGTCCACCGCGTACGAGACGGCGGCGGTGACCAGCACGTCGCAGTCCACCGCCAGCCAGTGCGCCCCCGACAGGACGACGTCGCCGGGGCGCAGCGCGCTCCGGTCGATCCGGCCGTCCGCCGTCCGGGTCGCCAACAGCCGCTCCACGTCCAGTCCGTCCGCACTGGCCACCACGCCCTCCGCGTCGCAGACGCCCACCACCCGGATCCCGGCCCGGGCCAGGTAGCGGGCCGTCGCGCCGCCCATCGAGCCGAAGCCCTGCACGAAGGCCGTCCGCCCGGCGGACGGCTCGCCCCGGTCGGCGAGCACCGCCAGCACCGCCTGGGCCACCCCGAACCCGCCGACCAGGTCGCCGAGTCCGATGCCGTCCACCTCGGCGGCGAAGGCCTCCGCCAGCCGCCGCAGACCCGTGCCGGCGCCGTCCGGCACGAACGGCAGGGCGGCCTGCACCGAGGAGCGCAGGCCGGCCGCCGTGACCGCCGCGTCGATGTCCGACTGGTGCAGCCCCAGGTCCTCGCCCAGTGCCCACCGGGTGGCGATCAGGGGTCGCATCGCCGCGATGTACCGGTTCAGGACATCCTGGGCGGCCGGGTCCCGGGGATCGAAGTCGATGCCGCCCTTCGCGCCGCCGAAGGGCTGGTAGCGGTCGTCGGGCGAACGGACCAGCGCCTCCTTGAGCGTCATCAGGGCGGCCAGGTCGGTCACTTCGGCCAGGGTGCAGCCGGCCCGCATCCGCAGGCCGCCGCTGGCCACCCCGCGGCGCAGCCGGTCGACCACCAGGTAGCCGCGCGCGCCGGTGGGCTCGTCGCGCCACACGACGCTCAGGTGGGGGCCGTCGGGCGTGGCGTCAATTGTCGTGTCGGGCGCGGCGGTTGACGGGGCACTGGGGGCACTGTGAGGGACGGTCGGCGGGGCGGCCGGGGCGAGGCGGTTCGGCATGAGGACTCCCTTGGACGGACGTACGGGCTGGCGGTCCTGCGATCGTGCGGAGGGGGTGTCGCGGCTCACGCGGCCCGACAGCCGGACACGCGACAGTCGGACTCCCGACAGTCGGACTCCCGGATGGCGACGACGGTCGGTCCGTCCGCCCGCAGTGCGGCCGCCACCGCCTGGGCGGCCTCGGCCGGGGACGCCGCGTGCACCCCGGCGGCGCCGAAGGCGCGGGCCAGCGCGACCGGGTCGGGCCCGGGCACGTCCACGGCCAGCGGGCGGAAGCCGCGCCCGCTCATCTGCGCGCGGATCTCGCCGTAGCCGCCGTTGTCCACCACCACGACCGGCAGCGGCAGCCGCAGTTCGACGGCGGTGGCCAGCTCGTTCAGCGTGAACTGCAGCCCGCCGTCCCCGCAGAGCGCCACCACCGGCGTGTCCGGACGGGCCGTGCGCGCGCCGATCGCGGCGGGCAGCGCGTAGCCGAGCGTGCCGAAGCCGGTGGGGTAGAGGAAGCGTCGCGGCCCGGCCACCCGGAAGGCCGTGGTGGCGCCGTAGTAGCAGACCTGGGCGCTGTCGTTGACCAGCACGGCCTCGGCGGGCAGCGCGGCCCGCAGCCGCCCGACCAGCCCGGCCCACGGCGCGGCCAGCCGGTCGCCCTCTGCCCGGACGGCGGCCCGCCAACGGGCCGGCTGCGGGCCCGGCGGCCGGTTCCCGGCGGGCAGCGCGGCCCGCACGGCCCCCGCCAGTGCCGCCAGCACCGGGCCGGCCGGCCCGCACAACGGGTGGGCGGCCTCGGCGTTGCGGTGCAGCTGCCCCGGGTCGAGGTCCACCCGGACCAGCGGGCCGGGTACGGCGAGCGGGCGGTCCCAGGTGTCGGCGGGCGACAGCTCGGTGCCGACCGCCAGGACGGCGTCGGCCTCGGCGAGCGCGGCGTGCACCGCCGCCAGGTGCAGTCCGGCGCCCAGCGACGACGGGTGGTCCTCCGGGAACACCCCCTTGCCGTTGACGGTGGTCACCACGGCGGCGCCCACCAGGGCGGCCAGCTCCGCCAGTTCGGCCCCGGCGGTGACGGCTCCCCCGCCCGCGACGAACAGCGGGCGGCGCGCGGCGGCCAGCACCGCGGCGGCAGCGGCGAGCCCGGCGGGCGGCGGGTCGTACGGTGGCGGTTCGGCGGGCGACGGGCGGTACGGTGGCGGGCCGTCGACCGGTGCGTCGAGGAGGTCCACCGGGACCTCGATATGCACCGGCCGCCCCCTGGCGGCGCCGAACCCCGCGTACGCCTCGTCCAGCGCGTCCAGCAGTTCCGCCGCCGAGCCGACCCGGCGGCTCCAGCCGCACAGTGCCGCCATCACCCCGCGCTGGTCCTTGACCTCGTGCAGCGCACCCGTGCCCGGCCGGTGCCCGCGCGGCATGCCCGGTGAGACCACCAGCAGCGGCACCGAGTCGGAGTACGCCTGCCCGACCGCGGCGGCGGCGTTCAGCAGGCCGGGCCCGCTCGTGGTGAACACCACGCCCGGGCGGCCGCTGACCCGCGCGTACCCGTCCGCGGCGTACCCCGCGCCCTGCTCGTGGCGGGTCGTCACATGACGCAGCGGGGAGTCGGCGAGGGCCTCGTACAGGCCCAGGCTGTGCGTCCCCGGGATGCCGAACACCGTGTCGGCCCCGTGCGCCACCAGCCGGTCCACCAGCAGCCGCGCGCAGCTCGGGGCCGCCCGGCGGACGGCCGGGCGGACGACGGCCGGGTCCGCCGTCATGCCCGCGCGGCGCCGACCAGGGCACCGGTCGGGGCACCGGCCGGGGCGCTACGGTCGGCCCCGGCCTCCTGCGGCGCGGCGTCCGGCCGGAGCACCGAGGCGGCGAACCGCAGCGTGCTCTGGATGTCCGGCATCCCCGACGCCACCCCGACCTTCGCCTTGTGGGCCGACAGCCCCGGCTGCATGGGCGTCACATGGAAGCCGTCCTCCGCCAGCGTCCGCAGGTTGCGCCGGACGGCGGGCCGCTCCAGCGCCCCGGCCGGGATGCTGGGGGCGAGCACCACCGGCGCCCGGGTGGCCAGCACCGTGCTCAGCGCCAGGCTGTCCGGCATCCCGAGGGCGCACTTGGCGACGAAGTTCGCGGTGGCCGGGGCGACGATCACCAGGTCCGGCCACTCCGCCAGCTCCTGGTGCGGCACGATCCCGCGGGCGGTGTCCCAGTCCGGCCCCTCCACGGGCGCCTGGGTGGCCGCCGCGAGCGCCTGCGGGGCGACCAACTGAGCGGCCGCGTACGTCAGACAGGCCCGGACGTCCCAGCCGTACCACATCCGCATCAGCACCGCCCAACTCGGCAGCGCCGTCACGCCGAAGGCGCCCGAGCCCACCAACAGGAGCCGGGAGCGGGGCAGTTCGATGGCAGGCGGCCCGGCCTTGGCCGCAGGCCGGCCGGTCCCCTCGGTCCCGCCGGGCGTACCGGTCCCCTGAGCCGCCTCGGTCCTGCCGCTTTCCTCGGGCGCTGCGGACATCTCGGGCACTGCGGACATCGCTCTCCTCGGGAACGCCGGAATCCTGCCGTCCCATTCGACCCGCAGACCATCGATCACGGATCCGCCGCACGAAGGACCCGGCCGTCACCTTTCGAACTACGCCCCGCCAACCTTCCAACGATTTCGCCCCGGCGGAGCGCCGGAGGTTTGCCCGGCCCGGCCGGCGCTGCCTATCGTTCGACGGAACCGGCCCGGTGAATCGATCGCAACGCCACCCGAGTGAGACGAGCCGCCGATGAACTCCCCTGCCCCGCCCGTGGATTCCGACGTCCTCCGGACCCTGGAGGAGGTCGTCGAGAAGGAACTCGACCGGCACCTCGCCGCCGCCCGGGAGTGGTTCCCGCACGAGTACGTCCCGTGGAGCCGCGGCCGTGACTTCGCCGGGGAGCTCGGCGGCGAGCCCTGGGCGCGCGAGCAGTCACCGGTCGGCGAACTGGCGGCGACCGCCCTCAAGGTGAACCTGCTGACCGAGGACAACCTGCCGTCCTACCACCACCAGTTCGCCACCCTCTTCGGCGCGGACGGCGCCTGGGGCACCTGGGTGCGCCAGTGGACCGCCGAGGAGGCGCGGCACTCGGTGGTGATCCGGGACTACCTGCTGGCATCCCGCGCGATCGACCCCGTGGACCTCGAACGGGCCCGGATGGCCCACATGACCGCCGCCCCGCCGCCCAACGACGTCGGCGTGCTGGAGAACATCGCCTACGTCGCCTTCCAGGAGCTCGCCACCCGGATCTCGCACCGCAACACCGGCCGGGTGTCCGGCGATCCGGTCTGCGAACGCCTGCTCACCCGGGTCGCCATGGACGAGAACCTCCACATGGTGTTCTACCGCAACGTCCTGGCGGCGGCCCTGGAAGCCGAGCCCGACCGCACCATGCGGGCGATCAGCCGGGTGGTCTCCTCCTTCGCCATGCCCGGCGCGGGCATCCCCGGCTTCACCCGTGCGGCGGCCCGGATGGCCGTCGGCGACATCTACAACCTGCGGATCCACCACGACGAGGTGCTGCAGCCCGTACTGCGCCACTTCGACGCCCTGTACCGCTCCGACCTCGGCCCCGAGGGCCGCCGCCACCAGGACCACCTGGGCCGCCACCTCGACGACCTCGCCGTCCAGGCGGCCCGCTTCGACGAACACCGCGCCGTCGTCCTGGCCCGCACCGCCGCCCGCACCCGAGCCCACGCCGACGGCTGACCCGGAACCGCGCCTACTGTCCAAGTCGGTCCGCTGCTCCGTGAGCCTCTCGGCGCGGAAGGTCACGGTCGCGACGAGTGCGGCGCAGTGCTGGAAGCCTCGGATGGATGCGCCGAGACGGTGTGGTCCTGTTCTCCGCGTGGCGCTGGAGGTCCTGGGCTTGTTCACGAGATCGGACAGCAGTTGTTCATGACTTCGGGCGGCTTCGAAGTTGTGCTGTGTTCGATGTTCACGAGAAGCGACAGCGCCAGGCTCGGTGTCACGCGGATTCAGTGGGCGAAGACCGTGCTGGCGAGGATGACGTGGGTAACCGTGCCGCCGAGGATGCTCAGCAGTGCGTTGCGGCGCCACAGGTGCAGGCCGATGGTGACGGCCAGGGCCGCGAGCGGCACTGCGGCGCGGGCTTCGGTCACTGGCAGGTCGTGGAGGCAGTAGACGACCAGGATCACCATGACGCCGACGGGCATGCGGGTGCTGAGGTAGTGGACGGTGCCGCTTTCGCGTAGGGGGGTGAGGGCGGCGAAGGGCAGGGCGCGCAGGGCCCAGGTGACGGCGGCGGCGACGAGGACGGCGGCGATGGTGTAGCTGGTGTCAGGCATGGCGGGGCTTCCTGGAGGTGGTGAGGTGGCGGGCCAGGAGGGCGGCGGTGAACAGGGTGAAGGCGGCCAGGAGCATCTGGCCGGGGAAGAGGAGTCGGGCGGCCAGGGCGCTGAGCACGGCCAGGACGGGGGTGGGCACGTCGCCCCGCAGGTCTCGGACGGCGTCGAGGGCGAGGACGGTGAACAGGGCGGTCAGGGCGAAGTCCAGGCCGGTGACGCTGTCGGGGATGAGGGAGCCGAGCAGAGCGCCGGCGATCGAGCTGCCCGCCCAGTACAGGTGCAGGAAGAACTGCAGCCACAGGATGCGGCGGCTGGACCAGGTACGGGACTGCTCGCTGGTGGTCAGCGCGTATGCCTCGTCGCACATGGCGTAGGTGCTGTACGCCTTGCCGAGACGGCTGCTCACTCGGTGCAGGGGGAAGGACAGCGTGTAGAAGACGTGCCGGACGTTCACCAGCAGTGCGGAGACTGCGATCGCCGCGAGCGGCGCCGAGGCGGTGACCATGCCGATGAGCAGAAACTCGAACGATCCGCCGAAAATGAGCACCGCGGACAGCCCCGCCCACCACCAGTCCAGACCCGACTGCGTCACCAGCGCTCCGAAGGCGAGCCCGAGCGGTAGGAATCCCAGCCCCACGCCGGCGGAGTCGTTCCATGCCGCGCGCGCCTCGGAGCGTGTCGGGGGCGGAGGGGCGGGAACGGGCCTAGGCGGGTCATCAGCGACGACAGGGATTGAGTCCATGTGTGAAATTTTAGGATAAATCGGCCCTCATTTGGTTGCCGCTTATCGCTCTATGATCAGCCTGTGAGCAATAAAGTTACCCTCGATGCCATTGATCGCGACATTCTGTTTCACCTGCGCCAGGACGGGCGATTGACCAACGTAGAGCTGGCCAAGCGCGTCGGTCTGACCCCGCCGCCCTGCCTGCGCCGGGTCAAGCGGCTGGAAGAGGCCGGCGTCGTCACCGGGTACCGGGCCGTCATCAACCCTCAGGCCTTGGGCCGCGGCCTGGAGGTCCTCATCGACGTCGAGATCTACGCCCAGGACCGTAAGAGCTTCCAGGACTTCGAGGACACCGTGGCCTCCTACGACGAGGTCATCGAGTTCCGCCGCATGTACGGGCGCCCCGACTACTTCCTCCGCGTCGCGGTCGCCGACCACGCCGCGTATGAAGCCTTCCTCACCGAAAAGCTCAGCGGCCTGCCCGCCGTACTCCGCCTCGAATCCCACCTGACCATGAAGAAGATCAAGACCAACGACGAGTAGGACGACGTGAGACCCACGGCCCCGCCAGAGCCCGGAAACGCGCCTCACCTCGGGAAGTGGGCGCTGGTGCTGTCCCAACTCATGAACATTTCGATTCGAAGGTCAGCGCCTGCCGCCTCCCGGATCGGTGGACAAACGCTGTCCGTTCTCGTGGACGGAGCCGAGGTCCCGACTGTCGGTCAGTCGCGTCCGCACCGGGCGGGGCTGACGTCGTGCGGGTGCGGGGAGCGGTGGCGCTTCTTCACCCACAAGGCCGCGCACCCGGCTGTGATCAGGCCGGCGATGGCAACGGCGGGCCCGCCTAGGGTGATGATTCGCCGGAGGGACGCGGCGGCACCGTAGCCGAGGCCGGCTTCGGCGGTGGCCCACAGGCAGGCGGCGGTGGCGCTGTAGGGGGCGATGCGGCGGTAGGACAGGCTGGTGGCTCCTGCGAAGTGGGGGGCGAGGGTGCGTACGACGGGGATGAAGCGGGCCAGCAGGACGGCTCGGCCGCCGTGGCGGGCAGTGAGGGCCTCGGCGCGTTGCCAGAGGGGGGGCGGGGATGCGCCGGGCCGCGCGGCCGGTGCGGAGCCGCTGGCCGAGGAGGAGGCCGGTGCGGTGGGCGAGGAGGTCGCCCGCGATGACGGCACCGGCCGCGGTGGCGATGACGAGAGGGAGGCTGATGTGGCCGACGCGGGCCATCGCGCCGGCGGTCAGCATGAGGGTGAGGGTCGGGATGAAGGCGCCGACCAGGAGGACCGACTCGGTCAGCACGGCCAGGGCCAGCACTCCGTAGGCGGCCGGCGCCGGGATGTGGGCGAGGAGGTCGGTCAGGACGTGCATCTACTGACTCACCCTGGTCCGAGCGGTGCTGCTGACCGCCGGTGCAGGGCCGGGAAGGCACTGGGGGTGTTGCAGGTGCCAGACGTGGGCGGGTGGCAGGTTGGCCCATACGCTCCAGCGGGCGGTGGCATAGCGGCGCTGGTAGGCGGTCATGACGTGGTCCACGGCGGCGTGCCGGCGTGCTTCGGACGGTGAGGCGAGGAGGGTGCGGGCGCGTCGGGTGCCGAGGTAGGCGAAGTAGGTGAGGGTTCCGCCGGGGTGGAGCAGTTCCATGTAGCGGGCCATGATCCGTTTCACGGTGTCCGGGGTGAAGTTGGTCAGCGGCAGGCCGGAGACGATCACGTCGTAGCGCTGGTCGGTGTCGAGGTCTTCGACGAGGCTCTGGTGCACGGCGATGTCCGCGGACCGGGACGTCGTGCGGGGGTGGGTGGCGGCGAGGACGCATAGCCGGTCCGCGAAGCGGGGATTGGCCTCGACGATGTCGAGGCGGCTGCCGCGGGGAAGGCGGGGGATGAGGTGGCGGGTGACGGCACCGGTGCCGGCGCCTGCTTCCAGGACGGCCAGCGGGCGGGGTGAGCGGGTGAGGACGGGCTCGGTCAGCGCGTGGGCGAGGGCCTTGCCGCTGGGGGCGACGGCGCCGGTGGTGCGCAGGTCGCGGGCGGCTTCGATGAGGAACATCCAGCCTTCGGCATGGCGCTGCGCGGTGGCGCGCTGGTGCGAGTTCGTCCAGTCGTTCATGGTTTCGACGCTACGGAGCGGTGCTGTCCTTGAGATCCTCCGTTCTGCGACGGGCTTGGCCGACGAAAGTAGGGGGTTGCCATGGTCTTTCGTCTGGCCGGAAACAGCCGTGGACTGCCTAGCATGGCCAGGTGATGTGGTGGAAGGGCCCGGCGTGGGCGGCGGTCGGGCGTACGGGGTTCGTGGCCCTCCTGGCGGCGGGCGCCGCGGTGAATGCTGCGCTGCTCTCCGGCGGCCGGTACGTGGTGCCGGTGACGGCTGCCGCGCTGGTGTGCGCGGTGGCGCTGGTGGTGCCCCGGCTGCGATGGCCGGTCGCGCCGTGGGTGGTCGCGGCGGGGACGGCGTGGTGGGGGTGGCTGTTGGCTCCGCTGCTGGCCGTCTCCCTGTTCGACCTGGCCGTGGCCCGCCGGATGCGGGTCGCCCTGGCCAGTGCCGTCGTGGCGCTGAGCGCCAACCTGCTCGGCGCCCAGGCCACGTCGCTGTGGGCCGACCGGCGATGGGTGTCGACCCTGTTCGTTCTGCTGTTCGGCTTCGTGGTCGGCCTGTGGCAGGGCAACCGGCGACGGCTGGTGAAGGCGCTGGCCTCCGAGGTCGACCACCTGCGGACGGAGTCGCAACTGCGGGAGGAAACGGCCCGGGCCGCCGAACGCTCCCGCATCGCCGCGGAGATGCACGACGTGCTGGCCCACCGGCTGAGCCTGATCGCCCTGCACACCGGAGTCCTGGCCACCAGGGCCGACGGCCTGCCCGCGCCGGTCGTCGAACGCCTGGCGCTGCTGCGTACCACGTCCGCCGAGGCCCTGGCCGACCTGCGCGACGTCCTCGGCGCCCTGCGCGACCCGGACGCGGCGCAGGGCGCGGCGCTCGCGCCCGCGATCCGAGACGTACGGGAGCTGGCCGAGGAGGCACGCGCCGCCGGGCAGCACGTGGAACTGACCGTCGACGGCGTTCCCGAGCAGGCTCCCACGACCCACCGGTTGGCCACGTACCGCATCGTCCAGGAAGCACTGACCAACGTCCGCAAGCACGCGGGCGGCGCCGCGGTGACCGTACGGGTCGGCTACCGGCCGCCGGCCACCCTGATCGACGTCACCAACACCCCCGGCGTCCCCGGCACTTCCGACCCGGGCGCCGTCGAGTCCGGATACGGGCTCGTCGGTCTGCGCGAGCGGGTCACCGCGTTGGGCGGCGACCTGGACGCTGGGCCCGCCGGCGCGGGGGCCTGGCGGCTGGCCGCTCGCCTCCCCCACCCCGTCGGCATCGCACAGAACGGCACCCGCACATGATCCGCGCCATGATCGTCGACGATGACGCCCTGGTCCGTCTTGGCCTGACCGACCTCCTCGACGGCGACCCGGGCATCCAGGTGGTCGCCCAGGCCGTGGACGGCCTGGACGCCGTCGAGCAGGCCGGCGCCCACCGCGTCGACGTGGCCCTGGTCGACGTGCGCATGCCGCGCCTGGACGGCATCACCGCGACCGCCCGGCTACGGGCCCTTCCCCACCCGCCGAAGGTGATCACCCTGACCACCTTCGACCTCGACGAGTACGTCTACAACGCGCTCGCCGCGGGCGCCGACGGGTTCCTGCTCAAGGACACCGATCCCGCCGAGATCCTGCGCGCCGTCCACCTGGTGGCAGCCGGCTCCGCCATGCTCCACCCCGCTGCGGCCCGCCGGCTCATCGACCGCTACCACGCCGGCAACCAGCCGAAGGCCACCGCCGCGCGGGCCCTGCTGGAGCAGCTCACCCCCCGGGAGCTGGACGTTCTGGCCCTGCTCGCCCAGGGCGAGACCAACGCTGACATCGGCACCCGCCTCGCGATGCGGGAAAGCACCGTCAAAGCCCACGTCAGCCGCATCTTCACCGCCCTGGGCGTCACCAACCGCGTCCAGGCCGCCCTCCTGGCCCGCGACGCGGAACTGCCCACCTGATTCAAGAGGGCAGGTACTGAAGGACGTTGGGGCGATGACCTCATCGAAGGCGGTGACCGTCTCGCGGTCGCCGAAGCGCACGGTGACGAAGACCAGAACCTCGAACGCCCCGGAACCTGCTCCTTCGCCCACCTGTTCACCAGGCTATCGACGCCTATCTGCGTGGCTTCTCAGCTGCTGTCGGCCCGGACCGACCCGACCCGACCGAGCCTTCAGCCCGACGCCCCTGCGGCCCGCCCGGTGGACCATCGGGCGGACCGCACCCCCCTTCAGCGCCGCGACGGAGGAACCATGGCACGACGCGAGGGCCGGATCGAGGCACTGCTCGCCGGCGACGCGGGCCTGCTGACCGCCCTGGCCACCCGCTGGCTGCTGTACGGCCCCTACAGCGACCACGCCGGCCACTACCTCCGACTGAAGCTCCTGGACGCGACCGTCCTGCTCACGGGCATGGCGGTCGCCGTGGTGTCGTACCGCGTACTGCGCCACCACCAGCGCCGCGACGAACGGTAGTCGGTCCGATCAGGAGCTGACCTGCCAGGTGCTCAGCGCGAGCTTGACCGCGCCGGTCTGGAGGTCGGCGGTCTCGATGGTCGCGATCGCGATGCTCTTGGTGCCGCGGTTGCGGATGCAGAGCAGCCGGCCGCCGTTCACCTGGGCGAAGCCGACGTGGGCTTCGGGCTGGGTGTCGATCGCGGCGTCGCACTGGGCCGGGGTGGACGACGGGTCGGTCAGCACGGCGAAGTCGGAGAGTTCGTAGCCGGCCGCGCTGAAGGAGTCGGCCGAAGCGCTGCCGGTGGGGCTCTCGTGCGTCAGGGCGAGCGCCCACTTGGGGGTGGTGACGGCCGGGGCCGTCTTTCCGCCGACCAGGTCGACCTGGTAGGCCTGGGTGGCGAACAGGGCCGCCGGGATGCTCAGTTCGACCTTGCTCACCAGCGGGAGGTAGCTCGCCGCGGCGGGGGCGGCCGAACCGGGGGCGACCGAAGCGGGCGCGCTGGGCGCGCCGGTGGAGGCGCCGGTGGGCGCGGCCGCGGGAGCCGTCGCGGGTGCGACCGGGGGCTTCGTGGCGGCCGGGACCTGGGCGGCGGCCGTGCCGGCGCCGGCGCTGGTGCTGGTGCTGGTGCTGGTGCTGGTGCTGGTGGTCGACTTGTCGTTGCGGGTCAGCACCACCCCGGCCAGCGTGCCGCCGAGCGCCACGGCCACGGCGACGGCCAGCAGGGCCTTCCAGGAGACGCCTCCGATCCTGGCCTGCGGCGCCGCGGTGGCCGACGCGGCCGACGCGGCCCCGCCGGTCGGAACCGTCCGCTCCGGCGGCTGCACCCGCGTGGTGGGCAGCTCACCGAACGACGGCGGCGGCAGCGGCAGCGGCGTAGGCCCAGGAGCGTCGGGCGCGAGTGCCGTCGCCAGCACGGTGGGGGTCGGCAGCGTCCTGGGCAGGTCGGAGCGCCGGGTGATCTCGGAGGACACCGGCGCGGGGAGCCAGTCGTCGGCGAACCGCAGCTGTCCGCCGACCTCGGGGTGGTTGCGGGCGGCCTCGATGATCTCGGCCGGTGTGGGACGGTCCGCGGGCGACTTGGCCAGGCACCGTTCCAGCAGCGCGCGCAGTTCGGCGGGCACCGCGTCCAGCTCCGGCCGCTCGTGCACCACCCGGTAGAGCACCGCGGTGTCCGGTCCCTCCCCGAACGGCTGCACGCCGCTCGCCACGTAGGCGGCCAGCGCGCCCAGCGCGAAGACGTCGGTGGCCGGGGTGACCGCCGCGCCCTGGGCCTGCTCGGGCGACATGAACGCGGGCGAGCCGATCCGCAGGCCGGTACCGGTCAGCGCGGTGGCGTCGGCGGCCCGGGCTATGCCGAAGTCGATCACCCGCGGGCCGTCGGCGGCGACCAGCACGTTGGCGGGCTTCAGGTCGCGGTGCACCACGTCGACGCCGTGGATCGCCTGCAGCGCCTCGGCGATGCCGCCCATCAGCAGCAGCACGGTGCGCACCGGCAGCGCGCCGTGCTCGCGCACCACCTGCTGCAGCGAGGGGCCCGGCACGTAGGCGGTGACCAGCCAGGGGCTGTCGGCCTCGGTGCCGGCGTCGATCACCTGGGCGGTGTAGAGGCCGTGGATCCGCTGGGCGTTGGCCACCTCCTGGGTGAACCGGCGGTGGAACTCCGGGTCCTCGGCGAACTCGGGGCGGACTACCTTGAGCGCCACCGGGCGTCCGCCGGGGGTGTAAGAGAGGTAGACCCGCCCCATTCCGCCGGCCCCGAGCCGTGCGTACAGCCGGTAGCCGGCCACTTCGGTCGGGTCCTCCGCCTGGAGGGGCTGGAAGGCGGGCGGTGGTGGTGCGGCGGGCTGCGGGTCGGCTGCAGACATGGGCGGAGCACATCCTAACTGTTCGTCAACTACCAAATCTAAGAGCTGATTCGAGCGAACCGCCGGGACGCCGTGCGGGCTCACGGAGAGGAGGCTAGCGTTTTGTTCAACAATCCTACAAGGGCGAAGTGGGGTCCTCCCCAACGGATTTGGAAGCACGCCGCCCGACGCCCCAGCTCGCGGGCCCACTGCCGTACCGGCCCGGTAGCGTCCGGCGGACGACGTCGCAACGAGACCCATGGACGGGAGTCCCCTTGACCGAGCACGAGACGCGGGCCAGGCTCGCCGCCCCCTGCTTCTCGACGACCTCCGGCCCGGGCTGGACCGGGCCGGCCTGAACGTCGTGGAGTACGACCCCGCGTGGCAGTCCCCCTGCCAGACGGGCGACCCCACCCCCGACGGCACGATCCGCTGGAAACCCGTACCGATGGAGCCGGCCCCGGACTTCGCCGAGCTCGAACGCGCGCTCGCCGAGACCGGCACGACCCCGGTCGCACCGTCACCGGCGGAGTTCCTCGCGGCCCTGTAGCTCGCGACCCTGTAGCAGCTCCCGAGTGCCTCGTCCCATGGCACGACCGGCACGACCGGTTCCGAGAACGTCCCTCTCGCCCCCCTCGAAGAAGAGGGAAGCCAGGGAGGGGTGTACGAAGGTCCCATTTCGCGGCCTGGGCTCCGCCATTAGATTCGAATACGAAGCGAGAGCAACTCGGCTTCTCGTGCTGGTCGTTCATGGGAAATGAAATTGAAGACAATCGCAGCGGGCCTCATTTCGACAGTGATCGCGGGAAGCGTCCTCGTGGCGGGCGCCGCCGCCCACGCGGCGCCGACCGCCCCGGTGGCGGCCTCCCCGGTGGCGGTGACCGCGGGGGTGAACGTGGTCGACACCCCGGTCCTGGTGGACCCGCGGCAGGACTACAACGCCGTCAACTGCCGCTTCGGAAAGAACGAGAAGGACCGGGAGAAGTACTGCACGGCGCTTGAGACCAAGCCGATGACGGAGACGGCGAAGAACTGCCTGGTCCGCATGGGGGTCGGCGGCGCCGCCGCCCTGATCGCCGGAAAGGTCAACAAGAAGGTGGCCAGGGAGATCACGGTGAACACGGTGGCGGCCGGGGCCTCGGGCTGCCTGACGGCGCTGCTCACGTGATCAGGATCCTTGCCAAGGCGGGGGTCCTCGCCCTCTGGGGCGGGGTCCTGGTGGCGGCTGACCACATGACCTCCTCGCCCTGGTACCGGATCGCCGTCGCCGTCGCCACCGCCGTCCCGATGGCCTGGGCGCTCGACCGGATCGGCGGCCGCCGCCCCTGAGGCCGCGTGTGGACCGGGGCCGCCTCTGCCGTACGCGGCGCCGTGCCACCGTGGGAGGATCCCGGCCGCCCGTACCGGCGGCCGGGATCCTCCCTTCCTCACCGGCGGTTCGGAGCACGGACCTCGACACCTGGACGTCGATCCGAGCGGCTCCATCGGTCCGAACCGGCCAAGGCCCCCGCAACGCCCTCGTGCGGAGTCCGCCGGGCGCAGAGCTGGTCGTGCCACAGCAGGGCGACCAGGCCGGCCTCCAGCCGGGACCGCACCGCCAGCTTGTCGAGGATGCCCGTCACGTGCTTCTTGACGGTGCGTTCGGTGATTCCCAGGCGCAGCGCTATGGGCAGGTTGCCCAGCCCCGAGCTCAGGAGGACGAGGACGTCGGACTCCCGGGCCGTGAGAACGGACAGATCGCGTGGCGCCAGGAGCACGTCGAACTGGCTTCCTTCACAGGGGCATTCGATGCCCGCCGACAGCACGTGCGGAGCCATGGGGCCGTCCGATCGATCCGTACCGAGCTGGACGACCTGTCCAGCGATCACGCGGGCGCCTCGCCCGCTCGGCACCCAGTCAATCCAGCGTTCACCAAGAGCTCAAGGAATTCCCGAGTGCCTCCGCCGAGGCACCCCCGTCCCGTGCCGACCCGATCAGGGGCCGATGTACCACCGCCCGTCCGCCGGGCGCTCCACCGCCCGTCCGCCGCGCGCTCCGCCGCAGCGGCGGGACGGCCACCCGGATTCCGCTGCGCTCGCGCCCAACTTCGTGAAGACTGAGTGAAGTTGATGTGCGCCGAGCAGTGTGGCGCACGTCGGTTCTCCATGCGAGACCTGACCCGGCAGCACCGCACAGTGCCATTCCGAGGAAGTCCACGAGACGAGGAACGCACATGAGCATCGGCACCCGAGCCCTGCGCGCCGCAGGCGCCGCCACCATCGCCCTGGCCGCCGTCGGCACCCTCACGCTGGGCGCGGCCGGCACCGCGTCGGCCGACACCGATCCGGCGCCCAACACGGCCGTCGACCTGCCCCTCCCGTTCCCCAGCACCTGGGCCGACCCCGTCGCGGTCAACAACAGCGGGGTGATCGTCGGCACCGCCACGAACAGCGCCAACCAGGGCTCCGCGGTCCGCTGGAGCCCGGACCTCACCCCCACCGTCCTCCCGCACCTGCCCGGGGACACGTACAGCCGCGCCGCGGCCATCAGCGACGACGGCACCGCCTTCGGCTACTCCGGGGACTACCACCCGGTGCGCTGGGCCCCCGACGGCACGCTCACCCAGCTGCCGCTGCTGCCCGAGGACGCCGGCGGCTGGGGCTACATCTACACGGCCAGCCGCACCGGCATCGTGGTCGGCTCCTCCGAGCACGCCCTGGCCTCCCACGGGGTGATCTGGACCCCGGACGGCAAGGTCGTCCGGCTCGCCCCGCTGGTCGGCGACGTCAGCAGCCAGGCCGTCACGGTCAACAGCTCGGGCGAGTCGGCCGGCGTGTCCCGTTCGGCCGACGGCACCACCCACCCCGTGAAGTGGCACGCGGACGGCACCCCGGTCGCGCTCGACCCGACCCACGCCTACACCGGCGCGTGGGTCGTCCAGATCAACGACGCCGGCACCGTGGTCGCCAGGGACGCCACACCGGCCGGCGCCCAGAACAGCGAGTGGCGCTCCCTGACCTGGCGCGCCGACGGCACCGTCACCGACCTGGGCCGCCACTCCACCGCGAACGCGATCAACGCCTCGGGCACCGTCGTCGGCCGGCAGGCCGGGGCGGACGACATCGACTACACCGCCACGAGTTGGGGCCCGGACGGCACCGCCACCACGATCGGCTCCGCCTACGACTACACCACGGCCGTCGCCGTCAACGACGCCGGCGCCTCCGTCGGCTACACCGGCACCAAGGTGCCGTCCGACCAGCACCGTTACGCCCTCCGCTACGAGTCCGACGGGAGCCTGACCGAACTCAACGCACTGCCGGAAACCTCCAACTCCTACGCCGAGTTCATCACCGGCTCCGGCCTGACCGTCGGCGTCCGGATCGGCTACCCGGCCCCGGGCAGCTCCACCCACGTCCCGGTGATCTGGCGCCCCTGACCACCACCCGCCGCTCGGGGCCCGGCGGTGAGCTTCAGAGCGTGGTCCGCAGGGCAACCGCGGCGGCGACCACGTCGTCGAGTCGGCGGAACTCCCGCTGGTCCTCCTCGGTCTCCGAGGAGGACCACAGGAGGTAGGAGCCGTCGTCCCGCCGGCGGATCAGCAGTTCGCCCGGCTGCTCGCGGTAGGAGTCCTTCGCCAGCCGCAGTGTCCACATCGAGAAGAACGGGAACATCGGCGCGAGCTGCGGCTCGGCTCGCAGGGCGGTGAGCAGCTCCCGGTACTGCGCGAAGGCCGGGTCGCCGATCTGCAGCTCCCACATCACGGCCACCTGGTCGCCCTCGTCGTACCCCCGGCTCAGCCTGCTGGACGTCATGAAGGGGAAGCGCCGGGAGAGTTCGGCGAGGGTCGCGCCGTGCTGCCACGCCACGAGGACGCCGGCGGCCTCGGCGATGTCGGCGGTGCTGCCGTTCGCCCAGTTCGCGAACCATCCCCGGTCGCTGAACAACGCGATGTCGAACCCGGGTTCCGCGCCCCGGAGGTCGACCTTCATCCGCCCCCTCGGCGAGTCGAACCACGCGACCGTCGGCTCCCGGTCGGCCCCGGCGGCAGGCGATCCGCCGCCGAGGTCGAGGCCCTGGTCGGCCGCGGTCGCGCGGAGCGCGGCGGTGAGACCCCCGTGCCGGGCGAGCTCCGGATGGTGCTCGGAGAAGTCCGGCGGGTGGCCGTCGGTCACGTCGGTCACGTCGGTCATGGCAGGGTCCGTCCTGTACGTGCTGCGCCCCGTGGTCGGGGCGAAGGACGACCATAACGGAGGACGGCCGGGTCGGCCGATGTCGGCGGGCACCAAAAGGAAGCGGGCACCGAAGCGGGCGCCAAAGCGAGCACGAAAGCGGGTGCCAAAAGGAAATGGAAGGGAGAATCCTCTCCCTTCCATTTCCAATCTATAGCGCACCGGGGGGCTTGCGGCAAGGCCCGGTTCACGGCGCAGAATGGTCGGCCGATGCCCCGCTACCTGCGGAAATGCGGGCAGGACGGGTGGCCCGGCGGGGCGGGACGTCCGGCCGGGGCGGTCCGGGGGATGGTGAAGGTGGAGAGGGTTGACGCCGTGTTCGAGGAGCGTGCTGGAGGTGTCGCGATGACCGGGCGGTACGTGCTGGGATTCCACGAGGTGGACGAGTCGCAGGTCGCGGTGGTCGGGGGCAAGGGCGCGCACCTGGGTGCGCTGTCGCGGATCGAGGGTGTCCGGGTTCCGGCCGGTTTCTGCGTGACGACGGACGCCTTCCGGCGGGTCGTCGCCGAAGTACCGTCGCTCGACGGCTTGCTCGACGAGTTGGCGGGTTCGGACCCGGACGACCGGGAGGCGGTCCGCACGCTCAGCGCGCGGATCCGGCGGACCGTCGAGGAGACCGTCGTCCCGTCCGAGCTCGCGGCGGCGATCACCGGGGCGCTCGCCGGGTTCGGTGAGCGGGTGGCCGTCGCCGTCCGGTCCAGCGCGACGGCGGAGGACCTGCCGACGGCCTCGTTCGCCGGGCAGCAGGACAGCTATCTGAACGTCGTGGGGCCGGAGGCCGTCCTGCGGCACGTCAGCCGGTGCTGGGCGTCGCTGTTCACCGAGCGGGCCGTGACGTACCGGCGGCGCAACGGGATCGACCACCGTGCGGTCCAGATGGCCGTGGTGGTGCAGCGGATGGTGTTCCCGCAGGCGTCCGGTGTGCTGTTCACGGCCGACCCGGTCACGGGCGACCGGAAGAACGCCGTCGTGGACGCCGGGTTCGGCCTCGGCGAGGCCCTGGTCTCCGGCCTGGTGAACCCGGACGTCTTCACGGTGCGGGACGGCGAGGTCGTCACCAGCACGATCGCCGCCAAGCAGCGGGCCGTGCTGGCGCTTCCGGCGGGCGGGACGCACGAGGTGGCGATCGACCCGCAGCGGCAGGGGCAGCCGGCAGTGACGGAGGCGGAGGTGGTGCGGCTGGTCCGGCTTGGGCGCCGGATCGAGGGGCACTTCGGGCGCCCGCAGGACATCGAATGGTGCCTGGTGGACGGTGACTTCCAGGTCGTCCAGAGCCGGCCGATCACGACGCTGTTCCCGATTCCCGAGGCCGACGACCGGGACAACCACGTCTACGTCTCCGTCGGCCACGGCCAGATGATGACCGACCCCATGAAGCCCCTGGGGCTCTCGATGTGGCGGCTGACGGCCATGGTGCCGATGCACGAGGCCGGCGGGAGGCTGTTCGTCGACGTCACCCGGCGGCTGGCCTCGCCCGCGGGGCGCACCGCCCTGCTGGAGGTCATGGAGCGGGGCGATCCGCTGATCAAGGACGCCCTGGAGACCGTCCTCGGCCGGGAGGGGTTCGTTCCGGCGGCCCCTGACCCGGGTACCGGGGCGTCTCCGGCGGCGCCGGCCGCCACCCCGTCCGACCCGATCGAGACCGACCCGGAGCTCGTCATCGGGCTGGTCGAACGCAGCCGGGAGTCCATCGCCGCCCTGGAGCGCGACATCCGGACGAAGTCCGGTCCGGAGCTGTTCGACTTCCTGCTGGAGGCCTTCGAGGAGCACAAGCGGTTCCTCCGCGACCCGCTGAGCTTCAAGGCGATCATGGCGGGGATGGAGGCCACCTGGTGGCTCAACGATCACCTGCTGGAGTGGCTGGGCGAGAAGAACGCGGCCGACACGCTCACGCTGTCCGCCCCCGGCAACATCACCTCGCAGATGGGCCTGGCGCTGCTCGACGTCGCCGACGTGATCCGCCCGAAGCCGGAGGTGGTGGCGTTCCTGCGGGAGGTCGGGGACGGCAACCTCCCGGACGCCGACCTCCCGGACGGCAACCTCCCGGACGCCGCCTTCCCTGACGGCGACTTCCTGGCGGGGCTGGACGGGCTCGCGGGCGGGAGCGAGGTGCGGGAGGCCGTCGAGGGCTACCTCGACCGGTTCGGCATGCGCTGCGTCGGCGAGATCGACATCACGCGGACGCGGTGGCACGAGCACCCCGCCACCCTGCTGCCCGCGCTCCTCGACAACGTCAGGAACTTCGAACCGGGCGCCGCCGCGCGGCGGTTCGAGGACGGGCTGCGCAGGGCGCGGGACGAGGAGCGGGACGTGCTGGCGCGCCTGCGGGCGCTGCCGGACGGGGACCGGAAGGCCGACGAGACCAAGCGGATGATCGACCGGGTCCGGACCTTCATCGGGTACCGGGAGTACCCGAAGTACGCCATCATCAGCCGCTACGCCGTCTACAAGCGGGCCCTACTGGCGGAGGCCGACCGCCTGGTGCGGAGCGGGGTGCTCCGGGAGCGGGAGGACGTCTTCTACCTCACCTTCCAGGAGCTCCAGGAGGCGGTGCGCACCCACCGGGTGGACGAGCGGCTCGTCCGGGAGCGCGCGGAGGCGTTCCGGTCGTACCACGCGCTCACCCCGCCCCGGGTGCTCACCTCGGACGGTGAGGCCCTCAGCGGGGCGTACCGGCGCGACGACGTACCGGCGGGCGCCCTGGTCGGCGTTCCGGTCTCGGCCGGAACCGTGGAGGGCAGGGCCCGGGTCGTCCGGGACCTGGCGGACGCCGATCTCGCACCGGGCGACATCCTGGTCGCGCCCTTCACCGACCCCAGCTGGTCGCCGCTGTTCGTCGGCATCGCGGGCCTGGTGACGGAGGTGGGCGGTCAGATGACCCACGGCGCGGTGATCGCCCGGGAGTACGGTCTGCCGACCGTGGTGGGGGTGGAGCAGGCGACCCGGCTGATCCGGGACGGGCAGCGGATCCGCGTGCACGGAACCGACGGGTACGTCGAGCTCCTCTCCTGATCCGGCCCAACCCGGCCCGGCCCGAGGCGGCCCCCCTACCGGGGCTGCGTGGCGATCTGGATCAGGTTGCCGCAGGTGTCGTCGAAGACCGCGGTGGTGACGGGGCCCAGCTCCAGGGGCTCCTGGGTGAAGTGGACGCCGAGGCCGCCCAGCCGCTCGTGCTCCGCCCGTACGTCCGCGACGGCGAACTGGGCGAGCGGGATGCCGTCCTCGACGAGTGCGTCGCGGTAGGCCCTGGCGGCCGGATGGCCGGCGGGTTCCAGGAGGAGTTCGGGGCCCTCGGGGTTCTCGGGGGAGACGACGGTGAGCCAGCGGGCGCCGCCGCCGAGCGGGACGTCGTGCTTCTTCACGAAACCGAGGACCTCCGTGTAGAAGTGCTCGGCCTTGGCCTGGTCGTCGACGAAGACGCTGGTCAGGTGGATCTTCACGGGCTCTGCTCCTGGGTGCTGGAGGGGTCGGGCACGGGCCAGCGGTCGACTATCCGCCGCAGCGGGGCCGTGTTCAGGTCGTGGAACTTGTAGCGGCCCTCCCGTCGGGTCTCGACGAGTCCGGCGGCCTCCAGCACGGCGAGGTGCTGCGAGACCCCCTGGCGGGAGAGGTCGAGCTGATGCTTCATGGTCAGCCGCGAGCAGATCTCGAACAGCGTCTGCCCGGACTTCTGCGCGAGCTCGTCGAGGATGGTGCGGCGGGTGGGGTCCGCCAGGGCTTTGAAGAGGTCGTCGGCCACGACTTCAGGATAGGCAAGTCATGACTTGCCTATCAAGTCCGCACGGCTCGGCGTGGTGTCGGCCGGCTCGGTGACTCGCTGCCGTCCGGAAGGCGCGGTTACCTGGAGACAGGACCCGGGGCGCACCGGTCCGGGCCCTTCCCCTCCACCATCTGACGTGAGGACGTTCCCATGCGCGGAGCAGTGATCCACGCCCCTGGCGATGTGCGCTTCGAGACCCTGGACGACCCGAGGGTCCTCGCTCCCACCGATGCGATCATCCGCACGGCGGTCACCTGCGTCTGCGGCTCCGACCTGTGGCCCTGGCGCGGCCTGGACGCGACCGACGCGGCCCACCCGATGGGCCACGAGTACGTCGGCTTCGTCGAGGAGGTCGGTTCCGCGGTCACCGGCCTGCGGCCCGGCCAGTTCGTCGTCGGCTCGTTCGCGACCTCGGACAACACCTGCGCCAACTGCCGCAACGGCTGGCAGTCGAACTGCCTGGAGCGCGAGTTCATGTCCACCTGCCAGGCCGAGTACGTACGGATCCCGAACGCCGCCGGCACCCTGGTCGCCACCGACGGCGTGCCGGACGAGGAGTTCTGGCCGGGCCTGCTGACCGTCTCCGACGTGCTGGGCACCGGCTGGTACGCCGCCGACGCGGCCCAGGTCCGCCCCGGCTCCACCGCCGTGGTCGTCGGCGACGGCGCGGTCGGCCTGTGCGCGGTGATCGCCGCGAAGGAACAGGGCGCGGAGCGGATCATCGCCATGTCGCGCCACGAGAGCCGGCAGAAGCTCGCCCTCGAATTCGGCGCCACCGACATCGTCGGCGAGCGCGGCGAGGAGGGCGTCGCCCGGATCAAGGAGCTGACCGGCGGCATCGGCGCCGACAGCGTGCTGGAGTGCGTCGGCACCGCCCAGTCCATGCGGCAGGCCCTGCACTCGGCCCGGCCCGGCGGCAGCGTGGGCTTCGTCGGCGTGCCCCACGAGGTCGCGATCGACGGCCAGGAGCTGTTCCACTCCCACGTCGGCCTGCGCGGCGGGCCCGCCCCCGTCCGCCGCTACCTGCCCGACCTGATCGACCGCGTGCTGACCGGCCGGATCGACCCCGGCAAGGTCTTCGACCTCACCCTGCCCCTGGAGCGGGTCGCCGACGGCTACCGCGCTATGGACGAGCGCCGCGCGATCAAGGCCCTGCTCAAGCCCTGACCTGACCCCATCGACCCCGCACCCACCCCGAGGACGGACACCCCGTGCAGATCACCCGCAGCTCGATCGACACCCGCAAGGGCCCGGCCGACTGGTTCACCGGCGACGTCTACCTCGACGCCGTCGCCGCCGCCCTCGCGCCCTCCCGGGTCACCGCCAACCTGGTGCACTTCATGCCCGGCGCCCGCACCCACTGGCACCGCCACCCGCTCGGCCAGACCGTCTTCGTCACCGAAGGCGTCGGCCTGTGCCAGCGCCGAGGCGGCCCCGTCGAGGTCATCCGCCCCGGCGACCGCGTCCTGTTCGAAGCCGACGAGGAGCACTGGCACGGCGCCGCGCCGAACCGCCTGATGGTCCACCTGGCCATCAACGAGGGCGACGCCGACCACGACGTCGTCCACTGGCTGACCCCCGTCACCGACGAGGAGTACACCACCGCACCCGCCGCCGACTGGCAGTGACCGGTCCGGCAGCCGGGGGCAGCGGCAGCGGCTCGGGTCCGGAGGGTCAGCGGCTCGGTGCGGGCTGCTCCGGGGCGAGGGAGTTGCCGGCCGGGATGTGGCCGCAGTCGGAGGGCGCGGGGCGGCCGGCGAAGCGGTCGTTCAGCCAGCCGAGGGCCTGCGGGGCCCAGACGACGGGGACGCCGAAGTGGCTCAGCGCGTCGTACTGCTGGTACGAGACCGCTCCGGTGCCGGTCGCGCAGTACTGGCGGGCGAGCGCCCGTACGTCCCCGGCGACCATCACGCCGTCGCCCGTGCCGATGCCGGCCGGGTTGCCGAAGGTGCCCTCCAGGACGCCGCCGTTGCCCTGGGCGATGTAGCCGGGCGCGGTCGGGGTCGGCGCCGAGCCGAGGTTGATCCGGTTGGCGGCCGTGACGTAGGGCTCCACCGAGTTCGGGTCGGCGTACTGGGGCTTGACGATCGCCTGCCAGGTCAGCCCCGGGTAGTGGCCGAGGCCGTCGACGAGCGAGGCGTGCTCCAGCTGACGGTAGACCGACCGGCCGTAGTCGTTCAGGTAGGGCGTGAGGTCGATGTCGTACGAGCGCGCGACCCCGGTCAGTGCCATCGGGATGATCCCGCTCCAGACCAGCGAGCCGTTCATGTACTTGACGTTGTGCGCCGGGTCCACCATCAGCCCGCCCTCGGCGTAGCCGACCAGTCTGGCGTTCACGTCGGGCGCGTAGCTCGGCGCGAGCGCGGCCGCCCAGTTGGTGGCGATGGCGCCGCCGGAGTACCCGAGCAGCCCGACGCGGGTGTCCGCGGTCAGACCGGTCGCCTGGGATCCGGTGGCGGCGCGGATCGAGTCCAGGGTGCTGGTCCCGTACTCCGGCCCGGCCCCGAAGTCGGCGCTCTGGCCCTCGGTGTCCGGGATCACCACGCTGTAACCCTGGGCGAGCAGCGGCACCACGAAGATCGCCTCGACGTTCGGGATCAGCCCGCCGATGCTGAGGTTCCCGGCCACCGCCCGGGAGGGGCCGTCCTCCGGGTTGAGCGAGTCGTAGAAGGACTGGTAGGAGACGGCCTTGCTGCCGTCCCCGGTCAGGCTGCGGAGCACGGTGGTGACATTGGCGACCGCGCGCCCCTGGGCGTCGGTGGTGCGGTAGAGCAGCTGGACCGCCGTGACCGGGGTGGGCAGCCCCAGGACGTGGTACGGCAGGGTGCGCGTCCTGAGCACGGTGCCCGGCGCGAGCGAGGCCAGCGGGGTGCTGCCGTCGTAGGCGTAGAAGGGGTCGCTCGGGGCGGCGGCAGCCGAGCGCGCGGCGGTGGAACGCTCCGCCGCCGAGGCCGGGCCGACCGCGACGGCCGTGACGGTGGCGGTCAGGGCGGTGGTGACGGCGGCGGCGAGCAGCCTGGACGTGCGCTTGCGCATGACTCCCCCGGGTGGCTGGGATTCCTGACGGTCCGTCCGGACCGTCGGGAGACGTCTACCACCGGGTTCGTGTTACCAGCCGGTAGGAATCGTCCCGGAGAACATCATGGCGAGGGCCGGGCGCGCTGTCCCCGGGTGCGACCACAGAAATTCCCGCGGCGGTTTGTGACGGATCACAAGGCGCCCCCGTCCGCACCGGTGCGCCCCCTTCCACGCCGGCGCGCCCCCCGTCCACGGAGTGGCCCCTTCCCCGGGGCGGCCCCTCCGCGCGGCCGCCCGTCAGCCCTGGACGCCCAGCCAGCGGCGGAAGGCGAAGCGCAGGCGGCCGGGGACCGGGCGGCCGGCGACGACCGCCTCGAAGCGGCGGTGCTCACGGGCGGCCCGGAGCACCGCGAGGTCGTGGGTGCCGGGGACGGGCGGGGCCGCCTCGCCCTGCTGGGCGGCGCGGTAGCTGTCCACGAGGTGCTGCTGCAGTGCGTTCATGCGCCCACCGTGCACCACGGCCGTCCCGCCGGTCCCGTCGATTGACAACCCCCGTCAAATGACGACCCCCCGGTAAATGCCCTGGTCACCCCACCCGGCACCATGGAGGGGTGAGCGTGACGATCGACATCACCGGACTGCCCCACGAGCGGATCACCTTCGGCCCCTCGCCGCTGGCCGAGCTCGGCAACGCGCTGCACGCGCTCGCCGAGCCGGCCCACCACCCCCGGCTGCACGCCTGGACGACGGCGACCAACGGCTCCCTCGAACCGGAACTGGCCGGCCGGATGCTGGAGGCCGACTTCATGTGGCGGTCGACGCGCGCCGACTTCCTGATGCCCGCGAGCCCCCGGCCCACCCTCGCCGAGGAGCTGGACGACCTCGACCGGATGGACGACGAGGGCTTCGTCGCCACCGCCCTGGAGATCTCCTGCAGCTCCCGGCACTACCCCAAGGGACTGCCGTCCCCCCTGGTCGACCCCTGGGCCCGGCGCCGGGCGCTCGACCTGGCGGCGGCCCGCGGCCCGCACCAGGCCGCGTTCGTCGAACGGATGCTCGCCGACCCCACCGGCACCCGGGCGTGGATCCGCCGGCTCCTGGAGGACTGCGACCGGGCGTTCTTCGCCGACACCTGGCGCCGGGTCCACGTCCAGCTCACCGCCGACGCCCAGCAGAAGAACGACCTGCTGCGCCGCCAGGGCCTGGCCGCGGCGCTCACGGCGGCGTCACCGGCGCTGAGCCTGGAGGAGGACGAGCACGGCAGCCGCATCGTCGTCGACAAGCTGGTGCACGGCCGCACCGACGCCCGCGGCCGCGCCGTCACCCTGATCCCCAGCGTCTTCGGCTGGCCGCACCTGTTCACCCTGTACGGGCCGGGCTGGCAGCCCGTGATCCAGTACCCGGCCGCGGCCCACGAGATCGGCGGCGCCGAGCCCGTGGAGACGGTCAAGCTGCGCCTGGACGCGCTGACCCACCCGATGCGGATGAACCTGTGCCGCAACCTGGCGCGCGCCGCGTACTCGACGAACGAGCTGGCCGACGCGTACGGCCTCACCGCCCCCGAGGTCTCCCGCCACCTCTCCGTCCTGCGCAAGGCCGGGCTGCTGGTCACCCGGCGCCGGGGGCGCTACGTCCTCCACCAGCTCGACATCTCCGTGGTGGCCCGGATCGGCAGCGACTTCCTGGAGTCCGTCCTGCGCTGACGGTCCGGCGGCGGGTACGGCCGGGGCCGGCCGTACCCGGCGCCTAGGCGGGCTCGTTAACGGATCATGCGAATGATCACAACGGCCGCCCACAGCCGGCGCGCCCTGCTCACCACGGCGGCCGGGGCCGCCACCGGCCTGGCGCTGACCTCCGCCGGCCCGGCCCGGGCCGCGGAACGGCCCGACGGGCAACCGGGGCGGCGGGTCGCCGTGCTGGGTGGCGGGGTCTCCGGGTTGAGCGCGGCGCAGGAACTGGCCGAGCGCGGCTACCTGGTGACGGTCTACGAGCGCAACGACGTGCTGGGGGGCAAGGCCCGCAGCATGGACGTGCCCGACACCGCCCGGGGCGGCCGGCGGCCGCTGCCCGGCGAGCACGGCTTCCGCTTCTTCCCCGGCTTCTACCGCAACCTGCCCGACACCCTGCGCCGGATCCCGCTGCCGGCCGGGGCGGCGGGCCGCACCGTCCACGACAACCTGGTCAGCGGCACCGAGGAGCTCTTCCCCCGCGCCGCTGGACGGCCGGCGCTGCGGCTGCCGTTCCGTACCGTGACCACTCCCCCGCTCCTCCAGGAGCTGCTGCCCGACGCGCTGCTGCAGACGCTGACGGGCCTGCTGGACACCGCCCTGCACCTGCCGGCCACCGAGGTGGCGTACTTCGCCAACCGGCTGCTGGTCCACTTCACCAGCTGCGAACGGCGCCGTGACGAGCAGTGGGAGCGGGTCCCGTGGTGGCGGTTCATCCGGGCCGACGAGATGTCGTACGACTACCAGCGGCTGCTCGGCGTCGGCCTCACCCGCAACCTCGTCGCCACCAAGGCCGAGGAGGCCAGCACCCGCACCGTCGCCCGGATCCTCCAGGCGTTCGTCTACAACGTCCTGGGCCAGGGCTGCGACGGGGAGCCGGACCGGGTGCTCAACGCCCCGACCAGCGAGGCCTGGATCGGCCCCTGGGAGACCCGGCTGCGCGCCCTCGGCGTTCGGTTCGAACTCGGCTCCGAGGTGGAGGAGTTGACGTACGAGGGCGGCCGGATCACCGGCGTGCGGCTGCGCGACGCGGCCGCTCCCGTCGTCGCCGACCACTACATCAGCGCGATGCCGGTCGAACACGCCCGTGCCACCTGGGGCCCCGCCCTGCGCGCCGCCGACCCCCGACTCGCGCGCTGCGACCGGCTGCGCACCGACTGGATGGTCGGCGTGCAGTTCTACCTGCGCCGCCGCACCCCGATCGTGCACGGCCACGTCGACCTGGTCGACTCGCCCTGGTCCGTCACCTGCATCGGCCAGGCCCAGTTCTGGCCCGGCCGGGACTTCCGCCGGGACTACGGCGACGGGCAGGTGGCCGAGTGTCTCTCGGCGATCGTCTCGGAGTGGAACATCCCGGGGATCGTCTACGGCAGGCCCGCGCTCAAGTGCACCCGCGAGGAGGTGGTGCGCGAGACCTGGGCCCAGCTCAAGGACTCGCTGAACAGCGGCGGCCGACGCGTGCTGGACGACGCGGACCTGGTCACCTGGTTCATCGACCCGGCCGTCACCGGCCTCGGCGGCCCGGCCCCGGCCAACCGCGAACAGCTGCTGGTCCACCCGGCGGGCACGCTCTACGACCGCCCGCCCGCCGCGACCGCCGTGCCCAACCTCTTCCTGGCCGGCGACTACGTCGCCACCGACATCGACCTGGCCACCATGGAGGGCGCCAACGAGTCCGCCCGCCGCGCCGTCAACGCCCTGCTCGACGACGACGGCTCACCGGCCCCGCGCTGCACCGTGTGGCCGCTGTACCGGCCGCCGGAGCTGGCCGCCCTCCAGCAGGAGGACGAGGCCCGCTACCGCCGCGGCCTGCCGAACGCCCTCGACCTGGGCTGACGACGGGGCGTCAGGCGTCGATCGGGCGCAGCACCGCGTAGTACGCGAACGGCGGACCGTACAGCCGGGCGACCCGCAGCCCGGCTGCCTCCGCCAGGCTGATCAGCGAGGACGGCCGGATCTGGTGCCGGTCGAAGAACTCGCCGACCACCAACCGTCCGAACGGCTTCAGCGACCGGCGCAGCTCGGCCAGCGTACGCGCCGGATCCGGGATCTCGCCCAGCGCCGTCACCAGGTAGGCCGCATCGAACGAGCTGTCCGCGAAAGGGAGTTGATGTGCGTCGGCACGGTTCGGCACGATGTTGCCGACGCCCTGCCCCTTGGCCCGGCGGCCCACGTGGTCGAGCATCTCCTGCTGGATGTCCACGATGTCCAGCCGGCCGTTCGGGCCCAACTGCGGTGCGACGTGCAGCGACTGCAGGCCGGTTCCGGGGCCTATCTCCAGGATCCTCTCGCCCTCCCGGGCCTGCAGCACGTGGTCCAGCCGCTTCAGGGTCAGGAACGGCAGCGGCAGGTCGAGCAGCCAGCGCTGGGAGTACGGATACGGCGCGGAGTCGGTGAACCACCAGGTGGCGACGGCGGCGGCAGCGCCCGCGCCGATCAATGCCCGTGAATGCCCCATAATTCCTCCATGAATGTCCGATGTGGCCATCTGAGCAGTTTCTGACGATCCATCAGTTATGTTGGTGTGCATCCCTCTTCCGCTCAGCGGCCCGGCCGAGGGAAGGTCCGGGTCGCGAGAACCGCGCAGGCCGCCGCCAGCGGCAACTCGGCGAGGACCGCCATCACCACCGCCGATGTGAGGTCCGAGCCCGGGGCGGCCGTCATGGTGTCGAACCAGGCGTCGACCAGCAGCACGGCCGAGGTCGCGGCGGAGGTCAGGCAGGCCCGGCAGTCGCCGCGCCTGAGGAGCAGTCCGGTGGAGAACAGGCCGAGCGCCTCGGCGCTGTCCAGACCCGTCCATGTCCAGGCCCAGTGCGAGGCCTGATCGGTGGCCGGCAGCCCGGTGTGCAGGAAGACCAGCCAGGGGATCATCGCCAGCCCGAGCACGGTGAGGACCGTGGCCGCCCGGCGAAGCAGCAGGGGGAACGCCGAAGCGGCCACGAGCATCGGCGGATTCGTCATGCCCTGAACCTAGGAGCGGACCGTGATCCGGCGCGTCGGCCGACGGATGTCACCTCTCCCCCCGGGCCATCGGCCCGGCGGTGTACCGACGCGTACATCCCCGGGGCGACGCGCGGACCGTGGACGGTGAACAGCACCCGGCAGTGCGGGGCGCGTCCGGAAGGCAGCCTCCTTCTTCTTGATTACCGCCACACGATCTTGTCGAGTCCATGTAATTTTTGCTGCCGATGACGCCGAACCTCGGCGGGGGCGGGCTGCACTACGGGTCCCGGCGCCGTCGAGCCTTCATGCCAGGAGGTTGTCCATGAAAAAAATGCTCGCCGCAGTCGCCATGACCGGTGTACTGACCCTGGCCGCGCTGGCCGGCACCGCTACGACCGCCAGCGCGACCGACAGCTACCCCGGACCGATCGGCGCGTTCTCCACCAGCACGGACTGCAGCAACTACGTCGCGGCTTCCGGCAAGTGGGGCGCCTGGGACTGTGAGCAGGTCGGCGGCGCCTACCCCGGCTGGTACGCGATCACCGGCCTGTCCAACGGCTACGGCCCGTACACCTCCAGCACGGGCTGCGGCAACTACGTCGCGGCTTCCGGCAAGTGGGGCGTCTGGGACTGTGAGTACGTCGGCGGCGCCTACCCCGGCTGGTACATCTTCATACCGTAATCGTGCGGCGCCACCTGTGGCGTGCCCGAGATCAGTGAGCCCAGATAGTAGGGCACCGGGTGGGTCCGCCGGACGGCGGACCCACCCGGTACGGAGCTAGGCTCTCAACGGGTCGGCGGATGGAGGGACATGGACGACGACGGGTATGTCGCACTGGTCTGCGACAGCGTGCAGTACAGCGTCGTGCTGGCCGATCCCGGCGCCCGCACCATGGACGTGCTCAAGGAGATCCGTCGGCTCACCGGGCTCAGTCTGTGGCACGGCAAACTCCTCATCGGGCAGCTTCCCGCGACAATTCTCGACGACCAACCCGAAGACACGGCTCGGGCAGCTGCCGGCACTCTTCGCGACGCCGGTGCAGTCGCCCAGGCCGTTGAACAGGACAGCTGAGGGATGCTCCCGCGGTCGGACGGGCCGCCAGGGGTCGCTGCCGCGATCGTGATCCGAGCGGGTCGGGTGCTGATGGTCCGGCGCCGGGTCGGCGAGGGCCGGCTCGTGTGGCAGTTCCCGGCGGGCAAGATCGAGCCCGGCGAGTCTCCCGAGGAAGCGGCTGTCCGCGAGACCGCGGAGGAGACGGGGCTGGACGTGGCCGCGATCAAGGTCCTCGGCGAGCGCGTCCACCCGGAGACCGGTCGGTGGATGTCGTACACGGTCTGCGGGATCGTCGGCGGCACCGCTGCCGTCGGTGACCCACGGGAAGTGGACGCACTGGCCTGGGTGGCACTTGCGGAGATCCCCGAGTACGTCCCGTACGGGATCTTCGAGCCGGTGCGGGCCTACCTGGATGTCGCGCTCAAGGACTGAGTGAATGGCTGTGGGCGACCACCGACTGGTGGCCGCCCACAGCGGCAACCGGGCGGGGCGGCGGTCAGGCCGTGGGGGTGCAGTGGTAGAGCTGTCGGCCGGTCGACGGCGGCAGGCCGGGTACGTCGGTGGCGGGGACCGGGGTGCAGGAGGCGCGCACCCAGGAGTGGACCTCGGCGGCATCGGCGGTGCCGGGGGCGCGGTCGGCGTCGAGCAGGACGTAGCGCAACTCGCCCTTGCCGATGAGTTGTTGGACCTCGGGCAGGGTGGGTGAGGGGGCCGAGCCGCTGAAGCCGCCCATCGGGAGCACCTCGTCGCCGGTCGCCAGGATGAACGGTGAGGCGGCGCTCCAGCTGGAGGCGGCGAAGAGGTAGCGGGCGCCGTCCCGGTGGGCCTGGAGGTAGTCGTAGAGGGCCCGCGCGGGCGCGGTCAGGTGTTCCGAGGAGGCGCCGAACCCGCCGCCGAACCCGCCCGTGCCGAACCCGCCGCCGTGCCGGGTGCCCGGCGCGGTCATCGCGGCGGCGGCGCCCTGCGTCGACGTGTGCCGCCCGCCCCCGGAGGGGCCGACGGTGCCCATGCCCGAGGCGCCGTACGCCGAGGTCAGCACCGACGACGCCCAGGCGGCCGGCGCGACCAGCATCGCCGCGACCCCGGCCAGCAGCCCGACCGGCGCGAACCCCCGCCCGGTGACGCGCTTGAGCGCGACCGCCGCCAGCAACGCCAGCGCCACCGCACCCAGGCCGACCACGGTCGGTGCCAGCCACGGCAGGAAGGCCGGGAACTCCCGGGCCAGGTGGGCCGACCAGGCGACCGTCCCGGCGATCGCGACCGGAAGCGCCCACGCCCGGGCGCCGCCCTCGCGGAAGCCCCGCCACAGCAGGACCGTTCCCGCGCCGCCCAGGGCCGCGAGCGGAGCGGCGATCACGCCCATGTAGTAGCTGTGGCCGCCGACGCTGCCCGCGCTGAAGACCAGGAAGAACACGCCCAGCCAGGCGCCCCACAGCACGTACCCGGCCCGCAGCACGTCGGTGCGCGGCTCGCGCCGCCGCCAGGCCAGCCCGCAGGCCAGCGCGACGGCGGCGAGCGGGTAGAGCCAGCCGGTCTGCGGGGCGAACTGCGCGCCGAACATCTTCGTCCAGCCCCCGTCCTTCCCACCGCCGCCACCGCCAGGGCCCTGGGAATCCTGCGCGGCCTGGGCGGGCTCCGCGTTCTGCGGTGTGGACGCACCGCCGACGCCACCGCCACCGCCCCGGACCGCCTGCACGCTGCCCGTCTGCGCCGCGCTCATCCCCAGCGCGGAGAACCGGTTCAGGAAGTTGTAGCCGACCACCATGCTGAACGCCGAGTTGTCCGTCGTGCCGTCCACGTACGGGCGGTCCTGCGCCGGGGTCACCGTGACCGCCAGCATCCACGAGGCCGACACCACCAGCGTCACCAGCCCGGCCAGCGCGACGTGCCCGACCCGCCGCCGCAGCCGGGCCGGCGCCGCGAGCAGGTACACCGCCGCGAGCGCGGGCAGCACCGCCCACGCCTCCAGCATCTTGGTCTGGAACGCCAGCCCCACCCACACCCCGGCCAGCAGCAGCGGACGCAGCCGCGCCGTGTGGGCGGCCCGCTGCGCCGCGTCCGCCGCGAGCAGGAGCAGCAGCGTGAAGGCGGCGTCCTCGACCGCGGTGCGGAACAGGCCGGCGGCCACCGGCGTCAGGGTGAGGGCCGCGGCCGCGAGCAGCCCCGCGTCGGCCCCGGCCCACCGCCGCACCACCCGGTACATCACCAGGACGGACAGCACGCCCTCGACCACCTGCGGCAGGGTCAGCGCCCACGGGTGGAAGCCGAAGACGCGCGCCGACAGCGCCTGCGGCCACAGGAATCCGGGCAGCTTGTCCAGCGTGATCGTGCCCGCCGGGTCGAACGACCCGAAGAGGAAGGCCTTCCAGCTCTCCGTCATGCTGCGCACGGCGTCGGCGTAGAAGGCGTGGTACTGGCTGTGGTCGATGTTCCACGTGTACAGCACGGCGGCGAGGGTCGCGATGGCGAGCAGCGCGGGCCGTGCGTAGCCCGGCTGTCCGTCGGGTGACGTCCACGGGGCCCGGCGGCGCCGCGGCCGGGTGGACGGGCTCCGCCCGGGCGCGGTGAGGAGATTGATGGCCATGGTGGGCACTCTCGGACGCGTCCATGAGAGACCCGCCGGGAGGCGCCCCGGTTTGGCGATGTCTATACCCGGGGCGCACCGGTTCGGCCTACCCCGCCTTCGGCGGAGCGTGCGCGGATCGAACAGGTGCGGGCCTCCGGCCGAGGACGGCCCGGCAGGGGCCGGGGCGGTCGCCGGGGACGGGCCTGCGTGCGGTGTTCTGACGGACCGACAGTGATCGGCTCCAGGCCCGACTCCCCGTCCCGCAACCGGTTCGGCCCGGTGTTGACAAGCCCGCGGGGCTCGAAGAGGATGAGTCCGATCTTGGTGTAGTGCACACGCCACAATCTCGCTCCGCACGACCGGTCGTGCGGAGCGTTCTTGTCTCCGCCGGAGCCGGCCGGGTTCCGAAGCCGCTCCGGCGCGCAGCGCGTCCGGGTCCGCGTCCGCGTTTGCGTCCGCGTCCCGGACGTCGCGGCCCCTCCGACCGGGAGTGCTCCCCGTGGCGCGTCGGGCCCCAGCACACCTACCCAAGGACGAGCGAGATGACCGACGGACCAGACCTGCCCACGGGTACGCGCCGGATCCCGTACACCGACCCGGGAACGCCGGACCACCGCAGCCCGCTGCGGTTCCTCTGGTGGCTCGTGTCGATGCAGCGCAAACGGGTGCTGCTCGGCGCGACCTGGGGAACCCTGTGGATGTGCGCCCTGATGCTGCCGCCCTACCTCATGTCGCGGACCATCGACGACGGGCTGCGCGGGCGCGACACCGGATCCCTGGTCGGCTGGGTGGCGGTGGTCCTCGCGGTCGGGGCGGTCATCGCCGTCCTCGGCATCCTGCGGCACCGCACGATGACCTTCATCCGGGTCGACGCCGCCTACCGGACCGTCCAGGTCATCACCCGCCACGTCAACCGACTGGGCACGACGCTGCCGCGCCAGGTGTCGGCCGGCGAGCTGACCCACCTGCAGGCCGGTGACATCGGCCGGATCGCCCAGACCCTGACCATCACCGGGCCCGGTGTCGGTGCCACCATCGCGTACCTCGCCACGGCCGTCCTGCTGGTGCGGATCTCCGTGCTCCTGGCCGCGGTGATCCTGCTGGGCGTCCCGCTGCTGGCCGTCACCGTCGGCCCGCTGCTGGAGAAACTGCACGGCGCCGAGGGCCGGTACCGCGAGGAGCAGGGGGCGCTGACCGCCCTCGCCGGGGACATGGTGGCCGGGCTCCCGGTGCTGAACGGCATCGGCGGCAAGCCGATGTTCGCCGCGCGCTACCGGCAGCGCTCCCGGGACCTGGTGCCGCTCGGCTACCGGGTGGCCTCGCTGGCCAGCTGGGTGCAGGCGTTGGGCGCCTGCCTGCCCGTCGTCTTCCTCGCCGTGGTGATCTGGCTGAGCGCCCGGATGGCGGCGACCGGCGACATCACGGTCGGCGAACTCGTCGCCGTCTACGGATACGTGGCGGCCCTGCTGGTCCCCGTCACGTTCTTCATCGAGGGCGCCGACGACCTCCCGCGCGGACTCGTCTCCGCCCGCCGGGTCATCGACATCCTGGCGCTGCGGCCCGAGTCGTCCCGCGAGCGCACCCGCACCGAACCGCCCGCCGGAGCGGCGGAACTCCACGACCCGGAGTCGGGCCTGGTGCTGCGGCCCGGGCTGGTCACCGCCCTGGTCTGCGCGCGGCCCGACGAGGCCCGCGCCGTGGTGGACCGGCTGGCCGGCTACACCGACTCCTACGCGACCTGGGGCGGCACGGACGTGTCCGACTGGGAGCCGACCGCGCTGCGCCGGCACGTCCTGGTCTCCGACAACGAGTCCTACGTGTTCGGCGGCACCCTGGCCTCCGCGGTGGACGTCCGGGGCGGGTGCACGACCGCGCAGATCGAGCGCTCGCTGCACGCCGCGGCGGCCGAGGACATCGTCGACCTGCTGCCCGGCGGCCTGGACGCGCCGCTGGAGGACCGCGGCCGCAACGTCTCCGGCGGCCAGCTCCAGCGGCTGCGGCTGGCCCGGGCCCTGCTCGCCGACCCCGAGGTGCTGCTGCTCGTCGAACCCACCTCGGCCCTCGACGCGCTCACCGAGGCCGCCGTCGCCTCCCGGATCGGCGCGTTCCGCGCCGACCGGACGACCCTGGTGGTCAGCACCTCCCCGCTGGTCCTCGGCCGGGCCGACCAGGTCTGCCACCTCGTGGACGGCAAGGTCCGCGCCGTGGGAACCCACGGCGAACTGCTCGCCGCCGAACCCGCCTACGCGGCCCTGGTCCTCCGCGGCGACGCCGAGACCCGTCCCGATACCACCACGGAGCCCCAGGAAGGACCGGCCCGATGAGCCACGACGACGTCCGCCGACTCCCGATCGCCGACAAGGCGACCGTCCGCAGGGCCAGTTGGCGTCTGCTCGCCGACGACGGCCGGGCGATGTCCGGGGTCCTCCTGCTCACCTGCCTCGCCGCGCTGGCCGGGGTCGCCGGGCCGTGGCTGCTCGGCCGGATCGTCACCCGGGTCGAGAACGGCGAGCTGACGGCCGGTCAGGTCGACGGGCTGGCGGCGACGGTGCTCGGCTTCGCCCTCGCCCAACTGCTGCTGACCCGCTACGCCCGCTACCTCTCGCACCGGTTCGGGGAGCGCGCCCTCGCCCGGCTGCGGGAGGAGGTCGTCGACCGCACGCTGGCACTGCCCGGACGGTACGCGGAGCGGGTGGGCACCGGGGACCTGGTGACCAGGTCCTCCCTCGACGTCGGCACGGTGGCCGCCACCCTGCGCAACGCGGCCCCGGACGTCTTCATCGCCGCTGTCCAGGTGCTGTTCATCTTCGTCGCCGCGTTCCTGCTCGACCCGCTGATCGGACTGTGCGCCCTGGTCAGCCTGCCGATCGTCTGGGCGGTGAGCCGCTGGTACCTGAGCCGGGCCCGGGAGGCCTACCTCGCCGAGGGCGCCGCCGCCGGCGGGGTCACCGAGGCGCTCAACGCGACCGCCCACGGCGCCCGCACCGTCGAGGCGTTCGGGCTCGGCGCCCACCAGGACCGCGTCGTCGACCGGGCGATCGACTCCGCCTACCGGGCCGGCGTACGGACCCTGTTCCTGCGCACCGTGCTGTTCCCGGTCACCGAGTTCGCCCACTCGCTGCCCATGGCGCTCATCCTGCTGGTCGGCGGCCTCGGCTACCTCGACGGCGCGGTGGGCCTGGGCACCGTGGTGGCCGGCAGCCTGTACATGTGGCAGCTGGTCGACCCGCTCGACCGCGCCCTCAACTGGGTGGAGCAACTCCAGCGCAGCGGGGCCTCGTTCGCCCGGATCAAGGGCGTCGGCCTGGTGTCCGAGGAACCGCCGGTGCTCGACCGCCGGCCGTCCGACGACCGGATCGAGGTCGGCGGCGTCCGGTACGCCTACCCGGGCTCGCACGACGTGCTCAAGGACATCGACCTGGTCGTCCGGCCGGGCGAACGGCTGGCGATCGTCGGCCCGTCCGGCGCGGGGAAGTCCACCCTCGGCATGCTGCTGGCCGGCGTCGACGCGCCGGACGCGGGATTCATCCGGGTCGGCGGCGTGCCGGTCGCCGACCTGGCGGCATCGGGCGACCTGCGCGACCGGATCGTCCTCATCACCCAGCAGCACCACGTGTTCGTGGGCACCCTGCGGGACAACCTGACCATGGCCGCCCCGGCGGCCGGCGACGACGAGGTCCTCGCCGCCCTCGCCCTGGTCGAGGCCGACTGGGCGCTCGACCTCCCGGACCGGCTGGACGCCGCCCTCGGCGCCGGCGGCGTCGAACTCGACGCCGCCCAGGCCCAGCAACTCACCCTCGCCCGGGTCCACCTGGCCGACCCCCACACGCTGATCCTCGACGAGGCGACCTCCCTGCTGGACCCGACCACGGCGCGGCAGGCCGAACGGGCCATGGCCGCCGTGCGCTCGGACCGGACGGTCGTCTCCATCGCCCACCGGCTGCAGACCGCCCACGACGCGGACCGGGTCGCCGTCATGGAGTCGGGCCGCATCGTCGAACTGGGCACCCACGACGAACTGGTGGCCGCCGGCGGCTCGTACGCGGCGCTGTGGGAGTCGTGGAACGGGGAAGGCTGAGCCCCCTGCACCGGGGCCTGACCGGGTCCGTCCCGTGACCACCGCCGCGCCGGAGGACCGGCCGAGTGGACGGCCGGTCCTCCGGAGCTCCCGCGTACGGGGTCGATACCGTTACGTCCCGGCGCAGTTGGTGAACGTGGGCCTGGTCCGGGCGCTGTAGATGCTGGCGCCGCCGTTGGTGTCGTACTTGAGCGGCACGGTGATGGTGTCGTCGGCGGTCCACGGGAAGCCCTGGGCGTCGAACGTGAAGGTGCCGGTGGCCTTGGTGGCCAGCTCGGACAACGTGACCCAGCCGTACTGGCGCGGGGGCACGCTCACCGTCAGCTTGCTGCCCAGCTCCTGCTTGAGGTCCACCGTGGTCGCGCCGTTGATCTCACCGGTGATCTCCGCCTCGACCTTGGCGACACCGAAGTCGCCGGTGAGCTTCAGGCTCCCGCCCAGCTTGAAGCCGATGGTGTTGCTCCACCCCGTGGTGGTGCTCAGCGAGAACTCCCACGGGATCGTGGTCGAGGTGTCGTTGAACCAGATCGGGGAGACGCACGCCTCCGGCAGCGTGAACGGCGGAGTCTGACTGGTCGTGGACCAGGCGCAGGTCGCCGTGTCCTTGTTGCACCGGGCGGCCGCGTAGTCCACGGCGACGTTCCACGCCGTCTGGTAGACCTCGGCGGGCAGCGTCCACTGCTGGTACGGCGTGTTGTCGCAGCGGTAGGTGTAGGCCCAGTTGTCGTTGCCGGGCGGTATCTGGACGGTCAGGCAGGTGTTGTCGCCGACCTGGCGGAGCCTGAACGCCTTCTGCGCCGAGCCGGCGACCGGCTGGAAGTACCACTGCTCGGACGCCCGCCCGTCACAGGGCTGCTGCCGCAGCTGGTAGCGGGCGGTGGTCAGGTCCATGCACTTGCCGGTGGTGTTGTTGACGATGGCGAACCCCGAGCCGAAGCTCATGCCCGTGTTGATCCGCCACGTCGTGGCGGACCCCGGCGCCGGGCTGACGGAGATGGCCGCGTTGTCGTCGTAACTGCCGTCCAGGACGTCCAGTTGCTTGCCGTTGCTGACGTTGGTGAACGACAGCTGGACCAGTGCCGTCAGGTTCGTCTCCGCCGGGGGCGCGGCGGTGGCCGGGGCGGCGCCGACCCCCAGGGCCGCGCCCAGCAGCGCGGCGACGACGGTCGCCACCCGCCACAACGATCTTCTCTTCCCGGCTCTGGTGCTGGTCATGCGGGTGGTCCCTTCCTGATGGGTGTTCCGGTCTCACGACGGGCGGCCGAGGGTTCGGACGGCCGAGGGTTCGGACGGCGTTCCGCTACCTCCTGAACCTCCTGGTCGCGTCCTTGGCCGCGATCCCCACACGGGCCGCTGCGGCGCCGGCGACCACCGCCGCGGTGAGGCCGGTCGGATCGACGTGTGCGTGGACGAGGGTGTCCACCGCGTCCACGCGTGAACTGGACTCTTCCCTGGTGGACGTGGCCCCCACCTCGTGCTCCGCCACGGTGTCGACCGCCTTGCGTTCCCCCGTGCCGTTGATGCGGCAGGCCACGCACTCCGTGAAGGGGCTGGGGCCGTGTATGGGGCAGGCGACGTTGTGGACGAGGAGGAAGTGGGCGCCGACGCGGACGTGGTAGGTGTGGATGCGGCTGACGCTGAGGTTGTAGACGGTCTGGTCGGCGATGTCACCGCGGTCGTGGAGCACGGTGACCCGCACGACGCCGCCGTTCGACGGGTCGCGGACGAGGTCGCCGGTCCTGAGGCTCCCGGCGTCCACCCAGCCGCGGTCCTGGACCCAGAAGGGGTGGCCTGCGGTGGCGGTGATCGTGGCTTGTCCCGGGCCCTCGACACCGATGTCGACCAGGTGCTTGACGCCGTGGCCGACGATGACCCCCGCGACGGGCTCGCCGGCGGTGGTGTCGGTGGCCGGGTCGGTGGCCGCGACCTCCTCGCCCTCGTGGACCTCGCTGATCGGCTTCGTGCTGCCGTCGGCCATCTCCACCAGGGTGTCCGGGGAGAACGAGTTGCACTTCTCGACGGCTTCGGCGGCCCTGCCCAGCGTCGAGGCCTCCTTGGCGGCGTTCTTGGCCACGGTGGTGGCGAGTTTGCCGCCGGGGATCATGCCGAGCGCGTCCATGGCCGCGGCGGCCTTGTTGCCCTGGGCGAGTTGGCCGGCCGCGGCCAGCCCGGAGGACACCGTCCCGATCGGGCCGGGTACATAGGCCACCACCTCGGCCGCGGTGGTCGCCACGTGGACCACCGACTTCCAGGAGAACGTTCCGGCCAGGTCCAGTCCGTTGACCGGGTCGGCGTTGACGTAGTCGTAGTCGTTGGCCGACCCGCCCGCCACCGGGTCCTTCTGCAGGAACCGGCCCAGCACCGGCAGGTAGACGCGGGCGCCCATCTCGATGGCCTGCTGTCCGGCCAGGTGCTCCACCGGCCGCTCGTGCTGGCCCAGCCACCCGAAGTCCATGCCGCCGGCCGCGGTGGCCGGGATCGGGACGTCGGCGAACGCGCCGGTCGTGGGGTCGATGTTCTGCCCGAACGGGTCGTACAGGTGCAGGGCACCGGTGCGGGCGGCGGTGCCGTCGGCAGTGAACAGGACGTCGCCGTGGATGTTGGGGTAGGACCAGTTGGTGGTGGCGGTCCTGTCGTAGTTCTTGGTCAGCAGCACCCCGCCGGGCAGCGCCACGATCCGCTGTAGCAGGGCGCCCTGCTCGTCCAGGACCAGGTCCGCGTCGTCGTGCTTGGAGGTGTAGGCGTAGCGGGTGATCCCGTTCTTCGACGGGTCGGCGGATCCGGTGACGGTCCGGCGGGTCAACCGGTCGGCCGGGTCGCGGGTGTAGGCGATGGTGGTGCCGCTCGCGGTGGTGGTGGAGACGTGGCGTTTGGTGGAGTCGTACCCCAGGGTGTCGTCGCCGATCTTCACGGCGTCACCGCGGGCGTCGTAGCCGAACGCCAGCGCGAGGCCGCCGTTGGTCGCGGTGAGCCGGTCGGCGCCGTCGTAGCAGTAGGTGGTGGTGACCGCGGCGGCGCCGTCGCGGCTGTCGGTGGACGCGGTGCGGTTGGTGTTGAGTCCGGTGCTGCCGGCCGGCCCGCAGCCGCCGGCCGGGTCGAAGCGGTAGGTGAGTTGGTGGTGCGGGACGCTCGCGGCGACGAGCCGGCCCACCGGGTCGTACGTGTAGGAGTAGCTCGCGGTGGTCCTGCCGTTCTCGGTCACCGCGTCGTCGGTGATGCGGTTGTCCCGGGAGCGGGTGACGGTGTCGACCACGGTGGACGCCACGGTCTTCCACGCCAGCGCCGTGGGCTTGCCGGAGTCGTTGCGGGTCAGCGAGTCGAGGCGGGATCCGTTGCCGTAGGCGACGGCGGACAGTTCGGCCGCGGTGGTGTAGGCGGGGGTGGCGACGACGGTGCCGTCGACCTTGACCTGGGTCAGCTGGTTGGCGTCGTTCCAGGCGTAGGACACGGTGCTGGTCACGCCCTTGACCGTGGTGGTGTCGGTGGTCAACCGGCCGACCTGGTCGTAGGTGGAGGTCGACGTGACACCGTTGGCGTCCGTGTAACCCACCTCCTGGCCGAGCAGGTCGATCGTGGTGGTGATCGACCCGTTCGCGTCGCCGGCCTTCGAGACGAGCGGGTCGCCGCCGACCGCGTAGTCGTAGTCGACCGTGCGCGCCGGCTTGTCCCCGAAGGCCGGGAAGACCTTCCGGGTCACCTGTCCGCGTGCGTCGTAGCTGGTGCAGCTCCAGGGCTCGTCGTTGACACGGTCGGCGACGACACGGCCGGCCTCGTCGTAGACCGTCTCGCTGGTGAGCGCCGGCCCGCTGCCCGGCTTGGCTCCGGTGCTCGTCCTGGTCATGCCGGCCTGGTTGGCGGCCGGGGCGTTCGGGTCGCACGGATTGGCGCGGGTCTCGGCGTCGCCGTAGTACGTGGTGGTGTCGCGCCGGTCGGGGTCGGTGACGTCGCCGGCCGGGAGCGCTTCGGCCAGCTTGCGCAGGTATCCCGTGCCCGGCCGTTCGTACGTGGAGCGGGCGGTGAGGCTGAGCCCGCCGGGGTCGGCCGTCGCGGACACCTTGAGTCCGTACACCGGGTCGATCCCCGCCGCCGGGTCCGAGTAGCTGCTCGCTCCGCGCTTGGACGGCGCCCGTTCCGTGCCGCCGCCGGAGGTGTCTTCGGTGGTCGTACCCGTCGCCCAGCCGTACCGGGGCGCGAGGCTGGCCCCCGGCACCGGTACCGGGGCGCCGGTGCCGGGCGGGGTCCAGGTGAAGGCCAGGGCCCCGGTCGTGCCGGAGCGGTTGTAGTAGTCGACGCGGACCCGGTGCCAGCCGCCGGCCGTGGTGTTGACGTACTTTCCGGTGACCGCGCCGGCGGGTTTGTCGCTCCAGCTGTCGACGGTCAGGACGTCGTCGACCCACAGCCGGACGCCGTCGACCGCGGTGAACCCGAGGCCGTACTCCCCCGTGGCCGGGAACTGCACCTCACCGGTGAAACGCGCGGACCAGCCACCGGTGTTGGGCACCGGCGGACTCGTTCCCCACGATCGCGACAGCGCCCCGTCGGCGGCGCCGACCCCGGTGGCGAACACCGTCGGGACCCCCGCCAGTTCCGGGTTGTCGTAGAAGGCGGCCGACAGCCCCACCAGGCCCTCGTCATAGGTGGTGCGGGTGTGCGGCATCGTCGCCGCGCAGGCGGCCGTCGGGGTCTGACCGGTGAAGCAGGACGCCGGTGCCGGACCGTATTTGTCGACCGGGCGGTCGGCGTGGTCGTAGACCGTGGTGGAGCGTCGGCCGGCGCTGTCGACGGCCGCGGTGGCTTGGTCCTTGGTGTTCCACTCCGCGGCGATGCTCGCCCCGGTGAAGTCGGTGGTGACCAGGGTGCGGCCGGCGTCGTCGTAGGTGACCGTGCGGGAGCGGGTGGAGTCGTACACCCCGGCCAGGGCCACGGTGGCCTGTTTGCGCTCCAGGTAGTACTGGTAGAAGTGCTCGGCCCGCAGCGCGCTCGTGCGGCCGTCCGGAGCCGGTGCCAGCACCTGGACCGCGCGCAGGGCGGGCGGTTCCTGGGGTTGTTCGGTCACCGAGTCGTAGCCGATCACCGTGCAGGCGGCGGCGATGTCACCGGTGTTGGTGCACCCGTTCTCCGTGGACGGGGCCTGGCGGGCCACCCAGTCGTAGGCGAGGCTGCCGCGGAGGGTGGCCAGCGGCCCGATGCTGTCCAGGGCCTTCTGCTTCTCCTCCTCGTTGTCGCCCGCCTGGTCGTAGCGCTGCCTGGCCGAGGCCCGGCCGACGTAGTCGAAGTCCTGCATGACCGCGCCGGGGTTCTCGATCCGGGCCAGGGTGCCCAGTTGGTACCAGAGCCGGGTCTCGCTGCCGTCCCAGTAGCGGATCCGGCAGAGCATCTGCGGCGGGGCCGGGTCGGAGCCCGGCGGACGGGACACCCCGCCGTAACAGCCGTCGCTGCCGTCGGTGTTGTAGAACAGCCGGTGCGAGCGGCCGGAGACCGGGTCCTTGATCTCCGTCAGCCGTGGCGGCGTCCCGCTGTAGACGTACTGCAGGGCGGCCGGCTTCTTGCCGTCCAGGACCGACTCCACCGCCGCCAGCGTGCCGTCGGGGTTGAACAGCGACACGGTGTCGCCCTCGGTGAGGGTGATCCGGCCGGAGGTGTCGAAGGCGAGCACCCCGTCCTCGCCCACCGGCGGCGTGTAGCCGCCGGTGGAGGCCTTGGCCCAGGTGTGCTTGGCACCGGATCCGTCGGTGAGCACCACCGAGCCGTCCAGCATCTCGGCCCGGCTGTAGCCGCTGGACTGCGCCGACAGCGTCCAACCGGCCGGCAGGGCCTGCGAGTCCGCGGACATCAGCCATTCCGTCGGCACGATCCTCGGGTCCAGGTTGTGGCTGCGCTGGCCGTCGGCGCCGATGCTGCTCTTGGCCCACAGCACCATGCGCGGGCGCTGGTCGGAGTGGTGGTACAGCTCGACGCGGATCGGCATCAGCTGGCCGGCCTTCAGCGCGACCTCCTGGGCGCGGTGCGGGCCGGGCAGCAGGAAGTCGTCGGCGGGCTCGGCGGGGCCGGGGTTGTCGTAGACCAGGGTGTCGCCCAGCCAGATCCGGGCGCCGTCGGTGTGCGCGCCGGCGAACCGGAAGTCCCCGGTGACGGGGGCCTTGAACTGGCCCTCCCAGCGCACCACGAACCAGTTCTTGTCCAGGGCGGGCGGCATCGGGTTGTCACGCCACGGCAGGTTGTCCGGGTTGCCGGTGAACGGGATGCCCCAGTCCAGGTTGACCTGGGACTCGCCGCGCACCATCACCGGGGTCGCGTCCGGGGTGCCGGTGTGCCGGGAGTCGTTGAAGTAGGAGGCGCGGACGCCGTGCGGGGCGCCCTCCCGGGAGTTGTAGGCGAGGTTCACCCCCGCCGATCCGCCGACGGTCCGGAACGCCGGGCCGGCGGCCTCGACGTGCGCGTTGCCGTTGAACAGGTTGACCGTCACCGGGCCCAGGTGGTCGGTCGGGGCGGGCCCGGGGTCGCCGACCCGCTGGTTGACGGTGAAGTGACCGACCCACTGCGGCGGCGTCGCGGCCGGGTCGCCGGACATCGCGGTGGCCGCCGTCCAGGTGTACCGGCCGCCGTCGTGCAGCACGTGCTTGGGGACGGTCCACTGCGGCTGGTCGAGGCACCCGGAGTCCACCACGCTGCCCGAACGGCCGTCGAACCCGGTGGAGATCTTGAAGCAGTACAGGACGCCGTCACCGGCCGCGGCCACCTGCAGCGCCGGTGTCTCCGTCCCCACCACGGCACCGTCGACCGGGGAGACCAGGGCGGTCTGCGGCGCCGCCGGGGCCGCGGCGCGCGCGGCGGCGTTCGCGGACCCGTGCGCGGCGGGCCGGGGCTGCCCGTCGGCCGCCAGCGGCGCGAAGTCGGCCTTCGGCTGCGGAAGTTCGGCCTGCGGCGGCGGCTCGGCCACGGACCGGACCGACGACACCGACGGGTCCGACGGGACCGACAGGATCGGCAGGTCCCGCGGCACCGTCCGGGCCGCCGTGGCCGCGGCCGCCTGTTCCGGGGGCAGGCCCGCCGCCTGGACCAGCGAGGCCAACAGCACCGTCGCCACCGCGAACACGACCCACCGCCACCACGACCGCGCGCTCGACCGCGCTCCCGACCGCGTTCCCCCGACACCTCTGGCCAAGGCCCCTCCAACGCCGTCGACGTCCACCGCACCCGCGACATGGCAGGGCGCGGCTCCGCCGTCTCCCCGTCCCGGCCGAAAGGCCCGGGCGACGACCGAATCGTCCACGACCGGTGGGCCCCGGGGAACAGGTGCCGTACGGCTTGGCCGGATTCACCGACCCGCCCGGGCGCCCGCCGGAGCAGCCGCCGCGCGGTCCGGCCGTCACCGCCACCTCGTTCTGTCAGGGGCATGCCGACAAGCGGATTCCCGGACACCTCCGGGCGGAGCCGCCGAACCGTCCGGCGCCCGCGCCGGAAATGGCCGGAACCGTACGGCCGGATCCATGCGGTCGGAACCGTGCGGCCGGGATTGCGGCCGACGGCGCTGCGCGGCGCTGGGCCCGGCAGCCGCGATCAGCCCGTCGCGCCCGTCCCGCCCGTCGCGCCCGTCGCCGCCCGGGCCCGGAGGGCGTCGACGGCGAGGCGGCCGGCGGTGCCGATGGCGGCGTCGGCGGCGGGCAGGGTGATGGTGGTTGCGGCGGCACGGGTGAAGACGGCCAGGGCGTAGCGGCCGCCGTCGGGGTACTCGACGACGCCGACCTCGTGGCGCAGCGTGGGCAGGGTGCCGGTCTTGCCGTGGACGCGGACGTCGTCGAAGGGGAAGCCGGAGGCCAGCCGGTGCGGCCAGACCTGGAGGCCGAGCAGGCGGCGCAGCGCGGCGCCGTACTCGCCGGGGCAGGCGTCGCCGTGCCAGAGGGCGGCCAGCAGGGTGGTCATGTCGCGGGGGGTGCTGTGGTTGGTGAAGGCGGGGTCGAGCACCCGGAGCCGGGCGACGACGGCGGGGTCGACCGGGGAGTCCGGGCCGGTGTCCTCGGCGAGGGCGGCGATGAGGTCGCGGAGCGTGTGGACGGCGACGGTGCGGCTCAGGCCGAGGTCGGCCATGGTGCGGTTGACGGTGTCGAGGCCGAGCTCGTCCCAGAGGACGTCGGCGGCGGTGTTGTCGCTGACGGCTGCGGTGAGGTAGGCGAGGTCGCGCAGGGAGAGCCGGGCGGCGTCGAGCATGGCGGCCAGGCCGGTCCCGCCGGGGGTGCGGCCGGCGGCGGGGACGTCGACCTGCCGGGTGAGGTCGATCCGTCCGGCGGCGGCCTCGCGGTACAGCGTCACCAGCAGGCAGAGCTTGTGGACGCTGGCGGTGCTGACGGCGGTGTCGGCGCCGAGGCCGAGCTCGGCGCCGGAGTCCAGGTCGCGCGCGTGCAGCAGGCCGGTGACGCCCGCGTCGGCGAAGGCGGCGGCGATGCGGGTGCGCGCGGCCCGGTCGGGCGCGGGCCGTTCGGGCGCGGGCCGGTCGGCAGCCGCGCGGTCGGCTCCGGTGCGGTCGGCTCCGGTGCGGTCGCTGGTCAAAGCGGGAACTCCATTGCGGGCCGGGGGTAGAGCGGGCGGTGGGGCGGCTGGGGCAGCAGGCCGCCGGGTCCGGTCAGCACCTCGTGGGCGGTCTGGGCGAACAGCCGGACGGCGGGCCCGCCCCGGCCGGACGGCCAGGCCGTGGAGGTGCGCCAGGCCAGCGGGGTGCCGGTGAGCGGACGCCAGACTGTACCCGGTGGTGGTGCGGTGCGCGGCACCAGGGCGACGGCACTGCCGGTGAGGACGAGCGCGCCCGCGACGTCCGGTCCCGGCGGGTCGACGACGGCCTCGGGAGTGCAGCCGTGCCTGGTCAGCGTGGTGAGCACCTCGTCGTACAGCGCCGGGGCGGTGGCGCGCGGGAAGAGGACCAGGCGCTGGCCGGTCAGTTCGGCCACCGCGAGCTCCGGGCGGTCGGCGTACGGGCTGTGCTCGGCCAGCAGGACGCCGAGCGGCTGGTGCAGGACGGGGCCGAAGGCCAGTCCGGCGGCCGGGCAGGGGTGGCGGACGACGGCGACGTCGACGGTCTGCTGGGCGAGTTCGCGCACCACGGCCGCGACGGGCAGCTCCCGCAGTTCGAGCCGGGTGCCCGGGGAGGCGGCCTCGAAGCCGGTGAGCAGCGCGGCGAGGGTGGCCGGCCCGAGTTCGGGCGGGACGGCCGCGCGCAGCGTGCCGGCCCGTCCGCTGCGCAGGTCGGCGGCGGTGGCGAGCAGGCGGGCGGCGCTGTCCAGGGTCTCCTCGGCCTCGGCCAGCAGCAGCCGGCCCGCCGGGGTGAGGTCGACGCCGCGCGGGCCGCGGTCGAACAGGGTCACACCGAGTTCACGTTCGAGGCGCTGGATCCGCTGGGAGAGCGACGGCTGGGCGATCCGCAGGCGCTCGGCGGCGCGGCCGAAGTGCCGTTCCTCGGCGACGGCGCGGAAGTGGCGGAGGTGCCCCAGCAGGTCCATGGGCAGCCATCATAGGCGTTTCATTATCGCTCCCTTCACGATTCAAGTCTTGGACTGGGGAGCCGACGGCCTGATTGGCTGAGCGCGACGACGACGGCCGTGACCGTGACCGTTACGGCACGAACCACCTGGGAGACCACCATGACGCCCGACCTCCACCGCCCCCGCCACCTCCACCGCCCCCGCACCCGCACCGCGCTGCCCGCCGTGGCCCTGCTCCTGGCCGCACTGGCCGGCGCGTGCGGCTCGGCGGACGGCGCCCCGTCGGCGCGGGCCACCGGCACGACGGCCTCGGCCGCACCCGCGACCGGCTCGGCGAACGCTTCGGCGGACGCCTCGGTGGACGCCTCCTTCGCCGCACTGGAACAGCAGTTCGGCGCCCGCCTCGGCGTGTACGCGGTGGACACCGGCAGCGGCCGGGAGGTCACCCACCGGTCCGACGAGCGGTTCGCGTTCGCGTCCACGATCAAGTCGCTCGCCGTCGGGGAGCTGCTGCACAAGGCCTCCGACGCGGACCTGGACAAGGTCGTCCCCTACCGGCAGGAGGACGTGCTGGAGTGGGCGCCGATCACCAAGCAGCACGTGGCCACCGGCATGAAGCTGCGCGACCTGGCCGCCGCCGCCCTCCAGTACAGCGACAACACCGCGGCCAACCTCGTCATGGCCGAGCTCGGCGGACCGGCGGCCGTCCAGCAGTCCCTGCGCGACCTGGGCGACTCGACCACCAACGTCGACCGCACCGAGCCCACCCTCAACGAGGCGACCCCGGGCGACACCCGTGACACCAGCACCCCGCACGTCATGGCCACCGACCTGCGCCGCTACGTGCTCGGCGACGCCCTCACCCAGGACCGGCGCGGTCAGCTGACGGACTGGCTGGTCGGCAACACGACCGGCGGCCCGTACATCCGCGCGGGAGTGCCCGCCGACTGGAAGATCGGCGACAAGACCGGCAACGCGGCCTACGGCACCCGCAACGACGTCGCCGTGGCGTGGCCGGCGGGCGGGCGCAGCCCGATCGTGATCGTCGTCCTGTCCGACCGCGGCAAGGCGGGCGCCACCTCCGACGACGCCCTGATCGCCCAGGCCACCAAGACCGTCGTCAGCGCCCTCGGCTGACCCGTACCGAGTGCCCCCGGCCTCCCCCGCGCCTTCCCGACCGCCCCGAGGAGCTTCGACCGCCATGATCCGCCCCACCCGCCGGGCCGCCACGGACGCCGACTTCACCCGGCGCCGCCTCGCCCAGCTCGCCGTCCTCGGCCTCGCCGCCGGTGCCGCGCCGGCCGCCCTACCGGGCCCGGCCGCGGCGGCCACCCCCTCGCCGGCGACACCCGCCGCCTCCCGCACCCACTACGACCGGGCCCGCCGCCTCGCCGGGGACGACCCCGTCCTGCGGGCCCTGGTGACGGCGTTGACCCCCGGCTCCACCCTGCCCGCACTGCCCGCACCCGCGCCCGTCAAGCTGTTCGACAACCTCGTGCTGCTCAGCGCGGGCTGGGTCTCGGCGATGGCGGTGCTCACCGACGACGGCATCGTGCTGATCGACGCGCTCACCTCACCCGCCGATGCCGAGGACGTCATCGTCCCCGGACTGCGGGCGGTCGGCGCCGACCCGGCGGCGATCCGGCACGTCGTCGTGACCCACGGCCACCCGGACCACTTCGGCGGGGCGCAGACCCTCGCCGAGCGCTACGGCGCCCGCGTGCACCTGTCCGCGGCCGACTGGGACCTCCTCGCCCGCACCCACCCCGCCCACGCCCCCGTCCGCGACCTCGACATCGCGGACGGCGCCCACCTCACCCTCGGCGGCACCACGATCGAGCTGCACCACACTCCGGGGCACACCCCCGGCACCGTCTCCCCGATCATCCCGGTCCGGGCCGGCCGCCGACACCACAGCGCAATGCTCTGGGGCGGCCTCAACCCGCCCTCGACGGTGCCGGACCTGCGCACCTTCCTCGCCTCCGTCCAGTCCTTCCGAGCCGTCATGCGCCGGACGAACGTGGAGGTCGAACTCTCCAACCACCCCAACGACCACAGCCTCGAACGAGCCGAGCAGCTGCGCCACCAACCCCCCGGCGCCGCCAACCCCTTCCTCCTCGGCGGCCCCCGCACCCAGCGGTACATGGCGGTCATGGACGCGATGCTGCGCGGCCGCATCACCGACGCCGAAGCGGCCGAACGCGTCCTCGGTCTCCTGCCGTAGGCGGGCGTGGGCCGTATAACGCCTTGACAACTTCTTGACCACGCTCGATGAACAGCGAACGGGCGGCGGGCGGGCGACACGCCGAATATCCATGACCGGCTCACCCGGATTTGCCGGACCGTCGACAACAGCTGCCTTCGCGCGCCCCATGACGTCCGACGTCAATCAACAGCCGCCGCTCCCACGCTTCCTCTCCCCCCTCCCCGGTCCGAATGTCATCCCGATGTCATCCCGCGGCTTTCGGGAAATTCAGCCCATGAGTCCGTCATTGCACGCCGACACACGCGGGTCGTGTCGGACTCCGAGTCGATCATCTGGAATGCTGTTCCAGTCCGCCGCCCACGGTTTCGAGCGGCGGACGTCCGCAGTACCGGGCGAACACCTCCCCGGGAAGCCCACGGAGAGAACGGAACATCATGAAGCCATCTGTGCTTGTCGTGTCCACCGACCCCCAGGGGTCCGCGGTCGTCTGGGCCGAGCGGGTGGGCGACAACCTGCCCTTCGATTTCATGGCGGCGCACGACCACGCCGAGCAGCTGGTCAACCTCAAGAAGACCGGCGCGAAGATCCACGTGATCGCCAACCAGAAGGGCGGCGTCGGCAAGACCACCACCACGGTCAACCTGGCGGCGTGCACGTTCGACGTCCTCGGTTCGAAGGACGAGTACGAGCACATCTTCATCGACACGCCGGGCACCCTGGCCGATGAGGAGATCCTGCGGCGGGCGCTGGAGATCGCGGACGACGTCCTCGTCCCGATGATCACCGAGCCGCTGTGCTTCGACCCCACGGCCCGGACCATCCAGAAGGTCATCGAGCCGATGGACATCCCCTACCGGGTGGTCGTCAACAACTGGGACCCGCGCGACGGTCGTGCCGACCTGGAGGACACCGAGGCGTACATCGCCGCCCGGGGCTGGCCGCGTGCCAAGACCGTGCTGCGCCGGTACAAGATCCACTCCCGGGCGGTGGCCGAGGGAACGGTCGTCACCCAGTACAAGGAGAGCGGCACCGCCTACCGGGCCCGCGAGGACTTCTTCCGACTGTCCCTCGAACTCGGTTACGGGGGTCGCTGATGGCAGGCCGTCGCGTCTCCTTCGCGTCGATGGCCGCCGACGCGGTCGTCGACGCCCCGGGCGTGGAGACCACCAACGACGCCCCGGCGCGTTGGATCCCCACCGCCAGCTGCCTGCCCAACCCGCGCAACCCGCGTGACGAGCTGGGCGACCTCTCCGACCTGGCGAGCATCAAGGACCGCCAGCTGCAGAGCTGCCTCGCCGTCACCCCGGCCGCCTACCTGCGGCTGTGGCCGGAGGACCGGCAGGTCCTGGGCGCGGGCCCGGACGACGTGGTCGTCATCAACGGCAACCGGCGCCGGGCCGCCGCCGCGCTGTACGGGCGCGAGCAGCTGCTGGTCGTCGTCGACGACTCGGTGGCGGAGTCCAAGGCGACCCTGCTGCGGGCCGCGCTCGACGAGAACATGGCGCGCAAGGACTTCGACCCGATCGAGGAGGCCAACGCGGTCCTGCTCATCGTGTCGCAGTACCCCACCGCCAAGGAGGCCGCCGAGGCCGAGGGCTGGTCGCAGAGCTGGATCTCGCACCGCAAGAACCTGCTGAAGCTCCACCCCGAGCTGCAGCGCCAGGTGCGGGCCAAGGCGCGCGGCGAGGAGGGCATCTCCATCAACGTCGCCCGCCGGCTGGGGTCGGTGAAGGGCATCGAGGGGATGTCCCTGGACGGGCAGGCGGCGGAGCTGGAGCAGCTGCTCCAGGCGGACGCCGACGCCGTCGTGGCCCGGCGCGCGGCGAAGCAGGAGGCCAAGGCGGCGGCCAAGGCCCCCGGTCCGGCCCCCGCCGCCACGCCTGCTCCGGCTCCGGCTCCGGCTGCCGCGCCCGCTCCGGCTGCTGCTGCCGTGCAGGCTCCGCGGCCCACCGCGTCCGCCACCGCCCGCCCGGCGGCCGAGGCGGCGGCGCCGGCCCCCGCCGCACCCCGGTCGGAGCCTGCGCCCCGCAACCCGCAGCCCAAGGCCGAACCGGCACCGGCACCGAGCGCCGACCAATTTTCCGCGGAAAATTCCGAGCCGCTCCCGATGCCGGAGCAGCGGGCCGTCACCCCGACGGACGAACAGCCCACGGCAGCCACCCCCGACGCCGGCCTCGGCCAGGTCGACTGGCACGACGTCGAGGAACTGGCGGACGCCATCTGCCGCACCCTCTCGGCCGACGAGGCCTACCGCCTCGCCGACGCGCTGGCCAACCGTCTGCTGACGACCAGCAGCTGACACACCCCCCTCGGTGGCCCTGCCGCACCTGACCGGTGCAGCAGGGCCACCGAGATTTGGGGAGCCGCGGTCGACCTATGCTGGTGGACCATGTGGACACAGACAGCCTCCGCTTCGTTTCCGGGCAGCGGGTTCAGGGAGCCCGCCCAGGAGTCGGCACTGGCCGGGGCGGAACGCCGACTCGGCGACGAACTGCCCGACGAGCTACGGCAGTTGCTGCTGGAGAGCGACGGGATCGTGGGCCGCACCGGAGTGGACACGGTCTGGCCGGTCGAGCAGATCGTCGAGCAGAACCTCTCCTTCCGGTCAGACCCTTCCTTCGCCCAGCTGTACATGCCGTTCGACGCCCTGCTGTTCTTCGGGGACAACGGCGGAGGCGACCAGTTCGCCTTCGTGCGGACGCCGCGCAGGCCGGACATCTTCGTCTGGGACCACGAAAACGACAGCCGTCAGTGGGTCGCCCGTGACCTGCGGGACTATCTGGGCCGCTCGCTCGCCGAGGGCGGAGACGACTGGTACCGGTAAGCCCGAGGGCACGGTTCCACGGTTCCCGGCGGACTGGACGACGCCCTCGGCCGCACACGGCCTTCCGCTGGGCCCTGGCCGGACCGGGCGATCCGGTGGTGCCCGCTCCCCCGCTCGACGCCCGGTGGGGCCCGTGTTGCCGATCGGTGTCTCCGGGCCGGAAACAGGGGCGCAACGGTGGCCGGGCGCCTCATGCTGTGACGCACCGTCAGTTCGGTTCGGCTGGCGGGCAGGTCGTGGCCGGGCGAGGACCGCCACGGATCGAGGAGGTTCATGGTGCAGCGTGCGCTGCTGTCGACCAGGGCGGCTCTCGTGCTGCTGATCGGCGTGCTCACGGGAATCGGTGCGGGTGTCCTGGCTGCCGCGGGGGGCGTGCACCCGGCCCAGTGCGTCCTGTGCGGGGTCGGCGCCTTCGGCGTCGGCGTTCCGTTCGTCAACCGGCTCGTCGGCGGCTCCGAACAGGAGGCCGCCGAGAACGAGTCCGTTTCCTGACGGCTGCGCGGCCCGGGCCCTGCGGGCGCCCGGGCCGCCGCCGTCCCGTCGCTGCGAGGATGGTGGCCTCCGTGGAGGCCGATGAGACACCGGGGGTGACCGAGTGGGAGGCCTGCAACCGCTGAGCCCCGAACTGAACCGGGAGTGCCGCGCCTTCGCGGAGGCGCTGCGCAGCCTGTTCGCGGGGCTGCGGCCCGCGGTGTCGGTGCGCCGCTACAGTTCGCGTCGGCACCTGAGCCCGGGGGCGCTCTCGCGCTACCTGTCCGGACAGCGCATCCCCTCCTGGCAGTTCGTCCAGGACCTGCTCACCGACGTGGGTGCCGACCGGGGCAGCGTCGCCACCCCGGAGACGGTCCGGCTCCTGCGCTCCCTGCACGCGGCCGCGCAGCAGACCAGTGCCTCGGTCGGCCACGCCGTCCAGCAGCTGCAGTTCCAGCTGGCCGAGGCCGACCGACTCTCGCGGCGCTCCGCGGCGCACAGCGACGTCCTGGGCGACGCCCTGCTCGACCGCAACCACCGCATCGCCGATCTGGAGCTCCGTCTCCACCAGTTGGAGGGTGACTGGGCCAGGGAGCGCGCCCGTGCGGACGAGATCGCCCGGTACGGCGGCGACCGCGAGGAGCTGATCCTCGCCAAGCAGGCCCTCGAACGGGACGTCGCACGGCTGGAGGCCGAGTTGGGGGAGGCACTGCGGCGGCAGCTCGCCGCCGAGGCCCGCTGCGAGCTGCTGGAACGCCAGCTGGTCGTGGCCGAGCAGCAGGCGGGCGAGGACCCGCTGCGGATCGAGGCTCCCCCGGCCGACCCTGCCGACCCGTCCCGTTCGGGCGCTTCGGTCGCTTCGGTCGCTTCGGTCGCTCCGGGCGTGACCGGCAGGCCCGCAGTACTCGTCGTCGACGACCAGCCCTCGAACCTGGTCGCCCTCGAAGCCGTCCTCGGGGCCGCCGACTGGGACGTCCTGGCCGTCGCCTCCGGCCCGGAGGCCCTGAAGGCGCTGCTCCAGCACCGCGACATCGCCGTCATCGTCCTGGACGTGCAGATGCCCGGCATGGACGGCTACGAGACCGCGGCCCAGATCAAGAACCGCGCGCAGACCCGTGACATCCCGATCATCTTCGTCACCGCGATCGGGTCCGATCCGGAGAACACGCTGCGCGGCTACGACGCCGGGGCGGTCGACTTCATCGTCAAGCCCTTCGACCCCTGGCTGCTGCGCGCCAAGGTCACCGTGCTGACCGGCATGTACCTCAGCTACCGCGGCACCCCGCGGGCCGTGCCGCCCGGACAGCCCGTCCACACCGGCGCCGGGTGGCTGCTGCCCGCCGGCCGGCACCCGCACCCGGTCCCGACCCCGGTCCGACCGTCCTGACGACGGTCGGCGGGATCAGTCGCGGGGGTCGCGTGCCAGCCAGTGCGGCCCGGTGCTCCAACCGAGGAGGAGGCGCCCGGTGCCCGCGTCCGGCGGGGTGCCGGCGGCGGCCTGGCGCAGGCCGGTGAGGGCGGGGGCGAGGCGGGACGTGACGTGGCCGGGGTGACGGGCGGCCTCCTCGTCCAGGCGGGCGAGGGTCCGGGTGCGGGTGGCGGGGTCGCACAGGGAGAGCTGGAAGAGCATCTGACGCCAGGCGTAGGCCGCGTCCTTGACGGCGGTCACCGGGTACGGGTTGCCGTGGATCCGGGCCGTCGTCCGGCAGACGGTGGCGAAGCTGCGCAGGGCGAGGTCGTCCCAGCCGGGCGCGGGGTCGATGCCGGCCCGGGTGACCAGGGTGGCGAGGTTGTGGGTGGTGAGGATCTGGGCCTGCTCGACGACCGTGCCGTTGGCGGCGACGGACCGGCCCCGGCCCAACTCGGCGCGCCGGACGCACAGTTCGGCGAACCCCTTGGACGTGCGGGGACGGCGGATGCGCGCCAGGACCCCGCTCGACTCCGCCTCCGCGAGGTCGCGCACGGCGGCGTAGTCGATGCCGTAGTAGCGCTCGTACAGGGTGCCGCCGAGCAGGTCGGCCGCGATGCGGGCCGCGGCGAGGAACTTCGGGGTGAAGGTGCCCTGGAAGATGTCCGCCGCCAGTTCCTCGACGAACGGGGCGTCGACGCCCGACTGGCGGGCCAGGACGGCGAGTTCGCGGACCAGCGGGTTCGGCAGGAGGGTGCCCGGGAAGGCCTGGACGGCCAGTTCGCCGAGGCGGCGCAGCACGAGGCGGGCCGGTTCCCGGCCGTCCTCGTCGGCGCGGTGCGCCACCACGGCCCGTACCCAGGGCAGTTCGTCGACCCGCACCTGGCTCGTGAGGTCGGTCAGCAGCAGTGAGCGGCGGTTGCCGAAGGCCCGGTGGTTGGCGGCGACCAGGGTGCGCAGGGCCGGGTCCGGGTGGCTCCGGGCGGTGGTGGCGGCGACCAGCTGGGGGACCAGTTCGGCGAGGGCCTCGGCCGAGGGCACGACGCCGCGTTCGACGAGGGTGTCGATCGGGGCGCTCAGCGCGGCCTCGACGACCCGGCCGATGGTCGCGGGTACGGGGGTGCCGGCGGGCAGGCCGGTCTCCTCGGCCTCCGGTCCGGAGACGTCGGCGGTGAGCGGTCGCACGTCCGGTGTGCCGGTGTCCTGGGGCAGCACGGCGAGCCGGCGCAGGACCAGTTGGGCGAGCGCGTGGTGGGTGGGCCGGGCCGCCTGGACGGCCTGCCGGGTGCGGAGTTCGGTGTGCCGCTGCGAGCCCGGCCGGCCGCGACGGCGCGTCATGGACTCCACCGCGTGGCGCAGCAGGCCGAGGCGGCGGGCGTCCAGGGGCCGGCCGGCGACGACCTCGTCGAGGGCGCCACGCAGGATGGCGAGGTTCTCCTTCGGCTTGCGGTGCTTGGTGCAGCGGGTGTGGGCGTCGGCGAGTTCGCGGTACCGGCGCAGCAGTGCGGCGCCGCGTTCCAGCCAGTCGGCGTCGGGCTCGCGCTCCAGCACCCGCTGCCCGTCCCCGGCGGTCTCCAGCCAGTGGGCGAGCAGCCGGTCGGCGAACGGCTGCCAGACGGTGAGGGCCTCCTGCTGGGCCTCCACGGCCGGGTTGGGCCGCCGGTGCGCGAGGGAGCTGACGGCGTCGCCGACCGTACGGCGGTGCAGCGCCTCGGCGTCCGGGGCGGGCCGGTCGGCGGGGCGGGGGGTGAAGCGCAGCCGGTCGGCGAAGGGTTCGAGGGTGTCGAGGAGCTCCAGCGCGGCAGCGGTGTCACCGGCCCGGACCAGCCAGGCGACGGTCAACAGTGCCGCCTCCTCGGGCAGTTCGATGTCGTAGCAGCCGCTGTCGAGCAGCTCGTGCAGTCGGGAGAGGCCGGCGTCGGTGAGGCTGTGGGCGAACAGCGCCCCGCGTGCGGCGGGCACCCCGGCCCGGGCGGCGGCCTCGCGTTCGTACGGCTGGAGCGGGCCCTCGGCGCCGGCGGCGCCGGTGGCGTAGCCGCCGCGCAGGACCTCGGGGGTCACCCAGGCGGGCAGTGCGGCCACCGGGGTGCGGGAGCCGATGGTCAGGCGGCCGTCGGCCATGCCGGCGAGGGTGGCGCGCCAGCGGTCCGCGCGGGCCTCGGCTCGGCGCCGGGTGTCGGCGTCGGCGTGGGCCGCCGAGGTCAGGAGCGCCCGGGCGAGCTGCCGCTGCGGGTAGCCGGCGGACGCTGCGGACGCGGCGGTCGTTGGGGTCGTCCCGGCTCCGGCGGAGTGCTGCTGCCCAGCGTCATCGTCCATAAGCCGACGTGGCAGGTGCTGCCCCTGCGCCCTCCGGGATAGCAGCCCGGTGCTCTGCTACTGAGCTACACGTCGTCGGACCTGAGAATAGGCGTTCGACCGGCGGCCGGACAACGCAATTACGAACGGCGGCACGGCCTCCCGCGCCCGCGGCATGAACACCGGTGCGACGGGAGCGAGTTGGCCATGACGACCCGGCCGTAGGCGTGGGTGAGCGGCGACCGGTCCGTCATGCGCGGATCCCACCGGGTGGCCGCAGGCCGTCGAAGAGCACCGCGAAGACGCGTTCCCGGGCCGACGCGTCGTCGCCGAGGTGTTCCATCGCCGTGGTCGTGCCGATCAGCAGGGCGATGAGCTCCGGCGGGCCGAGCTCCGGGCGGACCGCCCCGGCACGCTGCGCCCCGGCCAGCAGTTCCGACAGTCGGGCCCGGATCGCTGTGGTGGCCTCCCGCAGGGTCGCGTGCGCGTCGACTCCGGCGGCGGCGAGTGCCTGGGCGAACTCGGTCTTGCCCGCGGACTGTTCGACCACCAGGCGGAGGCAGTCGAAGAAGGCCTCCGCGGGCGCGGTCTCGGCGGGCAGCTGCGCGGCCCGGACGGCGATCGTTTCGAGTTTGCGCACCAGCACCGCTTCGAGCAGTGCCTCCTTGGTCGGGAAGTGCCGGAAGAGCGTGCCGACGCCGACCCCGGCGGCGCGGGCGATCTCCTCGGTCGGCACGCCGATGCCTCGGGTGGCGAACACCTCCGTCGCGGTGTCCAGCAGCCTGGCCCGGTTGCGGGCCGCGTCGGCCCGCAGCGGGCGTTCCGGGGTGCCGCTCATCGACTCCCACCCTTTCCTGTTGGTTCCCGAGCCACCCTGGACAAACGGAGTGGCTAGTCCGTATCGTCGAAAGCGGATTCGCTAGTCCGATTCTAGCGACGAATCCCGTTGGGGGTTGATCATGTCCCAAACACTGTCGCCTCGTGAGGTCTTCACGAAGCTGGTCGACGGCATCTGCGCCGGGCGGTTCGCGGAGCTCGCGGACCTCTACGCCGAGGACGCCGTGGTGGAGATCGCGTTCGCGCCGGTCGGGCCGCGCTGGCTCGAAGGACGGTCCGTGCTCAGGGAGCGCTTCCAGGAACTCGGCACGAGCCTGTCGGTGGAGCTGACCCCGAAGAACGTGGTGACCCGGGAGACCGACGACCCGGAGGTGATCGTCAACGAGTGGGAGTACCAGGTGACTCAGCCGGCGACCGGGCAGACCTACAGCTCCACCAACATCCAGGTGCTGCGTGTCCGTGACGGCCTGATCGTCAGCAGCCGGGACTTCCACGACCACCTGGCCTTCGCCCGGGCCGGCGGCAACCTGCCGCAGCTGCTGGAGGCACTCGGGAAGGAGTGACGCGGGCCGTGCGGCCGGGCGGATGAGACAGGGCGGGAATCCGCCGACCGCACGGTGCGTGGGCGCTCGGGTCGACCCTGGCGGCCGCCTCCGAACTCGCCCCCGGGAAGGGGGACTTGCGAGATCGACGAGGCGTCCGAACCCGAGCGCCACCCCACTAGGATCATCGGATGACCGATCTCTGGGAGCAGGATCTGACGGCAGCGTTCTCCGTGCTGCTGGGCCGGCCGGCGGACAGCTTCGACCCCGAAGCCGAGTACGCCCTGTACTACGTCAACAAGGCGCTCATCGAGCAATGGCTCTGGGAAACGCTCGCCGACACCGACACCGACACCGACACCGCTGCCAACACCGACACCGCCGCCGACGCGCTGAGGCGGACGTGGGGGCCGGGCGACGACGGTGACCGGCCCGCGCTGCTGCGGATCTGTCTCGCCCTCGACTGGAGCCTGGACCTCGCCCGGTCCGTCTTCGCCTTCGACTTCACCGCGGAATCGGCCCTCTCCCGGGCGTTCGGCGCACGACCCGACTCCAACCTGGTCTCCGAGGCGTGCCGCACCGTCACCGGCGAGGAGTTGGCCACCGTCCTCACCGAACACGGCCTGGGGCCCGCCGATGTCGTGGCCGGTCTCGACGACGACGCCTTCACGGTCGGCGTCTCCTTCCGCGTCGTCACCGACGGCACCCTCCGGGACGCGCTGCTGACCGCGATCCGCGCGAAGCAGGGCCCCGACGGGCTGCGGCCCGGCCCTGACGAGGCAGCGGTCCTGGCGCTTCCGCCGGACCTGTTCCCGAGCGCCGAGCGGGAACCGTCGACCGAGGCGGCGCAGGAACGCGACCGCCTGCTCGCCCCGGTCCGCGACCCCCGGCTCCGTGCGCACCTCTGGTCGCCGTACCTGGACCGGCCGTGGGACCGGCCCGGCATCTCCTCCGGAGGGCCCGGCCTGCCGGGCACCACCGCCGTCGCGGCCTGGGACCTGGCCTACTTCGGCGATGTCCGACTCGCCGTCACGCGGACGGAGGGGGCGCGTCGGTAGCCGGGCTCGGTCGGCGGCTCACCGCTTGCGCGCCAGCGTCACCCCGTCGCGGACCGGCAGCATCACCGCGTCCACCTGGTCGTCGGCGGCGATGAAGGCGTTCAGCCGGCGCATCGCCAGGTCGTGCTCCTCCTGGTAGGCCGGGTCCAGGGAGCGGCCGCCGAGCAGGACGTTGTCGAGGACGACCACCCCGCCCGGGCGCAGCCGGCGCAGGATCTCCTCGTAGTACGCGGGGTAGCTGCGCTTGTCCGCGTCGATGAAGGCGATGTCGATGTGCGGCTCGTCCGGCAGCGCCCGCAGGGTGTCCAGGGCGGGGGCGATCCGCAGGTCGATCCGGTCGGCCACCCCGGCGCGCTCCCAGTGCTCCTGGCCGATGGCGGTCCACTCGGCGTTGGTGTCGCAGGCGAGCAGTCGGCCGCCCTCGGCCAGGCCGCGGGCGATGCAGAGGGAGGAGTACCCGGTGAAGACCCCGACCTCCACGGCGTACTTCGCTCCCAGCATCCGCACCAGCATGGTGAGCAGCGCGCCCTCGTCGGCCGAGACCTGCATGCCGGCGGCCCGGCCGGTGGCCTGCCTGGTCCGCTCGGCGAGGTCGTCGAGCACCTGGTCGGCGGGGGTGCAGTGGCGGAGCAGGTAGCCGTCGATCAGCGGGTGGACCGGCTCCAGCTCGGCGCCGTCGACCGGCGCGCTCCACTCGACGGTGAGCTCCTCCTGGGTGGCGAAGCGCACCAGGTGGCGGGCGACCACGTCCTGGACCCGGTGCAGCGCCTCGGTGTCGGCCGCGGCCGCGATCAGTTCCAGCCGTCCCGGACGGGCGGTCAGGACGCAGCTCGCGCCGCTGTCGAGGGTGACGGTGCCGTGCCCCGGGGAGTCGAGCGTGGTGCTGGTCTTGTGGCCCAGGTGGTTGACGAGCTGCTTGAGGTAGCGCTCGGGGCGGTCGGTGGCGATGTGGGAGGTGGACAGCGGCATGGGTGGTTCCTCTCGCCGGGTGGTGGGGTCGAGCGCACTGTGCGGTCGAGCTCAGGTTGACCGTACCAAGCGTCGATGATTGTCGACGCTTTCGTCGGGGCAGATTCTCCGCACCGGGCTCGGCGTTTGTCAAAGCGTTGAGATTTATGGACACTTTTGGCATGGCAGAAGACGACCGCCCACCGCCACTGGTCATCCAGTCACCGGCCCAGTTCAAGGCCCTCGGCCACCCACTGCGCCACCGCATGGTCAACATGCTGCGCCAACGCCCCGCCACCCTGCGGCAGTTGGCGGAGGCGCTCGGCATGGCCAAGGGAACCCTCGGCTACCACGTACGGGTGCTACGGGAAGCCGGGTTGATCGAGCTCGCCGAGAGCCGCCAGGTACGCGGCGGCACCGAGCAGTACTTCGGACTGGTCAGCAAGGGCTTCGCCTTCCAGGAGGGCGAGACGATGGCCGCCGGCTTCCTCTACAACTCGGCCCTCGCCGAGATGCGCCCGGTACCGCCCGGCCAGCCCGAACACACCGAGCTCCGCCACCTCTGGCTCACCCCCGAGCAGGCCGCCCTGGTCGCCGACCGGCTCCGCGAGCACGCCGCCGAACTGCAGACGACCGGGGTCCGGGCGGCGCAACTGGGGGCGGGCGAGAGTCCGACCGCGGAGGCCTACGGCCTGCTGGTCAGCCTCTTTCCGGCCGACATCCCGAGGTTGGGACCGGACGACGGCAGGTGAGAGCCGCCCCTGACGGGGGCTCCGCCCAGGCCGCCCGAGCCGCCCGCGGTGGTCACCGGGCTCGGCGCGCCCGGCGACCACCGCTGCCGTCGGTTGCGGCGCCGTCCGTCGCGCCCGCGTCTACGAGCGACGTCACGAACGAGTCCACGCACGAAGCCACGCACGAAGCCACGAACGGAGCCACGGACAGAGCCCTCACCCGCCGTTCACCGGCCCGCACTACCCTGCCGGGATGACCGGAAGGGGCGAGTGCCCGGACGAGAAGCTGCTGGCCGTCGCGGAGGCGGTGCTGCCGGGGCAGCGCTGGGACGAGGCGCGCGTCGTGCGCGACTCCTCCTACGGCTCCTCCGACTCCTACGACGAACTGAGGCTGCTCGGCAGGGCCGTGGTCCGGATCGCGCGCAGGCCCTCCGTCGCCGCGGCGCTGCCGCGCCGGACCGAGCTGCTGCGCCGCCTGGGGCGACTGGGCCTGCCGTTCGACGTCCCGGAACCGCTGTCCGAGGCGGTGGTCGTCCACGGACACACCGCCGTCGCCCTGAACTGGATACACGGCCACTACCTGGCCAACCGCTTCGCACGCCCGGACCTGCGCGTCGATACGGCGCAGCTCACGGCGCTGCTCGCGACCCTGCGCGAGGTCGACTGCGGCCCACTGGCGGACGTCCTCGGCGCTCCGCACGAAGGCGTGGGCGGCGACGGCTGGGCCGACCTGATGCTCGATGAGGTGATCCCGCGACTGCCCCGGGCCAGGCGGCGCGAGGCCCGTCGGCGCGTCGAGAAGGCGCAGGGCCTGGACGTGCCGCAGCCCTGCCTGGTGCACGGCGCCCTGGACGCCTCCAACCTGCTCTGGGACGGGTCGGGCCGGCTGGTCGCCGTCCTGGACTGGGACGCGGCCCAGCACTTCGACCCCGCCCTGGACGCGGCCTGGCTGCTCTCGCAGACGTGGCATCCCCGCCTCCTCGGCACCGACTGGGAGCTGCGGCGCCGGGCCGAGATCCGGGCGCTCACCCTGGGCCTGGAACCGATCGCCCACGCGGTCCTGGACCAGGAGCCCGAGGAGAACGTGGCCGCCCGGGTCCGCTACGCGGTCGAGTGGCTGGAGCGGACCACCGGCTACTGGAGCCGTCGGGCGCTGCGCGCCAAGCCCGTCCGAGCCGTCGACCGGCGGTGACCGGGGCGGCAGTGACCAGCGCGGCGGTTCCCTGGCAGGCTGGGGGCATGGCGCCCTTCGACGACCGAGACCTGAGCACCGCGATCCGGAACGCCGACGCACCGGCCTGGTCCGTTCGCGCCGCGGCCGGGCGGCAGCTTGCCGCCCGGACGGGCATCGAGGAGGTCGCGGACGTCATCCACCGTCTCCTCCTGGATACCCGTGACACCGCGGTCACCCAGGAGACGGCAGAGGCCCTGCTCCAACGCCGGGACACGGCCGGCCTGCGCTGTGTCCTGCTGGCCTGCAGCCGCGCCGCCGAGGGTGACGACGACGACTGCAGCACGATCGACGAACTCGCCGCCGCCCTGGACTGCGATCCCGAGTGGATGACGACCGAGGGCGCGGACCGGCTGGTCAGGCAGTTGCACGAACTCGCTGCGGACGCGGACGCCGGCGTCCGCGCGGAGGCTCGGAGGAGCCTGGCGAGGCTGCGGCTGCCGGAGGACCGGGCGGGCCACCGCACCTCCTGATCGGGCGTGATCACCCGTGCCGAGCTTCCTCCGTGCACGCGATCAGCTGTCCCCGGCTTCGTCCGTGCAGGCCAAGGCCTGGTCGACCAGGTCGCGCAGTTCCCCGTCGTGGATGATCGCCCGGTAGGCCCCCTCCACGGACAGCCGGCGGTCCGACTGCCGGATCGTCAGCAGCGCGGCCCGGATCGGGCCGCTGACCGTGCCCATCCGGACCAGCGTCCTGAGGGCGTGTCGGAGGAGTCCGAAGCCGTCGCCTCCCGCTGCGATCGACACCACCGGCTCCTCCAGGACCCGCAGGCTCGGCCCGACCCGGCCGGTGATCGACCAGAGCGTGGTCGCGGCGGTCAGCCGTGCCCAGGGCTCGCCGTTCTCCATGACGAAGCGGACCCGGTCCGCGTAAGGGGCCGCTTCGGGGCCGAAGTCGGCGAGGGCGTCGATCGGCCCGTACCAGGGTTCCTCCGCTGTCATGACGGCCTCGCCGACGAGTTGCAGCGTTGGCGCGCGGTCCGCGAGGCGTTCGGTGGTCCAGGCCACCAGCGCGTGGTTGCCGGGCGAGTCCAGGACCACGCAGGTGCGGACGGCTTCCGCGGCCGCGGCGGCGGCCGGTCCCAGGGCCGACAGGATCTTGAGCACGCGGATCGAGGTCCGGGTGTCGGTGAGCAGGGGCAGGAGTTCGGGCAGGGCCGGCCGCGCGTCCTCGCCCCACTCCTCCAGCACGGTGAGGAACGCGCCGGTCGCACCACCCGGGGCGCCGTCCTGCCGGAGCGTCTCCCGGATCGCGGGCAGCAGCACGTCCGCGTGGGCCCGCAGCGGGACCAGGACGTCCGCGACCTCCGGCCGCCGCGGATCGCCCGAGCAGTAGGCGCGGCTGAGTTCCTCCTCCTGCGCGCGGAGCTGCGCGATCAGGCCCGGCAGGGCGCGCGGGTCACCGGTCCGGGCCAGTGCCCAGCGGGCGATCTCACCGACCGTGCCGTCGAGGAACTCATCGCCCCCACGGTCCTCCAACAGACCGACGAGCCCATCGGCGTACCCGGCCGCCGCCGGGCCCAGGACCGCGAGGACGTGGGCGGCCCGCAACCGGACGGCGGCGTCCGGACTGGTCAGCAGCCCGCCCGCCAGTGGCAGCAGGGCCGGTTCCACGGAACGCCGTTCGACCAGCAGCCGCCAGGCCACGTCCAGCGCCTCCCGGCACAGCGCGGCGTCCCCGGTGCGGCGCGCCGTCTCGACCAGCCGGACGGCGAAGCGGAGTTCCGGGTCGGCGTCGGGGCCGGGGCCGGGGCCGGGGCCGGGGCCGGGCGCGAGTATCCACGCCGTCGCCCGGACCAGCTCCTCGCGGGTCCAGGGGCCGTCGACGGCCGGCGTGAACCAGACCGCTTCGAACCGGGGGCGCAGCGCGGGGTCGGAGAACACGTCGATCAGCCGGTCCAGTTGACGCACCGGGAGGTCCCGGTCGAACTCCGCCGACGCGTGCACGGCCGCGACCCACATCACCGGGTCGTCGCCCTCCAGCACCTGCGCCAGCACGGCCCGTGCGGCGTCGACGTCGGCCCCCTCTTCCCCGGGCACGGCCTCGCCGAGGCGCAGCAGGAGCGGGAGGCGGACCGTCGGGTCCGTCTCCACCCGCCACCGTTCCAGCAGCGGTGCGACCCCCTCCGCCAGGGGCAGGGCCTCCCGCCGTACCGCCGGGTCCGGATCCGCGAGCAGGGCCCGCGCCCCCGACCAGTCCTCCCCCGCCAGGGACGGCGCCCGCATCGCCACCAGCAGCTCGACGAGGGTCCTCCGCGCGCCGGCGCCGACGGCCGGGTCGGCGGCGAGTGCGATGACGAAGGGCAGCGCGACGGCCGTGGCGGTCGGCGTCTCCTGGCCCTCCCTGGTGATGAGCGAGTACAGCGGGTTCCAGGCGCCCTCGGTCGCCTCCTCGCCCGCGAGCGCGAGCTGACGCAGTGCCTGCGGCACCGCCTCGACCGGCTGCGACGGATGCGCCGTCGCGAGCCCGTCCCACACCACGGCGTCCAGTGCCGCCAGGGACATCCCCACCATCGCCACCCCGTCCAGCTTCGCGTCTTTCGCTCGCCACCGGCCGCCGTCGACCGCCGTTGACCGCCCATCGTCCACGACCGCCGCTCCGCTGTCGCGTGGAATTCGTCCGGCGGCGGAGCGTGAACGCGCAGGAAGGAGTAGCGGCCGCTACGGGCCGGGCCGCCGGGTGGGCTTCCGGGTCGGGGGCTGGTTCTTGACGGCGCTGCAGGCGAGCAGTTCGGTGGCGGTGGCATTGAAGTAGAGGGTGAAGAACCAGGACCGGTCCGGCGCGTCGAGGAGGACGGTGCGGAGCGGTACGTCGCGGTGTCGGGAGAGGATCTCGACCGACTCGTCGAGGCCGACGGTGACCAGGCCGATTCGTCGTGCGTGCTGGAGCCGGCTGAAGGTGATGCCGCGCACCATCCAGTCGGGCACCGCGCGGCCGAACAGCTTCAGCTCGCCGCCGGCCAGCAGGGCTTCGCGGGCCGGGGCGCAGGCGGCGGTCTGGTCCGCGAGCATGGCAACTAGGGCCTGTTGCGAAAGTAAATTAAAGTTCTGGATGATCACGGTCTGCGCGGCATGGTGATCCGACGAGCGGCCATTGGAAGCGGCTGGAGCCGTTGCTGCCGGTGGGCCGGAAGCCAGGCTGGTCTGACCCGTGCAGGCGCAGGCGCGGTACTGCCCCACCAGACATCGTCGTGGCGTTGGTAGTTACCTGAGGCTCTCGGCGACGTGGATAAGTTCCTCATCCGAGAGTTGTGGAGGTGCGCCGGTGGTGATGACGAAGGTGTAGGTCCCGTCCGACCACGTCAGCGAACGGGGATCGCCGCTGGAGTCCGGGTGCGTGATGGTCGCGGGGTGACCCTTGACTGTTGCGGCCCGGCCATCCGGTGGAGTGCTGTTCCGGATGGTCTGACTGATAATCAGGTGCCCGTGTACGTCAGGTCCCGTGCCCAGCGTGTACCCGAAGGCCCACGCGGGGGTGTCGGTCGGAAGGGACGCCAGGCCGGGCAAGTAGACCATCTCGCCGGTGGGGTAGGGGTAGTAGTTCTCCGGGAGGAACGCGGGCCGGAGGAGGTTGCGCTCGTCGAAGTGGGTGGCGGGCTTTCCGGTGGCGTCGTTCAGTGCCCGGGTCCCGAGCGGTTTGTTCAGGTGGATAGCGATCTGTCCGGTACCGCCAGGGTCGCAGAACCCCGGGGGGACTGTGTGCCGGAGGGAGATCTCGACCGAGCCAGCGGACTCGCGGGCCACGAGCTGCGGCTGCTTCTCGCAGCCCCAGCCGATGTTAAGTGTCAGGGTCTGGCCGTCCGAGCTGACTAGCAGCGGGTAGCCAGCCACTGGGCCTTCGTAGACCTTCGTTTCCGGGCCCCGGTTGATCCACGCGTTGATCGCGAGCCCGCCACCGAGAACAGCTATGGCGGCCACGGCGGTCAAGCGATTCCGTCGTCCGCGCTTCGACATCTGACGGACGGTACTTTGCGTCACGGGCCCTCCCCGGCGGTCATGGCCATGCTTGCGTCACGGTGTGTATGAAGTCAAGCGGGTGCCAAACCGACGCCGATTGGGCACATCGCCCACGGCACCCCGATTCAATTGCCAAGGAATGGCAAAGTCTTGGCGGTCGCGCCCTGAAAATGCCCACATGGGGGATTGTGGGGCTTTTATCTGTGGTGCGCCAAGCATTTACATGGCAGTAAAGTGCGGATTGTAACATTGCCCACAAAGGCTAATTGCATCCCATTGGGGGGAATCGAATGCCTCGAAAAAAGAACTCCGGTCGAACGTGGATAATCTTTGCCACTGCCCTACTGGCCTCGGTTTCTGCAGTTGCTCCGGCTATCGCTATATCCGGGGGTGGCGCACCTACTGCCACGCCGACGCCGCCCAGCCACGCACCCAAGAAGAAGCCGTCGGCCGGGGGGACCACCGCGGCCACGTTGCTGAAGGCCGCCAAACCCGAGGTTGCCGAGCTGATGAAGAAGCAGGAGGTTCTCGATAAGGTCGTTGACCGCATTACTGGAGGACTGGACGAACAGAACCGGGATCGGATTCCAGGGTTCTCTGAAGTCGAGGTAGACCCGGGGGCCAGCAGTGTAACTCTGCACTGGAAGGGGGAGCTTCCGGAGGCGGTTCGCCGCGTGCTCCAAGATCTTCCGCAAGGCGTGAACGTGAAGGTCGTGCCGGCCAAGTACTCAAAGTCGGAACTCCATGTAGCCCGCGAGAAGCTGCTGTTGAACGGCAAGCCGGTCCCGCTCGCGGCGAAAAGGCCGAGCCATATCAACAGCATCGGGCCGTCGCTCGACGGGAGCGGCCTCGACCTCGGCTACGAGACGGACGACGAGCGAGCGCCACAGGCGCGAGCATTCCGTCCCGCGCTCTCCGCCGAAGAGCTGACACCGCAGGTGGAAGCGATCGCATCTGCCATCGCTGGCGTGGAAGTCCACGCCCACCCCCAAGCAATGGTCGAGGACCTGACGCGAGGTGCAGATTCCGAGCCGTGGCTCGGCGGGGCTGGCGTAAAGACCCCGGGCGGCACGATTTGTTCCACGGGTTTCGGGGTCTACAACCCCTCAATCGGGAGCAAGAACCTTGTCACTACCGCCTGGCATTGCGGGTCAGGCTCGTACAGGACCTGGTACAGCGACCAATACATGGGCTACGCCAGTGAGGGGGACGGAATTGCCACGGACGACACGATCGGCATCGCCCCGCTCAACGAGCAGGCGTCGGGCTCAGGCGTCTACGGCGGCCCGTGGAATGAGTCCAGCGATGGCACTTACGTCAATGTGTCCGGTTACAGTGGCAACAATGTAGGCGACATGGTCTGTCAGACCGCTGCAAATTCGGGGGTACACTGTGGCCTTCGTGTCCTTCAGGTCGACAGGCATATTCAAGGCCCTAATGGAATCTGGCGTAAATTTGAGGACCAGGTCGTTCAGACGGACCCGAACGATATCGCTTCTATCAACGGGGACAGTGGCGGACCTGTCGTCTCGGTAGACGGAAGCAAGGTCCGGGCCCGCGGAACCATTACGTCGCTTGAAAAGCAGACTAACTGCAACGGTCGAGTTTCCGCTGACGCTGGAACTCGAACGCCGGTGTGTTTCAACGGGATGTGGTACGTCCCGATTTCCCAGACGCTCGCCGACATGGGATGGATCCTGAAGACGGGATAACCCATAGAGGTTAACCCGGCAGTCCAACGGATTCGGTGAAGCTCCTGAAACCCGGCCTACAGCTAGGGTGCGAGGACGGGCCCATGTCCTGCCCCCGCACCCTAGGGTCCGTTGCGACAGTGCTGGTCAGAGCCACTCGTTGATGGCTGCGACCAGCACTGTTCCCTCGAAGCGCACGGCCAGTCGTATCTCGTGGCCACCGCGCGGTGCCGTTTCAGCCGGTTGATCCCGCACCCCACCGCGTGGCGCTCCTTGTAGTCCTCCTTGTCGAAGGCCGGCGGTCGGCCCCCTTTCGAGCCGAGCTTCTTGCGGTTGCGGACCTGGTCGACCTTCTCCGGGATGGTGCACCCGATCCGGCGTCTGCACAGGTAGGTGCGGTTTGCCCGGGATCCGTAAGCTTTGTCGGCGCGGACCTTGTCGGGCGTGCTCCGGGGCCGTCCCAGCCTGGTACGCGGGACGCGACTGCGTTCCAGGACGTGCGAAAGTGGATCAAGGTCGTGGATGATCACGGCTTGTGGGACGTGGTGATCTGACGAATGGCCAGTGGGCTCGGCTGGAGCCGTTGTTGCCGGTGGGCAAGAAGCCGGGGCGGCCGCAGGTATGGACGCGGCGGCAGTTGGTCGACGGCATACGGTGGCGGACCAGGACGGGTGCGCCGTGGCGGGATCTCCCGGAGCGGTACGGGCCGTGGGACCGGGTCTACGACCTGTTCCGGCGGTGGCAGCGTGACGGCACCTGGAAGCGGAGCTTCGAGCAGTTGCAGGCCGAGGCGGATGCGAAGGGCCTGATCACCTGGGACGTGAGTGTGGACTCCACGATCGCCCGAGCCCACCAGCACGCGGCCGGGGCCCGTAAAAGGGGGACCTCCAGAAGGAGCCTCCCGGCGGCATCGACACCGAGCCGGCCGACCACGGCCTCGGACGATCGCGTGGCGGGCTGACCACCAAGCTGCACCTGGCGGTCGAGCAGGGCCAGAAGCCGCTGTCCCTGCTCGTCACCGCCGGCCAGTGCCACGACAGTCCGCAGTTCCAGCCGGTCCTGGACGGTATCCGGGTGCCCCGCACCGGCCCGGGCCGGCCGCGCACCCGGCCGGCCAAGGTCCGCGCAGACAGAGCCTACGGATCCCGCGCGAACCGCTCCTACCTGCGCAGACGGGGCATCCGCTGCACCATCCCGGAGAAGTCGGACCAGGTACGTAACCGGAAGAAACTCGGCTCCCGGGGCGGGCGTCCCCCCGCCTTCGACAAGGAGGACTACAAGGAGCGCCATGCGGTGGAGTGCGGGATCAACCGGCTGAAGCGTCACCGCGCGGTGGCCACGCGATACGACAAGCTCGCGGTCCGCTATGAGGCGACCGTGCTGGTCGCGGCCATCAACGAATGGCTGTGACCAGCACTTTCGCAACAGGCTCTAGACCGAGCCGGGGCGGGTACTCGTTCTGGAAGGTCATGCCGAGACCGTAGTCACCGGCCGGAGGGCGGTGCCACCGGATTTGGGCGGTGGGTTCTCAGGTGTCGGCGTCCTCCGGTCCGTCGCCCGCGAGTTCGTCGGCGAGTTCGTCGGCGTAGCGCGCGGCGGCTTCCGCCAGCTTGCGGGCCGCCCAGTCCATCCGGGCCGGCCGGGTGCCGGGGTGATCGGTGACGGTGCGGCGGGCGCCGTCGAGGTCGCCGTCCAGCAGTTCGCGGGTGACCACGAGGGTGTTGTCCGGGATCATGTGGCGCAGGGACATCCACTGCTGGACCGCGGCCATTCCCTCCTTCTCCAGCACGACCCGCAGGTCCTCGGTCAGCGGGGCCAGCCACCGGGCGCGCAGGGCGTACTCGCCGTGGTCGGCGAAGGTCGGGTGCAGCGCGGCGAGGAGCCGGGCCGGGTACTCCTCGACGGGCTCGGCGAACTGCGGCTGGTCCTTGGCGAATTCGTCCCAGTCGGCCCAGAGTCCGGAGATCTGCTGCGGGAGCACCGGCTGCCAGGCGAAGTACTCCTCGGACTGGATGAAGACCTGGCGCAGCAGGTCGTAGGGGACCTCGGCGGTGCGCGAGAGCAGGAGCGCGTCGTAGAGGTCCTTGCCCTGCGGGTGGTCGTCGGAGACCAACCAGAGGATCTTCCAGGCGAGCGAGAGTTGCGGCGTCGCAGCGAGCAACGGGCCGGTGACGCCCGGGAGTCGGCACGGTTCGGGCGGGACGGGCAGGTGTTCGGTGAAGACGAAGTCGAGCTGGACGGTGCCGCCCGGGACGCCCGGCAGGCCCGGTGCCGACCAGGGCAGGACGAGCCTGCGTCCGGGGACCCTGCCGTACGTCCAGATCTCGTCGGTGACCGCCTGGTCCGCGTGCAGCCGCACCTCGTCGCCAGCGGCGTTGCCAGCGGCTGCGGCCAGCTCCTGGAGCATGCGGTCGGTGCGCTCGTCCTCCAGGGTCCATTCGACCGGGCGGACCACGAAGTCCAGGTCGCCCGGCTCACGCGCCTGCTCGCCGTACCAGGCGCGCAGCAGGACGCTCCCGCGCAGCACCAGGTGCTCGGCCCACGGCGAGCCGGCGACCGCGGACAGCACCGTGTTCAGCGCCTCGCGCCGTGCGGCGAGCCAGCGTTCGGCGAGCCGAGGGTCGGTGAAGGCGGGTTCGCTGGGGCGGAGAGCACGGGCGTACCCGGCGAGGGCGGGGTCGAAGACCGGCTGCTGGGTCACCGTCGCGTCGTCGATCGGCCGGATGCTCCGGGGCAGGTCCTGGTCCTCGCGGACGTCCTCCGGCGGCGGCTGCTTGGGCAGCAGGACGCCCCGCCACGGCCCGAAGCGGAGGTCCTCCCACGCCACGGCCAGCTGGGGCTGAGGTTGGGGCTGGGGCTGGTCCTCGGTCATATCGACTCCACCTCTCCGCATCCGTACGGCCCGGGGGTGTGCCCGTGCTCGGTGATCCATCCGGCGTCCAGCGTCTCGTCGCTGTCCACCACCACGAACTCGCGCTCCACCGAGGCGATTTCGCGACCGTCCGCGGCGAGGTCCCGCCGCAGTTCCTCAAGCCGGCGGCCCGCGGTGTCCAGGCCGACCAGGCGGCAGCGCTGGGTCACGAACCACTCGCGCCGGCCGTCCGTGCGCACCCGGCGGGGGTTGCGCGACAGGTGCGCACCGTGCCGGACGGCCAGTTCGGTGAGCTCGGCCAGGCGGGCGGGGTCGGCCCCGGGAACGATGGACGGGGTCGGAGCCGGGGCGGGCAGCAGCAGCTTGACGTGGTGCTCGAAGTACCGGCCGGCCCCGTGCGACACGGCGTCCTCGTCCGAGACCGGGACGCCCTCCGCCCACGGCGTGGCCTCGATCTTGGCCCGCAGGACGGTGAACCCGGCCCGGCCGAGCCGGGCACCGACCCGGGCGGTCACGGCGGCGACCTCCGCCAGCGTGCCGTCGGCGCGCAGGGTGAGCATCGGCTGCGAGGGCGACGCACCGCGGTCCAGCAGGATGTGGGTGAACTTCAGACCGTGCACCTGACCGTGACCGGCCGCCCACGCGGCCAGCGCCTCGGCGGCGCCCGGCCCCACGGTCAGGTGCACCTCGAAGGCCCCGCGGACGTCCGGGGGACGGAGCGGGCCGGGCCGGTCGTCGCGGCGCTGGTCAGAGCGGATGGCGAGCATGTGGAACATCCTGCCAAGCCCCACTGACAACGGCTCACGCCACCCCTGAACCGCTGATGCACTGATGGGCTGATCCGCTGATCCGCTGATCCGCTGATCCGCGAGGACGCCCCGACACGCGTCCGTCAGCCGGTACCGCCCCCGTCAGGGGGTCGACTGGACCGGGAAGCCGGTGGGACGCCCCTGAGCCTTCAGCCAGCCGAGCACCTGCCCGAGGGCGTCGACGGTCTGCTGACGGTTGCCGCCGCCGTCGTGGAACAGGATGGTCGGACCGTTGCCGATCTCCTTCTTGACGGTTTCGACGATGGCGGCCGTACCGGGCTTCTCGAAGTCCTTCGAGTCGATGTTCCAGCCGAGCGGCCGCATGCCGTTCGCGGCGGCGATGCGCCGGCTGTCGGGAGTGAAGGAGCCGCCGGGAGCCCGGTAGTACTGCACCTGGGCGCCGCCCGCGGCGTCCTCGATCATCTTCTTCGCGTCCAGGATCTCCTTCTCCTGGTAGGCGACCGGCTTCTTGTCCATGGTGGTGTCGTGGTCCACGGTGTGGTCGCAGAGCCGGTGGCCGGCCGCCACGACCTGCTTGACCAGGTCGGGGTGGGCCTTGGCCTGCGGCCCGATCATGCAGAACGTCGCCTTCACGCCGTACTGCTTGAGCACGTCGAGCACCTTCGGCGTCCAGACCGGGTCGGGGCCGTCGTCGATGGTGATGTTGACGGCGTTGCCGCCGGCCTCGGAGGCGTGGGCTATGGTCTCCGGCACGCCGCTCGCCTGCTGCGCACCGCCACCGCCGTTGCCCTGGGTGCCGTCCTGGTCCCCGGCCTTCGCCGTCGGCTCGGCGACAACACCCTGACGGGGAGCGGCGGTCGAGGCGGTGATCGTCGGAACCACCCAGGCGCTCGCCGCCACGACGACGACCCCGATGGCGACAGCCACCCGCGAACGGTTGCCCAGCTTCGCCACGCGCGCCTTGAAGTCCATCGCCGACCACTCCCCGCTCTCATCTGCCCGTTCTACAAAGCCGATGACGTCGCTCCGCTCGAACGGGGTTCCGCGCTCGGGCGCTCGTAGCAGGACGGTGACAACTCGCCGATCTTGTCCCAGGTCACGTCCCCCGCAGCTGATGCTGTGACCGGGGGCCGGGGACCGAGGTCACCGGGCCGACGGCCTCCAACCGGCGGGGAGCGTGTAGTGCCAGCCCGGGCGCCAGGCAGGTGGGGCTTCGACGAGGTCCTCCATGGAGGCGCCGGTGAGCAGGCAGTCCAGGGCCCACCGGTTGGCCGAGTGGGCGATCACCAGGATCCGGCGGCCGTTCCAGCGCGCGGCCAGGTCGTGGAGGAACAGGTCGGTGGCCGCAAGGACCTGGCGGTAGCTCTGACCACCGGGGAAGGGCTCGTCGATGCGGCGAGCCCGCTGGGCGGCAATGCGCGGGACGGGGGCTCCATTGAGGTCGCCGTAGTCGCACTCGCGCAGTCGGACGTCCTGGTGGATCGGGGGCCTCCCGTCAGGGAACGCGATCCGGGCCGTCTCCACGGCTCGGTGGAGGTCGGAGGTGTACACCGCGGCAAAGCCTCCGGCACGTCGGCGTTCACCGAGTTCCGCGGCCTGGCGGCGGCCGAGTTCCGAGAGCCGGCCGGGGAGCCAACCGGTGGCGATGCCGGCCTCGTTGTCGATGGTGGTGGCGTGTGTCTCGTAGACGAGCTCTACTGCCATCGCGGCTCTCCTGGGTACCGGGTTGGTCGGGCTGCTCCGGTGAGTCGTCGGCCTCCCTGGCGCAGGCGGCGGTGCGGTTCGCGCTCCGGGCCGGGCAATTCGGACGCGGCCGGGACCGGCCCGTGCGCCCAGGCGGGACCGCCCCGGTGCGGCCGGCGGATTGTCAGTCCCGGCCGACAGGATGCCCGGTGACACAGCAGCCTGAACCTGGGAGTCGGCAGCGCCGAGCCGGGCCGCTCCGGGCCGCGCGAACGGCGCATATTTTTCTTGGACGAACCATTGATCGTGCCCCGTCAGATCCACCAGAATGCTCGCACTCCACTTCTTGAGCCCCCAGGGGGAACTCATGCGCGTTCTGGGCAGGATCGCCGCCGGCGTCAGCACACTCGCCCTCGCGGCCGGCCTCTCGATGGCCGGCGCCGGAAGCGCCGGCGCCGTCGAGGCACGCAACTGCGGATCGTCCACGAAGCCGATCCTCGTCTCGCACCCGGTCTCGCTGATGGCCGACAAGGTCAAGCTCGGTGAGCTCTACCTGGGTTACTTCGGTGACTGCAAGGGCGTCTACGCCGAGATCCACTGGAACTACGGCGCGCCCAGCCCCACCGCGCCGGACGCCGGCGGCAACGGCCAGGTCGACGTATTCCACGTCGAGGGGACGCTGTACGTCGAGGGCGAGAACAAGGACGGGCTGAAGCCCGTGTCCTTCCGTCTCGACCACCCGGACGGCAGCTTCACCACCTCCCCGATCATGGACATCCACACCAACATGGCCGGGCAGGCCTACGCTCCCCCGCTGAAGTTCCTGCCCGACGTCGACCTCACCGTGTACAAGACGGACTACCGCTGGCGCCAGACGACTCTGTGCGGCAACAAGCACATCTGGGGCAACTGGCACACCTTCTCCGACGGCGGCTGGGGCACCGGCCGCTACGGCGACTGCAACTGACCCTCCGGCCCGCACGGCCTCAGCCCGGCGCACCACGGCGGTGTCGGGCCGAGGCCGGCGGGCAGGTGGGCAGGTGGGCAGGTGGGCAGGTGGGCCACTGTCAGCGCGACGGCCGCGGCCAGCGGGTGCTCGATCGCCGCCGGAGGCAGTGTGCTGAGCCGGCCCGGTCGCGAAGCGGTACGGCCGACGAGGAGCAGCCCGGTTCAGCTCGGGGGCCGGAGGGCGATGACCGCCTCGGTCCGGACACACTCGTCAAACGATCCGCCGTCGGGGCGGAAGGCGTTCAGGGTCCGGCGGAGGTCATGTTCGAAGGCCTCCCGGCCGGGGCCGAGTGCGGCCGGGCTGGTGAAGCTGTAGGAGAGTTGAAGACCGATGACCTCGTCCACGCCACGGCTGACCGTCCGGTCCCAGTGGGCCTCCTCGATCCGGGAGAACGGCGAGCGGCGCAGGACCTCCTGGTGACGCACGTCGGGGTACCCGGCCGGCCCGGAGCCCCGCAGACGTTCGGGGTCCAGATGGCGGCGGCGGACCTGCTCGACCACGGCCAGCCAGGGCGGCGGTTCGAGGTCGTCGTGCTGGGCTCCGCAGGTCGCCAGCACGAGCGCGCCCTCGGGTTCGATCAGGGTGTCCAGGTCGCACAGCAGCCGTTCCCGGTCCGTCCAGTGGAACGAGGCGCCCATCACCGTCAGCAGGACCGGCCCCACGTCCATCGCGAGCAGCGTGTCCGAGCTTCCGAGTCGCCAGTCGATGCCGCCCACCCCTGCCCGGGCGGCAAGACGGCGCCCCTCGGCGAGCATCGCGGGCTCCGGATCGACGGCGATCACCTCCCGCACGAGCGGCGCCAGCGGCAGCGTGAGGGCTCCGCTGCCCGCCCCCAGGTCCAGCACGCGCTGGGAGCCGTCCAGGGAGAAACGCCGACCGAGCAGGGCGAACAGACGGGGATCGTACGCGGGCCGGAACCTCGCGTAGTACGGCACCGTCGAGGCGAACAGCCCACCGGGCAGCGGCTTCACTCCTCCACTCTCCCACCGCTGTGCCCGCTCGATGTCGCGTGCGCGCGACGCGCGGGTGCGGTGCGGCGCGGGTGCGGTGCGGCGCGGGTGCGGCGCGGGTGCGGTGCGGTCAGCCGAGGTCGAACTGCCAGTACGCGTGCTCGCGGTAGCCGGGTGAGGACGGGGCGACCTCCACCGTGACGGGGCCCGTCCCGGTGCCGGGCTTGAAGTGCACCGGCACGGTGCGCCTCTGGTCCCCGCCGAGGGGCGGCATGAGGGCAGTCTCGGACTCGGTGCGGTCCAGGAGGGTCACCTCGGGCAACGGGCCCGCGCCAGCGCTGGAACTGGAGCTGGAACTGGAGCTGGAACTCGGGCTGGGGAGGCCGGAGTCGAGGGCCTTCCCCGCGCGGACCACGAGGGGGGCGGAGCCGCCGCTGCTGCCGACGCCGGTGTCCGGGGACGTCCCACCCGGACGCAGTTCCTTGCCGGTGCCGTTGTCGTAGGTGACGGTGAGGCGGTAGCTGCCGTCGGGTTGCCGCTGCGGGCGGCTCACGGTGATCGTCAGGCCGTCGTCGTAGTGGGCGGTGGCGCCCGGGCGCAGCGGTTCGACCGCGCTGCCGGAGTGGTCCTTGAGGTTCCCGTGCTGGGTCAGGCCGTCCGCGAACGTGGCCAGCGCCATGCCGACGACCACGACCGTCGCGGTGAGGAGGGTCACCACGATCCCGGTGATGGTGGCCCAGTGCGTGCCTGCCGAGGTCGGGGGGTGGGCGGGTGCCGGCTGCGTGTCCATGTGGATCACCGTAGGGAGCGGCGGGCGCGGACTCATGAGTGGAGGTACTCAAAGACCGGCTGAGTAGTGCCACCTGCGGGAGCCCGCAGGTCATAGCGGTAAGCGCAGTCAGGGCAGTAAGGGCGGTCAGGGCTTCGCGGTCAGCCGGGAGGCGTGCTCCTGCTGCTGGCGGGTGGCGAACCGGAGGAAGTCGATCATCTGACCGATGGTCCGGTCGTCCAGGGCGCGCAGGTACTCCGCGCCCTCCTCGGCGATCGGCGCGAAGATCTCGGCGACCATCGCGTAGCCCTTCTCGGTCGGCTGGACGGTGACCCGGCGACGGTCGGCGCTGTCCCGGGTGCGGGCGGCGTAGCCGGAGCGTTCCAGCCGGTCGATGGCCGTGGTGACGCCGCCGGTGGTCAGGCCGGCCGCGGCGGCCAGTTCGCCGGGGCTCATCGGCGTGGGGTCGAAGAGCAGTTCCAGGCAGCGCAGGTCGGTGCGGTTGAGCCCGAGCCGGTCGGCCACTCGCTGGTCGAGGGTGTCGCCGGCGCGCTGGAACTCCTGCATGACCTGCCCGAACGTCTCGATCAGCCGCTCCTGCGACGTGGCCGCCTGATCCTGTTCCTGTCCATGCGCCTGCCCATGCCCATGCCCCTGTGCCTGTTCGTGCGCCTGCTCCACTGCCATGCCCGGCTTCCTCCCTGAGATCTCTTGACATTCTAGCGATCTGCTTCGTACAGTCATCCCCAGAAGTCGCTAGAGAATCTAGTGACTAGATTACCTGCTCAGTCGAACTTCTAGTCTTCACGGGGAGCCTTCGATGAACAGCCTCACCTCGAACACCGCGCGCCTGGCCTTCGTCCCGCAGGTGCACCACCTCACCCTCGACGTCGCCGCCAGCACCACCGGGAAGCTCTGCACCGCCGACTTCATCGGCCCGGCCTCCCAGGTGGCCGACGACGGCCGCGGCACCATCACCATCCGCCGCCGCGGCCCGATGCACCCCTTCGACCTGGCCCGGCGCAGCGCCCACGTGACGCTCAGCCCGACCGCCCTCTGGGACATCGAGATCCGGGGCGCGGCCACCCACATCGAGGCCGACCTGACCGGACTCCCGCTGCGCTCGATCACCGTCATCGGAGGCCTGAGCCACGCGCGGTTCGTCCTGCCGCACACCGAGCGCCTCGTCCCGGTGCACTTCCGCAGCGCCGTCCGGATGACCACCATCCTGCGCCCGGCCACCACGCGGGCCACCCTGCGCGGCGCTGCCGGCTTCACCAGCCTCTCGTTGGACGGCCGTTGGGTCGGGACGACGGCCCGGGCCGACTGGCGGAGCGCCCGGCCCACCGAGGCCACCCCGGGCTGCTACGACATCGCCCTCGACTCCGGCAGCAACCACCTCACCATCGCCTGACACCCCGCCCGAACGCGAACACGACGAACACGAACACGACGAACACGGAAGCGGAGCAACGTCATGTCCTCGAACGAACCCCTGCACGTCCTGGTCATCGGTGCCGGCTTCGGCGGCCTGACCCTCGCCCACGGCCTGCGCCGCGCCGGCGTCTCCGTGGCGGTCTACGAGAAGGCGCGCAGCCGCACCGACGGCCTCCACGGCTACCGGGTCGGCATCGACCCCACCGGCAACCGCGCCCTGAAGGAGTGCCTGCCGCCGCAGCTGTTCAAGACCTTCCTGGCGACCTGCGCCCGTACCCCCTCGCACTTCAACGTGCTGACCGAGCGGAAGCGGATCACCGCCTCCGTCCCGCTGCGCGGCGACGCCGACCCGGTCAACTCCGAGCGCTCGGTCTCCCGGCAGACCCTGCGCCAGGTGCTGCTGACCGGCCTGGACGACGCCGTCCACTTCGACAAGCGCTTCACCCACTACGAGCGGCGGCCGGACGGCAAGGTCGTCGCCCACTTCGCCGACGGCTCCTGCGCCACCGGCGACGTGCTGGTCGCCGCGGACGGCGCGCACTCCGCGGTGCGCGGGCAGTACCTGCCGCACGCGGTGCTCAAGCCGGCCGGGATCACCAGCATCGCCGCCAAGCTGCCGCTGAGCCGGGAGGCCCTCGCCCTGCTCCCCGCGCCCTCGCGGACCGGCCTGTCGCTCACCTTCGCCCCCAAGGGCTTCATGTGCATCTGGCACGTCATGGAGTTCGGCTGGGACGAGCGCGGCGGCATCAAGGAGGGCGCCGCCGGCAACGACGCCGAGCTGCTGCGCAGTTGGCCCGGCCTGCTCTTCGACAACACCCGCGACTACATCTCCTGGGGCCTCTGGGCCGCCGACGACAAGTTCCCCGCCGACGTGATGGAGCTGCGCGGCCAGCGCCTGATCGACCTGGCGCTGAAGCTCACCCCCAACTGGCACCCGGACTTCCGCAGGCTCTTCTCCCTCGCCGACCCGACCACCACCTTCCCGATCCGGATCGCCACCTCCGAACCCGTCCCGGCCTGGCCCACCACCACCGTCACCCTCCTCGGCGACGCCGCCCACACCATGACGCCGGGCCAGGGCGTCGGCGCCAACACCGCACTGCGCGACGCCGCCCTCCTCACCCGCGCCCTGACAGCCGCCGCCGAGGGCCGCCGCGGCCTGGTCGACGCCATCGCCGGGTACGAGGCCGAGATGATCCCCTACGGCTTCGCCCGCGTGAAGGACTCCCTCGCGCAGAACGGCACCAACGGCGACGACCCGCTGCACAAGCCGGTCCTCGGCCGCGCCGTCCTGGCCGCGAACCGGGCGTACTTCCGGGCCGTCGACCGGATCCCGTCGCTGCAGCGCAAGTTCCTGGACGACCTCTACACCTACCGCGGGGCCGAGGACTGACGGTCCGGGGACCGGACACCCGACGGTCCGAGGATCAGGCCGCCGAGGTGATCGCCCGGGTGACGGCCGTGAGCGCCGGCGTCGGACGGCCGGGGAGTCGCGCCACGAGAACCCGGCGGAGCTCCGGCGGCGCGCCCTCGACGCGCAGCAGGCTCACCCCGACGGGCAGCACCGGCGAGAGCCGAGAGGGCACCGTCGTCACCCCGAAGCCCCCGGCGACCAGGTGGAGTTTCGTCAGCCAGTCGCGCGTACGGTGGACGACGTGCGGCCGTCCGGGCAGACCGGGCCAAACACCCAGCAGTGAACCGGAGTTCGACGCCGGGGTGGCGATCCACCGGGCGTCCAGCAGTTCGTCGACGTGCACCGCGGTGCGGCCCGCGAACGCCCCGGTCGACGGCACCGCCACGACCAGTTCGGTGTCCGTGACGGTCTCCACGTGCAGGGGCGGCGACTCGCCGTCCAGGGGCCGGTGGGGCGGGCGGGACGTCAGCACCGCGAGGTCGATCGACCCCGCACGCAGCGCCCGGACCAGGGTGGGTGTGGTGCCCTCGATGGTCGTGACCGTGATCTGCGGGTCGGTCGCCGCGAGGCGGGCGAGCGCCGGAGGCAGGATGGCCGCGCCCGCGCTCAGGAACAGTCCGAGCCGCACGGGTTCGGTCCGCGGGACGGTGCCGGTGAGGTCGCGCTCGGCGGCCGTGAGGCAGTCCAGGATCGTACGGGCGTGGCGCAGCAGGGTCAGGCCCGCCGGGGTCAGTCGCACTCCGTCGGGGCGGCGCTCGAACAGGACGGCGCCCGCGCTTCGTTCGAGGGCGGCGGCCTGGCGCGAGACCGCCGACTGGGTGTAGCCGAGCCGGGCGGCCGCCGCGGTGAAGCTGCCGGACTCGGCGATCTGCCGCAGGACCCGCAGGCCGGTGCTGGAGATGTCCATGCGGCCTACGCATACCACGGATGCATGTTCGTCGCTTCCCGCACTGCCGCCGGACTCCTAGGGTCGATCACGACGGACATCGCGACGAACGTCGCGAAAGGCCCGATCGTCGCGAAAGGCGCGAAAGCCCGGACGAACCCGGAGGTCATCCCGTGCGAGCAGCAGTTCTCACCGAGTTCGGCGCCCCGCTGGCGGTGCGGGAGGTGCCCGATCCCGAGGCCGGCGGCGGCGAGGTGGTGGTCGAGGTGCTCGCCGCCGCCGTGGCCCCGTACGCGGCCGAGGTCTTCAGCGGCGGACGCAGGTACCCGCTGGTCCCGCCCGTCGTCCCCGGGATCGGCGGCGTGGGACGGGTCGTGCACGTCGGCCCGGACGCCACCCGGCTGCGCCCCGGCGACCTGGTGTGGTGCGACTGCACGGTGCGCTCGCGGGACGACGCCCTGACGCCCGACATCACGCTCCAGGGCTGGAGTTCGCGCGGCGAGGGCGGCGCCCGGCTCGCCCGCCACCTGCACGACGGGTCCTTCGCCGAACTGATGCGGGTCCCGACCGAGAACGTCTACCCGCTGCCGGCCGCCGCCGGGGCCGACCCGGCCCGCTGGGCCGCGCTCGGCGTGCACGTCATCCCGTACGGCGGGCTGCTGTCCGGCGGGCTGGCGGCCGGTGAGACGCTGCTCGTCAGCGGGGCCACCGGCAACCTCGGCAGCTGCGCGGTCGCGGTCGCGCTCGCCATGGGCGCGGGCCGGGTGATCGCCCCCGGCCGCAACTGGGCCGCGCTCGACCTCCTCGCCGACCGGTTCGGCCCGCGGGTGCGCCCGGTCCCGCTGACCGGGGACGAGGCCGGCGACCACGCGGCGATGTCCGCGGCGGGAGACGGCCCGATCGACCTGGTGCTCGACCTGCTGCCGCCGGGCGCACCCAGCCAGGTGGCGCGCACGGCGGCCATGACCGTGCGCGAGTACGGCCGCATCGTCCTCATGGGCGGCGTCGGCATGCTCGGCGGCGACGACCTCGCGCTCCCGTACCCGTGGATCATGCGCAACTCGATCACCGTGCGCGGTCAGTGGATGTACCCGCGGACGGCGAACGTCGGCATCATCCGGCTCCTCGCCTCCGGCACCCTGGACCTCGCCCCCGAACGGGTCCGGTCGTTCGGCCTCGACGCCGTCAACGAGGCCGTCGCGTACGCCGCCGCGCACGGCGGGCCCTTCGACCGCACCGTCCTGACCCCGCAGGCCACCGACTGAGCCCCTACCTGCGCCGGGTCCTCGGCTGAGCGCGCACGGCGCCGAGCCTCGGACCACCGGATTCACCGGGTGAAGCGCCCGCCGAGGTAGCGGTGTTCCGGGTCGTCGGCGGCCAGTTCGCCCAGCTCGGCGATCAGCTCGGCGGCGTACTCCTCGGCGTCGTCCTGCGGCTCGTAGCCGAGCGCCCGGGCCGTCGAAAGGTCCCACCAGGCCCGGGTGTTGGCGGAGATGCCGTACGCCACCGCGTGCCCGCCCACCGGACCGGTGAGCGCGGCGTGCACGAGCCGGGCGCAGTCGCCGGGGCTGAGCCAGGTGCCCAACGCCCGGATGCCGCGCGGTGCCGGGGCGAAGGAGCCGATGCGCAGCGAGACGCTCTCGATGCCGTGCCGGTCGGCGTACAGCGAGGCCAGGTTCTCGCCGAAGCACTTGGACAGCCCATAGAAGGTGTCGGGCCGCTGCGGGGTGTCCACCGGCACGATCCCGCCGTCGGCGGGCCGCTCGGTGAAGCCGACCGCGTGGTTGCTGCCGGCGTTGACGATCCTCCGCACCCCCGCCGCCCGGGCGGCCTCGTAGAGCCGGTGGGTGCCGTCGATGTTGGCCGCCAGGATGTCGGCGAACGGCGCCTCGCCCGGGATCCCGGCCAGGTGGACCACCGCGTCGACGCCCTCCATCGCCGCCGCCAGCGCCCCGGCGTCCTGGAGGTCGGCGGTCACCGCCTCGGGCTCGCCGGGTACCGGCAGGCGGTCGAAGCAGCGCAGCCGGTACCCGTACGCGGGCAGCAACTCCCGCAGGCTGGTGCCGATCCGGCCGGCGGCACCGGTGAGCAGGACCGATCGGGGCTGGTTCGTCATCACTGTGTCTCCTGGTCTCCCCCGCAGGCCACGTTCGAACCTGCTATCGAATTCGACGACGTGTGACCATACCTGACGCCGCGCCAGCACCAGCCGTACCGCGTGTGCGACGGGATGCGGCCGTGGCCACAGCCACGGCTGCGGCCACGGCCGCGCAAGGGGGGCTCTCGCAGTACCTGGATCACCAGGGTCTCCCGGACCTCCGAAGCGCCTGCCAGCCTGGGTGCGGCTGCCCCGGATACGCGACCGTGTCAGCGCATTCCTCCACGACAGAAGGGACGGAGACCAATGGCCGACCGCCAATTCACCACCCACGCAGGACTTTTCGACCTGAGCGGGAAGCACGCCCTCGTCACCGGCGGCACCAGGGGCATCGGGATGATGATCGCGCGCGGCCTTCTCCAGGCGGGCGCCCGCGTCGTCATCAGCTCACGGAAGGCCGACGCGTGCACGGAGGCACAACGTCTGCTGTCCGAATTCGGCGACGTTCGGGCGATCCCCGCCGACCTGTCCAGGCACGACGAGTGCCGGCGCCTCGCCGATCTGGTCGAGGCCGACTCGGGATCCCTGGACATCCTCGTCAACAACGCGGGAGCGATGTGGCGCGAACCGCTGGCGACGTTCCCGGACGAGGCCTGGGACACGGTGATCGACCTCAACCTCAAGTCGCCGTTCTGGCTGGTGCAGGCGCTGCTCCCCGCGCTCCGCAGGGCGGGCACGGCCGACGATCCCGCGCGGATCATCAACATCGGCAGCATCGCCGCCATCCACGTCGCCCAGGCGCCCAACTACTCGTACGCCAGCAGCAAGGCGGCGCTCCACCAGCTCACCAGGGTGCTCGCCAGGGAGCTGGGCCCGCAGCACGTCACGGTGAACGCGGTGGCACCGGGAGTGTTCCCGTCCCAGATGATGGCGGCCACATTCGATGCCCTCGGTGACACGATCGCGGCGGCGGCCCCGCTGCGCCGGCTCGGCCGTGACGACGACATGGCGGGCATCGCCGTCTTCCTGGCCGGCCGGGCCGGGTCCTACCTCACGGGCGCCGTCATCCCGGTGGACGGCGGCATCGCGACGACCGCGACGGGTACCCCGTAGGCCGCAGGACGGGCATAGGGTGAGGGGATGGCCACGATGGATCCACGCACCGAGATCCGGGAGTTCCTCAGCTCGCGCCGCGCCCGCATCGCACCCGAGCAGGCGGGCCTGCCCGCTTACGGCGGCAACCGTCGGGTCAAGGGCCTGCGCCGCGAGGAGGTGGCGCTGCTGGCGGGGGTGTCGGTCGACTACTACGTGCGGATGGAGCGCGGCGGCCTCGCCGGTGCCTCCGACGGCGTGCTCGACGCGTTGGCCTCCGCCCTGCAACTCGACGAGGCCGAGCGCGACCACCTGTTCCACCTCGCGCGCCTGTCCAGGGCACCCGCACCCGGCGGCCCACGCCGACGCAGGCCCGCCTCGACGGTGCGCTCGACGCTGCAGCAGGTGCTCGACGCGATCTCCGGTGCGCCCGCTTGGATCAGCAGCGGCCGTTACGACGTGCTCGCCATGAACCAGCTCGCCCGCGCACTGTACTCACCGATGCTGGCCGACCCGCGGCGGCCCGCGAACACGGCGCGGTTCGTCTATCTGAGCCCCGAGGCGGCCGGGGACTTCTTCGTCGACTACGACCGGATCGCCCGTGACGTGGCCGCGAAGCTCCGCATGGAAGCCGGCCGCAATCCGCACGACGAGGAACTGATCGCCCTGGTCGGCGAACTGTCGACGCGCAGCGAGCTGTTCCGGCAGCGGTGGGCATCCCAGGACGTGCGGCTGCACCGGTCCGGCCGCAAGCGCGTGCGCCATCCGATCGTGGGCCTGCTCGACCTGGACGTCGAGTCCCTGGACATGCCCGCCGAACCCGGCCTGCGCCTCAACGTCTACACCGCACCCACGGGCACACCGACCGCCGACAACCTGGCGCTCCTCGCATCGTGGGCGGCCACCCAGCAGACGCTGGCGACCGAACTCGCACCGCACAACGGGTAGTCCAACCCCTTCGCCACTGCGAGTCGCGACGCGCAGTCGCGACGAGCATCGTCGACAGGGAAGGGCAGACCCGTCGTCAAGCGGTCGGCGGACCGGACGGACGGACGGTCCTCGGGCGCTTCGTCTTGCGTTCCCTCCAACGCCTCCTCCGGCGCCGGGGCCGACCGGTACAGCCAACCCGGGTCCCAGCGCTGGAGGACGGGCAGGAAACCCGCGTCCGGTTCGTCGCGCTCCCGCCAGGACGCCCATGTCTCCTGGAGCCGTTCGGAGGTCTCCTCCCGCAGGCGGTAGGGCCAGCCCTGGTCGAGCCAGCGGGCCACGGCCCGGTCGACGAACTCGTCGGTGGCGAGGTCCAGGCCGTCCGTCACCGCGTCGGCGAGCGCGACCAGTGCGACGTCCGGATCGTCCGCCACCGCGAGCAGCCACTGCTCCCGGGCGAGCGGGAGCAGCCGGGCCCGCCTGCGCTCCGGCTGGGCCAGCAGGCCGCGGACGCCCTCCAGGCGCAGGTCCGCCCGCCGATAGAGGTGGTCCGCCTGCCGGAACAGTGCCTTGCACCGGCCCACCCTGATGCGTTCCACGCCCTGCCCCCTCCGGCTCGACCCCTACTGCTGCGTCAGCCTGCAGCGGGTTTCGCCTGGCAGCAACTGAAACGTGATCGGGCGCTGGTCCAGCCGAACGGGTGAAATGGGCGACCGCATCGCCCGACGTGACCTCCGCGCCCACCGCAGTCTCCGCGCCCGCCCCGGGCCCGTCCCGAGGACCGTGGCGGGCGCCGTGAACCGCGCGCCGGAGCTGCTCGAAAAGTCCCCGTTCGACCCGGGCTCGCCCGGAGGCAATCCACTTGAAGCCCGCACTCGAACAGCACCATCATCGGACGCCATCCACCCCCGTCGGATCCATCAACTCCGCCTGCTTCAGGCCTTTTTGAGCCACCTCACCAGCCCCGAAGCGGCACTTCCCCATGCCCGCAACGCCTTCTCCGCCCCTGGAGGATCCATGGCACCGACATCCACGTCGACCGAGACCCAGCCCCAGTCCCCGTCCGAGAGCGAGACCGACACCGAGGCCGCCGACGAGGAACTCCACTGGCTCGCCGACAAGCGCCGCATCGCCGCCATCGAGGCGATCAGCGTCAACGCGATGGCCCGCCGCCTGCCCGCACTCGTCGTCCGCGCCTTCCGCCTCGGCTGGGGCATCGACCGCGGCTCCATCGCGCTGCTGCTGACCTGCCAGGCCGTGTCCGCCGTCCTCGGCGCGGCCGGCCTGTTCGCCACCACCGGCACGGTCTCCGCGCTGTTCGGCCCCGGCCGGGTCGGCGACAAGCTCGCCCACGCGGCGCCGTCGATCCTCGTGATCGCGGCCGCGGCCGGCGCCCGCTCCCTGCTCGGCATCACCATCCGCTCCATCACCATCCACCTCTCCCCGCGGATCTCCCGCGCAGCCGAGGCCGCCGTGCTGCGCGCCACCGTCGCGGCCGAACTGACCGCCTACGACCACGCCGGCTACAACGACGAACTGGAGGCCGCCGACCGCGGCGCCGACGCCTGCGTGGACATCATCGGCCAGGCCCAGAACCTGATCGCCGCCCTCGCCTCCCTCCTCGGCGCGGCCGGTGTGCTGACCGTGCTCCACCCCGCCCTGCTGCCCCTGCTGGTGCTGGCGGCGCTGCCGCAGGGCGTCGCGTCGGTGCACGCCGCCCGGGTGCAGTTCCTGGCGAACCGGGCGGCCGTCGGCGACCGCCGGATCATGGCCAACCTGCGCTGGTACATCCACGTCAAGCGCAACGCCGACCAGGTCCGCTCCGACACCATGGGCGAGTTCCTGCTCACCAAGTACGACCAGGTCGGCCGCCGGCTGGACGCCAGTTCACGGCGGGCGGCGCGGCAGAGCGCCCGGGTGTCGGTGATCGGCGCCGCCGCCTCCGGCCTCGGCACGGCGCTGGTCTGGGCGGCGATGCTGTGGCTGGTCAGCACCGGCCGGATGAGCCTGCCGCGCGGCGGCGCGGCCGTGTTCGCCCTCACCGCGGTCAGCACCAGCCTGCACGGCCTCGTCGGCTACGGCGCGGACCTCTTCCGCACCGGCATGTACCTCGACGACTGGTCCACCTTCCTCGACACCGCCGGCGGCCACCGCCCCGAACGCGGCACCGAAACGCCCCCGGCGCCCGCGCGGATCACCGTGGAGAACCTCGGCTACGCCTACCCCGCCTCCGAACGCAAGGCCCTGGACGGGGTGACCCTGCACGTCGAACGCGGCGAGATCCTGGCCCTGGTCGGCGAGAACGGGTCCGGCAAGACCACCCTCTCCAAACTCCTCGCCGGCCTCTACCTGCCCGACACCGGCTCGGTCCGCTGGGACGCCCACGACACCCGCACGCTGGACCCGCACGCCCTGTGGCGTCAAGTCGCCGTCGTCCCCCAGGACTACGCGCGCTGGCCGCTCACCTGCCGCGAGAACATCACCCTGGGCCAACCCACCCCCGAAGGCGACGACGCGGTGCTGCGCGCCGCCGACGCCTCCGGGGCCGCCGACGTCGTCGCCAAACTCCGCCGCGGCCTCTCCACCCTCCTCGCCGTCGAGTGGATGGGCGGCGAGGAACTCTCCGGCGGCCAGTGGCAACGCCTCGCCATCGCCCGCGCCTTCCACCGCGAGGCCGGCCTCCTCGTCCTGGACGAACCGACCGCCGCCCTCGACCCCCGCGCCGAACACCGGATCTTCCAGAACCTCCGGGCCGTCGCCCGCGAACGGGCCGTCGTCCTGGTCACCCACCGCCTCACCAACGTGGCCGTCGCCGACCGCATCGTGGTCCTGGAGGACGGCAAGGTCCTCCAGGAGGGCACCTTCGCCGAACTGGTCGCCGACGGGACCGGCCGCTTCCGGGAACTGTGGGACCTCCAGAACGAACGCACCGGCATCCCCACCCAACGCACCCGATCCACCCACGACGACCAGGAGGCCTCCCGGTGACCGCCCACACCCGCGAACCCGGGACAGAGCCACCGGCCCTGGTCGTCGGCGTCCACCTCGTCCTGGCCGACGAAGGCACCGTCCTCCTCGGACGGCGCCGCAACACCCGCTACGCCGCCGGGCTGTGGCACCTCCCCGCCGGGCACATGGAGCACGGCGAGCCGGTCACCCGCGCCATGACGCGCGAGGCCGAGGAGGAACTCGGCATCACCGTCGCCGAGCACGACCTCGAACTCGTCCACGCCCTGCACCTGCTCGACGCCGACAACGGCCGCGACCGCCTCCAGCTCTTCTTCCGCACCACCCGCTACGAAGGCCGGCCGCGCAACGCCGAGCCGCACAAGTGCGAGGAACTGCGCCGCTGGCCGCTCGACCGGCTGCCGGCCGACATCGTGCCCTACACCGCCCACGCCCTCGCCGAAGTCACCCGCGGCAGCCGGATCTCCACCCTCGGCTGGCCGGCATGACCGCGCCCGCTCTCCCCGACGACACCGACCGGCTGCTGCGCGAAACGGCGAGACCGTACGAACTACTGGGCGTGCACTCGCGGGACCGTACAGGGCGCCCGGCGGTGTGGGAGGTCCACACGGACGACGGGAGCCGACTCTTCGCCAAGCAGCACAAGAACCCACTCATGCACCTGCGCGAGACCACCGCCTACCGACACCTCGCACCCGCCCTCGGCCCCGACCGGACCCCGGTCCTGCTCGCCGACGACCCCCGATCACTGCTCATCGTCACCACTGCCCTGCCCGGCACCCCGGCCGTCCGGACCACCCTCAGCGCGGCCGCCGAACGCGAGGTGTACCGCCAGGCCGGCGTGCTCGCGGCCCACATCCACGCCCAACCAACCACCAACGGGGTGGCCGACGAACAACTGCCCTGGAACCAGGAGCGCGAGCGGGCGCTCGCCCGCGCCCACAAGGCCCGACTCCCAGAAGAGGACATCAAAGTCCTCGCCGATGCCACCCGCGCAGAACCCCCGCACACCACTCCCACCCTCTGCCACGGCGACTTCGGCCCCAGGAACTGGCTCCTCCACCGCGACGAGGCCGGCCGCCTCACCGTCGGCGTCATCGACTTCGAACGCACCCAGGTCGAGGAACCGGTGCGCCACGACCTGATGCGGGTCATGCTCCAGCTCACCCCGCACCGGCCCGACCTCCGCACGGCATTCCTCACCGGCTACGGGCGCGACCTCACCGCCGAGGAGTGGGCAGCCTGCCGGGCCTGGGCCGCGATCGACTGCCCCGCCGCCCTGCGGTGGGCCCTCGGCCACCACCACGACGAGGAGATCCTCGGCTACGCCCGCACCGTACTGGCGCAGCTGCGCGATCCCACACCGACCGCCTGAACACCTTCCTGGAGGTAGCACGTGGAAAGCCTTCGCCAGGCCGTGGCCGTGATCGCCCACGAGCGAGACCGGGGTGTGGTCGCGACCGTCCACTACGCCGCGACCAGGTGGAGCACGACACCGGTGTGGACGATCCCCGGCGGCAAGGTCGAGGTCGGAGAGCTCCTGGACGAGGCCGCCGCCCGCGAACTCCGAGAGGAGACCGGACTGATCGCCGCCCCGGAGCACCTGCGGCTCGTCCACACGGTCCAGGTCCGCGCCAGCTGGGACGGCACGGGCCCGTTCCTCCTGTCCGTGTTCCTCGCCACCGCCTGGCACGGCGAACTGACGAACCCCGAACCGAACAAGCACCTGGACGTCATCTGGTCCCCAGCCGACACACTGCCCCTACCGATGTTCCCACCCACCCACGCCGCCCTCACCCACTACCTCTCCGACGGACGGGGCTTCTCCACCCACGGCTGGAACGACGAACCCTTCGACCCCCACACCTTGGTACGCGCGTAAGGACACTGATCCGACGTCACCCACGGGGCCGGGCGGCATGGCACGATGGGGCGCTCCTTGACACCACAACAGCTCGCCAAATGCGCCGTATCGCCGACCGCCCAGCCCAATCAAGAAATAGCAAAGGCCGCACTGCGCCGCAGGCCAGAAAGCTCCTCCCCGCACGCGCGGGAGTCAGCTGACCTTTACACACTCACGGACACGCTCGCCGTACTCCTCCCCGCACGCGCGGGGGTCAATGGCGCTTCCGCGCTGCCGCCAACAATGAGCAACAGACCAAGGAGACCAGGTGATCGAGGTGCGGCCCAGCCAGCAGATGCAGTCCCTCGGCGTCGTCCAAGAGGGCACCCCCATCCTCAATCGCCCCGCCGAGCCCTTCGACCTCCCCGCCGAACGCGCCACCGCCCAGACCGTCATCGATGAACTGTTCACCGCCGTCGACCGGATCGGCCGTGTCCACTCCTTCGCCACAGGGCATGGGCCTCGCCGCCCCACAGATCGGCATCCCCCGCGCCGCCGCCCTCGTCCTGCCCCCGACCGCCGGCGCCGACCCGATCATCCTGCTCAACCCCGAGATCACCGCCGTCTCCGACGAGACCGACGAACAGTACGAGGGATGCCTCAGCTTCTTCGACGTCCGGGGCATGGTCCCCCGCCCCCTCCGTATGGACGTCACTGCCACCACCCTCGACGGCACCATCACCACGGTCGCCTACGAGCTCGGCCTCGCCCGCCTCATCGCCCACGAGATCGACCAACTCGACGGCCTCCTCTACACCGACCGCATGCGCCCCGACGTCCACCCGATCCCCGTTGAGGAATACCGGGGCACAGGCTCCTCCTGGGCATATTGAGAGGAGTCGTTGTCGACAGCTGTGTGCTGAGGTTCCGATGTCAACGCCAACCGCCGGGTAACAAAAGCGCGGAGGCCAGGCTGTACCGACCGGACACGGTCAGGCCTGGACCAGGCGAAGCAATCGTGTTCTGTCCAGTTGATCCGGACTGACCCGCGCCGGGACGGTTCTTCGGCGGCGAAGAAGAACCCCTAGAAACCGCCGGCCATCAGGGGGTTCTCGCAGGCTGGATAGTCCAGGTGACCGATGTACAGCGAGCTGGCGATGGCCAACCTGGTCTCCCCCGCCGGGCAGGACGGGCAGCACCAGTAGCCCCGGGTCCATCGTTCAGACCTTCATGTCCGCCGAAGCCTTGCCTCTCTGGGCGGTGCCGTCCCCCGGCGAACCGTCGTAGCAACCGGCAGTCGGGGCGGCGCCGTCACAAGTCCAGGAGCAGCAGGTTCAGAACGACCACCATGGTCGTGGCTATCCCTGCGCAGACCGTTGTGGCAGCCCGGTTGGCGAGTGGGCCCATGAGGGAGCGGTCGCGGGTGAGCGCGATGAGCGGTACCAGGACGAAGGGCAGTCCGAGCGTAAGGAGCGCTTGCGACCAAATCAGGGCGGATGTGGTGCTGACGCCCAGGGCGACGACGGCCAAGGCCGGGGCGAGGGTCGCCGCGCGACGGATCAGGAGCGGGATGCTGCGCCGCAGGAATCCCTCCATCACGATCTGGCCGGCCAGCGTGCCGACGGCCGAGGAGGCGAAGCCTGAGGCCAGCAGGGCAAGGGCGAACGCAAGGGAGGCGGCCTCGCCGATGCGCGGGCCGAGGCCCGCGTGGATCTGCTCAAGGGTGGCCACCCCTTGGGTGTCTCCGAACGTGCCGTCGTGGAAGACACGGGCGGCGAGCACCACCATGGCGGCGTTGACCAGTCCCGCGAGTCCGAGCGCGATGATGATCTCATGGCGGGTACGGGCAAGAGCTGTTCGCGGGTCGGCCGTGCGGGTGGCCGCGGCAAGACCGCTGTGCAGGAATATCGCGTGCGGCATGACAGTAGCGCCGATGATGCCTGAGGCGAGCAGCATACCGTCCGGACCGGGGTCGCCCGGAACCAAACCGGCTACGACTGGGCCAGGCTCGACGCCGGCACAGACGAGGCTGAACAGGAATCCGAGAGTGATCACCGCGAGTAATCCGGTGATGGCTCGGGTGAAGGTTCGGATGCCGCGGGAGTGCAGAGCCAGCAGAGCGAAGGACACTCCGCAAGTGATCAGGGCGGCTAGGAGCGGCGGGGTTCCGAAAAGCAGTCCGAGAGCGATGACACCGCCGATGACCTCGGCCAGATCTGTTGCCAGAACGGCCAGTTCGGCCGTCACCCATAAGCCGACGACAACCGTCCGGGGATAGCGCTGCCGACAGAGCGAAGCGAGGTCGAGTCCGGTGGCAAGGCCGAGTTTCGCGGAGAGGAACTGGATGAGAACGGCCATCGCAGAGGCGCCGACGACAACCCAGAGCAGCCGGTTTCCGAACGAGGAGCCGGCCGCGAAGTTGGTGGCGAAGTTACCCGGGTCGACGTAGGCGATGGCGGCGACGAAGGCCGGGCCGAACAGCGCGGCCCGCTGGTGGGGGCGTGCGCGCGCCAGGTGCTGCTGCTTAGAGCCAGTGCGGCGTACAGCGGTACTCATGGGTCACCTTTCCGAAATGGTGAGCCGGACCCCAGGGCGGCGGCCAGTCGGCTGTGGTCCGTTCCGTAGCCGAAGTCGGGGCTGAACGGCCCACAGCCTGGCCGAACTACCCAACTATGCAAGGCTGTTGTAATCGACCACGGCGTACGCCGGCTCCTCTGCCGCCCCGGAGGCAGAGCTCTCCAGCACGACATCCGCTCGCAGTTGCGGGGCGTGCGCGGCGAGGTAGCGGTCCTCAGCCGGCATCCACTCGTCCTCCCAGAGCGGACGGGCCTCCTCGCCGTCGCGGTCCAGGCCCCGGCGCAGCCGAACATCGCGGGGAGCGTCGCAGAAGATCCGGTAGGTGTAGGCCTCACTCAAGTCCGGGTGGAGGGCGTGCACGCCTTCCACGATCAGCGGTGTACCAGGGGCCAGTTCGGCCCACTCCGCGAGGCGGTCATGGTCCCAGTCATAGCGCTGGTACCGGATGGTGGTGCCGGCGGCAGCAGGCCGCAGCACCTGGTCGAGCAGCCGGGAGAGGTCGAAGTTGCCGGCGATCTGGCCAGCGTCCGCCGGACGCTCGGCGGAGGGACGGTAGAAGTCGTCGATGTGGACGACCGCCGCGTCGTCGAGCCGTTCGGCGAGGAGCGTCGCAAGCGTGCTCTTTCCGGAGGCCCCAGGCCCGTCGATGCCTACCAGCGCGACCCGGCCGGGCAGTTCGGCGGCTCGGGTACCAATGGTCTTGGCCAGCTCGTCGATGTCGCAGATCTCGTCGGTCATCCTGGTTCTTTCCTCTCCCAGACGGGCTTGGTTGGTCGGTCACAGCCGAACCTAGCCGTCGGCGAGCGCCAGGAAGGGGCAAAATGGCGGAAACCGTCTGGCCACCTGAGTCCTTGGCAGCAAGATGCCCATCCAGAGAGGGCCAGTACGATACCCGAACTCCACTACTGCAAGGCGGAGTTCGACGGCGAGTCCCGGTACTCGTCACCCTGCTCCGTATCTCCGTCGAGCCAGCCGAGCGACTGCGCCCGGGTGCCGGCCTGGAAGCGGCTGCGGGCGCCGAGCCGGACCATGACATCCGCCATTAGCCGTCGGATCGTGCGGACGGACACACCTAGCCTGCGAGAGGCGATCTCGTCCGTGGCTCCGTCGTTGAGGAGATGGAGCAGGGCACGCTCCTGTGCCGTCAGCTCGGCCATCGCGGGCTGCTGTTGCATACCGTCGAGAGGCTCAGCCGCGGCCCAGATGTGTTCGAAGAGGTGAACGAGAGCGGTGACCGTCCCCGGCGCGCCGAGCAGGTGGGCTCCCGCGCTGGGACGCTGCGGATCGACCGGAACAACGGCCTGGGCCCGGTCGACGATGATCATGCGCATTGGCAGCACCGGGGCGGTGCGCACCTGGGCGCCCATGCTCGCCAGCCACATCGCGTAGCGGCGGGTCGCGCGGCTGTTGCGGATACTGCCCAGGAACACCGTCCGCATGGCGACGCCCTTGCCGAGCGTCTGTTCGTCGAGGGGACGGCTGGCGTCGAGGGTCTCCTCGCTCTGCGGACCGCCGGGGGCGAAGGCCAGTACTTCGGTCTCGGCAGTACCCGCTAGCTCCTGCAACCGCAGGCGGATGTTGGCACTGCCCTCGATGAGTTCGAGTACATCGCGCTCGGCGGCCGTGGACCTCGACTGCAGGTCGGCGAGCATGCTGGCGACGGCCTGTCGGCTGCGCTGCAGCTCGGCCAGCCGCTGGTCGACCTCGGCCTGGCGCTGATCGAGCAGCGAGTGCAGGCCATGGTGCGGGCTCACCACGTGCACGGCCCGCCCGCCGTCCGAGGCAGGGATCAGCAGGGAGAGGTCGGCGAGCCGGTTGAGGGCGTCTCTGATGTCATCGGTTCCGAGTCCGAGGCTCGTAGCCAGCTCGGCGAGGCCCTGGTTCGGGTCGGCGAGGACGGCCAGATAGATCCGTTCCATCCGGCGGTCCAGCCCTAGCGGCTCCAGCATCGAACATCCCCCCGTTGCTCCGTCCGTACAAGGATTTTAGCTGGAGTTGACCTAGTGGTCTAGACCAAATCGGGCGATCCGGACACCGCCGGGAAGGTCCCGCCGGGCACCGGATCGGCCGACCCCGGCTGCGGACGGCCACGATCGGCAGCACGGTGTCATGTCCTAAAGGGGTCAGTGGAATGTAGTGACATCTCGGCAGACGTGAGCGACTGTTGAGAAACAGCAGAGCGCCGATCGAGTCGGTATCGACTTTGCACCCTTTCTTCCGATCCCCCCACGATGATTCTGGAGAACCCATGTCCATCGCAGTGCGCCGCACCATTTCCGGCATTCTTTCGCTCCTCGCCACCGGAGTTCTCGCGGCCGAAATTGTCACCACCGGAACCGCCGAGAACGCTACGCCGCCGCCCACCGTTTCGGCCGGAAAAGCCGCCGCCGGCGACGGCAGTGGGACGCCGACCCCCGGCCGGACGCCGGACCCCACGTGGGGCTGGGACTAAATACCGGGCCCTGCGATCCGCACCCACGCCGACCCTGGAGGATTTTTGAACCCCTTTCTCTACCATGTCCATGGAATCGGCCCCTTCGATTTCTCCCGCATCACCAGCGACGACCTGATCCCGATTCAGGATCTCGCGGCAAAATCTCGGACCGAGATCGTCCCGACGATTTTCCTCGGGCGGATCGGACTACCGGGCCTGGTGGATGTCTTGAAGGCATACGATCAACTGCACACCGACGGACGACTTCCGAACCTTGCCGGCTTCGCAGTGGAGGGCCCCATGCTCGGGCCCCTCGGTGGTGTGCCCCGCGAGGGCAAGTGGATTCCCACCCTGCGGGAATGGGAGGCCCTCGCCGAGCTCGGGCATTACGGGCTGCGGTACATCGTGATGACGCCCGATGCACTCGACTTGGAGGACGAGGTCGCTGCCGGCGTGCCCTTCAGCGACCTGCTCGTCCGCTTCTACGACGCCGGAGTGAAGGTCGCGCTCGGCCACTACCACCACGACGACCCGGTGCGCAGCGCCCGCCGCACCCGGGATGTGCTGACGTTCCTCCACCAGCACTACGAGTCCAGCCCTTGGCTGGTCCTGACGGACCATCTCTTCAACGACATGCCCCGAGCCTTCGTCCACGCCTGGCGCACTCCCCGGGAACGGGAACACCGGGAGGCTGAACTCGCCACCTTTCTCGGGGACCCCTGGCAGGAGGCCACGCTCGCCGAACAACTCGGTCCGGTGCCAGCCGAGTTGCTGACCGCGACCCGCGAGGGCCTGGTGACCCCGTGCTTGAACTTCGACGGCATGCACGTCGACCTCACCGTGTGCCGGCGCACGGTCGACTACCTGGGTGCCGAGCGGCTGATCGCGTTGACCGACCACATCGAGGTGGACCGAATGGCCAATGAGCGGCTGCGTAAGGACGCCAACGGCCTGTGGCTGCGGGAGGACGGCCTGGTCGCGGCCGGGTCGACCGGTTACCCCCAGCAGCGCCGGCACATGGAGTCGATCGGCCTAGACGAGTCCGAGATCACCCAGCTGTTCTCGACTAACCCACGGCGGGCGATCTACGAGCCCATCGGGCGCCGCAGCCGATGACCGCCTGGGCCGACCGCTTGCTCGCGGCGCCGTTGCCGCACACTCCCGTTCGCAGGTCGCCATCCACCGCCGCGGCCGTAGTACTCGCTGCCGGTGAAGGACGTCGGCTCCGGCCGGTCACCGAACAGCTGGCCAAACCCCTCGCCCCCGTACTCAACGTGCCGCTGCTCTACTGGAACCTCGCGGCGCTGGACAGCGGCGGGTTCGGGCCGATCGTCGTCAATACGTGGGCCAAAGCGGAACAGGTCGAGGAAGCCGCGCGTACCCTTCGGCGGCGCGGGGACCAGGCACCCGTACTCGTCCGGGAGGCCACCCTCACCGGCCCCGCCGGAGGACTGGCCGCCTGCCGTACCGCGTTGCCCGACGACCGCTGCTGCGTGGTCTTCAGCGGTGATGCCCTGACCGACCTGCCCCCAGCCGAGCTCGCCGAGGCCCACCTCGCCTCCGGCGCAGACCTCACCATCCTCGCCACCAGCGTCCCCGACCCGCACCGCTTCGGTGTGCTCAGCCTGTCCGGGGACACCGTCCTCGGACTCCAGGAGAAGCCTGCATCGCCCCCTCCCGACGCCATGGTCAGCTGCGGCATCTACGCGGTCGGCCCCCGCGCGTTCCGGCTGCTCAACCCCCGCCCAGGCCACCCGTACGACTTCAAGGACCTCGTCCCCGAACTCCTCGCCGCCGGCCTGCGCGTGCGTGTGCACCGGCTGACCGGCTTCTGGAACGACGTCGGAACCACGGAGGCACTGCGCGAAGCCAACCTCTGGGCGCTGCGCGCAGTGCCCGACCGAGTGGCCACCCAGCGGCAACGGGACGGCCTGTGGATCCAGGGAACACCACGCCTGGCCGACGGCCTCCGGGCGGCGGAAGCCCTGGTGGGTGACGCCGCCTCGATCGGGCCCGGCGTCACGCTCCGGCGCTGCGTCGTGGGACCGGGGGCGCGCATCGGCGCCGGAGCCACCGTCGTGGACTCGGTCCTCCTGCCCGGGGCCCGGGTGCCGGACGGACGACACATCGAAGCGGAGACAGTGCTGTGACCACAACGCGATCCGAACTGCAGGCCAGGCACGCCCCCCGTGTCCTCCTGCTCACCTCGGGATACGCCCCGACCATCGGGGGAGCCGAAACCTACGCGCAGACCCTCTCCGAAGGCCTGGCCCGTAGCGGGTGCCCGGTGGCTGTCGTCACCGACCGGCCCCCCGGTACCGCCCCCGTGCCGGGCGACACCGACGTACGCATCCATCGGCTCGACGGCTACCGGGCGCTCCTCACCGACCCCAGCAAACTCGCCTGGGAGCAGCTCTACTTCGGTCTGCTGCCGGAACTCCATGAGATCGTCGAGGCTTTCCGGCCCGAGGTCGTGGTCGTCAACAACTTGGAGACGACGGTGCTCGGCCGGATCGTCGCCGAGCAGTACGGGATCGGCATCGTCGCCGCCTACCACGAGCACGCGCCCGAGGAGGAGCCGCTCGGCCCCGGCAAGGAGGCTCTCGGCTACCGGGTGCTCGCCCCGGACCTGGTCTTGGCAGGCTCGGAGTACTACGCCCAAAGGGCCCGCCGCCACCTTCCCGAGCACCGGGTCAGGCTCATCCACCACGGGGTGGAGACCGAGCACTTCCACCCTTCCGTCGATGGCTCCGCCGTCCGTGCCCGGTACGGCGTGACGGCCGGCGAGCGCCTGATCGTCAGTGCCGGACGGCTCAAAGCCCGCAAGGGGCAACGCGAACTGATCCACGCGTTCGCCCGGCTGGCGGACGAACGGAGCAGGCTGCTGATCGTGGGCGGGGTGAGCTCCGCCTCTCCGCAATACGCACAGCGGCTGGAGGCTGACGTGGACCGGCTGGGGCTGCGCGGCCGGATCATCATCGACCGCTCGGTCGGCTACGACCAGATGCCGGCCGTCTACGCCGCGGCGGACATCGTCGCCCAGCCCAGCGAGTCCGAGGGCCTCGGCCTGGCCGTGCTGGAGGCCATGAGCACGGCCAGGCCGGTGGTCACCACCGATGTCCCCGGAATCCGCGAGATTCTCACTGCCGACGGCATCGCCGAATGCGTCCCCGCCCGCGACCCGGTTCGCCTGGCTGGGGCACTCGCAAGGCTGCTGAGCGATCCGCCGCACGCGGCGCGTGTCGGCGAGGCCGCACGTCGCCACGTGCTGGAGCACTTCAGCACGGACAGCATGATCCGGCGCAGCCGGGCGGCCATTGAGGAAGTCGTCGCCGGGGCCCCGCGATGAGCGGTCCGCTTCGGCCGCAGCAGGCGGTGGTCCTGGCCGGCGGGACGGGCAGCCGACTGGGCGCGCTCACGACTGGCATTCCCAAGGTCCTGATCCCGGTCGCCGGTCGGCCCTTCCTCAGTCTGTTACTGCTCCAGCTCCAAGCCCACGGCGTCCGGCGGGTCCACTTCTGCCTCGGGCACCTGGCGGACCAGGTTCTGCGGCACCTGGAACTGTCCGCACCGCCGGGCCTGGAATGGACAGCCAGCGTGGAGCCCCGCCAACTGGGCACCGCCGGTGCGCTGGTCCACGCGGTGCCGTACCTCGACGAGGAGTTCGTCGTGCTGATGGGTGACTCCCTGATGCCGGTTGACCCCGCCGCCCTGCTCGACGGCCACCGCCGGCTGGGCCTGGGGGCCAGCCTGGCCGTGCTGCGCAACGACGACTGGCTGGTGCCGAGCAACGTCCGGGTCGAGGGGGTCTGGGTCACCGGTTACTCCAAGGAGGCTCGACAGGGCATGCGCCACGTCGATTACGGGATGGCGGTCCTACGGCGCAGCCACCTGGTCCGGCAGGCCGACGCGGCCGACGGCATGGCCGACCTCGGACCGCTGCTGCGCTCACTGATCGCGGACGGCCAGCTCGCCGCCGTCGAGGTGGACCGGCGCTTCTACGAGATCGGCTCCCCGTGGGGCCTCGCCGAGCTGGAAGGCCTGCTCTCCGGCCCGGCGCCCGCCTTCCCCTCTCCAGAGTTCGAGGAGTACTCCCATGTCCGACACTGGCGGCCGACCCGCCACGAAGGAGACCACCGGGTCCCGGCCGGTCTTCCACAGTCCCTGGATGTCACTCCGTGAGGACCTCTTCCGACGTGCCGACGGCAGCGAGGACACCTTCGCCGTGGTCACCCGGGACGACTCCGTCGTCGTGGTGTGCGCCGACGGCCCGCGGCTGCTGATGACCGAGCAGTACCGCTACGCGGCCCGGCGCTGGAGCCTGGAACTGCCCCAGGGCGGTGTCGGACCCGGTGAGAGCACCGCCGACGCGGCTCTGCGTGAACTTCGTGAGGAGACCGGCTGGGAGGCCGACACCCCTCGCGTCGTCGCCGGCCCGCTCCACGAGGCCGCCGACTGGGCTACCCAGGCTTTCCACGTCGTCTCCGTCCGACCGTTGCGCCTCGACGCGCCGCAGCGCGAGCCCGGTGAGGAGGGCATGCGGGTGCGGTGGGTGTCCCGGGAGGAGCTGCCGGCACTTGTGGCCGGCGGGCACATCGTGGACGCCGCCACCCTCGCTGCGCTCCTAGTGGTCGACCTCCTCCCGCCTTCCGCGGCCCGCGTCGCGGCGAACCAGTACACGTGAAGGAGCAGCAGATGAGGATCCTGGTCACCGGCGCTGCCGGATTCGTCGGCGCGCACGCCGTGCACCACCTGGTCGCGGCCGGGGCCGACGTCGTGGCGACCGATCTAGTCCCGGCGGCGGAGGCTGCCCGGCTCGCCGCCCCGATCGCCACGGGTGTGCGCTACGTCGCGGGCGAGTTGGGCAGCGTGCTGCCCGAGGTGATGCGCGGCGCCGACGAGGTGTGGCACTTCGCGGCCAACGCCGACATTCCGCTCGGGGTACGTGACACCTCGGTGGACATCCGCGAGTCGGTCCTGCTCACCCGGCTGGTGCTGGAGGCGATGAGGGAGCACAGCGTGCCGTTGCTGGTGTACCCGTCCACCAGCGGCGTCTACGGCAGCACCGCCCGGCCTGTCGTGACCGAGGCAGACGGGCCGCTGCTGCCCAATTCGCTCTATGCGGCGGGCAAGGTCGCAGGCGAGGCCCTGGTGTCGGCGTACTGCCAGACCTTCGGGCTCCGGGCCCGCATCCTGCGGCTCGGCAACGTGGTCGGCGGTGCCATGGGCCGCGGCATCGTCCGGGACTTCGTGCGCAAGCTGTCGGAGGCCCCGGGCCGGCTGACCGTGCTCGGAGACGGCTGCCAGCGCAAGAGCTACGTCCTGGTCGACGACGTCATCGACGGCATGCGCCACCTCGCCGCAGCGGGCGAGGCGCCCTGTGAGGTGTACAACCTGGCCGCCGGCGACAGCCTGGACGTGAACGGGGTGGCCCGTGCCGTGGCCGAGGCTCTGGGCCTGCCGATGCCCGAACTGGTCACCGACGGGGTCTCGTTGTCCTGGCAGGGCGACCAGCCCGTGGTGGAACTGGGGATCGCGAAGGCGCTGGCCTCCGGCTGGAGCCCGCGCTGGACCGCCGCGGAGTCGGTCCGGATCGCGGCCGAACGGATCCACACTGGCGCCGGCACCCTGGCCGTGGCCCGATGACCGCCCCGCAGGACACCCTGGTGGTCGCGCGAACCCCGCTGCGGTTGTCGCTCGGCGGCGGCGGCACGGATCTGCCCTTCTACGCGGACCGGTTCGGCGGGGACATCCTGTCCGTCACCATCTCGCTGCACGTGACCGTGACGGCGCGCCAGGGCCGCATCGACGGGCGCTACCGCTTCACCCACGAGGACCAGCAGACCGCGGCCCGGCCCGACGACCTGGCCAACGACTACGTGCGCGCGGCGGCCCGCCGTGTCCCTACCCCGCACCCATTCGAGGTCGCCTCGCTCGGACCTGTCCCGGCCGGCACCGGCCTCGGCAGCTCCGGGGCCTTCGCGGTCAGCCTGCTCGGCACATTCCACGCGTTGGCCGGAGGGCCGATGCCCAGCCGGACCGAGTTGATCGAGCAGGCATGTGCGCTGGAGATGCAGGACCTGGGACGCCCGATCGGCCGGCACGACCAGTACATCTGCGGCCTCGGCGGGCTGCAACGGCTGGCGATCGGCGCTGATGGCACAGTCAAGGCGCTGCCCACGACCGTGGCCCCCGAGACCCTGGCCGCCCTCGACCGGCACCTGCGGCTCTTCTTCACCGGCATCACCCGGGACGCCGCCACTCCCGGCCTGGCCGTGCCGGCCGCACAGGACGCCGACGGCCGCGCCGAGCGCATCGAGCGGCTCCACCGCATCCGCGAGATCGGCGCCGAGACCCTGGCCTCCCTGGAGGCCGGACGCCTAGACCGCGTACCGGAACTGATGCGCCGCCACTGGGCCGTCAAGCGCGGCGGTCCGGCGAAGCCGGGCGTCCCGGCGCCCTGGGACGGCCTGTACGAGCTCGCCCTGCGACACGGCGCCGAGGCCGGGAAGCTCGTAGGTGCCGGCGGCGGCGGTTTCCTGCTGCTGTACGCCTCACCCGACCGACACCGCGCCCTGGCCTCCGCCCTCGCGGCGCGCGGCGCCACCGAGGTCCCGTTCTCCTTCGTGCCGTACGGCACCACCTTGACCCGGATCACCCCCAACACCACGGAGGCTCTGCTGTGACCATCACCGCCGCCCCAAGCCCCGCCATCGGCTTCGCCACCCGGTTCCTCGACGAAATCGCCGCCATCGCCGCACGCCTCGACACCGCCGCAGTCGAACGGATCGCCCACCGCCTCGCCAGGGTCCGTACCGAACACGGCCGGGTCTTCCTCCTCGGGGTCGGCGGCGGCGCCGGGAACGCCACCCACGCGGTCTGCGACCTGCGCAACCTGGCCGGGCTCGAGGCGTACTCACCGACCGACAACACGGCCACCCTCACAGCTGCGATCAACGACCGCGGCTGGACCGACGCCATCGCCGAATGGCTGGAGCGCAGCCGCCTCGGCACCCGCGACGCGGTCGTGATCTTCTCGGTCGGCGGTGGCAGCGTCGAACCCCCGGTGAGCGAGAACCTCGTCGCCGCGCTCCGGCTCGCGCGCGCGACCGGGGCGTACACCTGCGGCGTGGTCGGCCCCGACGGCGGCGAGACCGCCCGCCTCGCCGACGACTGTGTCAAGGTCCCGGTCGAGGACCGCTCGCTGCGCACCACACACACCGAGATCTACCAGGCCGTGGTCTGGCACATGCTGGTGGTGCACCCTGCTCTGCGGAGTACCACTCCCACCTGGGAAAGCCTTCGCCCGTGACACCGGCCGCGATCGTCCTGGACCGGGACGGCGTCCTCAATGAACTCTGGCGCGACCCGGACCTCGGCCTGGTCGACTCTCCGCTCAACCCCGCACAGGTCCGGCTCAGGCCCGGTGCCGCCGGGGCGGTACGCCGGATCAACGAGGCCGGCGTGCCCTGCTACGTCGCGTCCAACCAGCCCGGCATCGCCAAGCGCAAGATGACTCCCCGCCTGTTGGGCGCGGTCACCCGCCGACTGCTCGGCGAGCTCGGTGCCCGCAACGCCCGCCTCGACGGCATCGCCTACTGCCTGCACCACCCCGACGCCGTACACCCGGCGCTGCGCCGCGATTGCCCCGACCGCAAGCCGGGCCCCGGCATGCTGCTGCGCATCGCACACGCCCTGGACGTCCCGCCCGGCCGGTGTTGGTTCGTGGGCGACAACCCCAGCGACGTCGCGGCCGGCCGGGCCGCCGGCTTCCGCACCGCCTGGATCGGCACGACCCGCTGCGATACCTGCCCGACCCGCACGGCCCACGCGCCCGACCTGGTCGCCGCGGACCTCGACACCGCGGTGACCCACATCCTCGAAGGGACCACTGATGCAGCTCTTCCTCGACTCCGCTGACGAGAAGCAGGTCAAGTACTGGCTCGGCCAGGGCGTACTAGACGGGGTGACCACCAACCCGTCCGTCCTGTTCCGCGATGGGGTCGTCGACCCTCTCCCCGCCCTGGAAAGCCTCGCCCGTCTCACCGCGCCGGGCGTCCTGCATGCCGAGGTAACCGTCCCCCGCGGCGCCGAACTCGTCCATCAGGGCATCGAGCTCTCCCAGCTTGCCGACAACATCGCGGTCAAGGTGCCCGTCCAGACCCCGGACGGCGCGCCGTGCCTCGCCGAGATCCACGAACTGTCCAGCGCCGGCGTGGCGGTCAACAGCACGGCCTGCCTCTCCTTCGGGCAGGCCGCGCTGGCCGCCAAGGCCGGCGCCAGCTACCTCAGCATCCTCGTCGGACGCATCGACGACGAAGGCGGGGACGGCGCGGCCGTCATCCGCGACCTGCGCCGCTGGCTGGACGACTGGCAGGTCGACGCGAAGATCATCGCCGCCAGCGTGCGCGGGACCGCCGACGTGCGGCGCAGCATGACGGCCGGCGCCCACTGCGTCACCGTGCCGCCGGCCGTGCTCGCCAAGCTCGCCGACCACAAGTACTCGAGGCACACCGTGCAGCAATTCCTCGACGACGCCCGCGCCGTCGCGGGCTGAGCCGCATCGCTCCTGACCGTCACGCACCCGTCTACGCCAAGCCTGCGAGAGGAATCAGCATGTCCCGAGCAACCGCCGCCGACACCGTACCGTCCGGTTCACCGGCCGCCCTGTCCACTCCCGAGTACATCTGGATGAACGGGGCTGTCCGTCCCTGGCAGGACGCCAACGTCCATGTCTGGACCGAGGTCGTGCTGCGCGCCGCCAGCGTCTTCGAGGGACTTCGCGGCTACTGGGTACCCGAAGAGTCCCGGCACTACTTCGTCCACCTCGATGAGCACGTGCGTCGGCTGCGCGAGTCCGCCAGGGTCGTCCGCATCCCCGGGGAGGTCACCACGGACGAACTCCACAAGGCGCTCGGCGAGCTGATCACCGCGCTCGGCTACCGGGAGGACGTCTACGTCCGCCCGACGCTCTACCTGGAAAAGGGCCGCTACACCAGCAAGGCCTCCGCCGTGGACACCGGCTTCTTCATGCCGGTCTTCCAGTCTCCGCGTGAGCCGTCCATCGACACCGGAGTGCGGTGCCAGATCTCCTCCTGGCGCCGCTCCGGCGACCAGTCGGCCCCGCCCCGCGTCAAGGCCGCCGCCAACTACTACAACCTCCGCCTGGCCCGCTTGGAGGCCGAGGCGAACGGCTTCGACGAGTCGGTGCTGCTCAACGGCGCCGGCAAGGTTGCCGAGACCGGAGGGGCTTCGGTGTTCCTGGTCCGCCGCAACACCGTCATCACGCCCCGGCTCAGCGATTCCATCCTGGAGAGCATCACCCGGCAGAGCGCCATCGACCTGCTGGCGAACGACCTGGGCATGGACGTGGAGGTCCGCGAGGTCGACCGCACCGAGCTCTACCTCGCCGACGAGGTGTTCCTCACCGGCACCCTGTGCGAGATCACCCCTGTCGTCGCCGTCGACCAGTTCGGCATCGGGGACGGAACGACCGGCCCCGTGACGCGCCGCCTGCAGCAGGCCTACTACGACGCGTGCAGGGCCGGAGCAAACGAGAGCCGCGGCTGGCTGACGGCTGGCCCCACCCTCGGCTGAGCTGCGCCCCTGCGGCCCGCCCAGTCCCCTGATCCCCCACCCCGGAACCAGCGGAGGTCATCCACGATCATGCGATATCTGCGACGGGACGAGGACTCCCCGAACCTGTCCGCCGCCCGACTGCTGCTCAGAGCCGCGGCCGAGGCCCGAACCGACGTCACCAGTGCCCTGCGTGCCTGGGGAAGGCGCGGCGGCATCCCGCTGGCCTGGACGATGATGCGCTACCACGCGGCCCTCGCGACGGGCCGCAACGGTACCGGCCGGGTCCGCTCGATCCGGCTCGGCGGGCCGGACGGCCAGGCCTCTGGCCGCGGCGGGACAGCGGTGCGGTGTCACTTCCGCACCGATCTGAGCGACCTGTTCGTACTGCGTGAGACGTTCGTGCAGCAGATCTACCGGTTCCCCTACGCCGAGCACCTGGGCCAGGTGACCAGGATCCTCGACCTCGGGAGCAACATCGGCCTGTCACCTCTCTACTTCGCGCACCTGTTCCCCAGCGCGGAGATCGTCTGCGTCGAGCCGGTCCCCGGCAACACCCGGCTGGTGCAGGCGAACCGCGACCGCAACGGATTCGGCTGGCGGATCGAACACAAGGCCGTCGCAGCCCAGCCCGGCCAGGTCACCCTGTACACGAGCGGGTGGTGGGCTTCCAGCTCCACCACCTGGGAGGTGTCCGAGCGGCGCAGGGCGTCTGTCAACCGCCCCGAGAGCGTCCTGCCCGCCGAGACTCGCGATGTCCCGGCGGTGACCGTCCGCGGTGTGCTCGACGAGGCGGGCTGGGCTCACGCCGACATCGTCAAGATGGACATCGAGGGGGCCGAGCACGAGGTTCTGACGTCGGGGGAGACCGGTTGGCTGAGCCAGGTCGGAATCCTCGTTCTCGACATCCACGGCAAGTACGTCGACCGGCAGCGGATCCTCGAGGTGCTGGCGGAGCACGGTTTCACCGCCGCGGCGGAGAGCGGACCCCACTCGGCGGTCTTCCTCTCCCCCACAGCCCGTGACCGGGCGGAGCGGTCCGTCCGGCCGGGAGGCGTCAATGCCTGAGTCCGTGGCGCCCCCCGCCGCCGGGCCGGTGCCGTCCCGCCCCCCGCGCGCCGTCCTGTTCGACGCCGGACTCACCCTCATCCACCCCGACGGGGACATCCTCGTCGAGGAACTGACACGCTGCGAAGCCCAACCAGCCACCCCGGTCGCCGCACGACGGGCTGTCACCGCACTCCAATTGGCTGCCGAAGCCCGTCACCTCCCGCTGCCGGCCGGACTGGCGGGCGACGAGAAGGTCGGCACGCTCTGGGCGACCCTGCTGGGCACAGACCGGGAGCGCACCGTACGGGCCTTCCACCGCGCGGCCGCCCGCCCGGACCTGTACCGGGTCCTGGACCCCGGTGCCCGAGGCACCCTGTCCGCGCTCCAGGCCAAGGACGTGGTCCTCGGTGTGGTGTCCAATTCGGAGGGCACCGTCCGCGACGACCTCGATGTCTTCGGTCTGCTCCCGTTCTTCCGGACGGTCGTCGATTCCACCGTGGTCGGCATCGAGAAACCGCAGCCGGGTATCTTCCACGCCGCCCTCTCCGAACTGGGCATCCCCGGTGAGGACTGCTGGTACGTCGGGGACGGACTGGTGAACGATGTCCTCGGGGCGCTGGGGGCCGGTTTCGGTGCGGGTGTGCTGCTCGACCGTTTCGACTGCTACGGCCACCTGCCGGGCATCCTGCGGATCACCTGCCTCGACGCGCTGGTCGCGCTGGTGGACCGCGCGGCGAGGGAGGTGGGCGATGGACCCCGTTGACGCCCATTCCGTCCTCACCCCGGAGAACGCCTCCGCGCGGGCCGACGCCGCCGCGGGCTCCGGAGCGGGTGCGGCCGACGCGCTGGTGGTGCTCTGGGACCCGGGTTCGCAGGTCAGCCGACCGCTGTGGGACCACACCGAGCCCCTGGTACGAGCCGTCCGGGACGCGGTTGCGGGCCTCAGCGAACGGCCTGGTGGCGAGGCCCTCAGAGCCTGTCTCACGGAATTGCGCCGCACACCCACCTCACTCACGGCGCGGCTCCATTTCGCCGAGGCCGTGGACTGCTGGACCGGGCCGGACTCAGAGGCCCTTGAGGTGGCACGGACCGTTGCCGCGTACCGGCGCGACGGCGCGGTCTTCCCGGTCACCGGTCAGCGGTATGAGCACGTCGGCCCGCAGTCGGAACGCCCGATGGCATCCGCTGCCCCACCGGCCCGGCGCGGAACGGTAGACGGACACTGGGACCTGACTGTCGTCGTCGACTTCCGGGCCGCCCCCGGGCACACCGGCCGGCTGGACAACGTCCTCGCCACGCTGCGTTCGCTCGCCGACCAGTCACTGGACGCCGAGCGGTACCGGGTCGTCGTGGTCGAGCAGGACACCGTTCCCCGGCACCGCGAGCGCGTTCTTCCTTGGGCCGACGCCTACCTCCACCAGTTCGCCGAGGGCCCCTACAACCGCAGCCGGGCGCACAACGCCGGCGCCGCGGCGGCTCCCGGCAAAGGAAACCGCCTCTGTTTCCTCGACGCCGACATGCTCCTTGACCGGGGCTTCCTGCGCCAAGCCCTGGCCGCCGTCGAGACGGCGGGCACCGCCGCCGCGCTGCCCTACGACCGGGTCGTCTACCTGGACGCCCTCTCCAGCGCACGGGCAATCGCCCAGCGGGCGGCCGGCGCGGCCCGCGCGGCCCGGGCGACCCTGCACGGCTACCACCTCACGCCCACCACCGGCGGATGCGTGATCGTCGAGCAGGCGCTGTTCGACCGCCTCGGCGGCTACGACGAGGGCTTCGAGGGGTGGGGGGACGAGGACAACGAGTTCTACCACCGCCTCGACCGGGCGGCCGGGGTACGACGGCTGCCCGGCGAACTCCTGCACCTCGACCACGAACGGCCGGTCATGCGGAAACCGAGCCCTGACATCGCACCCGTACCCCGCACGACTCCCACCGAAGGAGGTTCGGCATGACCACGATCATCTTCATCCGCCACGGCCAGACCGCGCACAACGTCGACCTGGTCATCACCTCGGGCGCGCCCGGAGGTCCGCTGACCCCGGAGGGCGAGCGGCAGGTGGCCGAGTTGGCGAATGAGCTGCGGGCGACCGCGGCGCAGCCGGTCGAGGCGGTCTACAGCAGCCCACTGCGCCGAGCACGGCAGAGCGCGACGATCGTGGCAGCGCCGTGGGGTCTCGCCCCGATCGAGCGCGAAGAACTACGCGAATGCTCGGTGGGCGAGCTGGAGGGCCGGTCCGGCCCCGAGGCCTTCGCCCGCTTCGACAGCACATGGGACCACTGGTACCACGACGAGCACCCCGACCTGGACTATGCCCTCGGCCCCGGCGGGGAGAGCGGCCGACAGGCCCTGGACCGGGTTCGCGCCGTCGTACGCGACATCATCACGGCCCACCCGGACGGGACCGTCGCCGTGGTGGGCCACGGCACCGTGCTCCAGCTCGCGCTGACCTGGCTGTCCGACAATCTGCGCCCCTCCTTCGGCCACCGCCGCTGGATACCCAACGCCGGAACGGTCGTGGTCGCGGCTTCCGCCGACGGTATCCGCTGCCTGGAATGGTCCGGTCAGCCGGTCTCGGCTGTCACGTCGGGGGAGGTGGCATGAGCGGGGGATCCGTAAGCGGGCGCACCGTAGGGGCGAGCCGTTGGCGAGGAGTGCTGGGCATCCCGGAGATCAGCGCGCGCGGGCACCGCTGGCTCGTCGTCGCGGTGTTCGTCGATACCCTCGGTGTGGGCATGGTGGTACCGCTCTCCTTCCTGTACTTCACGCTGTCGACCAATCTGTCGCTCGCCGGTGTCGGGGCCGCTCTCAGCGCCGCGATCCTGCTGTCACTGCCCACCGGCTTTGTCGCAGGCACCCTGGTGGACCGCTATGGCTCCAAGCCATTGCTGATCATCAACAACGTGGTCGCCGCGGTGGGCTATCTGTTGTACGTCTTCGCGACCGACTGGTTCGGGGTGTTCAGCTCCATGTTCGTGGTCATGGTCGCCGACCGGATGTACTGGGCGGCCTGGCCCGCCTTCGTGAAGCGGGCGACCGGCGCGGCCGACATGGACGCGTGGTTCGCGCTGACCGAGGCGGTCAAGAACGGCTGCTTCGGAATCGGCGCGCTGCTCGGCGCTGCGGCCCTGGCCATCGACGGCAAGGCCGGCGCCACGGTCCTGATCGTGCTGAACGCGATCAGCTCACTGGTAGCCGCCTGGCTGTTCGCACTGATCAAGGTGGACGCTCCGAGGACGAACACCCCCGCCGCTCCGTCCGGAGCCACGACGACGGCAATGGCATCCGCCACTGAGCGGCCCGTACGGCCGTGGGTCCATGTCCTGCGCCAGCGATGGATGCTGCCCCTGGTCCTGGCCCAGTCGGCGCTCACCTTCGCCTGGCTGCTGCCCGTCTCGATCCTACCGGTGTACGCCGTCAACGTCCTGCACCTGGGCGCGTGGCTGCCGTCCACCCTGTTCGCCCTCAACTGCGTCGGGGTGTTCTTCCTCCAGCCGCTGGTGACGGCGCGACTGCGCCCAGTCCGGCGAACCAGGGCGGTCATGGTCAGCGGCCTCCTGGCCATCGTCGCCATCGTCGTCCTCGCGGCGGTGCCGAAGGCATCGGGGGACGGCACAGCACTGCTGCCCTCGGTCCTGGTCGTGGCGGCCTCGCTGCTCGTGACCACGGCCAGCATGTTCTACCTCCCGTCCTCGAACGCCCTGATCTCCAGTGCGGCAGAGGCGGAGTTCGAGGGCCGGACGGTCTCGCTCTTCCAGATGGCCTGGGCCTTCTCCGCCGGTGTGGGGCCCGCGTTGATCGGTGGTCTGCTGGACACCAATCCGCAGTGCCTGTGGCTGCTCCTCGGCGCGCTTACCCTGGCCGGATCGCTCGGATTCCTGCTGGCTGAACGTCTCCTGCCACGCCACTCGCTGCTGGCCTCCGCCCCCGCCACCGCGACGACCTGATGCCATGCTGACCGTGCGGATAGAGCTGGTCGGCGCCGAGGCCGCCGACCAGGAGGCCGCTGCTGCGGAGCTCCAGTCCCAACTGGAACGCATGAGCCCGACCGCGCCGGCCACTCTGCAACACCTCCGGGTCCAGACCCGCCCCGGCGCCATACGGGCGATCGCCTTCATGGCGGCACCCACCCTGGCCCACGCCGAGCGCGCCTGTGCGCGTGCGGTTCGGTCGCTGGCCACTCAGGGCTGGCAGGTGACCGCCTGTCAGGCCGACTTCCCGCTGACGACGGGCTGGCTGCCGACCCACGCCGCTCGACTGGCCACCGATGGTTCCCCTGGCTCCCCCGAACGAGAGTGAGTGATTCATGCTGAAGATCGCAGTCGTGACATCGGGTCGCGGCACCCTGCTCCGGTACGCCTTCAGCGCCTGTTTCGACGGCGTGCTGAACGGCGAGGTGGTCGCCGTGGCGACGAACCGGGTCTGCCCCGCGCTCGACGTGGCGCGCAAGGTCGGCATCGGTCACGTCGCCGCCTATCCCCTGGACGAGTTCAGCTCCCGCCGGGAGCGCGACGCCCGGATGGCCGCTGACCTCCGACGGGCCGGAGCCGACTTCGTCCTCGTCGGCGGGTACTCCGAAGGGCTCGAGGACGAGTTCCTGCGACACTTCCCCGACCGGGCGATCAGCGTCTACCCGACCATCCTGCCTGCCTTCGGTGACCTCGACGAGGCCATCGGCCCCGCCCTGGACTACGGCGTAAAGACCCTGGGCCTCACCATCCACTTCCGGGACCCGGTGTCCCTCAGCGACGGCCCGATCATCGCGCAGGTTCCGATCCCGGTGGACATCGGCGACACCGTGGAGAGCGTGACCCCGAAGATCGCCGCCGTCGAGCGCGAACACCTGCCGCGGATCATGCAGGCCTTCGCCGAGGGCCGGGTCACCCGACAGGGCCGCCTGGTCCACGTCCGACCGATCTGACACCCCATCAGTGAGCACGTGCGCCGCCACCAGCGGACAGCGGTGGAGGCACACCGCGGCCGGTCCCCAGACGGTCCCCTCGGGCGCGCCGATCGGCGTCGGCGGCGTCCCGTTCGTCTCCACCCGCGTCGACGTCCCGGACGGGGCGATGCTGGTGCTCTGCACGGACGGTCTCGTCGAGGTCCGCAGCCCGGAGGAGGAGGTGAGCCTGGCCGCGCTCTGCGGCAGTCTGATCGGCCCGCGGCACAGCCCGGCGCAGGCCTGCGACCTCCTTCTCGACCGTCTCCGGCCGGACGACCGGGAGGATGACATCGCCCTCCTGGTGGCCCGCCTCGTCGGGATCCCGTCGGCGGACGTGGCCACCTGGGGGTTCGATCCCGAGGCGGCAGAGGTGCCGCGGATACGGCGGCTGGTCCTCGCCCAGATGGCGGCCTGGGGCCTGGAGTCGCTGATGCAGACCACCGAACTGCTGGTGTCCGAACTGGTGACCAACGCCATCCGGGTGGCACGGGACCGGGTGCAGCTCCAACTGGTCCGGTCGGACAAGCTGCTGGTCGAGGTCAGCGACGACGACCACAATCTGCCGTCGATGCGGCCGGCCGACGAACTGGACGAGAGCGGCCGCGGCCTCATGCTGGTCTCCGCGCTCGCCGAGCGCTGGGGCACCGCCCGCAAGGCCGTGGGCAAGGTCGTCTTCTTCGAGCTGCCACTGCCACGCGGGTAGCCGGAGGCGGCGTCACGAGAGCGGGCCCCGGCGGGGCAACCGGCGGCCCGCTCCTCCCCGAAACCGACTGTGCGTGTCAGACGACGATCTCGACCGCCTCCATGCGCAGACCCTGGCTGGTCGTCCCCGCGACGGCGACCTGCTTGGCAGCCGCGCACTGGAAGCCCAGCCAGCCGTGGTTCTGGACGTACGCATCGGCGCAGATCCCGTTGGTCGCGATGCTGACGGCGAGGGCCTCCATCTGCAGCGACTGCCCGGTCGTCCCGACCAGGATGTCCGTGCCGTCCTCGCCGCACCGCCAGCCCTGCCAACCGATGTTCTGCACATTGGCGTCGGCGCAAATGCCACCGGTATTGGTGGCGATGATGTCGATCGCCTGGATGGCCAGGCTCTGCCCCTCGGTACCGTTGGGCTTCCCGTCGCAGACCGGCTCCTGCCAGCCGATGTTCGCCACGTGCGTCGCGTAACAGATGTGCCGGACCGGCGCGTTGGGGCTGTCGACCTGCGCCTGCCGCAGCGCCTCGACCAGCGCCCCGTGGACGGCCGGGTCCGCGGCGGGCGGGGCGCTCTCCGGACCCGCGGTGGGGGCCGCGGCCGCCGGCGCGTCGGCCCGGGCCGGACCGGCGCCCGTGGCGAGGCTGGTCAACAGCAGTGCGGCAAGGAGCGCCGTGGTGGGGGTGCGGCGGCTTCGGTTCATCGCCGTAGGTCCTTCCTGCGCATCGCGGGCCCACCCTCGACGGGCCCGCCCTGGGGTGTGGACCTCGGAACCTAGCCCCCGTTCGACGACGAACCATGCGCGCTCCGCCGCACCCCGGGGAACTTCGGCTGTTCGATACCGGGATGTACGCCGGATGCCATGCCCGTCACCGGTGACGGCGTCGTCGCCTACGCCGCTTGCCGTATGCGCGACGTCGCGGAGTGCGCCCCCGAATCCGACAATGCGCGGATGTGCTCAAGGACCCCCCGGTGCCATCGTGTCGACCAGCTGCCGGCCGTACGGTCCGGGAGCGGGTCGGACAAGGGGGACCGGATGGGTACACGGACGACGGCAGCGCTCGCACTGACCGGGAGCATCCTGGCCGTGACGGCGATGGCGCCTTCAGCGGTGGCAGCGCCCGCACAGTGGAAGGAGGCGAACTACCAACTCCGCTTCATCGATGCCCTCCACAACACCTCACACGTCTGCGTCGGCGGCTACAACCAGCGGGAACAGTACGTCGGGCACTGCTGGAACACCCCGACGAGGGTGACCGACTTCTCCGGCTGGTACTGGCACGGGTGCATCCACGTCATCGGCTACAACGCCAACTGGAAGCAGAAGCGGTGGGACCTGCACGTCGGCTGGGTCAACGACTGGTCCCGCAACGGACAGTTCGTCTCCTTCTCCAACGACGACAGCAGTTTCTGCTAGTGACCGAGCAGCCCGGCACACTCACCGGCATCCCTGGGACGCCACCCACACCCCGCCCGACTGCCGCATCTGACACCGAAGTCACGCTCCCACGGCGGAGGATGACGCGGCACCGGAGACGTCCCGAGGCTCCACCACTCCGGTGCCGAGGTGCCCCGACTTGCCCAACCCTTCCCGGAAGACCGGGAGTACGTCGCACTCCGTGCCACGTCCCGGCATCTCAAGCTTCTTCAGCTGCCCCCCGACAATGTGGGACACCAGCGGCACCGGCAGACCATCCGGCCAGAGCCCGGTGCGCTTGCCCTCGGTGAGCACCCGCCGAAAGGCCCCGGTGGAGCCCCGCAGATTGCGGCCGTTCGCCTTCAACTCCTCCGCGCCGCACTCACCTTCGCCCTCGACGACCTGCAGCAGAATCTGCTGAGCACGGGGCGGAAGCCGGTCGTAGTACGAGCAGACCCGCTCCACCGTCCAACGGTCATCGGGCACCGCAGTCACGACGGCAGCCGGCATGGCAGCGAGGGCTAGCAACTTCTCAAGCACCTCGGGGGTTGGATTCTCCACGGTGATCGTGATCTTCATGGCCGACACCCTTGCAGCCCAGCAGCCCTGAACACAAATAACTCCACTAGACATGCCGCAGACATGGGACACGCCGCAGGCATCGATTCCGTACCGATCCACGCGCGTAGAGGCAAACCTTCCCACCCTGCCGAAACACAGCATCGCCGAGCAGGTATGGACTGGGTGGACAGCGGCCATGTCCTCAGCAATTCCGACGGCCACCCCATCGAACCCGCCCCCTCATCCACCACTTCAAGGAACTCCAAAGGGTGCAGTTCCCTTGAAGGGAAAGGCCCGTGCTGGGCTGGGTCTGGCTATGAAGCGGCGGTCTGCCACGCGGGCGTGCTGCCGAGCAACCTTCTTGCGGGCCTTCGGCCGGTTGTTGCTTCCCTTCGTGCAGCAACTCAGGGCCTTCTGCATCCGCTTGAGCTTGCGCTCAGCCTGACGGAGAAACCTCGGGGCGTCGATCTTCTTCCCGTTGGACAGGACGGCGAAGTAGGCGAGGCTGACGTCGATCCCGGTCTCGGTGTCCAGCGCGTCGCCAAAGTCCAGGTCTTCGATGATCTGCGGATCGGTGTCCACGACGAAGGAAGCCCAATAGCGGTCGACGGCGTCTTTTGTGGCCGTGACGCTGGTGGGTGCGGCCGGGAGCGGGCGCGACCAGCGGATTTCCAGGTCTCCGACCTTGGCCACGTACACGCGGCCGTTGTCCCACAGGGAGAAGCCGTTGACGGTGAGCCGGATTGACTGCCGATTGTCCCGCTTCGATTTGAACCGGGCGGAGCGATCTTCGGTCCCCTGCGCTTGCCGGTGACCTATCGGAACTTCTTCTCCTGGCTGGCGGACGTGTCGTCTCGCATCGGCCAGTGGCCCACGTGAATCCCGCGCCCAACGGCGCAGATACGGCGCGACGATCCAACAGTCCAACTCGGTAAGAAACTTGATGTGCCCAACGGGTGGGCAGTTGGAGGCGCTGGGAGTGGCAGGGCCCCAGAGCCACGCCACCCCAACCCGTCGCAGGGACCACGCCCTGCTCGACCGGAGGTCGTAATGACAACACCAGCACCGTGGGCGCTACCACCACCACGCGGCGACCGTCGCCGCCGAGCCGCCGCGGACACCAGCTTCGGGCCCACCGGCCGCCGTAATTACCAACATGCCGCCTGTACCTAAGACTTGGCCCCGCAAGGCTGCGGCAATCCCGTTAGCCACCCGGCGCTGCCACCTCGGATACGCTGAGCAGGTCCACCATCATGCCACCGCGACCACAAGGCTGACGCTCGTCGAGCCCGGCTTGTTCTGTAACTGACTGGCCGACTCTGGCCTGCTCCTTAACGACGTTACCGGCGACCAGCCCACCGACTGGCTGCTGCTCGACGGCCATGATGCTCCGCCCCTCGGCGCGGCGTCCGCCAACTCATGTTGTACCAATTACTGTCGTCAGACACAGAAGAGGCCCCACGCGGAATTCCCTTATTCCAGGTGGGGCCTCTTTGTCTCGAGAGTCGCTGAATCAGGAAATTACGGCCTCCGCCTGTGGGTCATAGCAAACGAGGTCGTGCTTACGTGCCAAGGCGGCAAGAGCCCGCGTCATCACCTGCTGCCTGGACCATGAAATACTCGCCACAACGTAAGAATTGCTGAAATATAGTGGACTCATCCAGGGAGAATCGTCCATGTTCTCCTCGGTGAGATCTGGAAAGACCCTTGTGACGTCAGCCAAAAAATTTCCAACGGCCACGTTCGGAATAGCAGCATCAGGGGCTTCGTCGAGAATTTCCCGGTAAGTTCTAAGTGCGCTCGCCGCATCGACAGGGTCCTTTGAATACCAGAATGCAAGATCAAAGCTCATCGCTCGACTCCATCAAATACCGGGTACCTTGGGCTGGGTAAGCATAGGGCACGGGCAGGCTGGGACTCCAGCCTGCCCGTGCCGCCTGTCATGCCGGCGGGCGATCCTGTGGCAGCCAGGCGTCAAACACGCCGTGCAGTTCAATCCCACTCGTAGTATTGGCGGTATTTCCGGGGGTGTTCAGCCAGTCGTCAAATTCCCTCTGCTCGGGAGTTCGACCTGCGGATGCACCCTTTGTTTCAATTCCATACCAAAGGCCGTCGATATTTACCAGGCCGTCATATTTCCGCAGCGGGAATCCCTTCACTCGAACGCCCGTCTCCCGGCGAATCACGGTGGCGCCTTCGGTTTCCAGGTGATCCCAGACCGTCACCTCATTATTGGCGCCCGGCTGGGCGCCAGTGGTGCCAGCGTAGTGACCCTTTTCATCTCGAATGGATCCATCTGGATGCAAGAATGTGCCATCCTCGAGATCGATCCGGCAATCTTTGCCATCGGTGTTGTGGACCAGTATCGGGGTATCGTCCGTGACGACATAGTAAGTGTGAATGTCGGCGACGGTCAGGTTGTCGGCCGTCTGCGGCTGGGTATCGTAGGTCCGACTAGCGAGTACGGTGACGTGTCTGTGGTCCGGGGTGGTGAGCTGATCACCGGGCCGGAGGCTTTCCGCCGTCATCCAGCGGTGGGTGGTGTCGTTCCAGTAGGGGTGGTGGGCGGTGGAGGTGAGCTTGCTCTCCGTGCCCAGAGTGCCGTTCTCGTTGGCCTTGGCCAAGGCGAGGTCGGTGAACCGGGAGTCGTCCGGAGTAACGGTCTTGTGGGTGATCGCCTTACCGGCGGTCTCACCGGTCTGTGGGTCGGTCGCGGTGACGATGTCACCGGGCTGGAGATCGCCGATGGGCTTGGTGGTGCCATCGGCCATCAGCACCAAGGTCTGGACCGGGAAACTGTCGCAGGGGAAGAGGCGGTTCCCTGAGGGCGCAGAGCCGCTACGCCCGCCAACCTTCTGAGGGCGCGTTCCAGAGCTGGAGCTCGACTTCTCGCCAGGACCCCACGCTGCGAAGTTCACAACCTCCCAGGACATCCGCTGTTCCGTGAGAGTGTTGTAGACGTCGGTGTCATCGCAGGCGGCCACAACCTGGCAGGCGTTGAGTGCCGCTGCCCGGTACTGCGTCGCATCTTCCTCTGCGTTATGGCCGAAGCGAGTGTGGTCCCGAAAGAGATTGTCGAGGTTCTTGACGGTCTGCTTCAGAACCTTCTGGTAGTCGGGAATCTCGGGGAATCCGATGCCGCCGGGCAGAAAGGCCAGAACAGACTTGCTGATCTCGACAGTCCAGCCGCCGTCTTGGAGGCCCCAGGCCTCGTCAACGTTGTGACCGTCTGGTGTCCTGCATGCCGCTGTCCCGCCGCAGGTGCCATCGGGGCGAAGCCCGCTGGGGTCGGCGAGATTGGCGGGGTTGTTGTTGCTGTAGGCGTAGGCGTTCCACTGCTGTGGGGACGTGAGGTCGATGAGGGGGTCGGGGCTGAGGAAGCGGCCGGTGGTGGGCTGGTATTCGCGGGCGCCGAGGTTGGTGAGGCCGGTGGCGTCGTCCTTGGTGCCGCCGACGAAACCATGGTCGCCGGCCCAGGTGGTGGGTTGGGTGCCGCGGGGGTTGCCGAAGGGATCGGACGGGCGTCGGGTCTCGGTGAGTGTGGTGCCGTCGAGGGCGAAGGTGCCGGTGCCGTGGCTGTCTGCGATCTGGTAGGTGGAGTTGCCGCCCTGCCGGACGAGGGTGATGCCGCCGGGGATTTGGTAGGAGCGGATACCGGTGACAGTAGCGGGGGTGACCGTTGTGTCGTAGACGAGTTCGTCGCCGCCGAGGTTGATGGTGGTCTTGCCGGGGTCGCGGCGGATGAGCTGGTTGCCGCCTGCGTCGTAGAGGTAGGTGGTCAGTCCAGCCGTGCCGGTCTTGGTGTAGGAGGCAAGCTTGTTCTCGCTGTTCCAGAGCAGGGTGGCGGTGCCGGAGGTGTCGGTGACGGTGGTGGTGTTGCCGACCGCGTCGTACTGGGCGCTGGTGCCGGTGGTGCCGGTCGGAGCGGTGGTGGTGGATCCGGTGAGGGCGTGCGCACCGCCCGTGCCGCCGCCGGTGTTGGCAGCGGTGGTCGGGGTGTTGACCGTCCCGGGGGTCGGGAAGGTCTGGTTGGTGGTGGTGTCCTTGGTGGTGTCACCGGAGGGGTCGTGCTGGATGAGCTGGGTGCGGTTGCCGGTGAGGTCGTAGCCGTAGCTCTGCCAGTACGCGGCGGGTCCGGCGACCGTCGTCCGAAGTGGTGCCTGGGCGCCGCTGGTGGGTGTGGAGTTGGCGCAGGCGCCGATTCCACCGACCGTGGGCTGGGCGGCTTGGGTGAGGAAGCCGGAGTCGGTCCAGGCGTTGGTGAGTCGGCTGAGGTAGTCGTAGCCGAAGCACTGGAGGTCGGTGGAGGAAGGCGTGTTGTCCGGGATGTTCCGGATCCCCGTGACCTGGCCGGCCGGGTTGTAGGTGTAGGTGAGCTGCTGGACGGCGCCGGTGGCTGCGGTCTGCTTGTCGACGAACTGCTGTAGGGGGCGGCCGGTGGATTCGTCGTAGGTGTTAGTGACGACTATCTGGGTGCCCCAGGGGTTCACTGTGGAGCGGATGTTGCGTCCGTAGGCGTCCCAGTCCGAGGACAGGTCGTAGGTGACGCTACCGCCGAAGGTACTCAGCGGTCCGTTGGAGTCGTAGGTGTAGTTGACTGTCTCGCCGGCGATGTCACCCACGGTGGAGCGGCTGTCTTTGGTCACGGCGCCGGTCGTGGGGTCGTACTTCGCCTGGTAGGTGTAGGTGAACGGGGTGGCGCCCTGGCCGATCTCGGTGCCGGGGATGGTGATGGTGGTCTTGGTGGGGTGGTAGGCGGTGTCGTAGGCCAGCACGGAGCTGGTGTAGGTGATGCCGGAGGCTCCGTTGACGTAGCGGGTCGAAGTGGCGGGCTTGCCCTTGGCGACCGTGTCGTAGGTGAATCCGGTCAGCTGGTGGTCCGGGCTGACCGATCCGGCGTAGGTGCCGGTTGTCCGGCCGAGCAGGTCGTACGTGTAGGCGAGGGTCTGTCCGCGCGCGTCCGTGGTGGTGGACAGACGGCCGTCGGCGTCGTACGTCTTGGTGCCCAACCCGGTGTCCGGGTCGGTGGCGGTGACCTCTCGCCCTCGCAAGTCGTAGCCGTGGGTCCAGGTGTTTCCGGCGGTGTCCTTCTGCGTGGCCAGGTGGCCGTCAGCCGTGTAGGTGTAGGAGGTGATGTCTGCGTCGGCCGGGTTTCCGGTGGCGGTGGCCGTCTTGTACTGCCAAAGCTGGGCTGTGTGGCCGCGTGCGTCGGTGACGGCCGAGGTCGGCGTGGCGCCTGTAGGCGGTGTGACGTCGATCCGGTCGGCGCCGGGGTAGGCCGTGGTCGTGGTGGTCTGGGTGACCCCGTAGGCGACGAACTGCTGCGTCACGGGGCGGCCGAGGCCGTCGTAGACGTTGTAGGTTTGCGCCGGGACCTTCTCCGTTAGTGTCTTGAACGGGGTGGTGCTGGGCGCCGCCTCGTCGTTGTACCAGGGGCTGTTGGCCCTGGTGACACGTCCTTGGGAGTCGTAAACGGTGTCGGTGATCAGCCGGCCGTTGTAGGCGGAGAGCGCCGGTGTCGACTGGGACTGGACGGTCCGTCCCTCGCCGTCCATGATGTCGATCTTTACGGTGTAGCTGTCCTGCACCTGCTGGTTGGGGTTCGCCTGCAGCTCGGAGGTGGTCACAGTCGGAGGTACGGCGGCGCCGTTGACCACTCCCGGAAGCGTGTAGGCGAAGGTCCTGTTGGCGCCGGCCTTGGTATCCCGGCCCGGCAGCCACACGCCGACCGCGCGGCCGAGTGCGTCGTAGGTCCCGGTGGTCGTGCGACCGTTAACGTCAGTTACCGTCAGCGGCAGTGTGCGCGCCGTGTCGTACGTGGTGGTGGCGACACGGCCGGCCGCTGCGTCGCTAGCACCGGCGGGCGCCGGGCTCGTGGTGGTGACACTGGTGGGCAGCTCACCCGGCGCGGCCGCCGTGTAGGTGGTAGTGACAGTCGCACCGGACGGATGCGCGCTGTCGATGGCATTGGGGTCGGTCGCGCTCGTGGTGCGCCCGTAGCCGTCGTACACCGAGTTGGTCGCGACGAACTGCGCGGCTCCGATGGTGTCGAAGTGGTCGAGGGTCAGTGCGCTGGTTGCGTCGTGCACCGCTCCGATCCGTCCGAGTGCCTGACCGTCGTAAAGGGTTCTCGTCCACGAGACGGTGTTGGCCGCGGTCGGCGTGGCGGTGCAGGCGTTGGAGCCGGAGACCGTGATCACTTCGGACGGCAGGGCCATGGCCTGCGGGTTCGAATCGGTACCCGCGTAGTTGGTACGGGTGCAGACGTCTGGCAGGCCGTCGGCGGTCTCGATCCAGGTAGAGAATCTGTTGCCGTGGTTTGGGTCGGTAGTGGTGGTCTTCGCTACTGTGCGCCAGGTGTTATCAGCCTTCAGCGACCGTGAGGTTGTGCTCGTGGTGGTGGACGTGTACCGGGCGGTGAGGTCCGGCAGGCCGCTGCCTTGGCCGTGCGTGGCAGTGGTGACCGGTCCGCTCGGCGCGTTGACCGAGTAGGCAACGATGCTTCCGCCCGCCTGGGCGTAGGTGTCGGATTCCCGGACTTGTCCGGAGAGCCAGTCGGAGTCGGTGTTTCCTCCGCCCATCGGGCCGGCGACCGGAGGGACAGTGCGAGCGCTCCCGTTGGCGAGTACGTCGCCGTCCATGCCCTGGTAGTACGTTGTCGACTTCTGCGACTGCGGCCCGTCGTTGCCGCTTCCGGAGACGGCGGTGACGGAGGCATAGCCACGGAACTGGTCCCAGGTGCGGTTCTTGTCCGGGGTCGCAGCTGAATCGTTGCGGTGCCAGGCGGCCTTGCCGTAGCTGTAGTTGGTCACCATGGGGATCGAACCGGGGGTTGCCGGGTTCGTGGTGATGCTGGCGACCGGGTACTTCAGGAACCAGTCGTCCACCGGCGCCGAGCCGATGATCGAGCCGGGCGGATTCCATTTGACGTTATAGCAGGAGCGGGTGTCGTTGTCGGCGCTGGCCGGCATGTTGTTGTTCTGCCGTGAGCAGTCGGCGGCGGCGTAGTTGACGCCGATGGTGCTGCCGGTTTCGGTGGTGATCACCTGGATGCGGGGCCGGTTGTAGTCCGGCGGTGCGGGGACCAGGCTGGTGCCGTCCACGCGGTTGGCCAGCAACTGGGGGGTGAAGGACACTGGTGGCAGGGTGATGGAGCCGCCGGTCGCCTGAGTGTCCTGCCCGGTGCGCTGGATGGAGGCGAGCCAGGGGACCTGGGTGTTCTCGGTAGCGTTCTGCACGTTGATGAACGTGTGATTGAGCGTGTAGGAGTCCACAGTCTGGTAGCTGCCGTTGACCTTCACCTGGGTGACGATGGACGCCAGCCACTTGGTGGACCAGAACGTCGGACCATACACCGTGCACGGGCTGGTGGCGTCGCACTGCTGGTCCAGCGGGACGTCCGGCCAGTTCCCAGCGTTGGCCGCGGCGCGCTGGGACGGGTCGCAGGCCGCAGTGGAGGTGACGCACCGCTCGGACGTGTTGAAGACGATCTTCGCGGCGGGGTTGTAGGCGCCGTTGTTGTTCAACTGGTCCGAGAGGAGCTGGCCGTAGCCGATCGTGGCGGGCACGCCGGCGCGGGTGTAGGCGGTGCTGGTGCCGTTGCCGTTGTTCTGGGCGCCGCCGCGGGAGTAGTAGTTCGTCTCAGGGGTGTAGGTGTAGGTGGTCAGGTTCCCGTGCGGGTCCACAACGAAGTCGAGGTTCCAGCGCCACGCGCTCTGGCACCACGAGCCCTGGCCCTTGGCCGGGTCGTAGCACGGGTCACCGCTGTTGGGGGAGTAGACCGGGACGGTCCACGCCGAGCCGCTGTCCGTGCCGAGTGTGGTCGGGTTACCGTTCGCGTCCGGCAGGTGGTTCAGGCCGAAGTAGTAGACGGTGCCGGTGGTGTCGGTGACCTTAATGTAGGAGCCGTTCCAGGTGCCGTTGGTCGCTCCGGTCAGGAACTGGATCTTGGTGCCGTCGTCGCCCTTGAGCCGCCAGGTGCAGGCCGACTGCTCCATCGCCGTCGGCGCGCCGGACTGGCAGGAGGAGTCGTCCGGCACCAGCTGGCCAGAGTGCCCGGCCAGTGACATGGCCATGTTCGCGCCGCCCCAGCACTGGTCACCGGAACCAGTAATCCCGTCCAGCGAGCAGGACTTGAACGACCGTTCAACGAAGTTGGAAGCTAGGTCCCAGCCGTCTCCGATCCAGGACGCCTGCGCATTCGTCGAGGAGGTCCGGCCGTCCACCGACGCCGAGTCGTAGGACAGTGACACCTTCGGGGCCGAACCGACGAGCGCCGGCGGTACCTGCACCGGGTACCCATACGTGAACGCGCCCGACGAACCGCCTGCTGTCCAGGACTGGGAGGCCCCGAGCGGGGTCGCCGTGTATGTGCCTGCCCCGCTCGACGCCCCCGAAACCACGCCGACAGTGGTCGAGGTGGTGGTGGAGTCCGCGTATACCGCACGGGCCGCGCCGGAGCCGTCGGTGGCGGTCTTGGTAGCCGGGATGGTCGAGGACTTGGCGACGCCCGTCCCGGTCAGCGGGATGTCGGCGACGAGCTTCTTCGTCGACGCGTCGTAGTGCGACTCCAACGGCGTCTGCTTCCGGCAGTCGGCGGACTGCGGCGTCGTCGTCGCACACTCCGGCAGGACCACCAGGTGGGCCCGGGCTGCCCAGTTCGCGCCGAACGCGGCGTCCAAGTTGGATGCGTCGACGCCCAGGCGCACCGGTGCGTCATCACCTGAGCCGGGGCGGGTGAGGGTCACCGCCACGCCGGGAATCCCGGCAGCCGCCGAAGCCTTGCTGTCGGCCACATCGACCTGGATCGTCTGCCCCGCGGCCGAGGAACCGGCCAGCGGTGCGATCGTGACCGGGAGACCCGAGGCCTTGGCCTCGGAACCGGCCTGCGGCTTCTCACCCTCGCCCAGCGGGTGTGCCTCTGGTGCGGATCCGAGCGTCACCGTCGTGTGACCGGCCGGAACCGCTTTCGAGTCCTTCGGTGGGGTCCACGTCGGCGGCACCGGGTGCTCCGGCTTCGGGACCGGAACCGGCGCGGCGTTCTGTCCGGCGACCGAAGGCGTCTTCGGCAGCGCGGTGTTCGGCGGAGACCACTTACGTGAGTAGTCCGGCCCATCGGCTGCCGCGGCGAGCGGCAGGGGTGCCAGCAGCGAACCGATGACGGCGGCCGTTGTTACAGCCGCGAGCCGTCCGCGCAGTCTCCCCCTCCTGCCCTTCGCCCTCTCGGAGCTTGATCGTTGTATAAATGACACGCTTTCACATCCCCCAAGCACTAAACCCCCCGCGAACACGGGAGGCGTCTCCTGCATTCGAACCGCCGAATGCTAGCGAAACTTGACATTGGATAGTCAAGACTTATCCCCTCGTGAGGCTTCTCACGGAGGTCAACGAAGCGACCATTTCGACCCAAGCCGGGACTTCACCATCGAATTTCAGTTGGCCGGTGTCAGTGCGTCCCCCTACCGTGCCTCTGGCCTGTGTCCATGCAGGTCATCCGTGTTCTTTGGGGGGAGTTTCCCGTTTTGAACAGAAAGCGCCGCTACAACGGCGTGCCGCTCAGGGCATTGACTGCGGCGGCCGTTCTCGCACTCACCACTGGCCTCTCTAACCTCTCTGGCCTCACCGCTCACGCCGCCGACGCACCGTCAGTACCTTCACAGGCCACGATCGACGCCACCACCGCGCAGAAGTCGCAGGAACGTCCGCCCGCGAACGCAGTCGAGCAGGCCATCGCCCAGGCCAAGGCCACACAAAAGAACGTTCCGGTCGACTCGCTCACCACCGAGTACAGCGAGACCGTCGCCACCCCCGATGGCCACCTCGCGCTCACCAGCCACCTGGAGCAGCAACGGGTGCGCCGAGGCAGCGCCTGGCAGGGGCTGGACGCCACCCTCGTGGCCAACCCGGACGGCACCTTCTCGCCGAAGTCCGCGGCCGGGCAGGTGGCCCTGTCCAAGGGCGGGGACGGCCCGCTGGCGACCATGACCAGTTCGGACGGGAAGAGGCTCGCACTGTCCGCCCCGTTCGCGCTGCCCACGCCCACCGTCAGCGGGGACAGCGCGGTCTACCCGTCCGTCGCACCCGACATCGATCTCAAGGTCACTGCCACCAAGCTCGGCGGCCTGACCACCGTCCTGGTCGTCAAGACCCAGGCCGCGGCGGCCAACCCGGCCCTGAAGAACCTGCACTTCGGCACCACCCTCGACGGCGTCACCGTCAAGAGTGACGAGCACGGCAACGTCACCGTCGTCGGCACCGACGGCAAGCCCCGCTGGGTCTCGCGCACCCCGCAGATGTGGGACAGCAGCACCGCGCCCGCCGCACCTGCCCCGAGCACCTCCGCGCCCGTGACGAAGACCGCCCTGACCTTCAGGGCGGCCGCGGCAGACGCGCCCGCTCCCGCGCCGACCGATGCGGGCCAGGCCCCCGTCAACGGTTCCGCCACAGGTCCCGGGACGACCTCCAAGGTCTCCAGCATGCCGGTCAAGGCCGACAACAACGGCATCGACCTCACTCCCGACCAGGACCTCCTGGCCCACGGCACTGCCCCGTACTACATCGACCCCGACTACCTGCCCTGGACCCTGACCGGCAACTCCTGGACCTGGGTCCAGTCCGCCCACGACGGATCCAACAACTGGATGCACCAGGGCCCCGGGAACGCCGACCACCCGGGCGTCGGCAAGTGCGGCTACTACCCCCAAGGCGGCAGCTGCTCACCCGCCGACATCGAGCGCAGCTTCTACCAGTTCGACATCAGCGCGCTCGGCGGTGCGGTCATCCACTCCGCGACGATGACCATGCAGGAGTACTACTCCGCCGACCACTCCTGCACCAACAAGTACCCGCTCAACCTCTACGTCACCAACGGGCCGATCGCCTACGGCACCACCTGGTCCAACCAGCCTGGGCAGCAGGGCGGTCAGCTCGGCGACACGGCCCTGGTCGGCGGCACCGGACAGCCGGACTGCCCCGGCAGCGTGCCGTTCAGCTTCGACATCACCGGCGCGATGAAGCAGTACGTCAACTACGGGCAGCTGACCTTCGGCCTCTACGGCGACGAGAGCAACCAGAACGCCTTCAAGCGGTTCACCTACCAGCCCGCGCTGTCCGTGATGTACGACCGCGTCCCCAACGTCCCGACCAACCCGTCGGTGTGGCCCGCCCCCACCACGGTCAGCCCCGCGGCGACCAACCAGTCCTGCGGTGACGGCAACGCCAATGACTGGGCCTGGCTCGGCGCCGGCTCCGCCCAGAACAACGCCGTCTGGCTCAACGCCACCGTCACCAGCCCCACCCAGGCCCAGGTCAAGACCTGGGACCACATCTGGGACTACAACTCCTCCAACGGCGCCAGCGGAGACACGCCCTACGTCAACAGCGGTGGCACCACCAGCTTCCAGCTCCCCGCCGGCCTGATCCAGGACGGCCACGCCTACGGCTACAACATGCAGGCAAAAGACGGCCTGGACGACACCCCCTGGTCCGCCTCCACACCGAACTGCTACTTCAAGGTCGACCTCACCCCGCCCACCGTCACCTTCCCCACCACCGTCACCGACACCAGCAAGCAGTTCCCGCCCAGCGGCAACGGCCAGACCCCCCAGCTCTACGCCGGCCAGAGCGGCGGCATCCCCTTCACCGCCACCGACCCCAACCCCAGCGGCGGCTACACCTCCGGCGTGGCCTGCCTGCGCTGGAGCTTCGACCCCCAACTCGTCGACTCCACCTGGCAGTGCGGCAGCGCCATGCCCAGCGGCCAGATCCAGGTGACCGCCGGACGCTGGGGCACCAACGTCCTCTACGTCCAGGCCGAGGACAACGCCGGCAACCTCTCCCCGGTCGCGCAGTACTCCTTCTACGCCCCGTGGAACCCCAACAGCCCCGCCCCGACCTTCGGTGACGTCACCGGTGACGCCCTGCCCGACATCGTCACCGCCGACCCCAACGGCGACCTGCGCGCCTACAGCATTCCCGCCACCGGCGGAAAGGCCCCGCTCGCCGCCCCGAAAGTCAACTCCCCCGGCCACGACTCCTGGGCCAACTACCGCACCACCCACCGCGGAAGCCTGCGCGGCGGCAACAACGTCGACGACCTCATCGTCCACAAGGACGGCGACAGCACTCTCAACTTCTACAAGAACCCGGGCAGCACAGCCATTGGTGTCTTCGACAGCAAGAGCCCGCTGGCCAAGCCCGCCTGTGACCCGAAAGTGACCGACTGCACCGGCTACAACGCCGCCAACTGGTCGACTACCCTGCAGATCGCTGCCAGTGGCGACCCCAGCACCAGCAGGCTCGACACCGGCAAGCAGTTCATGAACCGCACCGGCCTGTTCACCGTCGAGACCAGCCCGGACAGTAACGGCGCCCTCTGGTTCTACCCCACCTACCAGGACGCCACCTTCGGGTCGCCCATCAAACTCGCGGCCACCGGCTGGAAGGACTGCGACCTCATCTCCCCCGGCGACTGGGCGAACCAGGGCCACCCCGGCCTGTGGGCACGCAATCGAGCCAACGGGGACCTGCGCGGCTACACCTTCACCACCATCACCGCCACCGTCACCGACGACTTCGGCAACACCACCAGCTACCCCACCATCACCGGCATCGCCACCGACACCAAGATCGGCTACGGCATCACCAGCGCCAACTGGCCCATCATCGGCTCCGACGGCGACCTCACCGGCATCGGCTCGCCCACCCTCTGGGCCCTGACCCCCAATGGCGTCATCCAGACCTTCACCGGCCACGCCACCACCACCGACCCCTACTACACCTGGACCAACGGCTGGACCAACGCCCTGAGCGTCTACGCCGAGAACAGCCCCGTCGCCTACACCGCCCAAGCGGGCAAGTGCATGGACATCGCCAACGCCGGCAACACGAACGGCACCGCCGTCCAGCTGTACGACTGCAACGGCAGCGACGCCCAGAAGTGGACCTTCGAGCCGGACGGCAGCCTCCGGGCCCTCGGCCACTGCCTCGACGCCACCGGCCGCGGTACCGCCAACGGCACCCAGCTGCAGATCTGGGACTGCGGAAACGGCGCGCCGCAGCAGACCTTCGTCCCCCGGCCCGACGGCAGCCTCTACAACCCCACCTCCGGCCGCTGCATCGACCTCCCCGGCGGCACAGTGACCAACAGCGCCCGACTCCAACTCTACGACTGCAACAGCAGCCCGGCCCAGAAGTGGAATGCCCTGGTGCGCAGCTGAACTCCCCAGCGTTGAGCTGACCAGAGAGGTGCCCCTGCCCGAACGTCGGGCAGGGGCACCTCCCGCGTAGTGGGCAGGGCTTCGGCGTAGTCGGATGGCGTCCGGTTTGTGATCACCAGAGGGCCGGTGAGTACGGCTCGGACCGCCGAACGCGGGGCGGAGAGTCCGGTCAGCCCGAGAGCGGTTGGGCGGCTGAGACAGTGACCCGGTCGCCGAAGCGGCCGCGCAGGTCTGCCTGGGCGCTGGACAGATTTCCGCTGACGCCGACCTCCACCACGCCGCGAGCGAAGCTCACCTCCGAACCGTCGCCCACCATGACGATGCTGTAGTCGCTCGTGTGCCCTATCAATGCCGTGACCCGGTCGCGGGTGGCGGCCAGCTCGCCGATCGAGCGCGGGGCATCGCGCAGGTCTATGCGCACGCTCAGACCCAGGCGAGCGAGGGCCGCGTCGAAGCCGCCACCACCCGGCTTCCGGTAGACGATGACGCAACCGTCCGGAACATCCACCACCAAGCCCGCGAAGACGTCCTGGTAGGAGCGGCTGAGGCGTGTGACCGCGTCCGCGGCCGTGTCCAGCTGCTGCTGGTCCGGTCGGCCCGAGCTCGGCGGAGGGCTTACGGTGACGCTCGGCGAAGGACTTACGGCGGCGCTCGGCGAAGGGCTTACGGAGACGGCAGACGCGGCGGTACTCGTCGGCGCAGGAGCGGACGGCGCGACATTGGCCTGTCCGGCACAGGCTGCGCAAGCCAGCAGAGTGGTCAAGGCCAGGGTGACAGCGGTCAGGTGTATCGGCGTTCGGGTACCGGGCATCGATCCATCCTCACTACATCGGCGACGGCTGGTGATCGTACGCGGGCGCGAAGCGACGTGAGCAAAGAAGGCGTGCACGGCTTCCAAGATCATGGAGTTCTCTGCGCCCCGTGACCCGAGTGGCATCCCGTGCCTGCCGACGCATCATCGTCAAGGGCATCCAGAAGAAGCTGCGCAAGCAGCTGAAGTCCTCGCCCCTGGAAGGACATCCTGCTCCAGGGCCGCACCTGCGGCACAGGCCACGGCCGCGCCGAGATCCGCCGGATCAAGGTCGCCACCACCAACCTGCTCTCCCCCGGCGCCCGCCAGGCCGTACCGGCCGCGGCGACTGAATGTGTGACGGCGGCCCTTGCGAGGATGGGGCGCATGGTCAGCGTTGAGGAGTGGATACGGGTTCGACGGGAACTGCGGTTGGGGCAGCGGCTGTCCGGGACGGTCGCCGCGGTGCCGACGCCCGGTGCGACCGGGCTGTTCGTGGATCTCGGTCTTCCGGTCGGCGGGTTCGTCGATGTGCTGTTGCTTCCGGCGGACGGGAGCCGGTGGCCGACCGTGGGGACGGTGGCGGAGTTCGAGGTCTGGTGGGCGGACCAGCGGCCGCAGGTGCGGCTCAAACCGGTGGAACGCCGGTTCCTGCGGGACGACTTCGACGAGTGGCGGGAGCGGTGGCGGCCGGGGTGGCCGGAGGATGTGCCGGTGGATCAGGCCTGGGTGGAGGCGGAGGCCGCGCCGCAGCGGGCGGCCGGGGTGGTCGAGGAGGCCCTGCGTGCGGCCGGATGGTGGCCGGGGCGGCGGGTACCGGTCGAGCGGTGGCGCGGGATGCTGAAGGGGTCGGGGCTGATTCGCATGCACGAGGCGGCCGAGGAGTTCCTCTCGGAGTTCGGCGGCCTGGACGTACGGGTCAGCGGGCCCGGCATCGATGTCGCGCGGACCCGCTTCCACTTCGATCCCGAGCTGGCGGTGGGCGAGGAGGACCGCTTCGCGGAGTGGAGCGCGGACCTCGGGCGGGACCTCTTCCCGATCGGTGAGCTGGACGGGGGCCGGTTCTTCCTCGGCATCGACGGAGACGGCGAGATCTGGCTCGTGGAGACCTGGGTGGCGACGTACGGGCCGGTCCGGGACGCTCTGGAGAAGCTCGTCCTGGGGATCGCTCCGCGGCGGATCTCCCTCGTCTGAGGTCGTCGGCCGGAGCACTCAGCCGGCGCCGTGACCGGGCCCCACCGCCGGTTCGAGCAGGGACAGCGTCCGTTGCCGGGCGTCGAGGTGGGCGCGGAGGCCGACCGGTATCGGGAGGTTGGGGCCGGCGTGGCCGAAGTCGACGTTGCCCAAGACGGGGATGTCCCGGTCGCCGAGGACGTCGAGGACGATCTCGGGCAGGGTCGGGGAGGCGCCGGGCTCCAGGCCGCTGATGTCGCGCGGGACGCCGACGACCATGCCGGCGATGCGGTCGAGGATGCCGCTGTGGCGCAGGACGTGCAGGTAGCTCCACACGTAGGAGGCCAGGCCACCCATCTCCTCCCAGAACAGGATCGCGCCGTCGAAGTGTTCGAGGGGCAGGGCGAAGGGGGTCGCCTGGTTCAGGACGATGCGGTTGATCACGCCGCCGATCAGCCGGCCTTCGGCGCGGCCGGGGCGCCAGCACTCCCAGGTCGGGCTGGTGGGTAGGGCGCCGAGCGGCTCGGTGTCGGTGAGCAGCCTGGCGTAGAGCTGTTCGAGTTCCGCCCGGCGCGCCGGGGGTGCGGACTGCCAGTGGCCGCCGAAGCCGGGGACGGCCATGTCGGCGTGGAATCCGACCAGGCCGGTGCGGGCGTGGAGGACCAGGTGCAGCAGGGAGATGCCGCTGTAGCCGAGGATCGGCTTGGGGTCGGCCGTGATCGCCTCGAAGTCAATCAGGCCGAGGTAGCCGAGGGCCGTCTGGCCGCCGTCGCTGGCGACGATGGCGCGTACCTCGGGGTCGCGGAGGAGGCTGTTGAGCTCCGCGGCGATCTCGGCCGGCGTGGCCGCGCTCCACCAGTGGTGGCGTCCTGCCCGGAGCAGCGGAGCACGGCGTACGCGGAAACCCATGCGTTGGAGGACGACGACGGTCTGCTCGATGTTGGGCTCGTACGCGGGCGGGAGTGGGCCGGACAGTGAGGCGATGACGACGAGGTCTCCGGGGCGCAGGGCTCGTGGTCGCAAGAGTCCTGGCAGTCGCGGGAGTTGGGGAGGTTCAGGCGGTTGGGGCGGCGGGGAACCGGTCATGACGTCAGTGTTGCTGGCCGCCGGCGGTGGAGCACCCGATTTTCGCCCGCCGCCCGCCGCCCGCCGCCCGCCGACCAGAGGCGGCCGTGCTCCGGTACGAGCGTCTCGCAGGTGTCGCACAGCAGCAGGTGGATCCGCCTGACCAGCTCGAACGCCTCGTCCGGAGCTGGACGGTCCCCCGTCATACCGTCCCGCTCACCGTCGTTGCCGGTCAGCGTAGTTGAATGGTCGCGTGACACCACGAGTCGATCCCGGCGAGGCCGGGTTCCACGCCGGGCGGCTGGCCCGGGTCGACGCCTTCGTCGAGTCGGAGGTCGCCGCCGGGCGGCTGCCCGGGGCGGTGCTGGGCGTCGTCCGAGGGGGTGCGTTGGTGCGGCTCGACGCGTTCGGGATGCGGGATCCGCAGGCCGGGGCGCCGATGACGACCGACACCCTGTTCTGGCTGGCGTCGATGACCAAGCCCGTCACCGCCGCCGGGGCTCTTCTGCTGGTGGAGAGCGGGGAGTTGGTACTTGAGGAGGCTGTCGGCGACTACCTGCCGGGGTTCCGGGACCGGCGGGTCGCCGACCCGGAGTCGCTCCGGGAGCGCCCGGCGGCGCGCCAGCCCACCGTGCTGGACCTCATGCGCCACACCGCCGGCATTCCCGAGGGCCTCCTCGGCCGGACCGCACTGCACGCACGGTACGCCGAGGCGGTCGGGGACGGCATGACGGGGCTCGACGGCCCGGAGTTCGTCGCGCGCCTCGCCGCATTCCCGCTGCTCGCCGACCCCGGCACCCTATGGCACTACGGTTTCGGGTTCGACCTGCTCGGGCAGATCGTGGAGTCCCTCACCTCGGACACCCTGGGGGCCTTCCTGGCCCGACGGCTGTTCGCCCCGCTCGGCATGACCGACACCCGGTTCGTCGGCGGCTCCGGCGCGGACCCGGGCCGGCTCGCCGTGCCGCTGACCCGAGATCCGCTGGCCGGCCATCCGCTGACGGGTGAGTCACAACAGCTGCCCGACCTCGCCCGCGCCCGCTTCGACTCCGGCGGCGCCGGGCTGGTCGGCACCGCCGGCGACTACCTGGCCTTCCTCCGGATGCTGCTGGCCAAGGGCGCGGGCCCCACCGGCGACGCGGACCGGGTGCTGGGGCGCAAGACCGTCGAGCTGATGCTCGCCGACGCACTGGAGCCGGGAACGGACACCCGGCTGCTCGAACGTCCGGGCTGGAACCCCGGCCACGGCTTCGGCCTGGGCGTGGCCGTCCGCCGCGCCGCGGGCGGCGGGGCGACGACCCCCGGGTCCGCGGGCGAGGTCACCTGGCCGGGCTCCTCCGGCACGTTCTGGTGGGCCGACCCGGCGGAGGACCTGGGCGTGGTGTTCCTGACGCACACGCCCTCGCGGCTGCAACTGCGCTACTGGCAGCAGATGAAGTCGCTGGTCCTCCAAGCCCTGAAGTAGCGGCCCGCTCGCTGGGGCCCGCCTACAGCGTCACGTTCGTGACGAAGAGGACCACGGCGAGGACGGCGGTGCCGGCCATGCCGATCCACAGGGGCGTGATCCGGTCCTGGAACCGCTTCTCGGGCCGGACGCGCCGGCTCGGCTCGGTGCAGTGCCTCCACCGGTCGATGACCTGCCGGACCTCGGCGTCGAAGTCGTCCGACGGCTCGAAGCCGCTGGCGACCAGGGCCGACAGCCAGTGGCGCCGACCGTCGGTGGTGTGGATCCGGGCCACGCGCGTGGTCCGGCCGCGGCCCGAGATCTCCGCCACGTCGATCCAGGAGATCTGCTGCCAGGAGTAGGTACGCCCCCGCCCCAGCCCCCAGTTGACGGTGATCCCCTCGGCGTCGACCCGCACCCAGTACCGCATGCCGACGAGGCGGCCCGCCGCGAACAGCAGCACCGTCCCCCCGACGAGCAGGACGATGGGGCCGGGGCCCCAGTGGAACTTGAGGCGGCCGACGAGGAATTCGGCGGTGACGAGCATGAGCAGGACTGCGATGTCGCCGGCGTCGGGGCTGAGTCTGTCTTTCCCCCGGAAGATCAGTTCGTTCACACCCGCACCCTACGCCTCGCTCCCCATGCGGGCACGCCACATGAACGACGGCCCTGGCTAGGAGAGTTCGAGGAGCAGCTCGCTGAGTTCGCCCGGCATGGTGATCATGCAGTCGTGGCCGGTCGGCAGCTCCCGGACCCGGGCGGCGGTGCCGTTGGGCTGGGTCGGAGGGACGGGGCGACGAGTGACGCCCGCCGGCCTGGCGCCGACGTTGTGGATGTGCGTGCGCGGGATCGCGTCAGCGGCCGGGTTGCCCAGTCGCACCGGCTGCTGCAGGCAGCGCACCGGCTGGTCCGAGAGCGTCCCGCGCAGCCAGGCGACGTCGGCCGGGTCGGTGACGCCGAACAGGCCGAAGGGCGCGGGCTGTTCGGGCATCGGCGGCACGCGCCAGCCGCTCCCGGACTTCTCGGCGAGCTCGATGAGTTGCCGTGTCACGGGCTGGACGTCGACTGCGGACTCACCGTCCTCCGGGACCATCGCGTCGAGGTAGACCAGGTGCGCGATGCGTTCCGGAATCCGGTGGGCCACGGAGGAGATCACCAGCCCGGCGTAGCTGTGGCCGACGAGTACGACGTCGCTGAGGTCTTCCCCGGTGATCAGCCCGACCACGTCGTCGACGTGCGTATCGAGACCCACCTCCGGACCGAGCAGGTGTGCCTTGTCGCCGAAGCCGGTCAGGGACGGCGCGAACACCCGGTGCCCGGCGGCCTCCAGCAGCGGTACCACCCGCTCCCAGCACCGTCCGTCGTGCCAGGCACCGTGTACCAGTAGAAATGTGGACATCGATCTTCCTTCACAGAGGCAGAGGAGCAGAGGAGAGGAGCACGGCTACGCGCACACCGCCGGTTCGCGGCCTGGCGGTTACCTTTGGTGACTCGGTACTGTTTGAGTACTAGAACCAGGCTGGCGCACACGACGCGCCGCAGGCAATAAGGCACTTTTCGGTGACCCGGTTCTCTGGAGGTAACCATGGACGCGACTCAGAGCGATCCGCAGGCGGCGGCGAGGTCCAGCGACGGGTGCCGGACCCGGGTGGTGCTCGACATCGTCGGGGACAAGTGGTCACTGCTGGTCGTGCGCAATCTCAGCGACGGACCGCGCCGTTTCACCGAGCTCAAGAGGGCCGTCGACGGAATCAGCCAACGCATGCTCACCGTGACGCTGCGCAGCCTGGAGCGCGACGGAATCCTCACCCGCACCGTCCACGAGGTGATGCCGCCGCACGTCAGCTATGAGCTCACCGAGATGGGCATCACCCTGCGCGCGGCCACCGCGCCCCTGCTCGAATGGAGCGTCGCGCACCTCGCCCGGATCGACGATGCCCGCGCCACCTACGACACCCGCACGGATCCACCGGTGACCCCGTAGCGGGACGACACGCCGAGTGCCGCCCGCCGATCTCGCTGTGCGGCCCCGTCCGCGGTGCAACCGCGTCGCGGGGCGGCGGGAAGGCGCCTCCGGCCGGGTCCGTCCCCTGCGCGGACCCGGCCGGAGGTGTGCCCCGTGGGGGGCGGCCTTGGGGGTGGTGGTCAGGCGGTGTGGGGTTCCGGAGGGACGGCGCGGGGGCTGTCCGCGCCGTCCGAACCGACCCTAGGGAGGGGTGGCTTACCGATGGCTTACCGATCGGCGGCTGGGCGGTAAGCAGGAAGGGGGTACAGCGGTCAGTCCTCGTGGGCCTGGGGGTCGCCCCCGCCGTTGGTGGGGCGGCCGCCGACGCCGTCGCCGGCTCCGCCGCCGGTGTCCGGGCCCAGGTCGCGGGCCTCGGCGAGGACGCGGGCGGCCGAGTCGGGCAGTCCGGCGGCCCGGTAAGCGCGGGCGAGGGTGCGCAGGGCGGCGGCGAGGAAGGAGCGCCAGCCGCGGGCGCGCCAGACCAGGACCGACTCCTCCAGGTGGGCGACGGCCGAGGTGTGGTCCCCGGCGGCGAGGTCGATCTCGCCGAGGATGCCGAGGGCCTGGGCGAGGTGGTGGCCCATGTCGAAGCGGCGGGCGATGGCCAGGGCGGCTTCGGCGGTCGGGCGGGCGCGGGGGTCGCCGGTGGCCGCGTGGAGGGTGGCGAGGTAGAGCAGGGAGAAGGCCTCGACGTAGGAGTCCCGGAGGGAGCGGGCCATGGCGAGGGAGCGGGCGAGCAGTTCGTACGCCTGCTCCGGGTGGCCGGCCCGGCCGTGGGCGGCGCCGAGGAACTGGATCGCGGTGGCCTCGAAGCGGGTGTTGCCGATCATCCGGGCCAGCCGCAGGGCTTCGGTGAGGTGCTCGATGGTGCGGTCGAGGTCGCTCTCGCCGTGGGCGACGGCGATGATCTGGTGGGCGCGGGCCCGGCCGCCCGGGTGGTCGGTGGAGGTGGCGAGGTCCAGGGCCTGGTGGGCAGTCTCCAGGGCCTCCCGGTCACGGCCCTGGGCGACCAGGCTCCAGGCGACCAGGACGAGGGCGTCGGCGCAGCCGCGTGGTTCCCCGACCTGCTGGAACAGGCGCAGCAGGTGCTGGGCGCGGTCCTCCAGGGCGACCATCGTCTGGCCGCCGCCGTCGGTCGGGGTGGTCCAGGTGGTGACCTCGATGAGGCCGCGGGTGAGGACGGCCGTGCCGCGGACGTCGCCGGCCGTCCGGCAGGCCTGGAGGACGGTGAGGTGGGTGGTGCGCCAGTCGTCGTAGAGGCCGCGGACGTCGCAGTACTTCTCCTGGCAGGCGGCGAGGTCCCAGGCGGCGGGCAGCATGCGCAGGGCGGCGGCCTGCCGGGCGACGGCGTTCAGGGCGGGCTGCTCGGTGTCGAACCAGGCCATCGGGTCGTCCAGGAGCGCGGCGGTGAGCGCGGGGGGCAGTGGGTGGCGGGGTGCCGCGCCGTGGAGGGGTGCGTAGCACGGGCCGGGGATCTGGTCGGCGGCCTGCTCGGCCAGGGCGAGCCAGGCGCCGAGGGCGCGTTCCAGGGCGGCGGCGGAAGCGGATGGTTCGACGGCGGAAGCGGATGGTTCGGCGGCGTCGGCGTGTTCGGCGGCGTCGGCGCGCTCGACGGCATCGGCGCGCTCGGCCGCCTCGGCGTGTTCGCGGGCGTACAGGCGGACGAGGTCGTGGAAGCGGTAGCGCGGGTGGGGTCCCGTTCCGGTCTCCTGGAGGAGTTGGGCGTCGACCAGTTCCTCCAGGTGCCGTTCGGCCTCCGGGACGGGGACGTCGGCCAGGGCCGCGGCGGCCCAGGACGCGAAGTCGGGGGCGTCCAGCAGGCCGAGCAGCCGGAAGGTGCGGCGGACGGGTGCGGGCAGCCGGGCGTGGCCGACGGCGAAGCCGGCCCGTACGGCGAGGTCCCCGGTGGCCAGTTCGTCGAGGCGCCGCCGTTCGTCGCGCAGCAGGTCCACGAGCCGGGCCAGGGACCAGCGGGGCCGTGCGGCCAGGCGGGCCCCGGCGATGCGGACGGCCAGCGGGATGCCGCCGCACAGTTCGGTGATCTGGGCGGCGGCGACCGGTTCGGCGGCGACGCGGTGGTCGCCGAGGATGCGGCTCAGCAGGATCCGGGCGTGGGCGGCGTCGAGTTCGCCGAGGTCGACGAGGCGGGCGCCGGGCAGGGAGGTCAGTGCGGCGCGGCTGGTGAGGAGGACGGCTGGGTGCTGCTGGTCGGGGCGGGTCGGGGTGCCCGGGAGCAGCGGCCCGACCTGGTGTGCGCCGGCGGCGTTGTCGAGGACGACGAGGACGCGGCGGTCGGCGAGCAGGGTGCGGTAGAGCGCGGAACGTTCGTCGAGGGACTCCGGGATCTCCCTGGGGTCGGTGCCGAGGGCGCGCAGGAAGGCGGCGAGGACGTGGGCGGGGTCGGCGGGTGCGGCGTCGGCGCCGCGCAGGTCCGCGTAGAGCCGGCCGTCGGGGTAGTCGGCGGCGGCGCGGTGGGCGGCGTGGACGGCCAGGGCGGTCTTGCCGATGCCGCCCATGCCGGCGATCACCGGGAGCCCGCCGTGCGCCAAGGTGTCCAGGACGAGCCGCACTTGGTCGTCGCGGCCGGTGAAGTCCGGCAGTTCGCGCGGGAGTTGGGAGGGTACGCGGGGTCGTTCGGCGGCGGCGGTGACCGTGTCAGCGACGGTGGTGGCGCGGGCGCCCTCGCGGTCGTGGGCGAGCAGGGCGAGGAAGACCTGTTGCACCTGTTCGCCGGGCTCGATGCCGAGTTCCTCGGAGAGCCGTCGGCGCAGGCGCTGGAAGCGGCGCAGTGCCTCGGCCGCCCGGCCGTCGGCGGCGAGCAGTTCGAGCAGGGCAGCGTGGACGGGTTCGTCGAAGGGGTGTTCCTCGGCGAGCGCCGTGAGGGCGGGAAGGGCGTCCCGGGGTACGGCGGCGGCTCGCGCGGTCCCGGCCAGGGCGGCCCCTGCCAGAGCGGTCCCGGCCAGGGCGAGCGCCGCAGTCCGGATCTCGGCCTCCACGGCGGTCACCAGAGGATCCTCCCGGTTCACCCGCTCCAGCCCGGCCAGGACCGGCCCCCGCCGCAACGCGAGCGCGGCGACCAGGTCGTCCGCGACCAAGTCGTCGGCCGCCAAGTCGTCGGCCGCGAGGAGGGCACGGAAGCGCCCGAGGTCCACGGCGTCCGGCCCGGTCGCCAGCCGATAGCCCTGCGCGTCGGACTCCAGTACCAGGTCCTCGTCCTCGAACTGCCCGAGCCAGGTGCGCAGTCGGGACATCCCGGTGTGCACCGCGCCCCGGCCGATCCGGTCCGCCTGCCCGGCCCAGACCAGGTCCAGCAGCCGCCCGACGGGGAGCCGCTCCCCCTCCGCGAGCAGCAGCGCTCCCAGCAGGCCGCGCAGGACGGTCGCCCTCGGCAGTGACTGCGGTACGGCGTCCGCGGCGACCGTCAGGGGGCCCAGCAGGCCGAACGTCACCCTCATTCGCTTCCGTCTCCCAATCAGTCCCCCGATCGGTCTCCAGGCCCACGATCATCACACTCGTGCGCGCACTGACTCAATCTCCCGGCCCGCACACCGCCTTGTCCAGCCGCCGAACGCCCGAGCGCTCCGGGCAACGGCCGATCGCGCCGCCCACGCCCCGAGCAGCAGCCACGTAAAACCCACCTGACGACCGCGCCCGGTTCGGCCATGCTTGGCTGGTGGACACGGAACCGGACCTGCTCAGCCTCACCATCCTCTGCCCGCCACCCGGTGACGGCTGGCTGGAGGTCCGCCCGATCGTCAGCGGCCGCGACCTCCTGGCCGACCTGGCCCTGCGCAGCTCGGCGTCGGGAGGTCCCCGGTTGGTGGGATCCGGGTCCCGGCGCCTCCTCGGCCGGGGCGGCGGACCGCTGTACGCCACCGCGACGCCCCACGAGGTCCGGCTCGCCGCGACCATGTGCGACGAACGGTGCTGCGGCGCCCTGTACGTGACGGTCGCCCGGGACGGGGAGCACATCGTCTGGTCGAACTGGCGCAACCCGGCCCAACCGGGCTTCGCCCTAACGGAGTTCCGGTTCGCCGCCGACCAGTACGAGGCCGAGGTCCGGCGCGCCGAGGGGGATCGCGGCTGGGAGTGGCCGGCCGCGGTGGTGGCGATGCTGCTCGAAGCCGAGCTGAGGGGACGGGAGGACTGGCTGGCCCAGTGGGAGTGCGAGCTGGAAGCCGTCTGCGCCTTCCGTGACGAACCCGACCGGATCGACGTCTTCCTGCGGCATCCCCCGGGCCGACAGGAGACGGACCTGCCCCAGGCCCAGTTCATGCTGACCCTCCCGATCTCCGCCGACGCCCCGTCGACCCAGGCCGAGCACCTGGCGGCGCAGCTGACCGCGGGCGACCCCCGGGCCACCGCCGAACTCTGCGGCGGCTACCGGCCGGAGGAGCTGGGCTACCCGTGGCCTTGAGGCGGGGCGATCCGGAACGTACCGGCCGCACGGGGAACGCCGGGGACGGCTGCCGGGGTGGCTGAACGTCGGGTTCAGTCCTCTCCGCCTCTCGCCATGTCGTACTCGTCGATGTCCACCTCCGCGCCCGTGGCCAGGAGGAAGTCCAGCACGTCGCGGTCCAGGTGCCAGCCGAAGAGGTTGATCTCGTCGGACGCCGGTGCGGGTTCCTCCTCGAAGTCGTCGTTGAAGTAGCGGACGACCTGTAGGACCGGGGTCCAGGGGCTCTCGTCAGAGTCGGGTCGGCCGGTCAGCCGGGCGATGGCCGCCGTGTGCGGCCTGAGCCGCTCGATGACGCACGCGATCTGATCGTCGACGCGCAGCCCGCGCTCGTTGCAGACGATCTTCCAACGGTGGCAGCGCGGAAGGACGACCGGTGACGTGGACCGGCTCCCCCGCACGGCCGTCTCGTCCGGCTCGATACCGAGGAGCGCGGTGATCTCGTCGGCCGCGGTGCATTCGCTGGAGAGTACGAAGTAGACGTACTGGTTCAGGGCCACCCGCGGAGGTTAGCGGCGGGCGGCCCGGTCGGGCCTCTGCTTTTCCGCTCGCGGTCACGCCGGAACGCCGGAGGCGTCCTCGACGCTGCCGGAGAAGACGCACCGACATCACTATCTGACAACGAGTCAGCGCATCCGGGTGGTTGGTCACCGTCCGCTGCCAGACTCGGGCCAGCCCGTCGGACGAGCAGTTAAGGCGCCACCCGTGACCAAACCCGAACCGCCCCCGCCGAGTTGGGGCCAGCAGCAGAACCCCGTACCGGCACCGACACAGCCCGGTGCCGGGCTGCCGGGCGGACAGTCGTTCCCGCCCCGACAACGCAGGTTCAAGCCGTGGCAGATTGTCGGCATGGGGTGCGGTGGCCTGTTCGCGCTGCTCTTGGTCATCGGGATCATCGGCTCGATCGTCGACCCCCTCCCGGAGAAGACGGCGAGCAGCGCACCGGCCGCGCACCCGAAACCGGCGGCACCAGTGACGAGCGTCGCGGCGCCCGGGCCGGCGCCGACCATCGGCCCCGACCCGGCACCGAGCACCACACAGCCGCACGCTCCGGCCGCACCCAGCTCGGCTGCGAAGGTGCAGTCAGTGGTTCCGCAAGCACAGCACGCACCTGCGAGCCCGACAACGCCGGTGACGTCCGACTGCGGGCCCAATCGCGACATCATCGTCCGGTTCGTCACGCCTGGCCTTCCGCCAAGCTCGGAGCTCCTCGGAGAGTATGCGATCGCAACCTGCGAACCGACGTTCCAGAGCCTTGAGAAAACGTCCCCGAAGGAAGCCGGCTACTGCACACAGGCAGCCTGGGCGAGCGACAATCCGGGCTACGAGGCCGACGTCACGCCGGCCCCGCCGCTGAAGAAGATTCAGGTGGCGTACGGGCCGGCCTGCCGGTAGTCGGGTGCCGGTTCTACAGCAGCGGAACCTGCAGACCACCGGCCGCCTACCCTGCGGCTGCTCCGGCCGGCTCCCCCACCTGCAGCGCCGATCTGGCGGCGAGTACGGCCGCCCGGACACGCGCGGCTCCGGCAGCGGCCACGGCTGCTCCACCGCCGGTCTGGGCCGTTCTTCTCCCGACGAGGCCCGCACACGCGGCGCAGATGCCCGGCTGCGGCACGGGGTCGTGGCACTTGGCGCACTCGGTGTAGCGGGGCTCGGAAGGCTGTTGCGGGGCATGGATCGGCGGCATCTTGCGCTGCAGGCGGCTGCGGAGCACACCGACCGGGGAGCGCAGGGGCACCGGCAGGCCGGGCAACAACGCCTGGGCCAGCTCCTGGACGGTGCTTCCGCGCTCCAGCCACTGCGCGACCAGGGGCGCGAGTTCGTGCGCTTCGGCCTCGCCCAGCCGCAGGCGGGGCTCGGGGCGGATCGCCCGGAACAGGGTGGCGACCGCCTCGCGGACCTGTTCGTCGGGGACCGCCGTGGACTGCTCGTCCGCCTCGTCCGCGAGATCGGCCTCGTCGGGCTGCTCGGCGGGGAGGGAGGTTCCTTTGCGCCGGTCCTTTGGAAGGGTGACAGCACCACCGGCGGTCGCTTCACCGGGGACCGGACGGGTGGCACCCGGAGGCGCCGGGAGCTGCGGGGTGTCGTAGACGTGGGTCTCGGTGATGATCGTGCCGTCCGGCAGGCGGATCTTCTCGACCCGGTAGTACCCGGCCGCGATCAGTTCCTTCAGGGCCTTGCGGATCGCCCCACGCCCCTGCGGGCTGGTGTCGGCCATGTGCCGGCCGTCCTCGCGCCAGCCGTCGGGGCGGGAGAGGAGATCGGCGAGCAGACCACGGGCGGTGTAGGACAACCGTCGGTACTGCAGGACGGCATTGGGCAGCACGGTGAAGTTGCGCACGTGGGCGCTACGATGGACACGCATCGGGAGTGGTAGCTCCTGTTGCCGGACCCCGGAGCGTTGGCGCGCTGCCGGGGTCATCTATTTTCGGTTGGTTCACGGAACGTATCACAACGGACAGACAGGCAAGTCTGGTTCATGCCAGCAGTACTGACTGACCGACAGATTCCTGTTTTTCTCTCCGACGGAACGCGTGCGGTGAGGAGTCTCCGCGCTCGACCGCCGTGCGCAGGACGGCGCGGACACCGTGCGGCATGGTGGCCTGCTTCCTGTTCGGTCGGACGGGCGGGTCCGTGGCCGATCCAGCCGCCATCGACGTGCGACAACCTCCAGCCGGCCTGCGCGTGGTGCTCACTTGCCGGTCAGTGCCGGTGGGCGCCGTGGACGATCCGGTCGATGACAGCCGCAGCCCGCTCCGGATGACCCTCCAGCCACGTGCCGAGGTGGTCCCGTACGCCCTGATCCACGCAGGCACGCACGGCGGCATTGCCCAGCACGCCCCGCATGGCGCCATGGAACTCAGGGGCGTCCAACTTGACTGACACAACGGCCGTCAGACCCACGCCGATCCGGTCGGCATCGAGGTCGGGCTCAGTTACTGCCAGCAGCCGGCGCTTCCGCGCGTATGTGTTGACCGCTGCCGCCACCCCGTCGCGGAAGCCACGCTCGTGCGTGCCGCCGTCGGTGGGCCGGCTGTTGGCAAAGCCCTGGACGCGTTCTTCGTCGGTGTCGCGCCACCTCAAGGCCACCTCCACTGCTCCCGCCATCTGCGGGTCCTCCCACTCGAAGCCGATGATGCCCGGGTCGCCCGGTGACGCCGTCCGGCCGTCGAGGAAGGCGACGAAGTCCCGGGCCCCATTCGGAGACCGAAATCGCACCGAGACGGATTCAGGCGGGCATCGCCGGTCGGTCAGCGAGATCTCCAAGTCCCGGTTGAGGAAGGCGAGTTCCCTGAAGCGATCCGCCAGAGCGCCGAATGAGAACTCCGACGTGGTGAAGATGCCCGCGTCGGGCCAGAAGGTGAGAGTGGTCCCGGTCCCGGTCGCCGGCCCCGCCTCGGTCAGCGGTGTGACCGCGACGCCGCGCACATACTCCTGGACCCAGCGAACTCCGTCGCGCTGCACCTCGGCTGTCAGACGACTCGACAGGGCATTGACGACGATGGGCCCCACCCCGCAGAAGCCGAGCGTCACGTCGTGGCGGCCACCGGCCCCCGACCCGAACCCCATGCGCGTCAGCAGGGCTTCGAGGGCGGGACCGCCGCCTTCCGCCTGGTCGATCGGAACGCCTGGCCCGTCGTCCGTGACACACACGCCGCCGTCAGGCATGAGAGTGACGTCGACGCGGCTGGCACGGCCGGCCAGGACCTCGTTCACCGCCCTGTCGGCGGCCTCGAACACCAGCTGTCGAAGGCCGCGTTCACCGGTCGCGCCGACATACATCCCAGGCCGCTTCCGAACGGCTTCCCGCCCCTCCAACACCTGGATGCGGCTGGCGTCATACGCGTCACTGCCCTCGCTCATGATGTCCCCTCCGAAGGTGTCCCCACAGAGCTGCCCAGCCTAGGTGAATCCTGAGAAAACGCCAGGTCAGGCCATATCTGCTGAGGTCGCGGACGGCCGCGTAGGCGCCGCTCGGAGGGCGGTCGACCGAACCCGGCCAGAACTGCCCCCGGACCGCGACCACGGACCCGGCAATGCCACGTACGGCACCGTTCTCGGCAGCTCCGAGGTCCCGAATTCCATGAGGGCCCGCTGGACCCCGGTGGGCCGGTCACGAACCGCCGGGGGCCGCCGGCGGGGCCCGTCAGGAGAAGGACGTGTGCAGGTACCTGACGATCGGCACCGTGGCCAGCCAGGCCGTGACGGTCAGGCCCAGGGTCACCAGGAACGGCCACTGCATCAGGGCGAAGAAGTAGACGCCCATGAAGACCGCCAGGGCCATCCCCATCGCCAGGATCGGCGAGCTCTCCCAGAATCCCGGGTTGCGGCCGGGCAGTCCGAAGGCGGTCACCACCGTGCCGGCGGCGATCAACAGCGTGGCTTCCACCATGCGGAGGGCGAGGGGCCAGGACAGGACCAGGTTGGTCGCCTCGTGCCCGCCGTGGGCGATCAGGATCACCTCGCGCTTCCAGATCTTCAGATCCACGGCGGTGCCGGCCTCCACGTGCTCGTAGAGGGGCTCGTCGACCTCGTACTTCTTGGCGGGGCCCGTCCCCCGCGCGATGTTCAGGTAGTAACTGGCGCCGAAGTCGGTGGAGTTGGCCTCCCACTTCTTGGTGACCTTGCCGCCCTCCGGCAGCAGGCAGTCGGCGTCCGGGCCGGGCGTCGGGGTGTCGCAGAGGGGGGCGGTGCGGTAGGCGCCGCGCTCCTCGAAGGCGTTGACGAACAGGAGGAAGCCGAGGGCGACCAGCGGCAGGCCCGCGAGGGCGATCAGGGTGCGCGCGGCACGGGTCTCCCGCCACCGCCGCTTCGGCGCACCCGGGGTAACTGGAGCACCCGGAGTGCCCGGAGCGCCTGGAGTCCCCGAAGTACCCGTCCGGTCGTCCATCGGATCCCCACCCGCCCCGCCCCGTCCGTGTGCGGCCCACCCCGGCGATCCCCCGGCCGCACGCCGGATGATGCCAGGGATGCCCGGCGGGCGCGAGGGAGTTCGCCGAAGGCCCCGGTGCCCGGCGGCCCGGTCAGGCCCGGCGCGAGATGACCATCAGGTACTCGCAGGGGGCGTCCGTCCGGTTGGCGAAGCCGTGGTCCGCATCGGCCTGGAAGAACAGGGAGTCGCCCGCGTCCAGGGTCTCGCTGATCCCGCCGACCGTGACGGTGAGGGTGCCGTCGAGCACCACGATCTGCTTCTCCGTACCCGGCGGGTACCCGGGCAGCAGCCCGGTGGAGACCTGTGCGGGGAGGCGGTGGACGACCAGTTCGGATCGGCCGGCGCCCGGGGCCGCCGACACGATGTGCCGCTCGAAGCCGGTCTCCGGGTCGCGGAAGACGGGGCGCTCGGCCTTGCGTAGGACGACGGCCGCGCCGGAGGCGGCGCCCGCCGGTGCCCCGATCAGGTCCGAGAGCGGCACGTCGAGGGCGTGGGCGATCCGGGACGCGATGCCGATCGTCGGGCTCTTCTCGCCGCGTTCGACCTTGGACAGCATCGCCCGGCTGACCGACGAGCGGACGGACAGCTGTTCCAGCGTCAGTCCCGCCTCCTCGCGGCACCGCCGCACATTGCCGCCGAACGCGCCGGCCGGCTCGTCGCCGTGCCGTGGTCCGGCCGCGTTCCCGTCCTGCCCGACTCGACCGACTTGCGCGTCCTGCGCGTCCTGCTCGACCACCGTGCTCCTCGATCAATGGATCCCCCGCTGCCCACAGTGTAGGGTTTCTTCTATAGAAGACTCATTCTTCTATCAGAGAATCGCAATGCACGCCCGATCCGACGGAGGGGTTCCATGCACTTGATCTCACACGGCCGGCACCACGCCACGTTCGCATTCGGCGACCTGCGGGTCGTCTCGTTGCGGGACGGGTACATCGACATGCCGCCGACCCGGCTGCGCGACGAGTGCGGGCACCCGCTCGACGAACTGCCGTCCGCCGTCCCGCTGGTCGGCGACAACCTGCGACTGTCCGTCAACGCGTTCTTCGTCACCGACGGCACCCGGTCGGTCCTCGTCGACACCGGCGCGTCCGACGTCTGGCACGAGCCCACCATGGGGCTGATCCACGACGCGCTCGACGAGGCGGGGATCGACCGCGCGCAGATCACCGACGTGGCCATCACCCACCGGCACGAGGACCACGTGAGCGGGCTGATCGCGCCGGACGGCACGGAGGCGTTCACCGGTCTCGAACGGGTGTGGATCGGCGCGGGCGACGCCTCGGTGTTCACGGGACGGCTCGCACCGCTCCGCGACCGGGTCGTCCCCGTGTCGGAGGAGGTCGCGGTCAACGACTGGACCACCGCGCTCCCGACCCCGGGCCACACCCCCGGCCACACCGTCTACGAGGTCCGGAGCGGCGCCGGCCGCCTGCTGCTCTGGGGCGACACCGTCCACGTCCCCACCCTGCAGTTCGACCGGCCGGACGTCGCCTGGGAGTACGACGGCGACCAACCGCAGGCCCGCGCCGCGCGGGCGGCCCTCCTCGAACGGCTCGTCCGGCCGGACCACTTCGTCGCGGGCGCCCACCTCGACTCCCCCGGCATCGCCCGGGTGGCGCCGTCCCACCAGGGCTATGCACTGGAGTACCTGGCCCCGCCGATCGGCTGACCCGGCCCGACAGAGCCGCATCACAACCGCGTCACAGCCGCGCCAGAACCGCGTCAGAGCCGGTCGTAGATGCCGACGAGGTGCCGCAGGACGTCGGTCGCGGCCTCCAGGGCCTGGACGTCGTGGTGCGCGAGTGCGGCGTCCAGCGCCTCGGTGAGGGCGGCCTGGCGTTCCCGGTGGCGCTGTCGGCCGGCGTCGGTGAGGGCGACCAGGACCGAGCGCTTGTCCCCCTCGGGGCGTTCGCGGGTGACGTAACCGGCGGCGGCGAGGCCGTTGACCAGCTGGGTGGTCGCGGCGCCGGTGGTCTCGGTGGCGGCGGCGAGGCGGCCGATCGGGAGCGGGCCGGTCTCGGCGAGGGCGCGCAGGGCGCGAGCGTGGGTGAGGGAGAGCGCGCCGGCGGTGCGGGTGGCGCGTCCGCGCAGGCGGGAGTCGGCGGCGCTGAGGCTGTAGGCGGCGCGGGCGAGCTGGTCGAGGGCCGGGCCACGGGCGGGGGTGGGCTGCTGGTCCGGCACGATGCGGTCTCCTTGGCGGGCGAGGTGGGGTGGGGTGGGACGGCGTGAGTTGACAAGGATTCTAGCCTAAGTACTTAATAGTTAAGTACTTAGGTGTTTCCGCACGGCACGGCCGCACCGCCCGCGACACCCGCAGGGTCCGCACCGGCCGTCGGCACCCCCTTTTCTGGAGAGGACACCCCTCATGACCGTTCGTTCCACCGGCCAGAGCTGGGCCCTGGACATCGCCCTCGCCCAGGGCGGCTTCGACGCCCTGCACCCCCAGGCCAAGGGCACCCTGGAGCAGCTCGGCCACGACCACACCGACTTCGACAAGGTCTTCGACCTCGTCCGGAGCGGCGTGATGCTGCCCAAGGCGTGGGCCACCATCGCCGGCCAGGCCGAGGAGCGCGCCGCCCACCACGAGGCGAACGGCTTCCAGCAGACCGCCGCCGACCTGTACGTGCGCGCCGCCGTGATGTGGGGCCGCGCCCAGTACTCGATCTTCGACGCCGCGGACCCGCGCAAGCTCGCCTTCCGCGCGCACGCCGACCACTGCGTCGAGCGCCTGGGCACCCTGCGCGGGAACCGGGTGCGCCGGGTCGTCCTCGACTTCGAGGGCAAGCAGATCTTCGCCCTGCTCCACCTGCCCGCCGGTGAGGTCCGGAACGCCCCCGCGGTGATCCTCGGCCCGGGGATGGACATGATCAAGGAGGACTACATCCACGCGGCCGAGCGGTACTACACCTCGCGCGGCATGGTGGCCCTGTCCATCGAGGGCCCGGGCCAGGGCGAGAGCCGGGCCAACGGGCTGACCGTCGACCTCACCAACTACGAGCGGGCGATCGGCCGCTACATCGACCACCTGGCCTCGTTGCCGCAGGTCGACCCGGCCCGGATCGGCATGTTCGGCATCTCGATGAGCGGCTACTGGGGCTCCCGCGCCGCCGCCACCGACCCCCGGCTGGCCGCCCTGGCCGCCTTCGAGGCCGTCACCGGCGACTTCCGGACCATCTTCGAGCGGGCCCAGCCCACCTTCAAGAACAACTACATGTTCATGGCCGGCTACACCGACGAGGAGGCCTTCGACGCCGAGCTGGTCGCCAGGATGCCGCTCGGCGACCTGGTCCGGCAGATCACCTGCCCGGTGCTGTACGGCATCGGCGAGTTCGACGAACTCACCGTCCTGGAACAGGCCCTGGCCAACTACGAGCGGATCCGCGCCCCCAAGGAGATGCGCGTGTACGAGAACGAGTTCCACCCGCTGGGCGGCACCGCCGCCGAGGTCTTCCGCTTCGGCGCCGAGTGGGTCGAGCGCGCCCTGAACGGCGAGTTCGCCGAGCCCGGCCGCGACGTGCGCCACTACGTCCACGCCGACGGCCGCACCACCGACGGCACCGCCCACCCCAGCTGGTGGCTCGGCACCACCCCCGCCCAGATCGCCGACGCCCGCCGCGCCTGACGCACCTGACGCGCCCGCCGCGCCTGACACACCTGACACGCCGCCCGGGCGCCTCGACGGAGGCGCTCGGGCGGCGATCGAACGTCGGTGCGGCAAATGGGGCACCCGTGCGAATGGAGAGCGTCAACACGCGCCCCGGCACCGTGGTTTTGCAGCAGGGTCGTTGACGGCCTACCGGGCCAACTTTGCCCAGTACATTGATGACCGGCCCCGGGAGCGGGGCGCCCCTCGATCCGTCGCACACCGCGCGCCCACCCTGCGGCCCGCGGTGAGGAAGAGACGCGCATGGAGCACGGCATCCCGGAAGCACCGGTCACCCCGCACACCGCGGCCCCCGCCCCCGGCCGCACGCCCTTGGGCTTCGGGGCGTTCGTCACCCTCTCCCGAGGCCGCTACCTGCTCTACGCCCAGGCGCGGCTGCAGGACGACCGGGCGGGCGAGGCCGCGGTCGCGGAGGCCCTGCACTGCACGCACCTGCACTGGGAGGTCGTCCTGCAGAGCCCCAGTCCGGCGAAGGAGGCCTGGTCCGCGCTGCGCCGCTCGGTGACCGCGGCGCGGCGCGGGCGCGACGACCCGGACGCGGCGGCCGTCGGGGAGGACCTGCTGCACCGCCTGCTGCCCGGCCAGATCGCCGACATCGTCCTGCTGCGGCACCGCCTCGGCCTGGCCCCGGAGGCCGTCGCCGCCCTGATGGGCACCGAGGTGTCCGTGGTCGAGGCGGGCGCCCTGACGGCCAAGCGGCTGCTCGACGAGTACGTGTCCGACCTGAGGGAGGTCATCCCGCACATCTGAACACCTGAGCACAGCCGAGCACATGAGCGCGCATGAGTGCTCGCGAGAGCGAGCGAGCGAGCGAGAGCACGTGAGCGCACATGAGCGCACATGAGCGCACGTGGGAGCACCTGGCAGCGCACCAGCGCGCCGTCCGGCACCGGGGGGCCACACCGGTACTCCAGAACGCCGGAGCGTGGCCGGGAGTTCCCTCTCCGTGTCCGCGCCACCCCATAGGGTGATGGCGCTCGCCGCCATGCCTTCCCTACACTGATCGGCAACTGCCCTGCCGCTGGACGGGGTTGGCGACCGTTGAAGGGCCCGATGGGGATCAAGAACGACGGCATCGACGTGACCGTGCCCAGTGATGCCAGAGTCTACGACTGGCTACTGGGCGGGTCGATCAACTTCTACGCCGACCGGAGAGCAGCCGAGCGCCTGCTCCAGATCGCGCCGACCAGCCGACAACTGGTCCTGAACAACCGGTGGTTCCTCCACCGGGTGGTCCACGCGCTGGCCACCGAGTACGGCGTCCGCCAGTTCCTGGACTACGGCTGCGGGCTGCCGCTGGGCGACAACCTCCACCAGGTCGCCCAGCGCATCGACCCGCGCTCGCGCATCGTCTACGTCGACAAGGACCCCATCGTGATCGCGTACGGGCGCGAGTCCTTGGACGAGAACAGCCGCACCGCCCTGATCAGGGCCGACATGACCGACACCGAGGCCGTCTTCGGCCACCCCGCCGCGCTGGACCTGATCCACCCGGACGAGCCCACCGCCGTCCTGTTCGCCGCCGTCCTGCACTGCCTGCCGGACGAGCAGCATCCCGGCGAGCTCATCCGCCAGGTCGTGTCACGGCTCGCCCCCGGCAGTTTCGTGGTCGTCTCCGAACTCGTCAGCGACGACGCCCGCGTCCGCACCGAGGTCAGCGAGCTGATGAACCGGCAGGTGCCCAGGCACTGGGGCCGGGTCCGGGAGAAGGAGGACGTCCACTCCTACTTCGAAGGACTGCACCTCGAACGGCCCGGCCTGGTCGACGTCGCCGACTGGCGGCCGGCCTCCGAGCTGCAACAGCACCAGCGCAGCCGGGAGTTGACGGCGTTCGGCGGCCTGGCCCGGGTCCCGTGAGGCCCGGGTCCCGTGAGGGCGGCCGGACCGTGCCTCCCGAACAGGACCCAGGAGTACCGCTCCACGGCGCTCTAGGAGTACCGCTCGACGGCGTTCTCGATCAGGCGCATGCTCTGGAACCGCGTGGCGGCCCGCGCCTTCATCTTCACCAGCAGCTGCAGGTGCCGCTCGTAGTCCGCCCCGTTGTTGCGCCCGCCCGCGACCCCTGTGGCCTTGGGACGGTAGTCGGCGCTCTCGTACCCCTCCAGGTAGATCATCGGCGGCGGCCCGCCGGCGTCGAACTCCAGGTGGGTGATCGAGGCCATCTGCAGACCGATGATCCTCGCCATCGGCACCACCCGGAGCTTGATCCCGGGGGTCAGGGCCATCGCGTGCAGGTGGAGCATCTGCCCGGCCATCACGCTCTTGTCCTCCACCAGCGGTTGCAGCACGAACTCGCTGATCAGGATGCTCGCCAGCTCCGGCGGCGAGTCGAGGAAGCGGCGCTTGCGCTCCATCCGCAGCCCCACCGCCAGCTCCACCTTGTCCTGCTCGCTGGACAGGAAGTGCCGCTCGATCATGTCCCGCGCGTACGCCTCGGTCTGCAGGACGCCCGGCACCACGAGCGCCTCGTAGGTGTCGATCCGGCGCGCGGCCTCCTCCAGGCCGATGAAGGTGGTGAGGTAGCCGGCCGTCGGTTCGAGGTACCGCGACCACCACACCGGCCGTCGCGCCTGCGCCGCCAGCTGCATCAGCTGCGCCTCTTCGTGGGCGACCATGTTGTACCGGCGGGCGAGCGCCCGGACGTCGATCTCCTCGGGCGGGCTCTCCCCCCGTTCCAGCCGCGAGAGCGTGGAGTTCGAGAACCCCGTGTTGCGGACCGCCGCCGTCTGGGTCAGCCCCAGGCTCTCGCGCAGCGCTTTCAGCCGGCAGCCGAGGATGAGGGCGGCGGCCGGCGGATTGTTGGCGGGGTCCGCGCCCGCCCGGCGGTGCGGAATCACTCGGGCGAGATGATCGCCGTTCTCGAAAAGGGTGGGCACGGGGGCTCCAAGTGCGACTCCATTTTGCTCATCGTCGCATATGCGAAGCCCACGCACCCCACCCTCACGCGAATCCGGCCGGAACTCGTGCGGAAGCCGAGCCGGAGTCGTAAAATGCCAAAATCAGGCAACAAACATGTGATCGAATTCGCCGTTCCGGACGCCGCCGAAGAACACCTCGATCTCCCTGGCCGTGAAGATCAGGGCGACACCCTCAGGGTCGGTGGAGTTGCGCACGGCGGCCCCACCCTGCGGCAGTCGCGTCATCTCGACGCACACCCCGGTGTCGGCACTGGCCGCCGCCTTGATCCAGGTCGCTCCCTCGATGTCCCCGGCGGGCATTCCATTGACGAAAGTCTTCATCAGATCATCCTTCCAATGCAACGATGTGACATTCTCCCGGCGCATAGCCGATCCGGGCATACCCGATCGGGGCATGCCGAGATCCGGCCACGGGCCGATAGTCGGTCCGCTGCAATTGCAGCGGACCGACTAGTGGGAATGCTAGCGAGTGGAGTTCGCATACGGCACGCCGCCAAATGGGGGGATAAATCCGGGGCTCGGCGCTTATTTGCTGAACGGAATATCCGACAGAAACTCCGCGAGCAGGCGGTGCAGGGCCTCCGGCTGCTCCAGGTGGACGTCGTGACCCGCGCCCGGGACGCTCGCGGCCCGGGTGTCGGGGCGCCGTGCGAGCATCTCGTCGACCTCCTGCGCGGGGATGAAGCCGGACTGCCCCAGGACGGCGAGAGTCGGGCAGGCCACCCGCTCCCACTCCTCCCAGAAGGAGCGCCGGGCGTTCTCGGCCAGCGAGGCGACCATCACGTCCCGGTCGAAGCGCGGCCACCACCGCCCGTCGCGCTCCTCCAGCCCGGCCGCCCAGCCCTCGCCGACCAGGCCGCCGCCGAGGAACTCCACCGCCGCCTCCCGCGAGGGGAACGGCAGCGGCCAGGAGGCGAGCCACTGCCCGACCCCGTCGGCGACGGCCGGGTCCGGCCCACCGGCCCCGGCCTCGACCAGGGCCAGGGCGCACACCCGCCCGGGGTGCGCCGCCGCCGCGAGCATCGCGGTGTGGCCGCCCAGCGACTGGCCGGCCAGCACGGCCCGCCCGAGGTCCAACTGCTCCAGTACGGCGACGACATCGGCGACGTACGCCGCCCGGGAGACGTCCTCGGGCCGTCGCTCGCTGCCGCCGTGGCCGCGCTGGTCGACGGCGACCACCCGGTACCGGTCGCTCAGCGCCCCGGCCAGCACGTCCCATTCGCCCGCGTGGCCGGCCAGCCCGTGCAACAGGACCACGGCCGGGCCCCGGCCGCCCCAGTCACGGCAGGAGAGCCGCACCCCGTCGCGCACCACCGTGCGCTCCGTCCATGACATCGAGCCGACCCTTCGAAGAGCTGCGGAGTGATTCGGGGGGAGGTGTGGAAAGGTGCCGCGTCACGCGGGCCGGGTCGCCTTGCCGTCCAGCCAGAGCGTGTCGGACTCGTCGCGGTGCGAGCCCGTCGTGCCCACGTGCTTGGCGTCGATCTTCGCGCCGTGCTTGAAGACGTGGACGAGCGCCATCCCGTGCCCCCGGCCCAGGCCGTACTCCTCCTTCAGCCAGGTGAGGACCGCTCCCGCCTTCGTGGCCGGGTCGTCGAAGCCGCGCTGCTCGGCAAGGGCGATGAACTCACGCGGCGTCAGGCCGGTCTTGGTCTCGATGGTGTCCAGGTACGCCTGAAAGGACATGTGCCGTCTCCTGCTCGTATCGGTGTTCCGTGTCGGTGTTCAGGGTGTAGACCTGCCCCGAGCGCGAAACTCATCGCTCGACGCCGAAAATTTTCAGACGGGTCCGTGGACGACCGCCGGATCACCGAGCAGCCCTCAGGCGGACGGCGGGACGATCTTCGCCTCGTGCGCGGCGATGGCGAGCTGCACCCGGTCACGCGCGTCGAGCTTGGCGAGCAGCCGTGCCACATGGGTCTTGGTGGTGGCCAGGCTGATGTACAGCTCGGCGGAGATCTCGCTGTTGGACATGCCCCGCCCGATCAGGGTCAGGACCTCGCGTTCGCGTTCGGTGATCCCCGTGATCCTCCGCCGCGGTTCGGCCTCCTGCGCCTGGTCGGTGAACCGCTCGATGAGGCGGCGGGTGACGCCCGGGGCGAGCAGGGCCTCACCGCCGGCCACCACGCGGATCGCCGCGAGGATCTCGTCCAGCACCATGTCCTTGACCAGGAATCCGCTGGCACCGGCGTACAGCGCGGCGTACACGTTCTCGTTGTCGTCGAAGGTGGTCAGCATCACCACCCCCACCGTCCCGGGCCCCACCCCCGCGCCGTGGGCCTTGATCCGCCGGGTGGCCTCGATGCCGTCCATGACCGGCATGCGGATGTCCATCACCACGACGTCGGGGCGCAGTTCCCCGGCCAGTCGGACCGCCTCGGTCCCGGTGCCGGCCTCCCCCACGATCTCGATGTCCGGGGCGCTGGCGATGAGCAGCCGCAGTCCGGCGCGCACCAGTGGCTGGTCGTCGGCGAGTACGACACTGATCGTCATATCGGCAGCCTAGCCGCCACGCGGAACCCGCCCTCGGGCCTCGGTCCTGCGCTGAACCGGCCGTGCAGCAGGCTGACGCGCTCGCGCATCCCGGAGATGCCGAAGCCCGGCCCGGCGCTGCCGCCACCGGTTCCGGCGCCGCCGCCACTGCCGCTGCCGCCGCCCGCACTGCCGCGTCCGTCGTCGACGACCTCGATGTCGAGCCCGTCCACCGTGTAGTCGAGCCGGATGCGGCAGGTGGCGGCGCCCGCGTGCCGCAGCACGTTGGTCAGGGACTCCTGGACGATGCGGTAGGCGGACAGGTCGATCTCGGCGGGAAGCCGGCGCTGCTCGCCGCGCCACTGGACGGTGACTCCCACTCCGGCGTCCACGGCCGTCGCGGCCAGCTCCTCGATGTCCGCGAGGCCCGGTGCGGGGGCCGTCCCCGGTTCCTCCGAGTCGGCTTCCCGCAGTGCGACCAGCATCCGGCGCAGCCCCGCCAGGGTCTCCCGGCTGGTGTTCTCGATGACGGTCAGGGACTCGCGGGCCCCGGCCGGTTCGATCTCGATGGTCCGGGCCGCCGCACCCGCGTGGATCGCGACGATGCCCACGCTGTGCGCGACCATGTCGTGCAACTCCCGTGCGATCCGGAGCCGTTCGGCCTGAACCGCCTGGGCGGCGGCCTGCTCGCGCAGGGTCTCGGCGTGGTCCTGCCGCAGCCGGATCCAGTTGCCGAGGATCCAGGCGACGAAGGTGGCCACCACCTGGTAGGCCGACGGAAGCTTGAAGACGGTCAGCAGGTCCGCGGCGGGCGTGTCGGCCGTGCTGACGACGCCCCAGGTGATCAGCACGCCGCCCGCGGCCGCGGCCGCGGTGCGCTGCGACCGGGTGACGGTGACGTAGAAGACCAGGACGGTCGCCGCCAGCAGGAGCGGCCAGGTCCTCCCCCCGCAGACCCGCACCCCGACCGCCTCGGCCAGCACGACCCCCAGCACCGGCACCGGTCGCCGACCGGCCCAACCGATCGGCAGTGCCAGCACGACGGCCGCCGCCACCATCAGCAGCGGGGCGGCGTAGCCGTCGTGCCGCCCCAGGTGGAGCGAGCGCCCGTCTCCGGCGATCGTGGCGGTGAGCAGCACGATCGCGAACGCGGGGACGCTGCACCAACTCAGGGCGGCCAGGCTCAGGGCGGTCAGGGCGTCGGGCAACCGTCGCGGCAGCACGGGGAACTTCGGCACTCGGGTCACGCCGCGATGCTAGCCACGCGACGAGCCGGCGGAATCGTTCCCCGGGCGTCATCCTTCCGACCGATGCACCGGAGGCACCGTCCGCTCCCGCGACCGATGCGGCGCGGACCCGAGCCGCGACAGCATCCGATGCGTGATCGACATCAACGAACTGACCAAGCGCTACGGCGACGTCCTGGCGGTGGACGGCCTGACGTTCACCGTGCGGCCCGGCCGGGTCACCGGCTTCCTCGGCCCCAACGGCTCGGGCAAGAGCACGACCCTGCGGATGCTCCTGGGCCTGAACACGCCCACCAGCGGCACCGCGACCATCGACGGCCGCCGCTACCGCGACTTCGGCACCGGCCTGCGCCACGTGGGGGCGCTGCTGGACGCGGGCGACCTCCACCCGGGGCGCACCGCCACGGCGCATCTGACGGCGCTGGCCCGCAGCAACGGTCTGCCGAAGCGCCGGGTCCAGGAGGTCCTGGAGACCGTCGGACTGGGCGGGGCGGGCCGACGGCGGATCGGCGGATTCTCGCTCGGGATGCGGCAGCGCCTGGGCATCGCCACCGCACTGCTCGGCGACCCGCCGGTCCTGGTCTTCGACGAACCGGTCAACGGCCTCGACCCGGAGGGCATCCGGTGGGCACGCGAGCTGTTCCGGAGCCTGGCCGCCGAGGGACGCACCGTCTTCGTCTCCAGCCACATCATGAGCGAGATGGCGAACACCGCCGACCACCTCATCGTGATCGGCGGCGGCCGACTGATCGCCGCCGAGCCCACCGCCGACTTCGCCGCCCGCGCCACCACCGCCGCCGTCACCGTGCGCACGGCGGACCCGGCCGCACTGACCGGGGTCCTGCGGGACGCGGGCGGCTCGGTGCTCCCCGAGGGCCCGGACGTCCTGAGCGTCACCGGACTGACCGCGGCCCACATCAACGAACTCGCCTTCACCCACCGCGTCATGGTCCACGAAGTCACCGCCCACGGCGGAACGTTGGAGGACGCCTTCATGCAGCTCACCGCCGACAGCGTCCAGTACCGCGCCGCAGCCGCGTCCCCGGAGAGGAGTGAGGGCCGATGACCACCCTCGCAGCAGTGCCCACCACCGGCACCCGGCCTCCCGTCGGGTCCCCCGCCCGCTGGCCCGACCTGCTCCGCGCGGAGTGGATCAAGCTCTGGTCGTTGCGCTCGACCTTCGTCGTGGTCGCCGCCGGCCCCGCGCTGGCCGGCCTCTCCGCCTGGAAGGTGGCCACCGGCACGTACAGCGCCTGGCCGGGCTTCCCCGACTCGTTCAAGCAGATCTACGACCCCGGGCACGACGCCCTCTTCCCTCCGGTCTTCTGCCTGCTCATGACCATCGCCGGCGTGATCGGCGCCCAGACCCTGCTCGGCGAGACGGCCGGCGGTCTGATCCGCACCACCTTCATGGCCGTACCGAACCGCAGCCGGGTCCTGCTCGCCAAGGCCGGCGTCCTGACCGCCGTCCTGACCGCCATGGGCGCGCTCGTCGCCGTGCTGACCTGGTCCGTCACCCTGGCCTGCTACGCGGACCGGATCGCCGCCTTCTCCTGGAGCACCCCCGGTCTCGGCCGGTGGGCACTGGCCACCGTGGTCGCGTTCCCGGTGTCCGGTCTGATCGGCATGGCCGTCGCCGCGCTCGTCCGCAACACCGCGGCCACCGTGTTCGCCCTCTTCGTCAACTTCGTGATGGTGCCGCTGTTCGCGGGCGGCTCGTCCACCCTCGACACGCTCTTCCACACCGGCCAACTGTTCACCTTCGTGACCAACAGCCTGCCCTTCTCCGGATGGATCTTCCTGACCGCGCTCGGCCCCACCGGAGGAATCGTCGGCCACCACCCGTCCGCCGCCCACGGATGGATCTCGTTCGGCGCGTGGGCGGTCGGCTCGCTCGCCGTCGTCGTGGCGGCCTTCCGCTCCCGCGACGTCTGACGACGGCCCTTCGGCTTCCAGACCGAACGGGTGCTGGTCCGCGACCTGCACCCGCTGGAGGCCGACTGGGACCTGCGGTTCGCGCTGCGCGTGGCCGTACCGGACGCCGTGTTGCTCACCGGCCGCGACGCGGACGGCGTCAACGCCTGGATCCACGACAGCGACCGGTCGTGGGCCGCGTTCACCGCGCGCGATGACGGCACGGTGGTGTTGTTCCAGGGCGGACTGCGCCGCATCGGCGACGGGGTGCTGACGCCTGGTCCCGGGGGGAGACACTCGGCCGCCCGAACCGGTACGACTACGGGATCACCGTCATTCCTGACGCCCAGTGGGCGTGGCAGGGCGGCCCGGACGGCCCGCTCTGGCTGGTCGCGCGGCGGCGGGCGGCAACAGGGCACTGACCCGCGGGGCGCTGACCCGGCCGCCCGCTGACCTCGGTCAGCGGGCGGTGGCGATGGCTGCGGCGGGGCCTCCGATCCTGGTCCAGGTCTCGCCGGCGCCGCTCCACTGCCAAACGCTCCCCCGGTCGGCGGCGAGACGGTAGAGGGCGTGATCGCCGATGGCGAGGTCCGCGCCAGCCTCGCCAATGGGGGTCCAGGCGCCGGGTGTTCCGCCGTAGCGGGTGATCCGGTGGGTGGCGGGGTCGGTGGCGAACAGGCCGGCGCCGCCCACGTAGAGGGCGGTGGCGGGGCCTCCGATCCTGGTCCAGGTCTCGCCGGCGCCGCTCCACTGCCAGACGCTCCCCCGGTCGGCGGCGAGACGGTAGAGGGCGTGGTCGTCGACGGCGAACGCGGCGGCGGGAGCGCTGACGTGCGTCCAGGTGTCGTCGGCGGTGTCGTAGTGGAACAGGCCGCCGGTGTCGTCGGGGCCGGTGGCGAAGAGGTCTCCGCCGTTCGCGTACAGGTGGCCGGCTGGGCCGCCGATCCGCCGCCACGGCGTGCCGGGGTGCTCGTCCCAGCGCAGCACCGTGCCGCGGTCGGGGGCGAGTGCATAGACGCAGCTGTCGCCGACGGCGAAGTCCGCGCCGGGGGTGCCGATGTTGGTCCAGGAGCCGGCGGCACCCTCGTAGCGGAAGACGGCGTGGGTGTCCGGGTCGGTCGCCAGGAGTTCGCCCCGGCCGGTGTGGAGCGTGCCGACCCGGCCTCCGACGACCGTCCAATCGGCGCCGCCGTCCCGGGCCAGGACGGCGCTGTGGTCGGGGGCAACGGCGTAGAGGCGGTCGGCCGCGCCGCCGCGCGGGAACGGGGTGCCGGTCCGCGGGGGCCGGGCCTCGGGGGCGGGTGAGGTCGCGGTCGTGGGGGTGTGGGGGCTGTTCGCGTGGACCAGGATCGCCCCGACGGTGGCCAGGGCGAGTACGACGGCACCCAGGGGCAGCGCCCAACACCTGCGCGATGCGCGGGTGTTGGGCGCTGGGGCAGTGGCGGTGGCCGGGGTGGTGTCCGCCGTGGGGGTGGGCTCAGCCCCGACGGGCTCGGGCATGACCGGCGCCGGCTCCACCGGCGGGAGCCCCTCCCCGCGCTCGATCCGCCCGTACAGTTCATCGGCCTGCTTCAGCAGGTGCGTACGGCTCTGCGCGTCACGCACTCGGTGCTCGATCAGGTACCGCACCACGTGTCGGGGCGGTAGCCGGGTGCCCTTGCGGTACTCCGCCCAGGTCGTCTTGCCTCCCATTCCCTCGTAGCGCTCGGCCAGTTCGCGGACGGTCAGGCCCGAGGTGACACGACGCAGCAGCCGTACGAGTTCGATGGCCGCTGCGGACTCCCCGACCGGCTCGTCCTGTTTGCGTCCCGCCATGCCCGCTCCCCCTTGTCCTGTTGTCCTGTCCGCCCCACCGGACAATCGCATTGTCCGGTGCCGACCTGCGGTTTCACCCGTCGGCCGTTGATGGACAATCAGACCGGCCCGCAGCGTGGTGTTCAAGCGGTTCCGACGATCAGGAGGCACTCCGTGTCCCACACCACGACCACGACCACGACCACGTCCGTGCCCGACTCCCGGCGACTCACCGGGTGGGGCGCGGCGGCCCTGCTCCCGCTGACCCTGGCCGGCGTGCTCGCCACCGCCACGGCCGCGAGCGCGGCCCCCTCGCACCACCGGGCCCGCCCCGTCGCCGCCGGGCACGGGCACAAGAGCGAGGACTCCACCTACGAGTGGTTCGACCGGATCAGTGCCAGGGCGGTCAACGCCGTCCACGGTCGCGCGTACTGCGACTACAACGAGCAGGTGTACCAGTCGGTCGCTGGAGGGCCCGGGATGAACCTCTCCTTCACGCGCGCCGTCGCCAAGACCGCCACCTGGTCGACCACCGGCGGAGTCAAGATCTCCCTCCCCGTGCTGAAGGCCGCGCTCAACCTGGAGGGCAGCGTGACCAACACCAAGACCAACCAGGTCACCGTGCAGGAGAACATCGCCTGGACCGTCCCCGCCGACACGATGGGCGTGCTCGACGTGTACGTCCGGTACCAGGACTGGGACTTCCAGACCGTCGGCGGCCTCAGCCACCGCTTCCTCGGGACCGGGCACGCCAAGATCCCGGTCGGCCTGTGTGGCAGCAGGACGAGCTACCCCGACAAGCGCCAGGACTGCGGCCCCATGCTCATCAGCTGCCTCTTCCAAGGCGTCGAGATCGACAGCCCCCAGGCACACATCCGCCACCGCGCGCTCCGCCACACCCGCGTCGTCGCTCGGCTCCACCGGTAACTCGTAGCAGAACCTTGGGGGTTGGAGCAGGAAGTCGGTCCTGTCGACTTCCTGCTCCAACGGCCGTCGGTGCTCAACGGCGGTACGCGGCGGCGGCGGTCTCGACGAAGGAGCGGATCAGCGGGTTGGGGTCGTCGGCCTTCCACACCACCACGACGCGGCTCGGCGCCATGTCGGCCAGCGGCACCAGGGCCAGGTCCGCGGGCAGCACGGTGTGTCCGAGCGGGGCCAGGCCGACCGTGCCGTTCCACAGCACGGCCTGGAGGCACTCCTGGACGGCGCGCACCACCGGGCCCTCGCGCGGTGTGCCGCCGTTCCAGTACGACTGCCAGAGGGGGTCGGTGCCCGGCGGGAACTGGAACCAGCGACGGTCGTCCAACTCGGCCAGCCGCAGCCCGTCGCGCCGGTCGCGCCCGTCACGCCGGGCCAGCGGGTCGTCGGCGCGCAGGACGACGCCGACCGGATCGGCGCGCAGCGTACGGACCGTCAGGGCGGTCTCGTCGAACGGCGCCCGGGTCAGCGCGACGTCGACCAGTCCGGCGCGCAGCCCGCAGGTCGGGTCGGTCAGGTCGGTGTCGCGGATGCGGATGTCGATGCCCGGGTGGTTCCGGCGGTAGGCGGCGGCCAGCCGGGCCGCTCCCGGGTCGGTGCCGTCGCCCAGGATGCCGATGGTGATGGTCGCGGCCCCGGCCGCCGCGCCGACCCGGGCCCTGACGCGGTCGGCGTGGTCGAGGAGGGCCCGCGCCTCGTCGAGCAGCACCGATCCCGCCGCGGTGAGTGTGACCCTGGTGGGCGAGCGGTCGAACAGTAGGGCCCCGACGTCGGCCTCCAGCTGCTTGATCGCCCGGCTCAGCGGTGGCTGGCTCATGTGCAGGCGGGTGGCGGCCCGGCCGAAGTGGAGTTCCTCGGCGACCGCCACGAAATAGCGCAAGGTCCGTAGCTCCACGCTGCAACGATACCCAGCGGGTATCGGCACGGTGGAACAGGTCTTGGACGCCGGCCGGTGCCCGGCGGTGCACTGGTGGACATGACCGATGAAACGAAGAACGAGGACACCAAGACCGCCCCCACCGTCTCGGTGGTCGCTCCCGGCGAGGGCGAGGCGATCGTCCTGGGCACCACGCACATGCGCGTGCTGGAGGACGGCAGCCACACCGGGCACCGCGTCGCGATCACCGAGTCCGTCCTCGCCCCGCACACCCAGGGGCCGCCGCAGCACCGCCACGCCCAGCACGACGAGGGCTTCTACATCCTCTCCGGCACCGTGCGGTTCACCGTCGGGACGGAGGACCACGACGCCGCCCCGGGCACGCTGGTGATGGTCCCGCCCGGCGTCCCGCACACCTTCGGCAACCTGACCGACCAGCCGGCCGTCATGCTCAGCATCCTGACCCCCGACCTGTACGTGCAGTACTTCCGGGACCTCCGACAGGCGCTCGCCGACGGCCGGCCGCTGACGCCCCAGGTCAACATCGACGCGATGAGCCGCTACGCGACCGAGCCCGCCACCGACCACGGGTGACCCCCGACGCTGCGGCACGGCCCATGAACGGGAACCCTGAACGGGACGTCTGAACGGGACGTCTGAACGGAGATCATGGACATCGCCTACTGGATCGTCGCGGGACTGCTCGCGCTCTTCTACCTCTACGCGGGCACCCTGAAGCTGACCCTCAGCCGCGATCAGCTCCGACCGATGATGGCCTGGGTCGACCGCGTGCCCCTGCCCGCCCTCCGGACGCTGGGCGCGGTCGAGGTGCTCGGCGCGGCGGGGCTGCTGCTGCCGCCGCTGACCGGCATCGCCCCCGCACTGGCCCCGGCCGCGGCCATCGGGCTCGTCCTCCTGCAGTTCGGTGCGATCACCGTCCATCTGACGGGCGGCGACCGCCGGATCGCCCTCAACGCCGCGCTCACCGTCACGGCGGCCGTGACCGTGGCCGTCTGGCTGGCCGCCGGACGCTGAACGCCATTGCTGCGGCGAGCAGCGAGCGGCGGACCGACGCCCGGCGGCCCTGTCCGGTCCTACTCGGTCCTACTCGGTCCTACTCGGTCCGCAGCGCGACGGCGGTCCGGGTCCGTGCCGCCCAGCCGGCCGGCAGCAGTGCGCCGAGCAGGGCGATCACGATCCCGCCGGCCAGCAGGGGGAGGAGCAGCCCGGCGGTGTAGACGTGGGAGACGCTCGGCGGCAGGTGCCGGCCGATCGCGTTCCCCATCGGGGTCAGCGTCGCCTTCTCCACCGCGACCCCGAGCGGGACCCCGATCAGCCCGGCGATCAGGCCGGTGAGGGACACCGAGGTCAGCACCATCGCGACGGTCTGCTTGGGCGTCATCCCGAGGGCCTTGAAGATCCCCAGGTCGTGGACCCGTTCCCGGGTGTCCTGCACGACCGTGCTCAGCACCCCGAGCGCGGCGACCGCCATGATCATCAGCGTGAGCACGGCCACCAGGGCGCCCATGGTGATCATCACGATGTTCTTACCCCCGCCGTCGTTCGACTGGACCGAGGCGTTCAGCGGGGTCAACGCGGTGGCGGCCGAGGTGGACCAGTCCGTTCCGTTGACGTGGTCGGCCAGCTCGACGTTGAACTGGTCGATGTGCGGGGTCAGACCGGCGGCGGTGAAGGTGGCCGCGTCCGTCATGACCGTGTAGTCGCCCACGTTGGTGTCGAAGTTGATGCCGACGACCTTCAGCGGCAGTTGCCTGTTCTGCTGCACCACGGTGACGTCGTCTCCGACGTGGATCCCCACCGCCGAGGCCAGCTTGTCGCCGACCACGGCCTCGCCGGGCGCCGAGTACCAGCGGCCGGACACCAGCTCCAGGCCCGTCCAGGAGAAGTCGCCGGTGACCGTGAACACCTTCGCCGGTTCGCCGCCGGGCGGGGCGTCGACCATGGTCGCGCCGCTCTCGCCCCAGCCGAACGCGGCCTTCGTGCCCGGGGTCCGGGCGAGCGCGGTGGCCACCTGGGCGGCGTCCAGGTGCGGGTTGCGCGGGTCGTCGGGGCCGTATCGACCCCAGGGCACGCCGACGTCGGCGGTGGGGATCACGATCTTCGACGCGACGTTGAAGCCCGAGGTGCTGGTGTCCAGGTACGTGGTGAACCCGGATCCCAGGCCCACCGCGAAGGTGACACCGACCACGCCGAACAGCACCACCGCACCGACCAGTACGGTCCGGGCGGGCCGGGCGAACGGCTGGGCCAGCCCCAGCGACACGGCCCGGGGCAGCGGCAGCCGCGAGGCGAGCCGCTGCGCCCGCCGACCGCCCCCGCCCCCGGCCCCGGCCCTGGGGGCGCGGCCGGCCACCAGAGCCCGCACGGTCGGCATCCGGCCGGCCCGCAGTGCCGGGATCACGGCCGTGACGCCGACGATCAGCAGGGTGCCCAGCGGCACCACGGCGCTGACCCACAACGGGATCGTGGCGCCGGCCTCGCCGAGTTGCTTGGTGGCCTGGTCCAGGATCGGCACGGCCAGCAGGTTGCCGCAGACCGTGCCGAGCACCAGGCCGAGCGTCGCCGGGATCACGGCCTGCGCGGTGTAGGCGCGGGCCACCTGCGCAGGGGTGAAGCCCAGCGACTTCAGGATCCCGATGCGCCGGATTCCCGAGGCCACGGCCCCGCTGACCACGATCGAGATGATCAGCACCGACATGAGCAGCCCGAGGATCCCGAAGGCGATCAGGAACGGCACGTAGGCCTTGGCGTTGCCGGTCGCCTGCTGCTCAGTGGTCAGGTACGACTGTCCGGCCTCGACCGAACCGGCCGGCGCGACGGCGGCCACCGCCTGCTTGTCGGTGGCGATGTCGGCGGCGGTCCCGGCCTCGGCGAAGCGGTAGAGCATCTGCTCGTCGGAGGTGGCACCGGCGGCGGTCAGCCGCGCGAAACCGTCGGCGGTGGCGAAGGCGGTCGCGCTGTCGGTCACCGAGCCGCCGAAGCCGACGACCTTGAACGACGGCCTGCCCGGCAGGGAGGAGAACACCACCGAACCGCCGAAGCAGGCGGTGGCGTAGTGCTGCCACGGCAGGGCGATCTCGCCCGGGCCGGTCGGCCAGCGCCCCTGGGTCAGCACCAGTTGGTCCATCCCGGAGGTGCTGCCCGGGTCGGGGCGAGTGGTGACGGTGATCGGACCGTTGTCGTGACCGGCGAGATCCTGCTCGGGGCAGTCCGTGCCGACGGTCGTGTCCAGGGCGGCGGCGATCGGGTACGGTCCGGCCGCCTCGGTGACACCGGCGGCGTGCGCGGTGGCGGCGACCTGCGCGGCCGTGGCCTTCGAGCCGTCGAACTGGACCGCCAGGTGCGCCCCATGACGCGCGCCGAAGGCGTGGTCGAACGGGGCCTGCACCACGGCCAGCAGGCCGAGGGAGAGCAGCGAGGACGTCACCGCGGCGAACGTCGTCAGGGCCAGGACGACGGACTGGACCCGACGCCGGCCCACGCCGGAGCGGACGACCTTGCCCAGGGCGCTCACCGGCCCACCGCCAGGCCGGCACCGCTGACGGCACCGCTGACATCGTTGACGACGTCCCGCTCGACCGCGCCGTCCACCAACTCGATCGTGCGACGCGCGGTGCTCGCGGCCAACTGCACGTCGTGGGTCACCAACAGGATGGTCTGGCCCTCGCTGTTCAGGTCCAGCAGCAACTGGCGCACGTCCTCGGCCGAACCGGAGTCCAGCGCGCCGGTGGGCTCGTCGGCCAGCAGCAGCGCCGGCCGGTTCATCAGGGCCCTGGCCACCGCCACCCGCTGCCGCTGCCCGCCGGACAGCCGCTGCGGGTAGGCCTTGGCGTGCCGGTCGATGCCCAGCGAGCCGAGCAGTTCGACGGCCCGGCGCTTCGCCGCACCCTTGCCCATCCCGGCCAACTGCGCCGGAACCATGACGTTGTCCAGCACGGTCAGGTCGTCGAGCAGGTTGAAGAACTGGAACACCATGCCGATCGAGGCCCGGCGGTACTTCGCCGAACCGGCCTCACCGAGCTGGTCCACGCGGACGCCGTCGACGGTCACGGTGCCGCTGGAGGGCTTGTCCAGACCGGCGATCAGATTCAGCAGCGTGGACTTCCCGCTGCCGGAGTGCCCGAGGATCGCCACGCACTCACCGGACGCCACGGACAAGGTCACACCGGCCAGCGCGGGCGGGCCGTCGTCGTACTTCTTCATCGCGTCCTGGAGAGCGATCATCGGTGCATTCGTCATGGCCATGAACCTAGGAGCGGGCCGTCATCCGCCGCGTCGGCCGGCGGATGTCAGCTCTCCCCCCGGGCCATCGGCCCGGCGGTGTACCGGCGTACATCCCCGGGGCGACGCGCGGAGCCGACGCCGCTGAATACGATCTCCGCATGGAAGAGCTCCTCCAGCGTCTCTCGACCTCGAAGCGCGTGACCCAACTGACGCCACGGGCCGTGGTGCTGGCCGTCGCCTGCCTCTACGCGGCGCTGATCCCGTTGACGATGGGGGTTCCTGAGAACGGCCTGTTCCGGTTCCCCGACCTCGAACCCGTCGAGATGCTGGGTCTGTACGTCGTGCTCGCCCTGCCGGTTCTGCTGGTGCGCCGTCTGCCGGGTACGGTCTTCGCGGTGGTCCTGGGCGAATCGGTCCTCGGCAACGCCTTCGGCGCGCGGCCCGACATCATGTTCGGCCTGCTCATCGTCCTGGCCGGGTACCTCGCCGTCCGGCGGCCGAAGGCTGCCGCCGTCGGCTCGGTCGCGGGCGTCGCGGCCGCGTTCGTCAACGATCTCCACGCCCGCGCGCAAACCGTCAGCGACGCGGCCCAGTGGGCCGGGGGGATCGCGTTGTGGTTCGCGATCTCGTGGGTCTTCGGGGGTGTGTACCTCAAACGCCGTGAATACCTCGGCGCCCTGCGCGAGCAGCGGGAGGCCCGCGCCGTCGTCACCGAGCGGCTGCGGATCGCCCGCGAACTGCACGACAGCGTCGCGCACAGCATCGGGATCATCACGGTGCTGGCGGGAGCGGCGGCGCGGGTCGTGGACACCAAGCCCGAGCAGACCCGGCAGGCGCTGGCCGGCATCGAGTCCACCAGCCGTCAGACGCTGCTCGAACTGCAGCGCATGCTCGGGGCGCTGCGCCGCGCCGAGCCGGACGAGGCCATGCCGGGGGCCGCCCCGCTGGCGCCGGCCGGCAGCCTGGCCGACATCCCGCGGCTCGCCGAACGCACGGCCGACGCCGGGGTGCGGGTCGAGGTGGACTGGCGGGGCGAGCGGCGTCAACTGCCGCCGGAGATCGAGCTGTCGGCGTTCCGGATCGTCCAGGAGTCGGTGACGAACGTGGTGCGGCACTCCGGTGCGAGCACCTGCCGGGTCGCGGTGGGCTACGAGCCGGAAGGGGTGACGATCGAGGTGGTGGACGACGGGGACGACGGTCCCGGCGAGCCGGGCCGGCCGAGGCCCTCGACGGCGCCCGCCGGGAGCGGCTTCGGCCTGCTCGGCATGCGCGAGCGGGTGTCGCTGCTGTCCGGCCAGTTCAGCGCCGGCCGGCGCCCGGAGGGCGGATTCCGAGTGACGGCTAGGCTCCCGGCATGAGCGTGCGAGTACTGCTGGTCGACGACCAGCCGCTGATGCTGGTCGGGCTCGGGATCCTGATCGGCAGCACCGACGACCTGGAGGTGGTCGGCGAGGCCGGCGACGGCCGGGAGGCGGTGCGCCTGGTCCGTGAACTGCGGCCGGACGTCGTGGTGATGGACATCCGGATGCCGGGCATGGACGGGATCGAGGCGACCCGGCAGGCGACCGCCGAACCGGACCCGCCCAAGGTGCTGGTGCTGACGACCTTCGACGACGACGAGTACGTCTACGGCGCACTGCGCGCCGGGGCCAGCGGATTCCTACTCAAGAGCATGGCCCTGGACGCGATCCTGGACGCGATCCGCGTGGTGGCGGCCGGCGAGGCGTTGCTCGCGCCGAGCGTCACCCGACGGCTGATCGCCGACTTCGCCGGAACCTCCGCGACCCCCGTGGCCGCCGCACCCGCCACTCCCGTACCGGACATCGAGCCCGACGCGGACTTGAGCCTCATCGCGGAGATCACCGACCGGGAGCGCGAGGTGCTGGCACTGGTCGGACAGGGACTGTCGAACGGTGAGATCGCCGAGCGGCTGGTGATCAGCGCGGCGACGGCGAAGACCCATGTCGCGCGCCTGTTCGCCAAGTTGGAGGCCCGGGACCGCGTCCACCTGGCGATCATCGCCTTCGACACCGGACTCGTGCCGCGCAAACGGTAGCGCAGGTGGAGAGGAACAGCCCGACCACGTCGGGCTGTTCCTCTCCACGCCGACCCGGCGTCACTAGGGCTGGAAGAGTACTTCCGGATTGTCCGGCGAGGGGCCGTCCAGCAGCGGACTGTCGATCCCCTTCAGCGACTTGTCGAAGAACGCCGTCACGTACTCGCGGGTGATCGCCACCCCGCGATCCGGGGAGAGGGCCGGCGTCGGGAGCCCGGCCTCCTCGGCGAGCACCTCGTGGTCGGCGAAGCTGAAGTGGGCGGCGCCGTCGACCGTCAGCCACTTCTTGTAGCCACCGAGGGCGTCCCAGGCCTGCCCCCAGGTGATGCCGTCGCCGCTGCCGGGCGTGTGGCCGTCGGCCCTGCCCAGCAGGAGGAACGGCCGGTTGATCTGGCCGGGCAGCGGGTTCGGGAAGAAAGCGCCGTCCATGTCCACTCCGGCCCGTACCCGCGGGTCGGCGATCATCGCGGCGGCCGCCGTCGCTCCGCCGAGGGAGTGTCCGGCCATGCCGATCTCGTGCTTGTCGATGAGGTGTGCCAGGTGCCACGCGCTGTTGCCGTGCGTCAACTGGTCGATCACGAAAGACACGTCCCGCGCGCGGCTGGCGACCTCGGCGGGGAGGTCGAGGTGTGCCGGGTCGTCGCAGATCGCGCACGGCGGCGTCCGGCCGTCCGCCAGCGTCTCGCCGCTGTCCTCGTAGGTGTGGCCGACGAGCGCGACGACGTAGCCGTGACTGGCCAGCTCGGTCGCGAGCGAGGTGAGCATCATGCGCGGGTTCTCGGCCGCGGCCGAGAGGACCACCAGCGGATGCTTGCCGTGCTGCGGCCGCGCGCCGTCGAAGGCGTGGGTGGTGACGCCGGAGAGGGTCTGCGGGTTGATGCCGGTGCTCGCCGGGAACTTCTGGCGCTGGATGATGCCGGCTGCCTCGCCGAGGGTCATGTAAGGGGCCGGGGTCCCGGTCCCGGGGACGGCCGGGTAGAGCATGGTGACGGTCAGTTGGCGGGGGCCGGAGGACGGCACCCACGGGTCGGGACGGCTCTCGTCGGTGAGGTGGATGATCTCCTCGCCGGCGGCGTAGCGGCCGGTCGGCGCGGGGAGCGTGCCTTGGAAGGACCGCGTGGGCGCGGTGGCCGCGGCCGGAGCGGCGCTGAACGCGTGGGTGGCCGACGGTGCGGCCGACGGCGTGGTCGTGGCGGCGAACCCGGGGCCGGTTCCGGTGACGAGGGCGGCGAGCGCCAGCGCCGCGACGGCGCTGATACGGCGGTTGCTTTTCATGGGAACGACGCTAGATTCCGCGGCTCCGTGTCGAATCGGCCCGCGGATGTAAACACTCCGACGGCGTCCGTAACCCCCGTGAGGTATCGGAGTACACCGCGGGGAGTATGCCGTGCGGCCCGGGTTCCCTGGCGCCCTGACTACGCTGCGGGTATGTCCGAACAGGGAAGTTATCGCCGCGAGTCCGCCCGGGTGCTGTTGACCGACGAGCTGGACCGCCTGCTCCTGCTGAAGTTCCACATCGACCCGGACGCCCCCGGGAGCGGTCACGGCTGGTGCACGCCCGGCGGTGGCGTCGAGGACGGGGAGAGCCTGGCGGAGGCGGCGGCCCGCGAGCTTCGTGAGGAGACGGGCCTGTCCGTGGCGCCGGAGGCCCTGGGAGCGGCGGTCGCGGAGACCTCCGGTTATGCGGATGTCGGGTGGGCCGAAGGGGTTTTCCGGGACGTCTTCTTCCATTGTCGCGTCACCGGCCACCAAGTCGATGTGACGGGCCAGGAGGCGCATGAGCGTACCTACCACGCCGGGTACCGCTGGTGGCCCGTCGCCGAGCTGGCGGCCACCGAGGAGACGGTCCATCCCTTCGGCCTGGCCGAGTTGACGGCCCGGCTGGTGGCCGGGCATGCCCCGGCCGAACCGGTCCACCTGCCCTGGCACCACTGACGTCCGTCCGGATCAGCGCCGGACGAGGCCGGCCCGGTGGGTGAGGTGCGGGTCGTCCGGGGTGCCGAGGACGAGGATCTGGAGGGCCGCGCCGGTGTAGACGGCCAGGAGGCGGACGATCCTGCGGGTCTTCTGCATGGTGGGGTCTCCGTTTCCGGGTTCGGTGGGCGGTGGGTGTGGGGGTGGGCATGCGGGTCACCAGGAGGTGGCGTCGTCCATGGACTGCTGCCAGTAGGTGACCTTGAGGGAGTCGTCGACGTAGACGCCCTTGGCGGGCAGGGCGGGGTGGGCTCCGGTGCCGACGCTCCCGCTCATGGCGGGGCCGGAGAAGTAGACGGTCAGCGAGGTGGCGGTGTAGCCGTGCCCGGCGTTGCCGCCGTCGGTGGAGGAGAGGTTGACGGAGGCGTAGCCGGACTCGCCGGGCTGGAGGGTGACGACGGCCTGGGGCTTGGAGTCCTCGATGACCGGGGGCACGGCCTGGGCCTCGCCGAAGCGGACCGCCGGGTAGCCGTACAGGAAGCACGCCCCGGCACCGGTGTTGGTGACGGTGAGCAGCATGTGGTTGACCGGACGGTTCAACGGAGCGGCCGTGGTCTTGGTGTTGGAGCCGGTGCAGGTGACCGGCTCGGCGGGCTTGGCGGGCTTGGCGGGCTTGGACGGCGCCGGGATGCGGGTCGGGGCCTTCGGGACGGCGGGGGCCTTGGGAGTGGCGGCGGTGCCGGTGCCGGTGCCGGAGTCAGCGGCAGCATGCGCGCCAGTACCAGTGGTGGCACCGGTGTCGGTGGCGGCGGTCGGGGCGGAGGCCGCAGTGGTGGCCTCCTGGGTAGGGCGGGCGGTGGCCGACGGGGTGGCGGCCGCCTTGCCGCCGCTGTTGTTACCGTTGCCGGCGCCGTGGTCGCTGCCGCAGGCGGTCAGTGAGAGGGTGGCGAGTGCGATGCCGGTGGCGGCGATGAGACGGATGCGGGAGGTGCGGACGGACATGTGGTCTGGCCCCTTTCGGCGTTCGGTCGAGCGGTTCGCCGACTCGATGACCAGAGCTTGCGGGCCGACCCGTCCCGGCCGGAAGGTCCGTCGGCAGAACCGGCACGGTGGAACGCCGGTACCGGCTCTGACCAGCAGGAACGTAACGCACCTGGAACGCTGGAACGGGACACGGCGACCTCGGGACCAACCCGTCGGGACGGCCGGGGCGGGGCCGGCTGGGCACGGAGTTGACGAGATCGTTCGTACTCGGGAGCATGTTCCGCCGCGCCTGTGCGCGCGTTCGCGGATGGATCGTTTTCCCGAGGTGTGGGGGTCATGACGTTGATGGTGTCCGAGCAGGGCAGGGGAAGGGCCGGCCTCGCCGTCGGCGCGGCGCTGGTGGTGGCGGCCTGTGCCGTCCCCGGGGGCGGCGTGGCTTCGGCCGCACCGGTCGCACCGAGCCCTCAGGTCGCACAGGCCAAGGCCGCGACGGTCTCCCCGGACCGGGCCGCGGCCGCCGTCTCGATCACCGAGGGCGAGGTCGGCGAGGTACGCCCGCGCGGGACGATCACCTACCCGTCGGTGACCAGCTGCCTGGTCGTCACCGTCTACCTGCGCGACGGCGGCAAGGTCGGCGGGCACGCCAGCCTGTTCCAGGTCCCGGGGAAGTACACCTCCGACGAGATCCTCCCCGCTATCAGGCGTGCCGTCGGCCACCGGCCGGTGAAGGCCGTCGACGTCAGCGGGGCCGTCGGGGCCTGGAACCCCTCGTACTTCGAGAAGGCCATCGAGCACTACACCGACGGCACGCCCCCCGAGCCGACCGGCGACGCGAAGGGCATCGGCGACACGGTGGCCAAGCTGCTGGGCCAGCCGCGCGCGAAGGTCACCGTCCAGGACGTGCCGGACGGCGACATCACCCGCTGAACCCGCTGAACCCGCTGAACCGCTGAACCGCTGAACCGCTGAACCACAGGAAGTCGGACGGGCCGACTTCCTGTGCCCCGCCGGTACAGGGGAAACCGGCGGGGCCTGGTCGGACTACAGAACTCCCTCGCGGGGCTTGTCGAGCCAGCCCGCGGCGGTCACGTGGGTGCCGACCCCGGCACCGTTGACCCAGGTCCAGGCCGCGGTACCGGCCCGGCCGGTGTCGGACGTGGCCGGGTGCTCGACGACGGTGGCGGCCCGGACCGGGGCCGGCTGTGCGCTGCCGTCCGCTCCCGCGTGGGCGGCGAGCGCGATGCCACCGCCGATCACGGCGAGGGCGGCCGCGGCCGCGCCGACCACGATGTGCTTGATCATGACGGTCCTCCTGGGACTCGAAGAAGTGATGTCCGTAGTCGACCAGGCATTCGCAGACGTTTGATCAACGCCGTTCCCGCAAGCCGCAGCTGAGGGCAGCAGGGCCCCGTCTACCGGCCGCCGCGACGGGCTCCGGCCCGGCCGCCGAAGCCTCAGCGTCCGGGTCGCCCAGCAGTGCCAGAACCGATCAGCCGTTCGATCAGTACCGGGTGAAGTGTCCTCGAAGGGGCCGCGGATCGGGGGCGGGTCCTGGATCCGGCGGTACGGGAGGACCCGTTCTGGGATCGTCGGTCCCGCGCCCGGGGCCGGGTGCTCCGGGCAGGCGCAGGAGTGGGGAGACGCCGTGGTGCAGCAGGAGACGTGGACGACGGACGAGTTCGGGCCCTCGCACACGGGATCCGTCGGCGTGCTCCTGCGTGACGGGACCGTCCCCGAACCCGCGTACCTGATGATGACGGAGCACGGGTCCGGGCTGACCACCTCGCAGTGGACCGTGTACGACGGCCGCTCAGGTCTCGCCCCGCGGGCCCACGCCCTGCGCGCCGTGTGCTCCTGCGGATGGTCCGGCCGCGAGCACCCACTCGACTGGGAGCGGATCGGTGAACGGCTGCTCGGGGAGGCGGCCATGGAGCCCGCGGACGCCTGCGAGCAGGAGTGGGACGAGCACACGGTCGAGGTCGAGAAGTCGGCCGTGGTCGTGCCCGAGGACGTCATGGAGCAGTTGCGGCGCCTGGGTGACGCCGTCGAGCGGCTGACGAAGGACTCCCCGCTGGCGGCCCTGCGGGCCGCCCGGCTGCTGGAGGTGACCGCGGAGCGGACCGCCTACTGGGCCGCTCGCGATGCCCGGTGCGAGGTGGGTCTGGCGGAGGCGGCCGCCGGGCTCGGGTTGAACGAGGACGGGGCCCGTCACCTGTTGGCCCGCTTCGGCCGCTGGAGCCCGTACAGCTGGCCCCTCGACTACTGAAGCCGTTGCCGGGCTCCGCCACTCCTCCGCAGCCGTGGTGGGATGTGAGGCGACGAGCGGAGGAGGGGCGACCGGTGCGGAACGCGACGGTGGGCGAGACACGGGTGCGGGGGCTGGTGCTGGGGGCGGCATTGGGGGACGCGGCGGGGGTGGTCCGGGGCCGTTGGCCGACCGAGGGGCCGCTGCGGATCGGTGTCGGCACCCAGCTGGCGGCCTTCACCGTCGAGGGGGCGATCCGGGCCTCGGTCCGGATGGACCACAAGGGCATCTGCCACGCACCGTCCGTGATCTGGCACGCGTACTGCCGCTGGGCCTTCCTCCAGGGCATCGAACCGGAGTGGTTCTCCGAGCGCTGGACGCACGGCCGCGACGACCGCTGGCCGGACGGCTGGCTCGCGCGGGTGCCCGCTCTTCGCGAGCGCCGCGGCTCGGCGCCGGCCACCGTCGCGGCCCTGACCGGGCTGACGCAGGGCACGCCGACGAAACCGGTCACCGGCAGCCGGGGGGCTCATGCGCTCACCCGGGGCCTGGCCCTCGGCGTGCTGCACCACCTCTCCGGTCCCACGGGCTGCGCCGCGGCGGTCCGCGAGACGGCCGCCCTCACCCACGGCGCTCCGGAGGCGCAGGAGGCGGCCGTCGCCGCGGCCGGGCTGGTGGCCCACTGCCTCGCCGAGGACGATCCCTTCCGGACGTGGACGGCCTCCCGCGTCGGTGAGGAGCACCCGATCGACGCCCTGGTGCGGCCGCCGGCCATGCCGCACCCGGCCGGCCCCGACCCGGTCCTCGACCTGTTGAAGGCCCCGGGGGCCGTAGCGGACCACGGGCAGCTCGCCTGGATCGCCCCGGACGCGACCGCCTCCTCGGCCCTGCTCGGCGCCCTCCTCGTGGTCTCCCGCTTCCCCGGTCGCGACACCGTCGACGCCGCCCTGCGGTTCGCGGCCGGCGCACCGGACGGCAGTTCGGTGGCGGCCACCGCCGGGGCCCTGCTCGGCGCGGCCCACGGCGTCGACGCGCTGCCGGTCGAGCTGCTGAGCCGGCTCGAACTCGGCTGGGTGCTGGACACCTTGGCGCGGGACCTGCTCCAGCAGTACGTCGACTCACCTGGCGGCGGCGAGTACCTGCCGGCCCGCGACCCGCACTGGTGGGAGCGCTATCCCGGCTGGTGACGTCGCCCGACGTCGCCCGTGGAGGGCCGGACGAGCCGGCCCTCCCGGGGGGGGGATGGTCAGTTGCAGGTCATGGCGACGGGGGCGTGGTCCGGATCGTTCCGGTGGCACAGGTGCTGCGGGGCCTTCAGGTCCGTGATGGAGCCCTGCCACACGGTGCCCTGCCAAAGGGCCTGCGGGGAACCGGAGTTCTCCAGCAGACGCGGGTAGCGCAGGACCTCCCAGGACGGGTACTTGTCCTTGTTGGTGTCGACGTCGAAGCCGGTGAAGTTCTTGTTCTTGTCGTCGTAGCCGTGCGGGTAGATGTGGAAGGTCGCGTTGATCCGGCCGAGGTCCGCGTACTGCGAGCCGGGGACGTCGACGAAGGAGTTGACCGCCGAGACGTCCACCCGGATGCCGCCGTCGCCGTAGGGCTCCACCCAGTACTCGTTCTGCGGGGTCCGGTCGTCCTGAACCACCTTGGCGTGCTCGGTGCGCACCAGGGGCTTGGCGTTGCGGCAGGTCAGGTCCCCGACGCAGGACCGGTCGACGTAGATCCCGACCTGGCCGGTGGCGGTGTCCCAGGCGATGGCCACCTTGGAGCTGGCCTCGGGCTCGGTGCTCCACAGCCGGTGGTTGCCCAGGGCGTGGTTGACCGGGTTGCCGTCGTCGCCGATGTAGCCGCGCACCACGACGATGCCCCGGTCGGGGCCCTTGGGCAGCAGCGTGGCGCTCTCCTTCAGATCGCCCGGGGCCGGACTGCCCTGGAAGAACTGGGCGTTCGCGCGGGGGATCAGCGGGTTCGCGGTCTCGTTCGGCGACCACCGGACGGGGCCGTGCTCGAACATCTGAGTGACGCCCTCCTGCTGGAGTTCGTCGGTGACGGGAAATGGGCGGGTCCGCGGCAGGGGCACGGTGGGAACGCCGAGGGCGCCCCGGCGCGCAGCACATGACGGACGCCCTGGACGCGGCCCTCTTCCGCTGACCCGCCCACGGACGGATTCGACCCCACCGGGATCCCGTCCCGGTGGGGTCGATGGTCGTGCCGGGCCGGGACCGGCTCAATGCCGACCGACCCCAACCCACTTCAGCCCACTTCAGCCCGCAGGGTTCGCGGACCGGGCCTCCACCAGGCCCGACTCGTAGGCCGCGATCACCGCCTGGGCCCGGTCGCGGACGCTCAGCTTGGCGAAGATGCTGGTGATGTAGTTCTTGACCGTGGAGACGCTGATGCCCATCGCCGACGCGATCTCGGCGTTGTCGAGGCCGGTGGCCAGCAGGTGCCACACCTCGATCTCGCGGGGCGTGAGTTCCCCCAGGTCGGACACCGGCACCGCGACCGACGACGGCGGCTGCGGCCGGCGGGGCGTGGTGACGTAGGTGGAGATCAGCCGGGTGAGCAGACGCGGCGCCACCGCCGCCTCCCCGGTGTGCACGGTGCGCACGGCCGCCGAGAGCTCCTCCGGGGAGACGTCCTTGGGCAGGAACCCGGAGGCGCCGGCCCGCAGGGCGGCCACCACGTACTCGTCCATGTCGAAGGTGCTCAGGGCCAGGACCCGGCATTCGGGCAGCTCCCGGGCGATCCGCTCGGTCGCCTGGACCCCGTCGAGCACCGGCATCCGGATGTCCATCACCACGACGTGCGGCCGGTGCAGGTGCGCGAGCTCGACCGCCCGCTGCCCGTCGTCCGCCTCGGCCACCACCTCGAACGCCGGGTCCGGTCCCAGGATCAGCGCCAGACCCCGCCGCACCAGCGGCTGGTCGTCCGCGATCAGCACCCTGATCCGCTCCGGGGTTCCCGTTCCCGTCATCCGAGCCGTTCCTCTCCGTCGGCCGGCGCCACCGGCAGGCTGGCCACCACCCGGAAGCCACCACCGTCGACACCGCCGGCCACCATGCTGCCGCCGTGCAGCGCGACGCGTTCGCGCATGCCGATCAGACCGTACCCGGTGCGGCCCGCCCGCGGTCCGGCCGCACCGCCCGTCCCCGTCAGGGTGCCGACCAGGGCGTCGGCCGGCACGGCGGAACCGTCGTCGGACACCTCGACGGTGACCCGGTCCGGGTGGTAGGTCAGGTGGACCCGCGCCTGGGCCCGACCGCCGGCGTGCTTGCGGGTGTTGGTGAGGGACTCCTGGACGATCCGGAACACCGCCAGGCTCGTGCTCGGCGACAGCGGACGTTCCTTCCCCAGGACGGCGAACTCCGTGGGCAGACCGGCCCGGCGGGACTCCTCGACGAGCCCTGCGAGGTCCCCGACACCGGGCTGCGGCGCGGACGGCGCCCCGGCCGCTGCCTCCTCCTCCGGCACGTCGCCGGCCCGGAGCACGTCGAGCAGTTGGCGCATCTCGCGCAGCGCCATCCGCCCGGAGCCCTCCAGCGTGACCAGGGCGTCGCGCACCACCTCGGTGTCGCCCCCGAGGTTCGCCCTGGCACCGCCGGCCATCAGCTGCATGGTGGTGATGTGGTGGGCCACGATGTCGTGCAGCTCCCGTGCGATGCGGCGCCGTTCCTGCGCCACCGCGCGGTCGGCCAGCAGCCTGCGCCGGACCTCCACCTCCTGCTGCCAGCGCTTCAGCACCTCGGCCGCGACGATGACCAGCGCCGCGGCGAACACGTTGGCCGCCACCTCCCCCGCCCGAGGGGGCAGCGGATGCCCCCGGCCCAGCAGCGGCACGGCGGCCGCCGCCAGGCCGGCCGGCACCACCACCGCGATGCTGCGGGCACGGGCCACGGCGAACAGCGCGACGCACAGCGTGCAGTTGAAGTGGTTCGGCACCGGCCCGCTCAGGTTCAGCGCCAGGCCGAGGAGCAGCACAGCGGCCAGTGACGTCAGCGGGTAGCGGCGCCTGGTGAGCAGCGGCATGGCAGCCAGGACGAGCAGGACCACCGCGGTCACGGCGATCGGCTGGGTTCCGTCGGGACCGCCGACCGTGTAGCCGAGCAGGTCCAGGGCGGCCGCCCCGACCGCCAGCAGCGCGTCACTGGCCGTCCAGGGCAGCCCGTCCGCTCCCGGCGACGAGGGCGGGGACAGGGACGGGGACGGGGACGGCGCCGGGGGCGGGGGTTGCGTCGGCGTCGGCGTCGGCGGCAGTGGCCGGTGGGGCGTCGACATGCTGGTGCTGGTCCTATCTGTGTGCTGCGGGAAGGCGTCCGCGGTCCATTCTCCCCGCAGCCCCCCGGCCGCGGGCCGGCACCCCGGGCCGATCCCCGACCAGGCCCCTGGTCCTGGTCGGGGCCGTGGACCGGGCCCAGGTCCCGACAGCGTTCTCCTTCCCCGCTCGGACGAGAACGCCCAGGTCACCGTGATGGTCTGGAGATGCGCCGGAACCCCCCGGCTACCGCACCCCGCACCCCGCACTCTGCACCACAGCCGGAGGAACATCGTGATCCGCGCCCTGACCGGATTCTCCACCAGGAATCCGTGGAAAGTGATCACCGTATGGACGGTCCTGGGACTACTCCTGACCGTCCTCAGCCAGACCCTGATCTACCGGGTGACCGAGACGCAGACGGCCGACTTCCTGCCGAAGAGCTACGACTCGGCCGCGGCGATGCAGATCGCCCACGACCGCTTCGGGACGAACCCCGACGCCAACCCGGTGACCGTCCTGGTCGCCCGGACCGACGGCCGGGCACTGACCCCCGCGGACCACGAGCAGATCGACGCCGGGACGAAGCGGCTGAGCCGCCTCAAGGTCACCATGCCCAAGCCCAAGGACGCGGCGCCCTTCCAGAAGGACTACTCGCAGATCCCCCAGGTCGGCCCGGCCATGACGGCGCCCGACGGAACCTTCGAGCTGCTCTCCGCCAACCTCACCGGGAACCCCGCCGACCCGGGCCTGGAGAACACCTACCGGGCGTTCCGGGACAACGCCCGGGCTGAATTCGCCGCGCAGGGCCTGCGCACCGGCTTCACCGGCCCGCTCGCCGACCAGGTCGACTCCGGCGACGACGGGAAGACCCTCGCGACCATCGCCGGCGCCGCCTCCGCCGCCCTGATCGTGCTGCTCCACATCCTGGTGTTCCGCAGCGTCCTGGCCGCCCTGCTGCCGCTGCTCTCGGTGGCCCTCATCGGCGGCGTGGCCGGCGGCGCGATCGTCGGCACCTCACTGCTCACCGGCATCAAGCTCTCCCCCTCCGTACCGAGCCTGATCAATGTGGTGCTCATAGGCATCGGCATCGACTACTTCCTGTTCCTGATGTTCCGCTTCCGTGAGCAGCTGCGGGCCCGACCCGACCGCCACCACCGCGCCACCGCCGCCGAGGTCGGCCAGAAGGTCGGCACCGCGATCACCTCGGCCGCGCTGACCATCGTCGCCGCCTTCGCCACCCTCGGGGTCGCCAGCTTCGGCCAGTTCCGGGTGCTCGGCCCGGCCGTCGCGGTCTCGGTCCTGGTCATGCTGCTGGCCAGCCTCACCCTGATGCCCGCCGTGCTCGCGGCCTGCGGACGCAAGCTCTTCTGGCCCTCCCGCGCCCTCGCGGCCGAACCCCGCCCCGGCGCCACGGCCCGCTTCGCCGACCTGGTGACCCGCCGGCCGCTGGCCATGGCCCTCGCCTCGCTCGCCCTCCTGGGCGCCCTGGCCGCCGGGCTGGCCGGGATCAAGATGGACTACGGCATGGGCGGCGGCCCGCGCACCGCGTCCCAGACCACCGCCCAGGAGATCTCCCACGCCCTGCCCGCCGGCGTCGCGGACCCGACCAGCGTCTACGTCCAGACCAAGAACGCCGGCCCGCTCTCCCCCGCAGCCCTGGACGGCCTGACCCGGCACCTCACCGGGGTCGCCGGCGTCGGCCAGGTGGCCAAGCCGGTCCTGAGCGAGGACAAGCAGGCCGCCCGGATCGACCTCTTCCTCACCGAGGACCCGCAGTCCCAGCGGGCCCGCGACCTGGTCTCCGGCCCGCTCCGCGCCGCCGTCTCCCAGCACACCCCCGCCGACCTGACCGCCCACGTCGGCGGCACCGCGGCCGTCTTCGCCGACGTCTCCACCGCCGCCAGCCACGACCTGCGGCTGGTCTTCCCGGTCGCGGCGGTACTGATCGGGGTGATCCTCCTCCTGCTGCTGCGCAGCCTGCTCGCACCGGTGATCCTGATGCTCTCCGTCGGCCTCGGCTTCGCGGCCACCCTCGGCGCGGCCACCCTGCTGTTCCAGCACACGATGGACAACCCGGGCGTCAACTTCATGCTGCCCCTGGTCCTGTTCCTGTTCGTGGTCGCGCTCGGCACCGACTACAACATCCTGATCAGCGACCGGATCCGCGAGGAGATGGCACAGCCCGGCCCGCCCCGGGCCGCAGTCGCCCGCGCCCTCCGGCACACCGCCCCGGCCATCGCCACCGCGGGCCTCGTCCTGGCCGGCTCCTTCGCCAGCCTCGCCGCGAACCCGCAACCCTCCAACCAGCAGGTCGGCTTCGCCACCGGCGTCGGCATCCTGCTCTCCGCGTTCGTGCTCTCCATCGTGCTGGTCCCCGCCCTGGCCGCCCTCCTCGGCCGCGCCCTCTGGTGGCCCCTCCGCCCGGGCCGCACGGCCGCCCGCCCCACCGCCGAGCACCCCACGGACATCCAGCAGTCCCCGTGGCCCACCACGCCGCACCAGGACACCCACCCGTTCCCCTACGCCCACCCCCAGCCGTACGCGCCGCAGGCGGAACAGCACCCGGACACCCACCCCTACCCCTACGCCCACCCCCAGCCGTACGCCCACCCCCAGCCGTACGCACCGCAGCAGGAACAGCACCCGAACCCCGCCTGGGCCCCTCCGAGCCACCACTCGTAGGCCCCGCCCGAAACAGCACCGGTGAGAGCCGGCACTCGATCCCCCGAGTGCCGGCTCTCACCCGTCGGCCCCACCGCCGGGCTGGTCGGGGCGTGCCATGAATCCGCGCTCACGCAGCGGTGGCAGGCCGTGGCGGGCGCCGGTGTCCTCGTCGAAGTCGTCGAGGAACCCGTGCAGGAGTTCGGCGAGGCGGGGTAGCGAGTCGACGGCGAAGAGGACCGGCTGGTAGCCGGCGACCTGGTAGGGAACGCGGACCAGCTCGGGGATGCTGAACGGCCGGATGTCGGCCCGGGTGAAGCATCCCAGTTCTCCGTAGGAGGACAGCAACGCGGCGCCGTACGCCTTGGGGCGGCCCGCCTCCCAGGCGACGCCGTACTCCAGGGTGAACCAGTAGACGCGGCTGATCAGGTCCAGGGCGTCCGCCGACTCCACGCGGGCCGCGGCGCGGCCGACGGTGCGGTAGAGATCGGCGAACCACGGATCGCACAGGTGGGTTCCGTGGCCGAACACGTCGTGCAGGATGTCCGGCTCCGGCGTGTACAGCGGCATCGCCGGGTGGCGGACGTACTGCACCGCGTGGAAGTAGCCGTCCGCCATGGCCCCCAGGAACCGCTTGTTGGGCACGATCCCGCCGGCCAGCGTGAAGCGGAATCCGCCCAGCGGCTGCAGCCGGTCCGAGATCTCCTCGTGCTGCGGCACGTGGCCGCAGGGGATCGGGGCCGCCTCCCGCGCCCGCGCCACCGCCTGGCACACGCGGCCCTCCTGCGCCCTGGTCAGGGTCGCGTGGACGGTGCGCCAGGTGTCGTGCTCGGCATCGCTGTAGACCGCGGACGGCGACGGGGCGCCCACCCGGTGTCCCTTGGCAGCGGCCACGATCGCGTTCCGGCGGCGGAGGTACCCGCGGTCGGCGAAGGCCGGATGGTCGTCGGCACGGCCCAGCCGCTCGCCCTGGGGGTCCAACGGAGTCCGACCGAACCAGTCGGTCATGCACAGCATCCTCGGGCGCCCGCTCCGCCCACGCAAGACGCCCCGGGACGCGGGTGGCGAGCAGCCCGGCCCGGAGCGTGCTCTCCACCGCCCGAAGCGTGCTCTCCACAGCCCGGTCGACGGCCACCCCGTCGTCCGGACGCGGGACCGGCTGCTGCACGACAGCCCCCGGCCCGCTGCGGCGACGACTCCCCGCAGGTCACAGGCCGAGGCAGGAGCGGTTCCATCGGCCTCCACCCCGCCTTCCCCGTACCGGGGCGTCAGCAGCGGCCGTCCGACACACCTCCTACTCGTAGCAGGCGATGAGCGCGGCGCTGTCCTCGGCGCCCAGCACGATGTCGAACTCCCTCTCCAGCAGCGCCGGCAGTTCGCCCGCCGGCACCTGGCGGCGCTCCTCCGTGAAGTCCGGGAGCGTCCTGGTGAGTTCGGTGTTGTGCAGCAGGAGCCGCTGGCCCGCCGCCGCCCTTCCGACCAGCAGCCGCTGGTGGAAGGGGGAGCGGGGGTGGGTGGAGGTGAAGTGGCTGGTGACGGCGAAGTCCACCGGGAAGCGCGGTTCGGTGCCGATCGCGTAGAGGTCGAACCAGCCGTCGCCCCGCAGCCGCCGCAGCACCAGCGGTCCGGCCGTGCCGGGGGTCGGGCCCGCCTCCCGGACCAGCCCGTACGTCCAGCCGGCCTGCCGCACGACCACGCCGTCGCGCAGCCGGACCGGCTCCAGCAGGCACTCGGCGCCGAAGCCGACGTCGGTGAACCACTCCTCGCCGCCGAGTTCCACCCGCAGCGACACGTGGGTGGCCGGGCGGATCCGCCCCTCGCCGAGGCGGACCCGCTCCTCGCCGAGGCGGACCCGGGAGGCCGTCGCGGTGAAGGTGAAGCCGAGCGCCTCCAGGGCCGCGGCGTAGAGCAGGGTCTGCTCGCAGCAGGTGCCCCCGCGGCGGCGCCGGACCATCTTCGCCTGCACGGACTCCAGGTCGAGCCGGACGGGTCGGCCCAGGACGACCTCCAGGTCCTCGAACGCGAGCGAGCCGATGTGGGCGGCGTGCAGGGCACGCAGCACCTCCGGTGTCGCCGCACGTTCCCCCGCGTACCCGATGCGTGCCAGGTAGGCGTCGAGGTCCAGCCGGTCCCCGCCCCACACGGAACCGATCGGCCCGCCCATGTGCTCCTCCTCCGACGACCTCCACCAACGACCTCCACCGACAACCTCCACCAACCGACGATGATGGACGGCCGGCGCGTCACGGCCACCCCGTCTCCCGCGCCCGATCGCTGAGTTCAGCCGGACGAGGGGCACCGAACCGTCAACCGGCCGTCCGCGTCCACCCGTTCGGGTGCCCGGCGGCCGTGCGGGGGCGAACCGGTCGGCCCGGCCGTGTCAGAGTGCCGGCGTGGCCGGGGATCGTCCCCGTCCCGCCGAGGGAGCAGGAAACCGTGCCGGAGCCGTTCGACGCCATGCGGCCGCCGCCCGCGACCGCCGCCCGCTACCGCGAGCAGGGCTGGTGGCGCGACGCGACCTTCCTGGACGACCTGCGCGAGGCTGCCGAGCAACTGCCCGACCAGCGCGTGGTCGTCAACTGGCGCGCGGAGGAGGGCCGGGCCGCCGCCCTGACGTTCGCCGAACTCGCCGAGCAGGTCGAGCGGTTCGCCGGCGGGCTGTACGAACTGGGCGTACGGCCCGGCGAGGTGGTGGCCTTCCGACTGCCCGACCGGTGGGAGACGGCCGCCCTCACCCTCGCCTGCTGGCGGGTCGGCGCGGTGATCCTGCCGATCTCGCTGCGCCTCGGCCGGCGCGAAGTGGCCAGGGCACTGGCCTCGACCGGAGCCGTCCTGCTGGTCACGACCGACCGCGCCCCCACCCCCGGACACCTCCACGCCCCGGCGGAACCCGCCGCCGAACCACCGTCGTTGCGCCACCACGCCGTCCTCGGCCACGACTTCCCGCACCCCGCCGCCCGGACCGCGCCACACGGCATCGACCTCGGGCCGGACGAGGCCGCGACGGTGCTCTTCACCTCCGGCACCACCGGCAGCGCCACCGCCGTCGTCCACAGCCTGAACACCCTGTACGCGGGCGTCCGCCGCCCGCTGCCGTTCCCGCCCCCGGCACCGGGGCAGCCCTTCCCGGTGCTCACCCCGCTCAGCCACGGCGTCGGCCTGCGCAACGGCATCCTGCGACCGCTCGTCCACCGCACCGCCGCCCTGTACTGCGACACGTGGGACGCCGGCCGCTGGCTCGACCTGTGCGCCACATACCGCACCAGCGCCCCGTTCGCCCCACCGGCCATGCTGGAATCCCTCGCCGAGGAGCAGCTCCGCCGACCACGGGACCTGCCCGCCTGGGAAGCGGTGGCCGTGCTGGCCGCCGGCCCCTCACGCGCACTGGTCGACCTCCTGTGCCGGACGCTGAGCGGGCACGTCGTCAACTCCCTCGGCTCGACGGAGACCGCCGGCATCACCGCCACCAGCCCCGCCGACCCGCCCGAACGGGCCGCGCTCAGCATCGGCCGCCCGATGCCCGGAGTCGAACTGCGCACGGACCCCGGCACCGGCGCGCTCGAACTGCGCAGCCCCTCCACCTGCCTGGGCACCTTCGACCGCGACACCGGCCGCCTCCGGTGGCGCCCGGCCGACACCGACGGCTGGTTCGCCACCGGCGACCTCGTGCGCCCGGACGGCGCGGGCGGCCTGCGCTACGCGGGCCGGGCCTCCGACCGGATCTCCGGCACCACCCAGCTGATGATCCCCGTCCTGGACGTCGAGGCGGAGCTGCGCGAGCACCCGGCGATCGCCGACGCCGTCCTGGTCGGCTACCCCGCCGAAAACGGCGACCTGCCCTGCGCGGTCCTCGTCCCCGCGGACGGCCACACCGCCCCCGACCTGGCTGAACTGCACGCCTGGCTGGCGGATCGCGGCATGACCGACTGGTACTGGCCCACCCGCGTCGAGACCGTACCGGGCTTCCCCCGCAACGAACTCGGCAAGGTCCGCAAGAACACCCTCCGGGCCTGGCTGACCGGCACCCAGCCGCTGCCCGCCGCCGACTCCCCCGGCTCCCCCGACTCCCCCGACTCCCCCACCGTCCGCCCCGGACACCGCGCGTGAACACCACCCGGGTGGATCACCAACTCGCGGGCGGTGGCCCGGAGTACGGCGATCAGCGCCAGCAGCATCAGCACGCCGTGGGCCGGCATCGACAGGTACGGCGCCACGCCGGGCGCGATGAACTTGAGGTAGCTGCCGAAGGACGAGAGCTGGACCAGGACCGGCAGGTACCAGAGCCGGCGCGGCCGTTGGAAGGCGGCGAGCACGCTGAGGACGTCCGCGACGTAGAAGTAGCGCTCGTGCATGGACGGCAGCAGGAACGGCACCGTGATCGCGAAGGCGGTGGCCAGCAGCAGGACCAGCGTCGCGGTGGGCCCCGTGCGCGCGTCGCCCGCGGTGCGGTCCTCCGGTCGTGCCCGGCTCGTGCGCCGTACGGCCCGGACCGCCGGCCAGATCAGGGCCAGGACCAGCAGGCCCGCGATCAGGACACCCGCCCGGCGCACCGGGTCCTCCTCGCCGTACGGCACCGAGACGAACTGGTAGACCGTCGGCGCGTTGAGCGTGAGGTCCTTGTAGGTCCCCGTCTGCCGCACGTACACCGTCAGCAGCTGCCAGGGGTCGGAACCGAGCAGGACGGCGGGGACGTCGAGTGCCACGTACGCGGCCGGGACGGCCAGCAGGCTCCGCCACGGTATCCACCGGGTCAGGACGGCGACGAGCAGCAGCGGGAACAGGAAGACCGCCTGGAGCTTGAAGGCCAGGGCGATCCCGAACAACGAGCAGGTCCACCAGGGCCGGTCGCGCAGGAGGTGGTAGACGCCTGCCACCAGGAACGTGGTGAAGACCGCGTCGGATTGGGCCCACCAGCCGCTGTTGGTCACGACCGTGGGCAGGAACAGCACGATCACCGCTGCGGTGAGCGCCCGCCGGGGCCGGTGCGGCGACTGCAGTGCGACGATGCGGTAGGTGTAGTGGGCGAGCGCCAGGTCGAAGAGGATCGACAGGCACTTGACGCCCGCCATCGCCGGCACCGGCAGGTAGGTGAGCGCGGCCATGAGGTACAGGTAGGGGACGTTGTAGTCCGAGAAGTCGACGTTGCCGAGGGCTCGGAACCCGCCCTGCTCCGTGATGTACCGGTACCAGGGGCCGAGGAAGCGGTACCAGTCCGGCGACTCGTACTCCAGCAGCAGGAACCGGACCAGGAGCGCGGCGGCCACCGCCGTCACTGCGGTCAGGACCAGGACCGTCGAGTCGGACCGGTCCGGAGGCGGTCCTTCGTTCCGGCGTGGTTCGCGTGGTTCGCGTGGTTCGCGTGGTTCGCGTGGTTCCTCGGCGGCTGTCTCGGACATCGGTCTCCCGTTCGACTGGGCGGAATGGTTCGCGCGGCGGGGCGTGCCGGGGCGCGGCAGGGCATGGCGAGGCACGGCGGGGTGCCCGTCGCACGGCCCGCCGGTCGTGTTCTCGTTGTTCCTCAGGGCCGCCGGCCGCCGTACTCCTCACGAGTCGGCGTGGCGCCGGCGCCTCGCGTCAGGCCTTCGCATCAGCCCTTCGCGTCGGGCCTCAGCGGACCTCGGCCACCCGGGGGCCGTAGGTCGCCACGATCTGCGCCGCCGCGGTCTGCCACTGCGGCGTGTCCACCACCACTCCGGCGCCGTCGATGGCGAGCGTCACCGACTCGATCTCCACACCCTTGGCCAGCCAGTCCTCCCGGTCCCCCCGGATCCGGGCGCCGAGCGCCGACAGCTCGTCACGCGAACCGGCCGCGACGGCGAACTGCAGCTTCACCCCCGGCCATTCGGTCACCATCGAGGCCGCCGCCGCATCCAGGCCGCTGCCGGGGACCCGCATCAGATAGAGCGTGTTCGTGCTCGTGTCGCGGCAGGTGCCGAAGTAGTGGTCGCGGTAACTCGCCATCGCCATGTACTCGATGGCCTGACCCGCCCGTTCCAGATCGGACTGCGCCGTCGTGGCGTACGACAGCGGCGACGGCGAGCCCGACAGCGTGGGCCAGGACGACGGGTCGTCGGACGACGGGCCACCGGAGGACGGCGCCCCCGACGAGGGGAAGCCGGACGACGGCACCCCGGACGACGGGGCACCGGACGATGTGCGCCCACCCGGCGACGGGGAGTCCGACAGCACCTGCTTCCCGTGCTGGTGCAGGCCCGGCGTCCGCCAGTCCGTGGGCCCGTTCGCACACCTCAGGATCACGGCGACCGGGCGCGTCGCTCCCGGCGTCGGGCTCACCAGGCTCACGCCCGCACCGGCCGGGCCCGTCCGGGAGTCCCCGGAACCGCCGCCCAGCTGTGTCAGCACTCCCACCCCGACGGCCAGCACCGCCACCGCTGCCACTCCCCGCACGGCCACCAGCCGCCGCGCCCGCCGCCGCCCGGCCGCGTGCAGCTCGGCCAGCGGCGCGCTGCCACCGACCCATGCCGCACGCTCCGCGAGCCGGCCCGCCAGCTCTTCCTCGAACGCGGCCTCAGCGCTCACGGCCCCACCAACTCCCTCACCAGTTCCATTTCCTGCCGAAGCGCCTTGATCCCGCGCGCCAGGTGCGTCTTCGCCGTGGGCAGCGAACACCCCAGTTCCTCCGCCACCTGCGCGACCGGCAGATCCAGGTAGTAGCGCAGCACCACCGCCGCCCGCTGCCGCCGCGGCAGCCCGGCCAGCGCCGCCGCCAACTGGTCGTCCCACCCGCTCTCCTGGACCACCGGCCGGTCCGGCAGCACGGAGGTGAGCTCCTCCCGCCTGGTCCGGCGCCACCGCGAGACGTGGGTGCGGACCATCGTCGTACGGACGTACCCCTCGGCCGCCCCCGCGTCCCGGATCACCGACCGCTTCGGGTAGACCCGCACCAACGCGTCGTGCAGGAGGTCCCGGGCATCGTGAACGTTCCCGGTGATCAAGTACGCCCCCCGCAGCAGGGCCTGGTACCGCGCCGCGACGAACTCGTCGAACGGGTCGGATCGGCAGCCCCCCGGGCGCATCGGTTCGCGCTTCATACTCCTTGGACGCACCACCCGCCGAAAACGGATGACACGACTTCGAGATCAATTTCCGCAGGCATGACGGGTCGGTGCTCCGGTGGTGGGCCCTGGCTGTGGGCCGGGGGTCCACGGACTGGCGGCGAAGCATCGAACCGTGACGGGCCCGTGTCCCCGGGCCGGGGGCCGGCACCCGCGGACGTCACGGGCCGACCGTGCCCGTGCTCCCCACTCCCGCGCCAAGCACGACGGCCCAGGGCGGAGGCTCGGGTCAGTGCTGGCCGAGGCCTCGACTGTCGAGGTAGTCGACCAGTGCGGCCTCCTTCCGGAGCAACTGATCGCGGTCATCGGCAGGTAGCGGGGCAAGGGCGTCGACCAGAACACGTTTGCGAGGAACGTGGACCACGTTGCCCGAGTAGATCCGGCACCCCGAGCACCAGGCAAACCCGACGCAACGCTCGAAGAGGGAGGACTCAGGCGGATGGAAACGGTACTGGTAGGAGCGGACAGGCTCGTGGCACACGAGGCAGATCCAGCGGTCACCGTCGCGGACTGACCAGCCGTATCCCCTCTTGCGCCAGGACTTCCGTCCGGCCGGTGCTCTTCAAGTCGCCATACACTCATTCTGCCGTGGGGCGGTGTTCAAGGGACCACCGACCGCCATCCTCGCCGCCGCCACCAGCGGCGACCTACCCGCCGTACTGACGCTGCTGGACGACACCGAGCCGGGCTCCCCTGGGAGGACGCCGCCGCCGACCTGCACCTCCCTACCCACGCCAGCGACCGGGTCGGGCCGGTCGGCGGTCGCCTCGGAGCTTCTGCGGTTCAGCGTTAAGGGATGGGGACGGGCACGGGGACCGGCAGTGTGGCGTGGACGCGGTAGCCACCGTCGGGTGTGGGACCGCTGACGAGGGTGCCGCCGAGGCTCTCGGCACGTTCGCCCAGGCCGATGAGTCCGTGCCCGGAGCTGGGCAGTCGGAGACCGGGACGGGTGGGGGCCGTGTTGGAGACGGTCACCTCCAGCGCCGCTGCCGGTCTGCGGATCTCGACGACGGCGGTGGCACCGGGGGCGTGCTTGCGCACATTGGTCAAGGACTCCTGGACGATCCGGTAGACCGCCCGCTGCACGGTCGAACCGGCGTCGCCGGGCACCTCACCCACCAGACGGGCGTCCAGACCACTGCCCGCCACCAGCTCCGCGAGCTGGTCCGGGGTGGGCTGCGGGGTGATCTCGGTGTCCCGACTTCCGGCCGCGCGCAGCAGGGTGACCATGTGCCGCAGCTCCTCCAGGGTCGCGACGCTCAGCTTCCGTATCGTCCGCGCCGCCTCCCTCGTGTCGGCGCTCCTCGCACCGACCTGCAGAGCACCCGCCTGCACGGCGATCAGGCTCACCTGGTGGGACACCACATCGTGCATCTCCCTGGCCAGCTGCGCCCGTTCGCGCGCCAGCACGGCCTGGGCGTGCAGCTCGCGCTCGTGCTCCTGGGCCTCGCGAAGCTCGGCCATGCTCCGGGCCAGTTCCCGCCGGGTCTGTATCAGACGGCCCAGGAAGACCGCCGCGGCGGCGAACACGGCCCGTTGGGAGAGGGTCAAGGCGTACAAGGGATCAGCGCTGAGGTCGTAGGGGCTGACGCGGTGCCAGTACACGAACGACGTCACGGCCAGATAGGCGGTCGCCCCGCCCAGGGCCCTGCGCAGGGACTGTTCCGCGAGGATGGAAAGGGCCACCAGCACCGGGAAGGTGCCGTCGACCTTGGACACGGTCGATGCCATGAGGACGGCGGCGAACACCGTGACCGGATAGCGCCTGCGCAGCAGCAGAGCCAGGGCCATCAGGGACTCGACAGCCTGGACCCTCGGGTTGAAGCCGATGAAGTGGTAACGCGAGTCGAGTTGGAGCCAGGCGTTGAACAGCTGGACGGACCATTGCACGGACAACAGCACCACCGTGGGCAGTACGTCCACGACCCACAGCGGCACCGACCTTCCGAGCCGGTACCGGTTCCGGCTCACCGCACGACGCATCGAAGCGACAGCCGCGCCGATCCTGCTCATCGAGCGCCCCCGGCAGCCGGCAGCCCGGCCCGCTGCGCCCGCAGGGCGGCCCGACCGCCCGGGACGGAGGCCACGACCTCGGTGTCCTCGGCGGCGTCCGGGATCGGGCGGAAGCCCGACCGGATCAGCGACTCGTCGTCGACCACCACACCCCGGATCACGCCCACGCTCCGCCCTGCCGTCCTGATTCCCTTGGATCCGGTCGACAATGCCGAGCCTGTCCCGTCCATGCCAACGCGAGCCGCGCAGCCCACAGACCATAACCGATCGCACCGGATCCATCTGCCGATGGGACCGGCTGCGGCCGACGGGCCCGCCCAGGTCACCCCGGCGGGGCACCCGTTGTGAGCACTTCCCGGTACGGGCCACGCACGGGCTGGTTCCCTGCCGCCCCCCGGGGTCGCCGTCAAGGGCTACGGATCGGGGTCCGTTCCCGGCCGGCGCAGTGACATGAGCCGCAGTGACATGAGCCGCAGTGGCACGAGCCGGGGCCCGTGAGGCGTGCCCAGCCTCTCCCGTCCGACGCCGACCCGAAACCCCCCACCCGGCTACTCCCCGACCGCCACCCGGCTACCCCTCGCCCGTCCGGGTGGCTACTTCCGACGCCCCGCCGGACCCGACCGGAGGCCCGGCGGCGGCGCCGTCGGGTCAGGCCGGGACCACCCGGTAGCTCAGCACCGGCCACGGCAGGTCGGACTGGGCCAGCGAGCCGGTCGCCCACGGGACGGCGCCGGTGCAGCCCGCGCCGGGGTACAGCACCACGGACGCGGAGCCGGAGACGACCTGGACCGACCGGGCGGGCGCCGCCAGGGTGTGGCAGGTGCCGAGGTCGGCGAGGTCGACCGCGGTCGCCGCGCCGCTTCCGCCGGTGCCCGAGTAGAGGTGGGCGCCCGGCTGCAGCGGGGGCCAGCCGGCCGCCTGCGCCGTTCCGGCGCCGAGGCCCAGCACGGCCGCGACGACGGTCGCCGTGACGAGGGTCGTCGCGACGCCGGCCGTCGCGACGCCGGTCCTCGCGACACCGGCCGTCGCGACACCGGTCGTCCCGGCGGCCGAGCCGCGGAGGATGGCCTTGGGTGTGAACATGTGAACCACCTTTCCTTTACGTTCCGTTCCCCGTGTGTGTGCTCCCCAGCATCGGTTCCGCGCCGCTGGTCGGCATCAGTCATTTGACGGTACGTCCGCCCCACCGGCGCCGGGATCCGGGATGCCCGGCAGCGGGCCGGGAGTCAGATGACCGATGTGCCGCGGCCGCCCCCGCTGACAACCTCTCCGTCGAGCGGCTCCGCACCCGCCGGGGCCCACGCCCAGCGCGGGCACACCGTCGGATCCGAGCCACACCACGTCATCGCTCCGGAGCCACCCACGTACGCGGGCTCACGGACGAGAAGGGCAGCAGACATGACCGCACCAGCACCACTTCGCCCCCCGCTGCAGCTGCGCGGGTCCTCCAGGCTCGCCACCCTGGTGGCCGTCCTGCTCACCGCGCTGGCCGCCGTTTTCGCGACCACCAGCCCCGCCGGCGCGACCTCGCCCTGGCACGAGGCGGACCACAACGCCAGCACCCCGGACTCCCCGGCGATGGCGTACTACCTGGGCAGCCACGTCGAGGTCATCCGCGGTCAGGACAACGCCCTCTGGTTCAACGTCGACGGCGGCCCGTTCAACCACATCGGAGGCGTCACGTACGCCGCGCCCACCATCACCTCGTTCCGCGGCGAGCTCTGGATCTGGCACACCGGGCAGAACGGCGACGTCTGGGGCCAGACCCTCGCCAACCGCAACGAACCCAACCACCAGCGCTGGTACTGGAGTTCGGCCATCCAGTTCCGCACGCAGAACATCGGCGGCTCCGGTTCGACCGGCCGCCCGACCTCGGGCCCGGCCGTCGCAGCCGCCCCGGACAACCTGCACTTCATCGTCGTCGGCGCCAACGAGCGCATCTACCACGGCTTCATGGACGCCAACCGGAACTTCAGCTCCTGGTCCGAGATGCCGGGCGGCGCCCGCACGGAGTCCGCGGCAGCCGCCTCGACCTCGCCCGACAACCGGCTGACCGTCCTCCACCGCGGCACCGACAACCGCATCTACCGCCAGGGCCTGTACCTCAACAACTGGCAGTGGGACCGCACCTGGCAGCGGGTGCCGAACACCAACACCGACGCCGCCCCGTCGATCGCCTACAACAGCTACGACCGTCTGATGACCGAGGCCTGGCGCGACGCCGGCACCGGCCAGGTCCTGACCTCGGAGAGCGTGACGTACGCCGCCGAGAACACGGCCCCCCATGGCGTGCCCCGCAACAACAACGTCACCAGCCCGTCGGCCCCGCGCGTCAGCTACGGGCCCAACGGCGTCGACGTGACCATCCGGGGCGGCAACTTCTACGACGTCCAGGGCAACTACTACCGGGCCAACGCCATCTACGTCTACTACGGCTACCCGGGCTGACCTGCCCCTCATCCCCCCACCGCCCCCTCGGGTCCCGTACCCGAGGGGGCGCCGTCGTGGGCTGCCGTCGATGGTCACCACATGGTCAGGCGCCGCCGACCGGCCGAGACGGCGGCGCGTTCGGCGGTTCGGGGTGGCGGCAGCCGGGGCGACGGTGAGGTGAACCCGGTCCCGGTGCGGCCCCGGTGCCGACCGTGCTCTGCTGCGAGGACGGCCGGGGTGGACCGGCGAGCAGCAGCAGGCCGTCGACGAGCGCGGAGAGTTCCGCGATCTGGGTTCGCAGGTCGTTCAGCAACCTCGCCTGTACGTCAGGGGGCGGTTCGCGCCCGGTGTCATGGCTGCGAACCAGCAGGCCGATGTCGGCACGCAGGGTCGTCAAGGGGGTGCGCAGCTCGTGTCCGGCGTCCGCGATGAGCCGTGCCTGCTGCTGGTGCGAGGACGCGAGTGCAGTGTTCATCTCGTCGAAGGCGTGGGCGAGGCGGGCCAGTTCGGGGCTCGTGGTGATCGGAACGGTTCGGCCGGGCTCTTTCGCGAGGGCGCTGTGCTCGGCGCTGCGCGCCAGCTGCTCGACGACGGCCAGGGGCCTTCTCACGGCTCGTGACGCGAGGGCGGCGCAGAGCCCGATGACGGCGGCTGCGGCGATGCACGTCATCGAAGCCATGTGGTCGAGGGCGTCGTCCACCGGCTTCACGGGCTTCGCGAGAAGGACCGCCACGTGAACGCCGCGCCCGTCGACGACGGCGGGCCCGTAGTCGACGGTGAGGATGCGGGCGGGTTCCCCGTCGAGGGTCCGGCCGTTCCTGTAGTGGCGGCGGGGCGCCGGCACCGTGTCGCTGTCGGCGGCGCACGGGCTGTCCTCTGCGGTCGTCTGGAACCCCTTCCGACGGCTCCGGGGCTCGGCCGCAGTCGTTCCCCGGTGCCCCGGAACCCGGGGTGCCCGCATGTCGGTCATGGCCAGGTGGCGCATCGGTGGTGGCCGGGCGGCACACCGGGGGTGGCCGGGAGGCCGACGGGGCTTGGCCGGTCAGGGGGTTACGGCCGCTTGCCGGCACGGCGGAGGCTGTTCCCGCTCGCGGTGGTCTGCACGGCTTGCGACACGCCGTGGACGTCCCGCCCTGTCATTCGTCGGCTCCGAACCCTGCTCCGTCCCCGTCCCCGACCCCTGCTCCGAACCCTGCTCCGAACCCGTCCCCGAACCCTGCTACGTCCAGGCGGTCGAACCCGTGTCCGTCCAGGCGGTCGACCACGGCCGGATCCATTCCGTTCCCGCCATGGACGTAGTCCTGGAGAACAGAGCTCACGCACCCCGATGACCACACACCCCCTGGCAGCTCTGAGGACCTCGACCGGCCTCTCGCAGGCCGAGTACGCGCAACTGGTCGCCCGCACCCACGCGGAACTCGGACACGGACGGATGGCCGCCCGGCGGGAGAAGGTGTCCCGCTGGGAATCCGGCCGGATCGCCCCGGAGTTCACGGCCCAACTCGCCATCGCCCGCATCCACCAGGTGGACACCGACCTCGTGCGCCGGCTGGGTTGGCCACGATGGCTCACGGCAACCGTCGGCGACCACGAACTCCTGCACCAGCCCTGGACCCCGCACGGCGCCATCGCCGTCTCCCGGCTCACCTCGGCGACGGCCGGAGACCCCCGTCCCGGACTGGCAGCCGTCGGCCCCTCCCTCACCGCCCAGATCCGCGGCGCCATCACGGCTCTCGACGGCAACGCCCGCCCACTCCAACGCAACGGTCCGCGCATCACACCCGAAACGCTCAGCTGGGCCGAGCACCGCATCCGCGCCCTCGAACGGCTCGAAACCGGAAGCCCCACCCACCCGGCCGCGCTCCACCTCGCCGCCCGCACCGAACACCAGCTGATCAGCGACCTGCTGACCAGCCACGGCTACGACCGCATCCTCGGCACCGAACTGCTCCTGCTCGCCGCCCGCACCGCCGCCCTGTGCACCTGGACCAGCCACGTCCTGGGCGAGGATGCCCAGGCCGAACGCCACAACCTGGCCGCGATCCGAGCCGCGGCCGCCGCCGGGGCACCGCACCGCACCGCCGCGCACCTCGCACAGCTCGCCTTCAGGCACCGCCACCACGGCCACCCCCGGGACGTGCTCTCCCTCGTCCAGGCCGCCCGCACCATCGACCCCCACCCCACCCCCCGGCTGGCCGCCGTCCTGCACACCCATCAGGCACTCGCCCTCGCCCGGCTCGCCCAACCCACCACCGCCCTGCGCGCCATGGACCACGCCGAACACGCCCTCGCCGCAGCCCCACCGCAGTGGGACCCGGACACCGACCCCGCCGGCGCCACCATCGACGAGAACTACCTCGCCGTCTCCCACGGCAGCACCCGGCTCGCCCTCGGGGAGCCCGCCCGCGCCCTGACCTGGTTCAGCGCCCTGCTCGACACCGGCACGCCCGCGGGGCGACACCCGACCCCGTACGCCGTCACCGACCTGTCCCTCGTGGTGCAAGCCCAGCTGGCCGCCGGACGGACCGACGAAGCCGCAGCCACCGTCCGCCACGCGGTCGACCGATCCGGCAACCTACCGCCGGGCCTCACCGACCGGTTCCAGGCCCTCCTCGCTCCCCACACCCACCAGCCGCCCGTACAGGCGGCCCTCGCCCACCTGGCCGCGAGAACAACACCCCGCACCGTCGACGGCCGGGTCCCGCACCGCCGGGTCGGGCAGAGCAGCGGCCCCGACTGACGGCCGGTCACCGGATCGGCTGCATGGAGAACGAGCGAAGTGCCCCTACCCACCGGGACGGGCCTGACGAAGCAGAGAAGGAGAGCGCATGTCCGACGCCGCGAACGAAACCGTCCACACGGGACACGTCCTGGAGTGGCACGCCGACCAGGGATGGGGGGTCCTGGTCTCCCGAACCCTGCCGGAACCGGTCTGGGCACACTTCTCCGTCATCCCCGGCGTCGGCTACCGGGAGCTCACAGCCGGACAGGCCGTCCGGTTCACTGCGGAGCAGGCCGACCAGGACTTCTTCCACTGGCGGGCCGTACGGGTGCTGCTGCCCGACGCCCCTCCCGAGTCCGGCCCGGACCGTGGAGACGGCCCCGGGTACGCGTCGATCCTGCGCATCGCCCACGACGAATGACCCCGTGCGGCCCCGGCCCCGACCCCAGCCCCGACCCCAACCCCGGCCCCGTCAGCCCGCAGGCGCCGGGCTCAGCGACTCCCGGGCCTCACCCCGGAAGACCTGCTCGGCGTGCCACCGCCGGTGCCGGCCGGCGACCGACGCAACCCCCGCCTGCGGGCCGATGACCGAGCGCCTGGCCAACGCCAGCACCTGTTGCCGGCTGGCCTCGCTGCGCCCGACGAACCGTCGTGAGACGAGTATCCGGCGCCCCTCCCCCAGGCCCAGGACACCCTTGTCGAACAGCTTGTGGTGCAGCGAGCACAGGCACAGGCCGTTGTCGACCTCGTCCGGCCCGTCGTGGGACCACCAGCGCACATGCGCGGCCTCCAGACCGACCGCGCTCGCGCCCAGCATCCCGTCGTAACCGCAGAAGGCACACTGGAACTCGTAGGCGGTCAGCACGAGTTCACGCATCCGCCGGTCCCGCTGCCGCCGTGCCGCCCGCTCGCTCCCACCCGCTCCGTCGATCCCGCCTGCTCCGTCGATCCCGCCTGCTCCGTCGATCCCGGCCGGGTCCAGGTCGAGTCCGACGGCCTCGCACAGGTCGGCGTGCAGCGACGGCGGGAAGTGGAAGTCCAGGAGCACCCGCGCCAGCCGCCCCAGCAGCGCCGGCTCCTTCCGCAGCGCCGTCCGCAACCCGGGCGCGAGCCGTCCGGCCGCACCACTGGAACGCAGGACCCGCACCCCGGTCCCCGGGCTCCCGGCCCCCTGGTCGGTCCTGACCTCCCACACCCCGTCACTGACCAGGTGGTGGAACGGGTACGCGGGGGTGGTCGGATGGGACGGCCCGTACTCTTCGAGCAGCCGCTTCAACTCCCCCTCGACAGCGCTGTACCGCAGCTCGCCGTCGGCATCGCGCTGGAAGCTGCCCAGCGCGTACAGCAGCAACAGCGGTTTGTGCGGCGCCCGAACGTCGTTGCTCGTCCACCGTCTCAGCTTCGCCACCCGCTCCAGCCAGTCCATGACCGCCCAGCGTATTCGGGGGCACCGACACGACCCCACCGCGAACCCGCCTCGCCTCAGGTCAGGGATGCCGGCGCCGGACGCCCGGCACGACGGCCGATGGTTCGCTCCGGTACGGTCGATGCCATGACGCAGAGTTTCGCCTCACCCGTCGATGCCGCTGAAGCCATCGTCAGGGACGTCCTGCAACTCCGGGAAGAAGCACACCGGAAGGCCCACGAGGCCAGCCGCTTCGGAGGCGGGGCCAACTTCCAGGACGTGGAGCACACCCTCAGCGCCATGCGCGAGGATGCGATCCTGCGCTGCCTGGGCCACCTGCTGGGCGTCACGGACGAGGACGCCGTCGACCGCTACGTCCTGAGCTGGGCGGCAGCACGCGGACTGGACCTGGAGGAGACGTCGGTGCGCGTGCGGGAATCGCCGAACGCCAGTCAACTCCACACCCGGCGCGCGAAGGCAGAACTCCTCGACGTACTCCGCGAGACGGGCGAGACCGGCATGCTCAAGACCAAACTCCTGCCTCTGGTGAAGGAGGCCGACCAGCGCTCGTGGCTCGGCGGCAGCGGCTGGCTCGATGAATGGGTCGGCGACGGCACCGTGATCGCCCGCCGGCACGGCCGCAGCACCACCTACGTCCACCGGGACTTCGCCACACCCGACGTCGCGGACCGGGCCGACAGCCTGCCGTAGGCGGACGGTCAGAAGCTCCAGCTGTAGAGGCTGCCACCGGCGTGCACCGCCGACACCGCGAGGCGGGCGATTCCCTGGAGGACCGCCCGCAGATCGTCGTCCGTCATCTCGTCCCCGTCCTCGCACCGGGTCCCCGCAGACGCGTTCCGGCCGCAGCCTCGTCGTCGGCGGCAAGGAAGAAGAGGATGTCATGGGCCATCCCAGCATGATCGCAGCCCGGCGAACCGGCGCGACCGCCCGCTGCCGCGAACTCCCCGGGCCCTCGGCCGAGGACGATCGTCACGATATCGTCGACGTCGTTCTCGAACCTGTGCAGGACCAAGTCTTCCTTGGTCGGAAAGTAGTTGAACACCGTCATCTCCGAGACGTCGGCCAAGGCTGCCACGTCGACGACGGAGACCTGGTCGAAGCCACGCTCCAGGGACAGTGCGATCGCCGCTTCGGAGATGACACGTTGCGTCTGCTGCTTCTTCCGCTCGCGTGAGCCGCTCCCGTGGCTCACGGCCGCGGGAGCGGTTTCTTGAGTCCCCCTGTCTGCCACGCGTCGCCCCGGCTCCGGGCACTCAACCGACGGGTCATGGGCAGCGCAGCCAGCCCCCGGCCTCCACCGCCCGGGCCGCGAGGTCGAGAACCTGCTGGCCCCGGTGGCCGTCCGCCATGGTGGGCGGAGCCACCTGCTGCTCGCCGCCGAACCACGCGAGCATGTCGGCAGCCTGTCGCGCCGCGCCGAACCGGTGAATCAGCATGATCTCCTCGAACGAACCCGGCTGGACCGAGCCGGCCTCGATACCGTCGGCCGTTACCGCGACCGGGTCCTGGCCCGCCCGGGTCAGCACCACCTCGGTCGGCCGGTCCGAACTGAAGGTGATCGCGCCCTTGGTGCCGAGCACGTCCAGCTCGTGGTGGAAGCGCCGGTACGGGCTGGGCGGGAGAACCCGGCTGACGGTCACCGACGCCCCGATCCCGGAGTCGAGTTCGAGGTTCACCGTGGCGTCGTCCCAGTTGCGGACTTCACGGTACCCACCGGCCTCGTCCGGGCGCTCGGCGACGACCGTACGGGCGGTGGCCGAGACCGCAGCGATCTCGCCACCGAGCCAGCGCACCAGGTCGACCGCGTGAGGCCCGAGGTCGCTGAGGGCTCCGTAGGAGTACTCGGCCTCGCTGTAGCGCCAGCTCCACGGAGCCGAGGGGTCACCGGACAGCGCCGCCCTGGTCACGTACCGCAGGTGCCGTACCTCGCCGATCTCGCCGCCCTCGACCAATCGGTGCAGGGTGCTGACGGCCGGGTGCCAGCGCTGGGTGAAGCCGACCATGGTCCGCACCCCGGCACAGGCCCGCACCATCTGTTCGGTCTCCGCCGCGTTCCTGGCGAGCGGCTTCTCGCAGAAGACGTGCAGTCCGCGAGTGGCGGCCGCCGTGACGGCCTCCAGGTGGCTGGACGGCGGGGAGGCGATCACCACGGCGTCGAGTTCCACCCCGGACACCATGGTCTCCACGTCAACGAAGGAGGCCGGAATGCCGTTCTGCTCGGCGGCCTCGGCGGCCCGCCCGGCCTCCCGTCCGCACAGCGCGGCCACCGTCACCCCGTCGGCCTTGAGCAGCGGCGGCAGGAGGTAGCGCTGCGCCCACCAGCCGTGGCCGACCAGGCCGATCCGCAGTGGGCCCGGCGTCCGGGCCGAGGCCCCGGTCAAGTTGTTCGCCTTCATAACGCCCTTCCACTCGCCGCTCTGTCGGCGGAGATCGGTTCGTTGCCATCGTGTGGTGCGTCGCGGTACTGCCGTGAGTGTCCGGGCTCGCGCTCGACAGCCGCTCGATCCGCTCCAGGGCCACCGTCCAGGGGCGTGGCCAGCCGGACGTGAACGTCTCCCGTCCGGGTTCGAGCTGGTGTCGAGTGACGCTTCAGAGCGGGCCCGAAGCTAGGCGGTATGAGTACTCCTCACACCGGACGAGTTCGGGCGGCGGTGGTGGCGGGCCTCGGGTCCTGGCTGCCGCCGAGGGTCGTCGGCAACGACGAGCTGGCCGGCCGCATCGACACCTCCGACGAATGGATTCGCACCCGGACCGGCATCCGCCGTCGACACGTCGTCGATCCCGCAATGCCCACATCCCGACTGGCCGTCGAGGCCGGAAGCCGGGCGCTGGAGTCGGCCGGCGTCCCGGACGTCGACGTCGTCATCCTGGCCACCGCCACCCCGGACCGCCGCTGCCCGGCGACCGCGCCGCTGGTCGCCCACCGGCTGGGGCTCACCGGGCGGCCGGCCTTCGACGTCTCGGCGGTCTGCACCGGCTTCCTCTACGCGCTCGCCACCGGTGCGGGGATGATCGGTTCCGGCGCGGTAGAGCGGGTCTTGGTCATCGGCGCCGACGCGTTCAGCACCATCGTCGATCCCTTGGAGCGGTCCACCGCCGTGGTGTTCGGCGACGGCGCGGGCGCGGTCGTCCTTCGCGCCGGGGACCCGGAGGAGCCCGGCGCGCTGGGTCCGTTCGTCCTCGGCAGCGACGGCTCGCTGGCCGACCTCATCACGATTCGGGCCGGCGGCTCCGAGCACCCGACGGTCGAACAGCCGGCGAGCCGCCCCGACTCCTACTTCGCCATGCGCGGCCAGGAGACCTTCGCCCTGGCGGTCGCCCGGATGGAGGAGGCCTCGCGCTCGGCACTGGCGAAGGCCGGCTGGAAGCCAGGCCAGGTCGACCGACTGGTCTGCCATCAGGCCAACCTGCGCATCCTGCAGGCGATCAGTCGCCGGCTCGACGTGCCGCAGGAACGGCTGGTGGTGCACCTGGACCTGGCGGGCAACACGGCGGCCGCCTCGATCCCCCTGGCCCTCGATCACGGCCTGTCGACAGGGGAACTCACCCCCGGCGCCAGGGTCCTGCTGACCGCGTTCGGCGGCGGTGCCACCTGGGGGGCCACCACGCTGACCTGGCCGGAGCTCAAGCGCTGAGCCCGGATCGGGCCCACGCCCGCATTCCACGACGACGGAAGGACGAACGACAATGACCGAAGCCACCCTGCCGACCCTGCAGCAGATCACCGACATCCTGGTCGAGACCTGCAACGTGTCGCACGAACTGATCGTGCCCGATGCCCTGCTCGCGGACCTGGAACTGGACTCGCTCGCCCTGATCGAGTTCGGACTGGAGGTGGAGCGGCAGTTCGGCTTCGACGTGCCGACCGAGGAGGTGTCGACCAGCAGTAACACCCTCACCGATCTCTACGCCACCGTGACCACGGCCTTCGAGGCCGCCTGACACGAAACAGGTGCGCGGACGGACCACGAGATGCCCGCCACCGGGGCGGCATCCCGTGGTCCGTCCATCTGCTTTCCGGCCCTGCTGCCCGGCGTCTCGCGAGTGCGGGATGAGAGCTACCCAGCCTCTCGCGAGCCGACCAGCGGAGGAGCCCCGGCGAGGGCCAACAGGTCGATGGAGCACGAGGAGTTGAGTACCTCGTGGTGGATCCGCTGGATCTCCACGGATGGCTCCAGCCCGAGTTCCCGGTCCAGGACGCTGCGCAGATCCTGATATGCCGCCAATGCCTCGGCGCGTCGGCCCGCGATGCCCAGGGCCGAGATCAGCTGCCCGTGCAACCACTCATTGAGCTGGTATTCCTTCACGAGCGAGCGCAGCTCAGGGATGATCTCGCGCCCCCGGCCGAGTCTGATGTCCGCCTCGATGCCCAACTCGGTCGCCTGCAGCCGCAGTTCTTCGAGGTACACCACATGCGCGGCGAGCACGTCGCCGGTGCTGATGTCCGACAGGATCGGGCCTCGGCACATCTCCAGCGCCCGGCGCAGGCTGCGCGAGGCAGACTCGGGCCGGCCGTCGCGCAGGTGCGCCCTGCCCTGTTCGATGAGCTGCTCGAAGAGGACCGCATCCACCTCGTGGTCCGCCACGTCCATCAGGTATCCGGGGGCACTCGTCACCAGAAGTCCGGGCGCTCCGGCGCCGCACTGCCGTACGAACTCCTTGCGCGCGTGGTAGACGTACGTTTGCAGTGTGGTCTGGGCGCTACGCGGAGGGTGGTCCCCCCACAACTCGGTGATCAGGCTCTCCACGGGGACGATCCGACCGGACCGGGCGAGCAGGAGTGCCAGCACCTGCCGCACCTTCGGCGAACGCAGGGCGAAGAGCCGTCCGTCATCGCCGGTGATCTCGAATGGGCCAAGAAGGCTGAATCGCATGCCGACTCCACTGGTTCGACGGATGGTTGAGTGCCTCCGGCAGCCACCCCCGGACGCTGCGAGGGCGACACGCGAGGGCGCGGGGACTGTGTACCGAGCATCCGTCGACCGGGGGGAGTTCCGTTAGTGCAGTCCTCCCGGCAATCGTCGTTCGCTTCGTCCGGAACGCCGGGTGACATTCGTACGGTCAGCCCGTGAACAGCGTGCGGCCGAGGCGGTGACCGGCGGGGCCTGGGCGGCCGGGGGTGTCCGCCCGGGCCCCGCCGGAGTTCCTATGCGGCAGCCTCGGCGTCAGCGGGCTGCGGCTTCGCCGTCTTCGGCGGGCCGGGAGCCCTGACCACGACGTTGCCCGCCACGACCGTCGCGACCAGGGCGAGCAGGGCGGCGCCGCCGCCGACCCAGCCGATCGCGGCACCCATGTCCGCACCGGTGACCTGGCCCACACCACCACTGGTCAGCATCGACTGGCACAGTGACAGGCCGAGGATGCCGCCGATCTGCTTGGTGAGGGCGGAGCCGGCGGTGGCCGTGCCGATGTCGGCGGGCGGCACGGAGTTCTGCGCGGCCATCATCATCCCGCCCATGGCCGGTCCGGCCCCAAGCCCGATCAGCACCAGCCAGATGCTGGTGGCGACGTAGGACGTTCCGTTGTCCAGGAACAGGAAGGCGCCGGTGCCGACGGTGAGCAGGACCGCGCCGGCGAGCAGGACCGGTTTGGTGTTGCCGGTCTTGATCATGACAGCGGCGGACAACCGGTTGCCCGCCGCCAGACCGAGCAGCAGGGGCAGGACGAGCAGCGCCGAGACGCTGGTGGAGACGTTGCGGATCTGCTGGAGGTAGACCGGGAACAGAAACCCGATCGGCATGGACGAGGCCTGGAAGAAGAATCCGGCGAAGAGCAGCGCTCGGTACGTGCGCTGCTGGAGCAGGTGCGGCGGCAGGACGGGCGTCGCCGCCCGCTTCTCGACCGGGATCATGGCGAGGAGCAGGAGGACGCCGATGACCAGCGGGAGGGCCACTACCGGGTCGGTCCACCCAGGCGCCTCCCCGCCGGTGCGCTGGGTCTTGAGGCTCAGGCCGATCAGGAGCGTGGAGAGACCGGAGGCGAGCAGCGCGATACCGGCCACGTCGAGCCGTCCGGAGGTGACCCCGGTGGGGCGCCGGCTCGGCAGCACGAGCACGATCGCCGCCAGCGCGGCTCCGCCGATCGGGAGGTTGACCAGGAAGATCGAGCGCCAGCCGACGTGATCGGTGAGCAGGCCGCCGATGAGCGGACCGCCGACCATGCCGGCCACCATCATGACGGCCAGGACGCTCTGGACCCGGACCATGTCGGCCATCCGGCTCGGCGGGTAGAGGTCACGGATGGTGGCCATGCAGAGAGTGATCAGCGCACCGGCGCCGAGGCCCTGCACCGTGCGGGAGACGATCAGCGCCTCCATCGAGCCGACCAGCGAACAGGCGAGAGAGCCCACCAGGAAGATGCCCAGGCCGATCAGCAGCAGTCCGCGGCGGCCTCGCAGGTCGGAGAACCTGCCGTAGAACGGGACGCTGACCGAGGAGGCCAACAGGTAGGCGGTCACCAGCCAGAGGTACCAGGCGTCGTTGCCGCCGACCTGCTTGACGATCTGAGGTAACGCGGTGCCGATGACCGACCCGTCCAGCATGGCCAGGAACGCGCAGGCCAGCAGAGCATAGGTCGCCAGCGTTCGTTGACGTGCGGTCAGGTCTCCGTAGACTTCCTCGTTCACTGGCCCTCCTTACGCAGCAACGCGCCGTGCAGCAGCAGCTCGACCACGTCGCGGTAGGACAGGGGGGCGGGCCCGGTCCCGCCCTGCAGGCCGGCCGCCATGATCAGGAGCTGGAATGCCACCGCGAGTTGCTCCGGTGGCATCAGCAGGTTGTCGCGCTCGGGTTCGAACAGGGCCGCCAGGGCCTGCGTGGTGGCCGTAGACAATCGTTCACGTCCGGCCGGTTCACCGTCGCGGTCCGACGACTGGGGGGCCCGACCCTGCGCACCGCCCGAGGCGGCCAGCGCCCCGGAGACAGCAGCCATTCTGGCCAGGTACCCGCCGATGGCCTCGGCGGCCTCGACCAAGCGGTCCGCCAGCGGCTGCTCCGGATCGATCGCGGCCAGGTGGCCGACCGCGTCGTCGGGGCGCAGCGCCTCGGCCAGGCAGGCGGCGAGCAGCGAGTCCTTGTCGCTGAAGACGCGGAAGACGGTGCCCTCTCCGATGCCGGCGGCGCGGGCGATCTGAGCGGTGGTGACGGAGGTTCCGTACTCGATGACCAAAGGAAGGGCGGCCCTGACGATCATCTCGCGGCGGCCCTCCGGCGTCATGGCTGGGGCCCGACGCTGACCTGGTGCAAAGGAAGCCATGCCGCAACGATACGGAGTGAGTGCTCACTCCGTCAAGAGTGAGTACTCACTCCGCCGGCGGGGTCGAGATGCATGAGACTCGATCGCCCTGCCTGCACATCCGTACGGCCTTTCCCAAGAGAGCGTCAAGACGCCTGCGATTTTGGCCAGACCAGCACTCAAGTTCGGCCAACGTGACGTCCGGAAAGCTGCTGTCAGATGCACAATGTAGATTCCGATATTGATACGTACATCGCACCGGCGGGGCTCGGGGCTTCGCAACTGGATTAGTGCACGCATGGTGCATGTGCGGGCATTTCGACGCCACACACGCAACGGGGGTTCATGGTGGTACGTCTTGTCATCGCGGAGAGCATGAGGATACTTCGCAAGGCCCTGGTGGCCGTCCTGAAGTTGGAACCGGACATCGAGGTCGTGGCGGACTTCGAGAACGGCACCGAGGTCGTACGGCGGGCCCGGCAACTGCGGCCGGACGTCGCACTGCTGGACCTCAACCTGCCGGGAATGGACGGCCTGGCCACCGCCGCCGCCCTGCACGCGACCGTGCCGGACTGCCGGATCGTGATCCTCGCGGAGACCCGCCGGCCGGAGAACCTGCGGCGCGCCCTGGCCACCCAGATCGACGGCTTCCTGGTGAAGGACATCGACACGACGCAGCTCGGCCATGCGATCCGGTCGGCGGCGGACGGCAAACGGGTGATCGATCCCGAGCTCGCACTGGCCGCGCTTGACCTGCGCTGGCAGCCGCTCAGCACCCGCGAGCTCCAGGTGCTCCAGCTGATGTCGGAGGGCCTGGCCACGCATCAGATCGCTGAGAGGCTAGGCATCTCGGTCGGCACCGTCCGCAACTACCTCGCCTCGGGGAGGACCAAGCTGGGTGCGCGCAACCGGGTGGACGCGGTGCGCATCGCCCGCGAGTCCGCATTGCTGTGAGACCCGGATTTCGCCGTTCCGGCGCCTGGTCCCCGCGCCAACGGGGCCGGGCGCCGTAGCAATTCTTGAACGGATTTCACAGCCTGATCCGGATTCCGTCCCTCCGGACAGTGGGCGCCAGAACGCGAGAATAATTCGTACAGTTCTCAACCACTGGACTTGATTCCGGAAGTTCCGCCGAAATGCGTGTGCAATCGCTCACGCCGACTGGCCCGGAAGGCCGCCGGACAATGACGGCCGTGCGGTAAATGGACCCCGCACCTGCTCCCGCCGGACCGCAGGGCGCCGGACCTCGTCGGGGAAGCGTCCGGCCGACGACTCGACGGCGGCTCGACGGCATCCGGAGCCGTCCGCCGGCCACGCGGCCCCGTCCGACCTCCTGCGGCCTTCGAGTGCCGCTCCAGCGGGCGCCTCGACGCTCGGCAGGTCACGTCCTTTGACGATCCCGAGAAGCGGGGGGCCGAGTATCCATGCAGGAAGAGACACGGACGGCGAGGGGGCTGCGATGAGCGACCGTCGCGTGGTGATCACCGGAATCGGCGTGGTCGCTCCGGGCTCGCCGGGCACCAAGGCGTTCTGGGAGATGATCACCGCCGGGCGAAGCGCCACCCGCCGGATCACCGCGTTCGACGCGACGGGCTACCGCTCGCGCATCGCGGGCGAGGTCGACTTCGACCCCGCCCGGCAGGGACTGACCGCACGGGAGATCCGGCGGCTCGACCGTGCGGCCCAGTTCGCCCTGGTGGCAACCCGGGAGAGCATCGACGACAGCGGCCTGGAACTCGACCGGCTCGATCCGACTCGGGTGGGGGTGAGCATCGGCACTGCCGTCGGCTGCACCATCCGGTTGGAGGAGGAGTACCTCGTCCTCAGCGACGGCGGCCGGGACTGGCTGGTCGACCACGCCTACGCGAGCCCGCACCTTCCGGACTACTACGTGCCCAGCTCGCTCGCGGCGGAGGTCGCCTGGGAGGTCAACGCCCAGGGGCCGGCAGCCGTGGTGTCGGCGGGCTGCACCTCGGGCCTGGACTCGGTGGGCCACGCCTGCCAGCTGATCCGGGAGGGACGGGCGGACGTGATGCTGGCAGGAGGCACCGACGCACCCATCACACCGATCACGGTCGCGTGCTTCGACGCGATCAAGGCGACCTCCCCGCGCAACGACGACCCGGAGACCGCGCTGCGCCCCTTCGACCGGACGCGCAACGGCTTCGTCCTCGGGGAAGGGGCGGCCACGCTCGTCCTGGAGGAGTTGTCGCACGCGCGGGCGCGCGGCGCGCGGATCTACGCCGAGATCGCGGGCTTCGCCTCCCGGAGCAACGCCTACCACATGACCGGGCTGAAGGCCGACGGCGCCGAGCTGGCGTCCGCCGTGACCGCCGCCCTGGCCGAAGGGCGGCTGAACGCCGAGGACATCGACTACGTGAACGCCCACGGCACCGCCACCAAGCAGAACGACCGGCATGAGACCGCCGCTGTCAAGACCAGCCTCGGGGACCACGCGTACCGGACCCCGATGAGCTCCATCAAGTCGATGATCGGCCACTCGCTCGGCGCCATCGGCTCGATCGAGATCGCCGCCTGTGCGCTGGCGATCGAGCACGGTGTCATCCCGCCCACCGCCAACCTGCACGAGCCGGACCCGGAGCTGGACCTGGACTACGTACCCCTGGTGGCACGGGAGCGGGCCCTGTCCACGGTCCTGACCGTCGGCAGCGGCTTCGGCGGATTCCAGAGCGCGATGGCACTGACCCACTCGGAAAGGCGGCAGGCATGACGACGGCGGTGGTGACCGGGATCGGCGTCGCCGCGCCCAACGGGCTCGGTGTGGAACGCTTCTGGGCAGCGACCCTGCGCGGCGAGTCGGGCATCGGCCCGCTCCGGCGGTTCGACCCGAGCGGCTACCCTGCGTGCCTCGTGGGTCAGATCGACGACTTCGTACCCGAGGAGCACCTGTCAGGCCGGCTGATCCCGCAGACCGACCTGATGACCCAGCTCGCCCTGGCAGCCTCTGACTGGGCCTTGGCTGACGCCGAGTTGACGCCCGACACGTACGACACGGACGAGATGGGCGTCGCCACCGCGGCCGCGGCCGGCGGCTTCGAGTTCGGACAGCGCGAACTCGAAGCACTCTGGACGAAGGGCCCGGAGCACGTCAGCGTCTACATGTCGTTCGCCTGGTTCTACGCGGTCAACTCCGGCCAGATTTCGATCCGGCACGGCCTGCGCGGGCCCTCCGGAGTCTTCGTCGCCGAGCAGGCCGGCGGCCTGGACGCGCTGGCGCAGGCGCGCCGCACCATCCGCCGGGGCACCCCGATGGTGCTCTCCGGCGGTACGGAGAGCGCGCTCAACCCGTACGGCTGGGTGGCGCGGATCGCCGGCGGGCAGGTCAGCACCGGCGAGGACCCGGCCGGGACCTACCGGCCGTTCGCCGCCGGCGCGGACGGCCACGTGCCCGGCGAGGGCGGCGCAATCCTGGTCGTCGAGGAGGACCGGCGGGCCCGGGACCGCGGTGCGCCCCGCTACGGCGAGATCGCCGGCTACGGCACCACCCTGGACGCCGCGCCGAAGCACGGCGGACAACCCGGCCTCGCCCGGGCCATCACCATCGCCCTCGACGACGCGGGGCTGGACGCCTCCGCCATCGGGGTGGTCTTCGCGGACGGCGCGGGCGGGGCCACCGCCGACCGGATCGAGGCAGAGGCCATCGCGAGTGTCTTCGGCGCGGCCAAGGTCCCGGTGACCGTGCCGAAGAGCATGTTCGGTCGACTCGGCTCGGGCGGCGCCCCGGTGGACGTGGCCTGCGCATTGCTCGCCATACGCGACGAGGTGATCCCGCCGACGGTCGGCGTCCGTGCCGCCGACCCGGACTACGGCATCGATCTGGTGACCGCCCGGCCGCGACCGTGGCGGCCCGGCGCCGCACTCGTCCTGGCCCGCGGGGTCGGCGGCTTCAACGCCGCCATGGTCCTGCGCCGGGCCCGGTGACTCGCCCGGACGGCTGTCAGTGGCGGTCCGTCGCAACGCGAACGCAAGAGAAGGGAAAGAGGAGTTGACGTTGAGCCAGATGACCTTGGAACGACTCCAGGACATCCTGCGGGAGTGCGCCGGGGAGGAGGGCGGCGCCGAGCCGTTCGCGGCGACCGCGGATCAGGACTTTGCCGACCTCGGCTACGACTCCCTGGCCCTGCTGGAGGCCCAGTCCAGGATTGAGCGCGAGTACGGCATGGAGCTCTCCGAGCTGGACCTTTCCGAGGTCCGGACTCCCCGGGCCCTGGTTGAGTTCGTCAACCACGCTTCTTCCTGAGTGAGTTGATCCTGATGGCGGGGCGATCGAGGTCGTCCCGCCATCCGTGCGCAGCCTTCGAGTGGAGGGAGACGACATGCGGCGAGGGCCGTTCGAGGAACCGGTGACCGTCAGGGACAGCGGCCTGACAGGGCCACTCGACTTCCCGGAACCACCCCGCGGGCGCAAGGGGCGGCCGCTGCGGGAGCGGCTGCGTGGTCTGCGCCGGGCCGCTGCCGGGACGGTCACCGGGCTGCCCCGGGTCCTGCGGAGCACCTGGTCGGCGAGCCGGGCACTGACCGTAGGGCTGCTGGCCACCACGGTGCTCGGCGGATTCCTGCCGACCCTGAGCGCCTACGTGGCGAAACTGCTGACCGACGCCGTGGTGGAGGGAGTCCGGTTCCACGGCACCGACGGTGCGCATCAGGTGGCGCTCGGCATACCGCTGCTGGGCTGGTCCACGACCACGACCCCGACCACCAAGATCGTGGTCGTGGCGGCCGGCCAACTCGCGGTGCTGGGGCTGCTGGCGCTGTGCACCGCCGGGGCGAACGTGTTCCGCCAGCTTCTGCAGGAGCGGCTCGCCCTGACCTTCCGGCACCGCATCATGGCCCACGCCTCCGAGCTGGACCTGGCGTTCTTCGAGGACTCGCGCTCCTACGACCTGCTGCGTCAGGCACAGGACGGCACGACGACCCGTCCGATGGCCATGGTCAGTGGCATGTTCGACCTGATCAAGGCGCTGATCACCTTCGCCGGCATGCTCGGCCTGATGCTGGTGATCAGCCCTGTCCTGGTGATCGCGGTCCTGCTCGCCCCGCTGCCAGCCTTCCTGGCCGAGTCGCAGTACGGCATGCGCGGCTTCGTGATGTCGCTCTGGAGCTCCCCGCTCTCCCGGCGGATGGAGTACCTGAACAGCCTGGTCACCACCGACACCCATGCCCGGGAGGTCAAGTTCTCCGGCCTCGGCGGCTACTTCACCGACCGCTACCGCCGGCTCGGCGAGACCTACTACCGCTGGCAGGCCCGGCTGGTGCGCGAGCGCAACCTGGTCGGCGTCGCCTGGGGACTGCTGTCCACCCTGGTCAGCAGTCTGGCCTACCTGTACGTCGCGCTGGAGGCGCTGGACGGCCGGCTCACCCTGGGCGACCTGACGCTGTACACGGCGGGCATCGCCGCCGTCCAGGCGTCACTCCAGACCATCTTCCACGGGGTCAGCGGACTGCACGAGAACTCCCTCTACCTGGGCCGCCTCTACGGCTTCCTGGACACCGTGCCGGCCATCGGCGCGCCGGCCCGCCCGGAGCGGCTGCCCGAGCGCGTCACCGGGCACGTCGTGTTCGAGAACGTGTCGTTCCGCTACCAGGGTGCCCGTGAGGACGCGCTGCGCAACGTCAGCCTTGAGATTCACCCGGGTGAGCGGGTGGCAGTCGTGGGCCGCAACGGCGCCGGCAAGTCCACCCTGCTCAAGCTGCTGTGCCGGCTCTACGATCCGACGGAGGGCCGGATCCTGCTCGACGGTGTGCCGATCACCGAGTACGACCCGGAGGAACTGCGACTGCGGATGAGCGCGATGTTCCAGGACTTCGTCAGCTACCAGGGCACGGTTGCCGAGAACGTCGCGCTCGGCGACCTGTCCGCGGTGGGAGACGCCTGGCGGGTCGGGGACGCGCTCACCCGGGGCGGCGCCGCCCCCCTGGTGGCCCGGCTGCCTGCGGGCGCGGACACCACCCTCGGCCGCTGGTTCGCCGGCGGGGTCAGCCTTTCGGGCGGCGAGTGGCAGAAGATCGCCCTGAGCCGCGCCTTCATCCGCGACTCGGCCGTCCTGCTGCTGGACGAGCCGACCTCCGCGCTCGACGCCGAGGCCGAACACGAATTGTTCAGCCAGCTCGCCGAGTTGGCCGAGGGCCGGACCACCCTGTACATCTCGCACCGGTTCTCCACCGTCCGCCGCGCCAACAACATCGTGCTGCTGCGCGACGGCACGGTCGCCGAGCAGGGCACCCACGACGAACTGATGGAGCTGGACGGCGACTACGCCGAACTGTTCTCCCTCCAGGCCGCCGCCTACCTCGATCTGGAGCGGAAGGAGCCCTGACGGCCGCGGGTGGGGTGCGGGCACCGGGGTTCCGGTCCCACACCTCACCCACGCCGGCTCATCGGCCCAGGACCACCGGGAGCTCGTGCAACCCGCGCATGATGTTCTCCCGCCAGCGGACCGGCCCGGCCAGCCGGATGTCCGGGAACCGGCGGACCAGCGTCCCGATCGCCACCTGGGCCTCCATCCGGGCCAACGGGGCGCCCAGGCAATGGTGGATGCCGTGCGAGAACGCGAGGTGCGGGTTGGGATCGCGGGTGATGTCCAGGCGGTGCGGGTCCGGGAACCGATCCGGGTCGCGGTTCGCGCCACAGAAGGAGATCAGCACGACGTCGCCCTGGCGGATCACGACGTCCCCCACCTGCACGTCCTCACGGGCGATCTGCCCGGCGGCACTGAACGAGCTCTCGTAGCGCAGGAACTCCTCGACAGCCGAGTTGATCAGCTCGGGTCGCTCCCGGAGCAGCCGGTGCTGATCGGGGTTGGTCAGCAGGGCGTGGACGCCGTTGCCGATCAGGTTGGTCGTGGTGGCGTACCCGGCCGCGATCAGCGCGATGCCGAGTTCGATCAGCTCGGGCTCGCTGAGCTGCTCGCCGTCCTCGCGAGCCGCGATCAGTCCGCTGAGCAGGTCGTCGCCGGGGGTGCGGCGCTTCTGCTCGATCAGTTGCTCGATGTACTGCTTGGTCCGGTCATAGACCTCCTCCCGGTTCTCGGTGACCTCGCCCGCCAGGATCTTCTCGGTCCGGGCCCGGACGTCCGCGCGGTCCTCGGGCGGGGCCCCGAGCATCTCGCAAATCACCGCGATCGGCAGTGGGTAGGCGAAGTGCTCCAGGAGGTCCACCGGCCGGTCGGTCTCCAGCTCGTCGAGCATCCCGTCGACCAACCCCCCGACCCAGTCGCGCAGCTGCTCGACCCGGCGGTGGTTGAACGCGTGACGCACCAGCTTGCGGATACGGGTGTGGTCCGGAGGGTCGGAGTCCACCGCGGCGACCTCGCTGTCGTCGTCCCGGCGACGGCTGAACCGTAGGTCGGCCAGCAGCTCCCGGGCCAGGTCGTACCGGGTGACCAGCCAGACCTCACCCATGAAGGAGGTCTGGACCCGCGCCATCGGGCCGGCTGCGCGCAGCCGGCCCAGGTCGGGGTAGGGGTCGGCGACCGCGACCGGGCTCTCGGCCAGCGGCACGTACGGAACGACGCTCATCCGTCCAGCTCCGCGGCCAGGTCGTCGCGGGTCACATGGCGGTTGGCCACCTGCCAGCCGTCGTCGGCCCGAACCAGCTCGTCGTCGCATGTCGTATGGACGTGCACGGTGGCCTGCCCGCCCCGGGGGATCGCGAGCACCAGGGCGTAGCTGCGGACCTCAAGGAGGTTCTCGGAGATCTCCCGGACATCCAGCATCCCCAGCCAGTGCCGGTGCCTCATGCCCGTGGCGGCGAGCTTCTCGCGGGCAGCCCGGGCGCCCGCCACAATCGCGGCCCGGCCCTTGGTCGGCTCCGGGTGGGCGTTCGCGGAGAACACCCCGTCCTCGGTGAACGTGTCGGCCCAGGCCTCGACCTCGCCGGCGTCGAGCAGCTGCATCTGGCGGGCGTAGAAAGCCTGCACTTGGTGGTGGAGATCGGCGGTTCCCTGCGGTGACTGTGTCATCTCGGCTCCTCATCGGCCCTGGATCCTCGGTCACTGCGCCGTCAGGTCTGCGGCGCGGCCAGGCTGCCCGAGTGTCCGGGTCCGGACTGGAACTGTGGTCGAGGGGCCGTCGAACCGGGCTGGGCAGGCACGGGCGCGCGGATCGATCCAACAACGGTTGAGCGGGGGTCGAGCGGCCGCGGCGAGGCTCACCCGGGCCGGCGGACGGCAGCTCGACGAGGAGGTTTCGATGGGAACGAGGACACGCACGGCGATCGTCACCGGGGGCACGCGAGGAATCGGACTGGCGGTCGCCACCACCCTCGCCGCACAGGGGTTCCGGGTGTTCATCGGCGCCCGCAGCGGGGACGAGATCGCCGTCACCGTGAAGGAGCTGACCAGCCGGGGCCTCGACGTTGCCGGGCGGCCCTGCGACGTCCGCTCGCAGGAGGAGGTGGACGCATTCGTGGCGGCCGCGGTGGAGCGCTGCGGCCCGGTTGAGGTCCTGGTCAACAACGCCGGGCGCAGCGGCGGCGGCGTGACCGCGGAGATCCCGTACGAGCTGTGGCAGGACGTTCTCGACACCAACCTCAACAGCGTCTTCCGGGTGACCAAGGCGGTGCTCACCACCGGCCGGATGCGGGAGCTGCCGAGTGGACGGATCATCAGCATCGCCTCCACCGGTGGCAAGCAGGGCGTCGCGCTGGGCGCGCCGTACTCCGCCTCCAAGCACGGCGTGGTCGGTTTCACCAAGGCGCTCGGGCTGGAGTTGGCGAAGAGCGGCATCACCGTCAACGCGGTCTGCCCCGGCTACGTCGAAACGCCGATGGCCGCCACCGTGCGCCGGGGCTACGCGGCCCACTGGGAGGTTTCCGAGGAGGAGGTCCTCCAGCGCTTCCAGACCAAGATCCCGCTCGGGCGCTACACCGAGCCCCAGGAAGTGGCCGCGATGGTCGGCTATCTGGCCTCGGACGCCGCCGCCCCGGTGACGGCCCAGGCCATCAACATCTGCGGCGGGCTAGGCAACTACTGATCCGGCCGCCGCGGGCACACCACACCGATCCAGACGAGAAGACAGGCAGGCGGCAGCATGACCGGCAACGAGAAGGACCTGAGCAACCTGATCACCGTCGTCGCACGGTTCACCACCAAGGGGGATCCGAAGGAGTTCGAGCGTTTCTTCCTGGAGCACGTCGAGTACATGCGCTCCCAAGAGGGCTTCGGCGCACACCAGGCCGTCACCTTGACCGAGGACCCCTCGGTCTACGTCAACTTCGGCTGGTGGACCTCCCAGGACGCCTTCCAGCGGGTCGTCGCGAGCGACACCTTCCGCGCCCACCAGCAGGTGATGCACGGCCTGCTGGCCGGCGCTGACCTCGACCTCTGCAAGAACCTGTTCCGGATCAACGCGACGGACGCCGCAGGCAAGCGCGAGGACTTCGGTAAACCCCTGATGCACATCACCACCTTCCAGGTGGACGGCGACACTGCGGCCTTCGAGCGGGCCTTCGCCGTGTACGGCGAGCACATCAAGGACGTGCTCGGCTTCGGCTACGCCGACCTCAACAAGTCCCTGAAGCAGCCCGGCCGGTACACCGGCATCGGCTACTGGTGGGACCCGTCGGCCTACGAGGCCGTCACCTCGCATCCCAGCCACACCGAGCTCGGCCGACTGGCGGGCGTCACCGTCGAGCAGGTCGAACACGTAGCGTGGAACCGGGCGGCCGGTGCCGAGGACGACCGTCCGTGATGGAGACCAGGCTGCGCACCGACTTCTGCGTCGTCGGCGGCGGACCGGCCGGGCTCACGCTGGCCCTCCTACTGCTGCGCTCGGGGGCCGGCGTGACCGTCCTGGAACGGAGCCGCTCTCTGGAGCGGGAGTACCGCGGGGAGATCCTGCAACCCGGTGGCGCCGCGCTGCTGGACCGGTTGGGAGTGCTGAAGGGCGCCCGCGACCGCGGCGCGCACGAGCACACCGGCTTCCAGCTCGTCGACCGCGAGCGGGTGCTGCTCGACGTGGACTACCGCCGGCTGCCCAGCCCGTACAACCAGCTACTGAGCCTGCCGCAGCGGCACCTGCTGGAGGAACTGCTCCAGGCCTGCGGCGAGTTCGAGGGCTTCCACTACCTCGCCGGCGTCCGGGCGAGCGGGCTGGTCCGGGAGGGCGGCGTGGTGCGCGGCGTTACGGCGGACGGCGCCCGGCGGGCGCAGGTCCGGGCGCACTGCGTCATCGGGGCGGACGGCAGGTACTCCAAGATCCGGACACTGGCCGGATTCGGCAGCCGCCGCCAAGAGGCTTTCGACCACGACGTGCTGTGGTTCAAGCTGCCCGCCGACAACGCGCCGCACACGGGGGACACCGTCCGGATCTTCCGCGGCGGCGGCAACCCGGTGCTGCTGTACCGATCGTTCCCGGACAGCCTGCAGGTGGGCTGGACCCTACCCCACGGGGGCTACCGGGAGCTGGCCGAGCGCGGCATCGACCACGTCCGAGCTCAGGTCGTCGAGGCGCTCCCCCAGTTCGCGGACCGCATCGAGGCCAGGCTGACCCGGTTGTCCGACCTGTCCCTGCTCGACGTCTTCACGCAGGAGGCGCAGACCTGGCACACCGACGGCCTGGTGCTGATCGGCGACGCCGCGCACACCCACAGCCCGCTCGGCGCGCAGGGCATCAACCTCGCGATCCAGGACGCGGTCGCGCTGCACCCCGTTCTCATGGCGTCACTGCGCGCGGGTGACGCCCGGGCCGAGGTGCTGGGCAGCTACACCCGGCGGCGGCGACCGGCCGTGCGCCGGGTGATGCGGGTCCAGTCGCTGCAGAACAAGGGCATGCTCTCGCAGAATCCGGTGGCCGCACGGGTACGGCCGAAGCTAGCCGGGCTCGTCTCCCGGACACCGCTGTTCCGCGGCATCCTGCGCCAGATCGCCTACGGCGACCCGGGCGTGGCCATCGCCGACGACCTGTTCGTCCACTGAATCGGAAAGGGGGGCTGCTGCCGTGGCCGAGACCGCGTCCGGACCGGAGTGCCCGATCGTCCTGCTGCTGCCCGGGCAGGGAGCGCAGTACCCGGGGATGGGAACCGGGCTCTACCGGTCCGAGCCCGAGTTCGCCGCCGCAGTGGACGAGGTGTTCGCCGCGCTCGGGCCGGAGAGCCGGGCCATCCGGGCCGACTGGCTGTCGGATCGGCCGGGCGTGCCGCTGGACCACGCCGCCCGGGCGCAACCGCTGCTGTTCGCCGTGGACTACGCGCTCGGCCGGGTGCTGCTGGACCGCGGACTGAAGCCGGCCGCGCTGCTGGGGCACAGCATCGGCGAGGTCGCGGCGGCGGTGCTGGCCGGGGTCATCGGGCTGGGCGATGCGGCCCGCCTGGTCATGGATCGGGTACGCCACGTCGGGTCGGCTCCTGCGGGTGGCATGGTCGCCGTCTCGGCGACCGAGCGGGAGGTCGAGCCGTACCTTCGGCCGGGTGTGGACGTGGCCGCGCTCAACGCGCCCCGCCAGACCGTGCTGGCCGGCCCGACCGCTCCGCTCGCCGCGACTCTGGAGGCGCTGCGGGCGGCCGGCCTGGCCTGCGCGCCGGTGGCCGCGACCACGCCGTTCCACAGCCGGGCGCTGGAGCCCTTGGTCGAGGCCGGGCTGCGGAGCCTGGCCGGGGTGCGGCTGCGGCCGCCCGTGGTCCCGATCATGTCGGGGTACACCGCGCACTGGCTCGGCGAGGAGAATGCGACCTCCCCCGCGTACTGGTCGTCCCACCCCGTGGCGCCGGTGCGGTACTGGCCGGCGGTCGGGGCGCTGTTGGCGGAGGGCGACGCGTACCTGCTCGCCGAGTGCGGCCCGGGCCAGGGCCTGATCACCCCGCTCCGGCGCCACCCGGCCGTCCGCTCCGGCCGTTCCCGGGTGTGCGCGCTGCTCGGACCGGCCGGCGCCGGACCGGCGGCTGAGAACACCCGGTTCCGTGCCGCCTCAGCCGAGTTGGGACTCGCCCACCTGTGACTCGCCCGTCCGCACAGCAAAGGTAGGAACAGATGACTCTCACACCCGATCCGCCGTCCACCGCTGCCGAGGTCCTCGTCGTCGGTGCCGGGCCGGTGGGTCTCACCATGGCCCATGAGCTGCTGCGCCGGGGCGTGCGGGTGCGCGTCGTGGACACCGCGGCGGGTCCGGCCACGACCAGCCGGGCCATCGCCACCCACCCGAGGACGCTCGAAACCTACGACCAGATGGGCGTGGTCGACGCGATGCTGGCGCGCGGCCAGCGGGTCGAGGCGTTCACGCTCCACCACAACGGACGCCGGCTGGCACGGCTGGACGCGGACTACGCGCAGATGCCGACCCGCTACCCGTTCACCCTCTGCATCGACCAGGCGATGACGGAGGAGGTTCTGCGCGCCGCCGTCCGCGGCCTCGGCGTCGAGGTGGAGTGGGGAGTACGACTGGAGGGCTTCACCGAACGGGCCGACCACGTCGAGGTCACGCTGTCCGACGCGGCGGGCGCCGGGACAGTGCGCCCGCGCTGGCTGGTCGGCTGCGACGGCGGGCACAGTACGGTCCGCAAGCAACTGGCGCTGCCGCTGCTGGGGGAGACCAGCGAGACCTGGCTGATCGCCGACGCCGACATCGAGGTGGACCTGCCCCGTGACAGCATCCACTGGGTCCGCGCCGGCGGCCTGACCATGATGATGGCGCCGATGTCCGCGCCCGGGCGCTGGCGCCTGTTGGACACCGCCTCCAAGGACGGCCGCCCGGCCGTCGTCGCCGAGCGGTTCAGCCGCGAGCTCAGCCGCGGCCTCGGAGTCCCGGTGAAGGTGGCCGAGCCGGTCTGGGTCTCGGTCTTCACCTTCCAGCAGCGGATGATCGAGCGGATGCGCTCCGGCCGGGTGCTGCTCGCCGGGGACGCCGCCCACGTCCACAGTCCGGCCTCTGGCCAGGGGATGAACACCGGCATCCAGGAGGCGTTCAACCTGGGCTGGAAGCTTGCCATGGTCGTACACGAGCAGGCCGCGCCGGAGCTGCTCGACAGTTACTCCGCCGAGCGGGTTCCGGTCGGCGCGGCGCTGCTGAAGTCCACCAAGGGGGCCACGTTCCTGGTCCAGCTCAAGAACTCGGTCGCCGGCCTTGCCCTGCCGGTGGTCTTCGCGGTGGTCCGGGCCGTCCCGGCACTGCGGATCAAGCTCCAGCGGCGCGTGCTCGGCGGCGTCTCAGGGCTGCGGCTCGCCTACCCGGACAGCGCGCTCACCGTCCGCGCCCCGCAGCCGCCCGGCAGGCCGCTGCCCGGCGAGCGGGTCACCGCCGCACGGTGCTCGTCGGACTCTGCGGCCCGCGCCGCCCTGGGCGAGCAGCTGCGCCGGCCGGTCTGGACACTGTTCCTCGGCACCACACCGGACGAGCGGATCGACCGGGCCACCGCCGGCAGCGAGGCGTGGCTCGAAGCCAGGCCGCTGACCGGGGCCGGTCGCCCGCTCGCCACCGCGCTCGGGCTGTCCGCGGACGGCTGGGCCCTGGTGCGCCCGGACGGCTACCTGAGTGCGCGTGGCAGCCTCGCCGACCTCGGTCCGCTGCGCTCCGCCCTGACCGCGGCCACCGGCGGGCGCCACCGCGGCTGAGTCCCCGATACGAAGGAGCTGGTGGGCAGTTCACCCACCAGCTCCTTCGTATCGGGGACTCGGATCACTCCTCGACCAGCGCGACTGCCCTGGTCCACCCCGCGCCCGCGCCGACCAGCTTGGTCGGCAGGCAGGAGACGAGGTACCCGTCCAGGTCCCGCAGCGCGTCCAGGTTGCACAGCCGCTCGATCTGGCAGTACTCGCGGCGGCGACCCGCGAAGTGCGCCGGCCACAGCACACTCCGGTCCCCGGAGGCCTGGTAACGGCGGATCATGTCCGCGAACGGCGCATCCAGACTGAATGCGTCCGTGCCGATCACCCGGACCCCGAGGTCCAGCAGGAAGTCCACCGCCGGGCCGTCCAGGCCGGTGAAGTCGGTGAAGTACCGCTGGGTGCCGAGGTGTTCGGAGGCGCCGGTGTGCAGCAGGACGATGTCGTACGGCTGCGGGTTGCGCCCGATCCGGTCCAGCTCGCGCTTGATCACGTCGACCGAGGCTGCCCCGACGGGCTCGGACCGCAGGTCCAGGCGCAGGCCTGGCCGGACGAACCAGTCCAGCGGCATCTCGTCGATGTGGCGCGGCGGCCTTCCGTACGCCGTGACCGTCCCGTAGTGGGAAGGGGCGTCCACGTGGGTGCCGGTGTGGCTGGTGAGGGTGAAGGTGTCCAGCGAGAGCAACTCGCCGTCCGGCAGCACCGAGGGGTCGAACTCGATCCCGAGGTGCCGTTTCATCTCCTCCGCCATGTGCACGGCCCCCTCGGCGGGAGTCATGACGCGGTGCTCGATCGGGTCGGGCTCCCACGCAGCGGCGTCCACCGGCGAGGAGAGGTCGATGATGCGCATTCGCATTCCTTCCGCTGGGTGTGGCTCGCGCTCAGACGGCGAGCAGACTCAGACCGCCGTCGGCGGTGATGACCTGGCCCTGAATCCACGCGGCCTCCGCGGAACAGAGCAGGGAGACGACGCCGGCCAGGTCCTCCGGGGTGGTCAGCCGCCCGCCGGGCGTCCGGGCCGCCAGCGCCTCAGCCGGCCCGGACGGTCCGGCCCGGCCACCCTTGTCGATCTTCGCGGTGGAGACGGCGTTGACGGTGATCTCCCGGTCAGCCAGTTCCACGGCGAGGTAGCGGACCAGCGCCTCCAGTGCCGCCTTCGCCACGCCCGCGCCGAGGTAGCCCGGCACCACCCGCTGGGCCCCGAGGCTGGAGACCGCGACGATCCGGCCCGGGCCTCCAGCCATGGACTCCGCCAGCCACCGACCTCCGTGCAGCAGCGGGCCCAGCGCCACCGCCAGGGAGCGCTCGACGTCCTCGGGCGCGGTGGCCAGGGTCGGGGCGGGTCGGAAGAAGGCGGTGTTGTGGACGAAGTAGTCGAGCCCCCCGAAGCGCCCGTGCGCGGCGCTCAACAGCTGGGTCAATGCCGCCGGATCGGCCACGTCGGCCTTCACGGCAAACGCCTCGCCGGGCAGGTGGGCGAGTTCCTCGACGGCGCGGGCCGCCGTCTCGTCGTCGTGGGCGTAGTTGAGGATCACGTCGGCCCCGTCCTCGCAGAGCCGGCGGGCGATGGCGAGGCCGACCCCGCGGGTCGCACCGGTGACGACCGCGGTCCGCCCCCGGTGGGACTGGGTGTGATGACGATTCGACATGGTGGCCACTCCTCAGGAGGCGCTGCGGGAGGACAGGTCGAGCACCCGGTCGAGCACCGCCGCCAGGGCCTCCCGGGGCGCCTCGACCGCGTCGGGGCTGCGCCAGGCGACGAACAGGTCCGGTCGCACCAGCAGTGCGCCGCCCGCACGTAGGCCGGCCTGCGCCGCCCAGGCGGTCCCGGTGTCGTCCACCTCGCATCCCGGCCCGACCCGGTAGCCGCGGACGTCGATGCCGATGCCGGCGGCGACATCCGCGGCCGCGGCCACCCACTCGCCGCCGTCCGGGCCGGTGAGCAGGGCGAACCCGCCCTGCGGCAGGTCGAGTACGGAGATCCTCTTGCCCTGGTGCTGGACCCAGGCGTGCGGCACCCGGGTGCCGGGCGAGCCGTCCAGGTTCAGGTCCGGGCGGCTGTACGAGCGCAGCGACCCGGGCGGGTCGATCAGCGCGCCGTCGTGGTACTGATGGGCGAGCGCCGTCACCAGGGGGTCGGCCAGGGTGACCCCGGTGTGCTCGCCGTGCTGCACGCGGTCCCAGTGCAGGTCCAGGTGGGTCAGGCGCAGCAGGGCCTGGTCCCGGGTGAAGCGCACGATCGGGAGCCGCTCGGTCTCGTAGCTGCGCAGCAGGGCCGGCCCCGCCTGCCGCTTCACCAGGTACGCCAGCTTCCAGGCCAGGTTGCCGGCGTCGCCGACACCGCTGCTTACGCCGAAGGCGCCGATCGGCGGGATGGTGTGCGCGCTGTCGCCGGCCAGCACGATCCGGCCCTCGACCACCCGGTCGGCCACGCGCGCCGAGATCCGCCACGGTACGGCGCTGACGATCTCGACCGGGATGTCGTCGCGTCCGATGGCCGCATTGATGGCCCGGACGATGCGCTCGTCGGTGAAGTCGGTGAACTGCTCGTCGTCCCGGTAGCCGAAGTGGTAGATCCAGCGGTCCCGGTTGTTGACGGCGAGCATCATGCCCTCCGTGTCCGGGTTGGAGATCTCAGCGATGGCGAACTCGTCGCCCTTCACCAGTTCGCTGAGGTCTGCGGTGAACAGCACGTTGATCATCGGGTTGCCGAGGTCCGTCGGCCCGCGCATGTCGATTCCGAGCTCGGTGCGGATCTGGCTGCCGGACCCGTCGGCCGCCACCAGGTAGTCGGCACGCACGGTGTACTCGCGGCCGTCGGCGTCGTCCACCAGGGTCGCGGTCACCCCGTCGTCGTCCTGCACCACTGCCGTGACGGTCGTGCGGTAGCGCAGCTCCGCACCCCGCTCGCGGGCGGCATCGCGGAGCACCCCGTCGATCCGGTCCTGGGAGACCGGGCCGATGTCGGTCGGGCTGAGCAGGGTCGTCAGCCTGGCCACCTCGGCCGGCGGGGTGGCGTAGCGCGGTGCGGTGGTCAGGTCGGTGCCGGCCACCGAGGCGAGGTCCACCTTGCCCTTGCTGGCCCGCAGATCAGCGCCGGCGGCCCGGATTTGCTCGTCGAGGCCGAGGCCCCGGAAGAACTCCTTCACAGACGGCTGGATGCCCGTCGCGCGCGGGTGCGGGGTGGTGCCGGCGTGCCGCTCCGCGAGCAGCACCGACACGCCGTATTGCGCCAGAGCGGTGGCCACGGAGAGTCCGACCGTTCCCGAGCCCACGACCACGACGGAGTAGTGTTCCTGATTCACACTCGGCCCTTCTTCGAGATCAACGACGTCAACGGCATTGCCACCGAACTGTCGGCGTGCCGTCTCGACGCGCTTTCGAGGCCGACTCGACGCGCCTTCGGGGGCCGCGCGACGCGCTGTTGAAGCGGCACACTCAAGGCGCGCTCCAGCGAGGCTCGAGTAGCGGCCCCCAGACTCCTGTCGCTTCCGTACCGATCCCGTACCTACAGACGGCGAGCCACCATGACCCTTCCGAACGCCCACGCCGACGAGACCTCCGGGAACGCCGCCGCGGTCTTCCAGATGATCACCGGTCACTACCTCTCAGCGGCCGTGAACACCGCCGCACAGATCAAGTTGGCCGACGCGATGAGCGAGACGCCGCTCGACCACGCCGTGCTGGCCGAGCGCACCGACACCAACCCGGATTCCCTGTTCCGGCTGCTGTGCCTGCTCGCGTCCGCGGGCCTGGTCACCGACGAGGGGGACGGCCGGTTCTCGCTCACCGCCGCCGGCCGGCTGCTGCGCGAGGACGACGAGGAGTCGCTGCGGCCGGTGGCCCTGATGCACGGCGGCCCCGGGCACGTCCAGCGCTGGCTCAACCTGCGCGAGCACCTGGTGACCGCCCCGAAGTCCTCTGAGCAGAAGCCGACCGGGAACCCCTTCGCGCAACTGCCCCCGCATGTCGCGGAGATCTTCAACGGCGCGATGTCGTACTTCTCCCGGCACACGGCAAAGGCCGTCATCGCCGCGTACGACTTCGGACGGTTCAGCTCGCTGGTCGACATCGGCGGCGGCAGGGGCGAGCTGCTGGCCGCCGTCCTGCGGGCCAACCCCGGCCTGCGGGGCACCCTGTTCGACCTGCCGTCGGTGGTGGAGGGCACCGAGGCCACCTTCGCGGAGGCCGGCCTCGCGGACCACGCCGAGGTACTGGGCGGGGACTTCTTCGACTCCGTGCCGGCCGACCACGACGCCTACCTGCTCAAGAACGTGCTGCACGACTGGGACGACGAGCGCTGCGGCGTGCTGCTGCGCAACATCCGCGCGGCGATCCCCGCTCACGGCCGGGTACTGCTCGTCGAGACGGTCCGTCCGGACCGCTTCGACACCGCGCTGCCCAGTCGGCTGGCCGCGTACAGCAACCTCTCGATGCTGATGGCCGGCGGCGCGGAGCGCAGCGAGCCGGAGTACGCGCGCCTGCTGGCCGCCGCCGGGCTCGCGCTGCGCACGGTGACGGTGGTGCGCCCGGAATGGACGGGGGCCGACACCTGCCACGTGATCGAGGCCGTGCGCGACGACGCCGCGTGACGCCGACACGAAGCGGCGCGACCACGGAGGTCGCGCCGCTTCGTGCTGCCGGACATCCGCAACGGTGTCAGGATGTCGGCGCTGGAATCAGGCGCCCGCCCCGTCCGACGGGCCGTTCCACGCCAGGTGTTCGAGCCGCTCCTGGCGGACCTCCGCGAACTCCGCCAGGCCCCGGTGGGCGGCGCAGGACTCGGCGCGCCACTGCTCCTGCGCATCCCACCAGTAGCTGACCCCGGTGTAGAGCCCCGGGCTGGCCGTCGAGCGGCCGAGGTCCGCCCAACCGAAGCCGGGCAGCGTCCGCAGGTGCTTGGCGTACCGGAAGAACGCGCCCTCGAACTCCTCGGCCGAGCCGGTGAGCCGGTACCGGCTGAGCATGACGACCGGCGGCACCGACCGCCCGGCCTCGCCGGTCGACGGCGTGCCGTCGACCCGGAAGAGGTTCGTGTGCAGGTCCACCTCCGCGTCCGCCAACAGGCCCCGCATGGCCTCTTGGTGCTCCTGGAACCGGGGGTCCTGCGTGATGGCCTGGAACGCCGCCGGGTTGAGCCACCAACCGAGGTTGACGTAGACCGACGGGTCCGCGGCGAGCGTGAGGACGTGCTGGGAGCCGAACCCCGGCTGGGCGCGCATGAACCGCACGTGCTCCAGGAAGAACGCCTCGAACTCCTCGGGGTCACCCTTCGTGGTGAAGCGCGCCACCGCGGCGACCAGTCCGCTCAGGTCCCGGCCCTCCCCCGGGGCCCCGAAGCCCCGGTCGCGCTCGGGCTCCCCGGTCGGGCGGACGGTGAGCTCCCGACGGGTGACGAGTTCGGCCCGCAGCTCGCGCCGCTGGGCCTTGCCGTTCGGCGAGCGGGGCACCGCGTCCACGAGCTCCAGGTGGCGCACCCGCTGGTAGTACGGCACATCCCGCCCGGCGAACTCGGCGATTCCGGCGAGCAGTTGCCCGCGGCCGGCCTCCGGACCCGGTTCGGTGAGGGCCACGAACGCGGCGGCGACCGCGCCGCTCACCGGATCGGGCAGATCGACCACTGCGGACTCCCGGACCAGCGGATGGGCCGCAAGCAACTCCTCGATCTCGGTCGGCGACACCATGTAGTTGTCGCACTTGAACAGATCCTTGATGCGGTCCACCACGAAGAGGCGGTCCTCGCTGTCGAGATACCCGATGTCGCCGGTGGCCAGCCAGCCGTCGGCGTCGATCCGGGTCGGCTCGTCCGGGTCCAGGTAGCCGAGCATCACCTGCGGCCCGCGGACCTGGATCTCGCCACGCCGACCGGCCGTCAGCACCCCGCCGGATTCCAGATCGACGATCCGGCACTCGGTGTCGGCCACCGTCGGGCCGACCGAGCCGGGGCGCGGGTCGTCGGGGGTCGCCGAGTGGGTCAGCGGCGAGGTCTCGGCCAAGCCGTAGCCCTGGAACACCGGCACCCCGAAGTGCGCCGAAAGCTCCCGGCCCACCCGGGCCGACAGCGCGCTGCCGCCCGAGGCGATCATCCGGACCGAGGTCAGCCCGAGGCCCGCCAGCCGCGGGTCGTCGACCAGGCGGTTCAGCTTCATCGGGATGGTGTAGAAGTGCGTCGCCCCGGAGGCGTTCGCCGCCTCGACCGCCGCCACGTTGTCGGAGTCGGTGCACGCCACCTGCGTCGCCCCCGCGTACACCCCCGCGTTGAGGTGCATCAGGTGGAACTTGGGCAGGTGGTTGAGCAGCACCGAGTCCGGCTCCAGCCGGTGCGCCCGGGCCACCTGTGCCGCGTTGACGGTCAGGTTACGGTGACTGAGCAGAACGCCCCGAGGCGGCCCGGTCGTCCCGCTGGTGAACTGGATGCAGGCCACGTCGTCAGCCACCGGAGCCGGCGGCGCGGACATCGCGTTGCCGCGGACCTCGTACGCCGCGCTCAGGTCGTCGATCGTACGGATGTCGTTGGCGTCCGCCCGCGGGCCGGGCCCGACCAGGACCGCCTCCCGTAGCTCGGGCAGCCGGTCCCGCACCCGCCGTAGTGACGCGAACAACTCGGCGGTCACGAAGGCGAGCCTGGCGCCGGAGGTGGCGAGCAGGTGGTGCAACAGGTGCGGTGGCAGCATCGGGTTGATCGGGGCGACGATGTTGCCGCTGCGGATCACGCCGTAGAACGCGACCATGAAGTCCGGGTGGACGGGCGAGGCCACGGCGACCACGCAGCGCTCCTCGCCCAACAGCCCCCGCAGGGCTGCCGCGCACATGGTGGCAGCGCGGTCGAGTTCGGCGTAGCTGATGTCGCCGTAGAACGCCCGGATCGCAGTCTTTCGCGGGTACTCGCGGGCAGCCGCCCCTAGCAGGCCGTCGACGGCCACGGTGTCCGGCTCAGCCATGCCGCGCCTCCCCGTGCTGCGCCTCCTCGGCGAACCGGCGGGCGTGTTCGAGCGTGGTGCGGCTGTTCTTGCTCAGGGCGGTCTTCGCCAGCTCCTTCGCCTCGGCGATCGACACCGCCGGTCCGAGCGCCTTGGCGACGCCCTCGGGGTCGAGCACGACGGTGTGCCGGGACGTCGCCAGCACGGAGTCGCCCTGCTGCTCGACCGACCACTCACCGGTGTGCACGGTCATGACGGCGGGAAGCACCGTCTGCTTGTACACGATCCGGTGCTCGGGGAAGCACACCCGTACGGAACTCGTGGTGTGCGTCTCACTGTCGGCGGAGCGGGTGTCCATCTCCATCTCCTGGATGCCCGGCGCGTCCTCGCGAAGCACCAACCGGGCGACGTGCGGCAGCCGGTCCGGCCAGCGGTCCGCCTGGTACAGGAATCGGTAGACGTCGCCCGCCCTGCCACGGATCCGCACGGTGTCGGCGAAGGAGACCGTCAACTCGCCTTGCTCGCCTGGCAGTTCGGCCACGTTCCGGAGCCGTTCGAGCTCCACCCGGCTGTTGTGGTCCACCGCCCGCTCGATCACGCGGACACCCTCGGGATCGTCGCCCAGCGCCTGGAAGTCGTGGAGGAGCACGACCAGGGTCCGCCGGTCGGACTGCGGGCTCAACTCCCACGCACCGCCCATCGACCTGACCGGGGGCTGCGAGACCTCCTGCCGGAAGCGGACCGACCGGCCCACCGGGTCCAGGGTGCGCCGCGAGGTCCAGGTCTTCACCTCGCCGTTGGCCAGCGCCCAGAGCCGGATACGCTCGGTGCCCTCACCGCGCTCGACCACTTCGGAGTGCATGGTGGGCGGGAAGACGGTCGGCCACTGCTCGACGTCGGCGATCAGGCCGTACACGGTGTCCACCGGCGCGTTGACGACGATGCTGTGTTTGGTGCGATGGGTCGTCGCTGATTCAGGCATGACGAAACGGCTCCTTCCGTATGGATGTGGTGTGGCGGGGAGCCCGCAGCCCGACGGCTGCGAGCTCGACACCGTCAGGCGCGCCGCCGGCTGAGGTACTCCTGCGCGCTCCTCAGCGAGTCGAGGTTGCGGCCTCCGCGGACCTCTGCGACGTGCTCTTTGGCCTCCTCAACGCTCCAGCCACGCTTGGCGACGCCGGTACGCTTCAGCAGCTCGGTCTGGCCGGTGCGCACCAGGACGCCCTCGGGGGTCTGCTCGAAGAGCATGTAGCCGTAGAGCATGTCGTCCAGCGGCGGGAGGCCCTCCAGCTGGCGCCAGACGATCTTCTCGTCGGGGTAGCAGACCCGGGCCTGCTTGGTCGTGTGCAGCGCCCCGCTGGGCACCTGCACGTCCATCACCACGATCTGGACGCCGTCGGCGTCCTGCTTGGCACTGGCGCTCAGGCAGTGCGGGATGCGCTCGTTCCAGCGGTCGGCATCGTGGAAGTACCCGTAGATGTCCTCGACCGGCTCGTCGATGAGGAGCTGAGCCTCGTACGAGACCTCCAGCTCGTCCCGGTCGGCCCGCGACTCGACGAAGGTCCGCAGCTGCTCCAGCTGGGCGGTGACGCCCCGGTCCAGCTGCGCGGCCACCTCGTCGCCGGCGCCACTGACCGGGCTGAACTCGTGGCGCAGCTCCACCTCGGTGGCGCCGGCACCGTTCGTCCGGAACACCCACTCGCCGGACACCGCGCCCAGGCCCACCGGGGGGTTCTCGTGCGTGAAGGCGATCCGCCCGGCGGCCCGGTCCAGTTCGCGGGAGGCCTGCCAGCTGCGGACGGAGTCGCTCGCCCGGTCCCATGACCAGCGCTCCACCCGGTCGCGCGACTCGGACTGCTGCTCGCGCGCGGTGTGGATCACCGAGCCGAAGATCCTGCGGTGCTGATCGGTGTCGGCCACCAGGTCGAACACCGCCTCCGGCGGGGCATCGACGGTGACGGAGTGAACGGAGTTCCTGGGGCTGGTCGGCATGTTGGCTCCTCGTGATCGGCTGCGCCGCAATGTCCGTCCGCGGACGGACGCCGGTGCCGGTCAATCTGCCGACGCACACTCGACGCCGACTCCAGCGGGACTCGTACCCGGCCTCGCATCGGGCGGATCGAGCCGAGATCGAGACGCCCCGGCGACGATCGCCCGTGCAGCGTCAGAGGATCATGGAGGTCACGACGTGGACACACGGAAACTGGGCGCCGCGGGGCCCGAGGTATCGACGGTCGGGCTGGGGTGCATGGGCCTCACGGGCGGCTACCGCCCCACCACGCGGGAGGAGGCCGTACGCATCGTCCACCGCGCGCTGGACCTCGGGATCACCGCCTTCGACACCGCCGACTTCTACGCCGGCGGCGCGAACGAGGAGTTGCTGGGCCGGGCCCTGGCCAGGCGGCGCGAGCAGGCCGTCATCATCACCCGCGGCGGCGTCCGCTCGCGGGTTCCCGGCGGTCCCCCGTCGGTCCTGGACGGCCGACGGGTCTACCTGCGGCAGGCCTGCGAGGCCTCGCTGCGGCGGCTGAACGTCACGCACATCGACGTCTACTGCCTGGGCCGGGTCGATCCGGCCGTCCCCGTGGAGGAGAGCGTCGGCGCGCTGGTCGACCTGCTGGCCGAGGGGAAGATCGGGCACATCGCGCTCTCGGAGGTCTCCGCCGACACGCTGCGCCGCGCGGCGAGGGTCCACCCGATCGCCGCCGTGGAGAGCGAGTACTCGCTCTGGGAGCGCCACGTCGAGGACGAGATCCTACCCACCGCACGGGAGTTGGGCGTGAGCCTGCTCGCCCACAGTCCGCTCGGCAAGGGCTTCCTCGCCGGCGCCCTCCGGGACCCGAACGGTCTGGGCGACCGTGACCACCGGCGCAACCATCCCAGGCTGCAGGGCGACAACTTCCGCACCAACCGTCGGCCGCTGCAGGAGGCCGCCGCGTTGGCGGATCAACTCGGCATGAGCCAGGCGCAGTTGGCACTGTCCTGGCTGCTCACCCGGGACAACTCGGTGACACCGATCCCCGGCAGCACCCGGGTGGCCCAGCTCGACGACAACGCCGCGGCCGCCGACCGGCGACTGCCGGCGAACTACATGCGGGCGCTGGACGAAATCTTCCGCCGCGGCCGGGTCGTCGGCTCCCGGCACCCCGCGCACCGCGCCCGCGCCGGCGCCGACCGGGACGGCTGACGGCCGGGAGCGCGAACGTCGAGGGGGTGGTCCGGCCGTGCGGCCGGACCACCCCCTCGATGTCGTGGATCAGACCGCCCCGAACCAGGTGGTGAGGGCCCGCGTCAGCGCCTCGTCCGCCGCCTCGCCCGACCAGGCCAGGTAACCGTCGGGCCGCACCAGCATCGCGCCGGCCGGCGGGGTGGGCGTGCCCACCCGGACCGTACGGACCCGGGACGCCCAGGCCGCGGCCGCCTCGACCGCCTTGCCGGTGAAGTCCAGCAGCACACCCTGCCCGGGCCGCAGCAGTTCCACCAGCGTGGTGTCGCCGTCCGCCGTCCCCAGCGGCAGGTCGCACGCGAAGGTGCCAGCCGCACCCTCCTCGCCGGCTCCGCTTCCATAGCGGGTGCCGACGCCGGTCGCCAGCTCCGACAGGAAGCGGTTGACCTCGGGGAATTCGAGCAGCCTGGAGAACAGCTCGCGCAGCGCCGTGACGTTCCGGTCCGGGTTCAGCAGCGCGAGCTGGGTCCGGCTGTAGTCCAGCACCGCCTCCGCGGCCGGGTATCGCTCGGCCTGGTAGCTGTCGAGGAGCCCGTCCGGCGCCCACCCCTGGAGCTGCCCGGCGAGCTTCCAGCCGAGGTTGACCGCGTCCTGCAGGCCGAGGTTCAACCCGAGCCCGCCGTACGGGAAATGGATGTGCGCGGCATCGCCCGCCAGCAGAACGCGGCCCTCGCGGTAGCGGTCCGCCTGGCGGGTGGCGTCGCCGAACCGGGTCATGAAGGTCGGCTCGACGATGTCCAGATCCCGGCCGAGGATGCGCCGGACGGCGCCGCGAAACTCCTCGAAGGTGACTTGCGCGTCCCGGTCCGGGTGCGGCCGCCCGAACTCGGTGGTGACGATCCGGACCACCCCGTTGGGGCGCGGGTTGATGTTGACCGTTCCGACCTCGGTCCGGGTGATGCCCCGGCGCTCCTGCGCCATGGTCGGCAGCGTGCAGTCGCAGAGCATCCCACCCACGGTGGGGTCCGTGCCGGGGAAGCCGATCCCGGCCAGCCGGCGCACGGTGCTGCGGCCGCCGTCGCAGCCGACCAGGTAACGGCCGCGCAGCCGCTCGGTGCCGTGCGCGGTGGTGACCTCGACGGTGACGCCCTGCTCGTCCTGGCTGAGTCCGGCGACCTCATGGCCGGCCAGGACGGTCGCGCCGAGTGCTCGGGCCCGCTCCTCAAGCACCTCCTCGACCCGGGTCTGCGGCACGTTGAGCAGGTACGGGTGGTCGGCCGCGATCCTGTCCAACTGGAGCAGCGGCCACAGGCCGGCAAAGGGCATCTTCGGCCAGGCGGCCTTCTCGTGCAGCAGCGGGGCCAGCAGCCCGCGCCGGTCGAGGGTCTCGACGGTGCGCGCGTGCAGCCCCCAGGCCCGCGCGACGGCCGGGCGTGTCGCGTCGCGCTCCAGTACCACGGCCCGCACCCCGGCGAGGCCCAACTCGCAGGCCAGCATCAGCCCGACCGGGCCACCGCCGGCGATCACCACGTCGGCGAAGGTCCCGGTGTCCGTGGTCGCGGACTCAACCGTCATGCCATTGCTCCTTGGAAGCGAAGGGTGAGGGTGGCGCTGGGGGGAAGGTCCCGGGTCACACCGACTCCCCGGTGATGAAGCGGAACGGCAGGCCCGGCCGTTCGGCGACCTCGACGCCGCCCAGTCCAGCGGCGGCGAGGATCTTGCGGTACATGTCGGGCGAGTGCAGTTCACCCTGCGTCGTCCAGGCCAGCATCAGTAGGTTCAGCAGGTGGGCGTGGTAGTCCTGCGCGGGCGGCCGGTCCCCGGTGGTGAAGCCGGCGATCACCACCCGCCCGCCGGGCTTGAGGCGGCCCGCCAGGCGCCGTACCAGCTCGATGCAGCGCCGTACCGGGAACTGGAACAGGAAGTTGCCCAGGACGATCACGTCGTACTCGCCATCGAGGTCCACCGCGAAGGCGTCGCCGGGCAGGTACCGGACCCGCTCGCCGACCCCGAGCCGGTCCGCGTGCCGCCGGGCGACGTCCAGGACGTCGGGCCAGTCCAGGCAGGTCACCTGGGCCCGGGGATCGCCCTCGGCGATCGCGAAGCCGAACAGCCCGTGTCCGCAGCCGACGTCGAGCACGTCGAGGGAGCCACGCGCCTTGGCCCAGGCCACCGTACTCTCGGCCAGGAACTGCGCGCCGGGCCTGGTGGCGAAGGTGAGGTGCGTCGCGAAGTCCACCCAGTACGGGAAGTCGGCCGACTCGGCGTTGCGCTCCATCCGGGAGCTGCCGTGGCGCACGACCTCGTCGAGGTCCCGCAGCGCGTCCCACTCCCAGTCGCTCGCCGCGACCTCTGCGATGCCGCCGCAGTACTGGGGGCTGGTGGTCACCAGCAGTTCACGGACGCCCTCGGGGAGCGTGAACTGCTCCCCCTCCATTCGCAGCAGCCCGGCCGCGGTCAGCGCGCGCAGCAGGATGCGCGTGGCCCGGGGGTTGGTCCGCAGGATCGCCGCCACGTCGTCGGGATCGCAGGGCGCCACGGCCAGGGCGTCGAAGACCCTCAGCCGGATCGCGGCGCGCAGCAGGTACGTCGACTTGAACGCCGTCATCATCTCCAGGAGCCTCGCCTGGTTCACGGCGGCGGTGGGCTCGGACATGGTCACCTCCGTAGTGCCGAACATCGGGGAGGTGAGGTTCTCAGCGCGCACTCGAACCGGCGTCAATCCTTCCTTGAACCCCGACACCGCCGGTCGAACGCGGCTCAAGCGACCGGGAGCAGCATCGGCTGTCCCCGACGTCCGAGGAGCAAGGAACAGGATGACCGAGAACCCGTCCGTATCGGGACCAACCCGGTCAACGGCTCGGCAGCTGCGCCGCCTCCGGCGCTACCTGTGGCACTGCCTGATGCTCAGCGGCGCCCTGGCAGTGGGCCACTACCTCCGCCCGCCCACACCGGACGAAGTCTGGACGGAACTCCATGCCCACCTGCGCCGGGCCTCCACATCACCGGCCGCCCGCTCGCCCCACCTCTGCGACCGCTGCCCACCCCGCTTCCGCTCCCGGCAGTGACCCTATTTCCGCCGATGTGGTCCCCAAGTGTCGAAGGGCTGGCCTGCCCAGGATCGACCCGGCGAACCCGCCCTTTGGGCATCGGCCGCCCGGTGGTCCACTTCGACGGCCGCGACCTCGCTCTCCCGACGTACCTCCCGGACCACTACTTCCCCTATCCGCAGGACCAGATGGCCCAGATCCCCGGCCTGGAGCCGTTCCCCGAGGACCGGCCGAACTGGGCCACCGGCCACCGGCTACCGGCTACCACGTCGGAACCGAGCCCGGGGTGGGGGCCTCCCTGATCGTCCGCCAGACCCGCGGCGCCGGTCCCGGACCGGCCGGCCGCCCCACCACGGTGGTCAAGGGTCATCCCGCGACCTTCACCAGCGCCGATCCGAACCTCGGGCCCCGTTCACTGACCTGGTTCGACGGCACGTACACCTTCACGGTCTCCACCGGCGCGCCCGTCGACCTCTCCGATCAGGAGCTCGTCCGGGTCGCCGAGAGCCTCAAGTAGTAGTCGCGTCGGCCTCCGAACGGCCGCGCGCGTCCAGCCGGCGGGCGAACTCGAGCCAGTCGGCGGCGTACTGGCGCGCGAGGTGGCCGACCTGGCTCCCGCAGTGCGCGGGCACGGCGGGGACCAGCTCGGACCACTCGGCGTCAGCGTTCTGCCGCAGCAACCGCAGGAGCTGGCGACCGTCCTCCCTCAGCCGCAGCGACGGGTCGCGGAAGAGCCTCTCCAGCAGCGAGTCGGGCCCGGGCACCGACGAGGGGGCCGGGGCCGACACCGGGACCGCACGCTCGCGGCGGCGGTCGGCGGCACGGCTGTCCGGCACGACGGCGATGGAGGGCCCAGGGCCGACCTCCGTGGTGGTGCCGGACACCGGCGGCAGGCCCGCAGCCAGGCGCTTGCGGACGTCGGCGGCGGTGGCGGGCGATATCCCGGCATTCCGGGAGATCGTGCGCAACGACGCCTGCGGGTCCTCGGCGATCAGCGCGACGGCCCGCAGCCGCCCTTCCCTGCCACTGACCGCCCGGACCCGGCCGTCACGGCCGATCCGGGCGTCCTGAGGCGTGTCCCGAGGGGTGTCCTGACGGCTGTCCTGCGAGGTGTCCGACTGCGGCGCGGCCGCAGTTGAACGGCGTCGCAGGGACGCGACCGCCTTGGCGCCGAGACCCGCCATCCCTGCGATCGCCCGGTCGGACAGCTGCGGGTGCGTCCCGAGGATACGGGCGGCGGCGGCACGCCGGTCCTCGGGTGAGAGCGGCAGGCCGTGGCGCGTGTTCGTCTCGACCGAGCGCAGGAACGCCTCGTGCGCCGTGCCGTCGAAGAACTCGACACCGATGACCGTTCGCCCCTGCTGCCGGGCGGCTTCGACACGGTGCGTCCCGTCGATGATCCGCAGGTCCGCACGGTGCACCAGGATCGGGGGCAAGGGCCCGTCGACGGCCGCCAGCAACGCGACGTGCCCCGCGTCCAGCCCGCGACCGCGGGGAGAGTCCGCCGATCGCAGCGCCGCGATCGGGACCGCGGTCACCTGCCGCCCGCTCCGCCCGTCAGGCTCTCGCCCTACGGCTACCGGCGGCACGGCCACGGTCGTACGGACGGTCTGCTGCGGCAACTCATCTCCCGGTGGTCCCTGGCCGCCCGCCCCGCGTAGTGTGTGGCGCCGGGGCGGCGCCCGATCGTGTTCAGCCGTCGAAATCGGTTTCCGTGTCCCCTGGCCCGAGGCCGGATCGTACGAAGGGGAGCCCGGCCCACGCCAGGTCGAGAGGCACGTCACGAGGCACCCCCGCCCGGGCGCGACGGAACGTCGGTGGGGCCTGGGAGACTCCGGTCCGTGCTGATCAAGGGATACGACGACGGGCCGCTGGTGGCGGGCGAGCGGCTGGTGGAGCGTGCCGGGTTCTGGTCCCACCACCTGCTGGCCATGTGCCGGTTCGCCCCGGGTGACGCCCGGCCGGTGCCCGAGTGGTTCGGTGACGACGGTGCGGACACCGACGCCCTGTCCGAGGTCCTCCTGGACAACCGGGCCTGGCCGGTGTTCCGCATCCCGTTCCACGGCGGCCACAGCGTCGTCCTCGTGCACCGGAACCTCATCGGCGACTACGGCACCGACTACCTGCTGGCCCACGGGGACTGGCCCCGGGCCGAGCAACTGGCCGGCTCCGACGGCGACTGCTGGTACGGCCCGGGCCTGTCGTGGCACGACCTCGTGCACATCGCCGGGACACCCGACCCGACCATACCCGGCGTGCACGACACCCCGGCCCGACTCCTCCTCCTGCTGCCGCTGCTCACCGAGGACGTGCTGCCGCCGGAGGCACCGGCCGTGGTGAGCGCGGCTCTTACGGCCAACGGGGCGCCCGGCGACTCCGCCCGGGACACGGCCGACCACCTCCTGCGGAGCAGACGGCCTGCCGCGGGGCACCCCGGTGGCACCGACTCCCCACTGAGCGGCGGCAGCCATCGGCAGGCCGAGCCGGACGCGGGAGAGCCGGACGCGGAGGAGTCGGCGGTGCTGTGGGCGCTCGACCTCACCCGCCCCCGGAGCGACGCGCTCGCCGACGCCCTGGGACGTCGGCGGCTGCCCGCGTCATCGTCCTGACGGCTGCTCGGCGGCGGGCGTGGCGTCGAGCGTGGCGTCGAGCGGGACGACGGCGACGGTGTCCCAGCAGATCTGCCAGCCGACGGCCCCGGCGCCCGCATCTCCCCCGTCCACCGGCACGCGTCGCCAGTAGACCTCGATCAGCTCGATCCGGCGCACCGTGACGGGCGCGTGACCGGGCCGGACGCGGTGGACGACCTGTGCCAGCTCGTCGGTGTCGAGGTCCGAGGCCGCGTACCCGGCGGTCATGTGGAGCACGCCGAGCGGGTAGGCGGTGGAGTCGGGGCCGCAGACCCGGTGGATCGCGGCGCGCACCCGGTGCTGGAGGTCGGCGAGTTGGTGGTCGGGGTGGAGGTCGAGCCGTACGCCGGTGCGGTAGGCGAGCGGGGATCCCGCCTGGAGGACGAGTGGCCCCGCGCCGGCGACGGCCGCCCGCAACCCTTCGGCGAGCTCACGGCGTTCGGCCTCGCCGACGGCGTCGGCGGGTACGGAGGTGATCATGTCGAGGGTGATGTGCGCGCGGTCGTCGGGCACCGGGACCACGGGGAAGCCGGCCAGCGACTTGCGCAGGTCGCCGAGCAGGGTGCGCAGGGCGGATCCCTCGGGGAGGTCCGGCCGCGCGTACACCTGGAGGACGCGCAGGCCCTCGGGCCACAACTGCCGGCCGAAGGTGGGGTGGAACGCTTTCACTGCCGCCTCCTCGTCGTCCTGATCGCCCGTGCCCGGGCCTCTCGCCGGATGCGATCCTCGCGCACCGGGCACCGCTGGGGTGCCCGGTGCACCACCGCGTCACACGATCGTGCCAATCACCCGCCGCACCAACCGGGTTGACGATGGGCCGACCCTCACGTGTCCCGTCCGTTGCCGAGGCCGTCGCACAGCGCGTGGTCGACGAGGACGCTGGCGGCTCGCTCCTGCCGGAGTGCGTCGTCGGGCGAGCTGCCCAGGGCCGTGGACATGGAGACGGTGACGGTGCGACGGCCGGTGCCGGTGGTGCCATTCAAGGTGTTGACGTCCGCAGTGGTGGAGACGTACCCGCCGGGGTCGAGGAGGAGCTGCTCGGTGACGTCGACCCGTTCACCCGAGGGGAAGACCTGGCAGCCGTCGGCGTGCGGACTGCGGAGGGTGGGGGTGTTGCCCGGCAGGTCGTCGCGATCGCGGCCAACGCCCCCGCCTTCCTCGACTCCGTCGACACCCACCGACCGGACGTCGCGATCGTGGACGTGCGACTGCCCCCGACCTTCCGCGACGAGGGTATCCGGACCGCCCTCCGGGCCCGCAGCGACCATCCCGGACTTCCCGTCCTGGTCCTGTCGCAGTACGTCGAGCAGGAGTACGCGGGCCGCCTGCTCGCCGACGCCCGGGGCGGCGTCGGATACCTGCTCAAGGACCGCGTCAGCCGCATCGCCGAGTTCACCGACGCGCTGCGCCGGGTGACCGGTGGCGGCACCGCCATGGACCGGGCTACGCGGGCATCACCCCGTGGATGCGGGAGAGGGTGAACACCCGCTCGTCGTCGCGCAGATGGCACCAGGCGTGAAGGTAGGGGGCGTCCAGGTCGAGCCGGCTGAGGGTGCGGACGGTGGTGTTGCCGGAGGTGGCGACGTACTCGATCGCGACGGCCCGCTTCTCGTCGACGGCGTGGGCCAGTTGACGGACGTCGGTGGCGGAGAGGTTGCGCGCGTACCCGGCGATGATCTCCTCGGTGTCACCGTCGTACGGGCGGCCGTCGTCCGGGTCGGGCCCCGGCACCTCCTGCGGGGCGTCGCGGAGCCGGACAGCGAGGGCCCGCAGGTCGACCGGCGCGTCCGCCGTCGCGGTGCCGGTGCCCGTCCGCCGAGAGCGGGCGCCGCCGCCGGACCGACGCGCGGACGGCACGGCGCCCGCCGCGCGGTGCTGCCGGACGCGCTCGATGCGGACCGTCCCATCGGGCTCCTCGGCCACGGGGGCGTAACCTGCGGCACGCAGGGCCGCGAGGGTCCGCTCCGGTGGGGTCCGGCTGATCAGCACCGTCGGTGCCAGCTGCCGCAGGCCGAGTTCGGCGAGCTTTCGGTGGACGGCCAGTTCGGCAAGGAGCGCGGGCTCCTGGCCGTGGATCACACAGGCCGCAGCGACGACGCGTACCCGGCCGTGGCCGCGTGCGGTGTCGTGGATCAGGTAGGAGAGCGGCTGGGGCAGCGGTTCGACGGCGACGGCGGCCAGGTCCGCCGTGAGGGCGTCGGGCGTGAGGCCCGCGTCGAGGGCGCGGCGGACGCTGCCCGGGCTGAACCGCCAGACGGAGGCCGCACCGGCGCTCTCCCGGTCCGCGGCGCAGTCCAGCAGCGCGTGCAGGTGCGCCGACGGCGTGCCGGCGACCACGGCCGTCAGGTCGCTGCCGAAGCGGGCGGCCCCGCTGGCGGCGGGCAGCAGCCGGCGACAGGCGTCGCTCAGGGCCTCGGCCTCGCCCTCGCCCTCGCCTGTCGAAAGGGCGGCCCCGAGCGGCGACACCGCACCCAGGGCCAGTGCGCCGAGCAGCTCCGCCTCCCGGATCAGGGTGGCGAACGGCGTTGCGTCCTGGTGCAGTTCGTCGGCGAGCGGACGGAACCAGCCGAGCAGTGCGCCCAGGTCCGCCGGGTTCGCCGCGCCTTCACCGGCCGGGAGCCGCGCCGCCGCGGTGAGCAGCCCGTGCCGAGCCTGGACGCAGCCCGCGCACGGCGGCGTCGCGGCCAACGCCGGCAGGGCCTTCCCGTCCTCGTCGCGGCTCCCGCCGGGGGTCAACGGCAGCGCCCACCAGGACCGGAGCAGCACGGCGAGCCGCTCGGCCGGTTCCCCTGCGGCCCAGCTGTCGTAGGCGGCGGTCGCCGCGACCCGGTCGCCGTCCCGGGCCAACAGCCCGGCCGCGGCCGCCGTCTCCACCACGAGGCGCACCACGAGCTCGTCGCACTGCGCCGCCTTGCCGAGCCGGGCCAGCTCGCGGGCACCGACCCCGCCTGCCTTGAGCCGCGCCGGTGGGGCGGCGGCGCACGTCCCGAGGACGGCGGTGGCGTGGCCGACGAACGCCATCGCGGCGGCCGCGGCCTCCCGTGCGACCGCCTCGGCGGTGACGGGCACCGTCCGCACGTCCGGCGGCTCGGGGGTGAACGGGGCGTGCCAGTGCGCGCCGCGCAGCGCGCGGGCCACCTCGGAGGGCATCCGGGCCGGCCCGTACCCGTACCGCTCCCGGATCAGCAGTCCCCGTTCCACCGCCCACTGTTCGGCTGGTGTGGCGTCGGCCTGCGGGCTTCCGAACATGATGAAGCCCGATCGTTGCGGGGCCTGTTGGGCCCGCCGTTCGAGCAGCTTCCGGGTGGCCGCAGGCGCCGTGGCCACCAGCGCGGCAAGGCGGGCGGGATCGCTGTGGTGCTCGACCAGCGCCGCCAGCCGCTGCTCCTTCCTCTTGGCGGCGGGTTTGACGCCGAGTTTCGCCGCCATCCGGGCCAGTTCGTCGGAGCTGCTGCCCGCGAGGAGTCGCGCCAGCGGTGCGTCGAGCCCCAGCGGCGAGCTCCACGCGCTGCGCAAGGCCGCCGCCATCTGCAGCCGGCCGTCGCCGCCCGGCCACACCAGCGCGCGATCGGCCAGCGCCTCCAGGGCGGTGGCGAGTCCGCGGGCACGCTCCCCCTGCGTCGCGTCCAGCAGGCCCGCCACCTCGTCGCGCGAGGCGGGGGCCACCGCGGCGACGGCTTCCGCCACCTGGAGGCACGGCAGCGGCAGCCGGGGCAGGGCCAGCGCCACCGAGGCCGGGCGCTGGAGACGGTCCGCCAGCTCACCGACCGAACGCGGCTCCGGAGCCGCCACGGCATCCGGTCGGGCCGCCAGCACCCGCTCCAACTCTGATGCGTCGAGACCGCGCAGCCATCCGGCCAGCACCGATCCGCTCTTCTCGCCGATGGGGACACCTCACCGTGCAGCAGGACAGCCGTCTCCGGCCGGGGACCAGCCGGGACCAGCCGGGGACACCAGGATGGCCCTGTCGACGCTACTGCACGCGGTCTCCCCCGAAACCCGGGCCTCCGGCCCGGGCCTTCGAGACGATGGAGGGTACGACCGTCGTCCGGCAGCGGAGCCCGTTCCTGCCTGCCAGCATCTCAGGGCGGAGGAATCCGGTCGGACACGTGATATCCATCGGCCACAGCGACCGCGGCGATGGCTCCTCTCGCTGTGCGCCCCAGCCAGACGACGGAGGGTCCTTCGGCAGGGAAGGTCACAAGGTCCGCTCCGTGCCCCTCATCGCTCGCGCGCTCGAAACAGTCGTCGAGAAGACCCTCCGTCTCACGGGGCTGCCGGTTCCCGGCGCGGATTCCTCGCCAGAACTCGCGGAACGGAGCGGTCAGTGCGGGCCAGGCGGCGGCATCGGAGAAGCTCCCCATGTTCGTCTCCGAGTTGAACCCGATCCGGTCCCCGGGACGAATCGTCGCGATGTCGTCCCGGACCCCGAGGGCAAGCTCCCACCTCACAACGGGGGCATCTGCGATGCAGAGGCGAACAGCGGCTACCTCCCGGCCGTCGAAACGCTCGCCCATGAACTCGTACGGCGCTTGCGTCCAAGCGGCCTCCACCCGGTAGGTACCTGGCGGGATCCGTTCCGCCAGTTCCCGGGCGACCCGCACCGTCAGCTCCGGGTCGTCATCCTCTGGCCAGGGTGAGTCCACAACGAGACGGCCGCTGGGGACGCGGATCGTGGTCACTTCGCTCACCTCGACGACCTGGACGAGGATCGTCGGATCATCGGGACGCCTTCCGAGCCGTGTCCCCGGTGTGAACACCGTTTCCAGGTACCAGCTCTCCTCGGCCCCGGCGGCAAGCCGGACGTCTGCTGCATGACCCATGCGCCGACCATAGTGGGCCGCACTGACACAGGCCGCAGGGCCGAGGGCCCTGCTCATAACGCCGTTCCCAAGCACTCACCCAGCTCCCACGGGCAGCGGCATGTCCAGCTCAGAGTCGCTTGGGTCGCTTCAGTAGCTGCGTCGCTCGGCGGCTTTTCAGTCGCCGGCCTTCGGTCGCTTCCCGGCGGACGCCCCGTTCACCAGGGCTGACAGGCAGAAGACCGTTTCCCGGGGACAGCGACCGAGCGACTCAAGCGACCGAAGCGACCCAGTTCGGGAAGTGCTCCTGCAACTGGACGACGACCGACCCTGGCTCCAGGGGCCCCTCGGCCTGGGCCGGCCAGCGACCCAGGGAGCCCCCGGCACCCCCGAGCTACTGAAGCGACCCAAGCGACCGAACCGGCAGCTTCGACCTGCACCCGGCGCCACGACACGCCGGGCCCTGGGCCCCGAGAGACTCAGTAGCTTTCAGTCGCTGGGCTTCAGTCGCTGGACAAAATCCCAGGTCAGAGGCCATGTACCCACCCCCTCAGCGACCCAAGCGACTCAAGGTTGGGTATATGAAGACATTCCCATGTGCGTGTGTGCGTTATAGACCCGGGCTTCAGTCGCTTCAGTCGCTGTTTGTTGGGAAAATCGGTTCTGACCTGCGGAAACGTCAGTGGACCGAGAACAGCGACCAAAGCGACTCGGTCGCTCCCCCAGGGTTCGGTCGCTCAGTTTCCCCACAAGTACCTGCAGTCCGGGACCGTATGTGCTCGCTCGGCTAGTCTGTGTGAGCTATCTTCTGGACTTCGGTCGCTTCAGTCGCTGATCCGGCACCCGCCAGTGCTCTGACCTGGCTTTTTGCTCTCAGCGACTGAATGAGCGACTCAAGTCCGGACAGCTACTGAGCTACCGAAGCGGCTTCAGTAGCTACTGAACCAACGGGGAAGGGACCAGCGTGACGGCGCCGATGGCCGTGGGGAGCGACCGAACGGAGCGTCAGCCGGACGCACTGGCCGTCGCGCGCTGGTGTGCCGCCCAGGGCTGGCCGGTCCATCCGCTTGCCCCGGGACGCAAGACCCCGCCCGCGAACTGCCAGCCCTGCCAGGAATCGCCGCACTCCCCCACCGACTGCCCGTGCCACCGGGTCGGTCGCTGGTGCCACGGCTTCCACGCCGCCACCACCGATCAGGACCTGCTCGGCGCCTGGTGGCGGGTCAACCCGGGTTTCGGCACCGGGGTCGCCTGCGGTCCGGCCGGCCTGGTCGTCATCGACGTGGACAGCCACGCCACCGAGGTCCCCGCCCGGGACCGTCTGCTGCCGGGCATCCCGATCCACGACGGGGTCAACCTGGACGGACTGGAGAACGGCTACCACACCCTCGCGCTGCTCGCCGCACTGCGCCAGGCCCCGGACCCGTCCCAGGACACGGGGACCCTGCGGGTGCGCACCCCCTCCGGGGGCCTGCACATCTGGTACCGCGACGAGGCCCGGCACCGCTTCACCTGCTCCACCGGCTCCTCCCCCGGCCGGGCCCTCGCCTGGCAGGTCGACGTCCGTGCCCACGGCGGTTACATCGTCGCTCCCAGCACCGTCACCACCGGTGGCAGCTACACCCCGCTGGCCGGTGCGACGGTTCCCGCCCCGCTCCCCCAGTGGCTGGCCGAGGAACTCATCCGCACCGGCCACCTCAAGGACCGCCCGAACCAGCAGCCCGGGACGCCCGGGTCCGGCACCCTGCAGCCCTCCGTCCCCGACCGCGCCCGCCAGGCCGTGGTCGCCGCGGGCGGCGGGAAGCGCGGTGCGGAGAAGGTCCTCGACACCGTCCTCCAGGACGTCACCGACTGTGCGACCGTCCCCGAGGGGGCCGGTTTCACCGGAAAGCTCAACCGTGCCGCCTTCACCGTGGGCGGCCTCGTCTCCGCAGGACACCTGACCCACGCCGTCGCCGAGCAACTGCTCGCCGACGCCGCTCGCACGGCCCGCCCCTCCCAGGACCGGCAGAGCTCCGCCGTGATCCGCTCCGGCCTCGCGGCCGGGGCCCGGCAGCCCCTGCACATCGGGAAGGCGCGAGGATGAGCGACAGCCCCCGCAAGAGGACGGTCTTCGACCCCGTGGCCGCTGCCCAGCAGATCCTGGAGTACTACCCGCCGGTCCCCGGGCCCGCACAGGCCCCCTGGCACGGCACCGCGGTCCAGGAGAGTCTCCTCGACACACCCGCCCCCGCCGAGGCCCCACAGGCCCCCGCCAGGCGCTCCAAGGGGGCCTCCGGGGTCGAGCGCCAGGAGGCCCCCCGGGGGGCCCAGGAGGCCCCTGGGGCGCCTGAGGCCCATCCGGACCAGTCCCGTTCGGACCGGCCCGCGGCGGGCCCGCAGGCGAGCCCGCACGGCCTCCTGCCCGACTCCCTGTCCGACCGCGGCAACGCCAAGCTCTTCGTCCACCTCTACGGACGCGACTACCGCCACGTCCCCGGCATCGGCTGGTACCGCTGGGCCACCCACCGCTGGCAGCTCGACGAGGACGACACCGTCCTGTGGGCCGCCGGCGAGATGGCCGAGAGCGTCGCCACCCACGACCCCCGCGGCCTCTACACCAACACCGACCTGCGCCGGCACCGCCGCCGGGCGCTGTCCACCTCGGGCATGAACGCCATGCTCGCCCAGGCCAAGTCGGCCCCCGGCATGGTCCTCAACGCCTCCCTGCTGGACGCCGACGCCTACGCCCTGTGCACCCCCGGCGGCGTCGTCGACCTGCGCACCGGCGCGATCGTCCCGCCCGACCCCAAGGTCCACCACCACTCGCGCTCCACCACGCTCGCCCCCGCCCGGATGCCCACCCCGCGCTGGGACCGCTTCCTCACCGACACCTTCGGCGACGACAAGGAAGGCCGCCAGACCCGCGACTTCCTCCACCTGCTGCTCGGCTACTCGATCAGCGGCGACGTCGGCGCCCAGGTCATGCCGTTCCTCTACGGCCAGGGCAAGAACGGCAAGTCCGTCCTCCTGGACGTCATGATCCAGCTGCTCGGCGACTACGCCGACGCGGCCCCGCCCGGCTTCCTGATGGCCAAGACCTTCGACGGCCACCCCACCGACCTCGCCGAACTCCACGGCCGACGCATCATCGTCTGCTCCGAGCTCAAGCCCGGCGACCGCTTCGACGAGGCCCGGGTCAAGCTGCTGACCGGCGGCGACAAGATCAAGGCCCGCCGGATGCGGCAGGACTTCTTCTCCTTCGAGCCCACCCACAAGCTCTGGCTGCTCGGCAACCACCGCCCCGAGGTCGGCACCGGCGGGTTCGCCTTCTGGCGCCGCATGCGCCTGATCCCGTTCGAGCGGGTCGTCCCCGAGGAACGCAAGATCGACAACCTGGCCCACGTCCTCGTCGCCGAGGAAGGCCCCGGTATCCTCGCCTGGCTCATCGACGGCGCCCGCCGCTACTTCGCCGGTGAGAAGGACCTGGCCGGTCCCCAGGCCGTCCAGACCGCCACCACGGCGTACGCCGAGACCGAGGACCACGTCGGCCGCTTCCTCAAGGAGGCCTGCATCACAGGGGAGGGCATGCGTGCCGAACAGGCCCAGCTCTTCGGCGCCTACACCCGTTGGTGCGGCTTCGAGGGAGCCAATCCCGTATCCGGCCGCGCGTTCGCCGCACGAGTTCGCGAGACACTGGGTATGACCTCTCCCAAGGAGATGGTCCTGTCCAACAGCCGCAAGTACTACCCGGGCATCGGCCTGATCACCGACGACACAGAGGAGCAGAACGCGTGAGCGCGCTGATCGACCCGGCCGAGCTCGCCCACGAAACCGACCTCGTCTGGCTCGAGGACACCACCGACCTCGACTACGTCCGCCAGTCGCTGGACCGGCTCACCACCCGGCGCGGCCGCCCCGCGTACCACCGCGACGGCCGCATGGTCGGCTACGCGATCCTCGGCCCCGACGCCAAGTCCTCCCGGGCCTCGGGCACCTTCCGCCGCCGCGTCTTCTGGCTGCTGCCGCACGACCGCGACCAGGACCCGGAGGGCCTGTACACCACCGGCGCCCCCTCCGAGGCCGTGGACCCGCGTACGGTCGCCCCCGGCGTCAAGGGGTACAAGACCGAGCGCTCCGAGGGCGGGCCGGCCTCGCCGGCGATGCTGGAGCTGGGGATAACGCTGCCGAAGGCGTGACGGCTGCGGGATCGGGTCCAGAGCCGGTCCAGGTCCGGTACAGGTCTCGTCCAGTTCTCGTCCAGGTCCGGCTTCACGGACGAATGCGGTGGGGGTGCTACCCGAGCTCGGGTAGCACCCCCACCGCATTCGTTTCGCTTCGGTCGCTGTTTCGGTTTCAGTCGCTGCTGTGGGCTTCGGTCGCTGCTACGGCTGGAGGGCCGGGCGGCCGGACAGGAGACCCTCCAGGAACTGGCCGTGCCCGGCGGGCGAGGCGCTTCGACTGTCCGTGGCCCGGACGGTCCGGTCCTCCGGGGGCGCGGGCAGCTCGGCGGGCTCGGGGTGGGCCCGCAGGATCCTGGTCGGCTCCTCGACCCGGCCGGAGACCATCACGCCGAGGACGTCGGCGATGCTGGTCATCGACTGCGGCTGCCCGGGGTGTGCGGGCAGTCCGGGTTGTGTGGGCAGCTCCTCGTGGACCGTGTCCAGCGCCCGGGGGCGGGCCTGCGGGATGGGACGTGCTTTCGCTCGGCTCGGACCGGTGGTCACTGCTGCCGTTGTGTCGGTCCTTGTTGCTGCTTCGGTCGCTTTAGTCGCTGCTTCGGTGGTTGCTTCGATCGCTGTCTTGGTCGCTGCCGTCGCTTCGGTAGCTGCCGCTGCTTCGGTCGTTGCGGTCCTGCCGCGCAGCCGGTCGACCTCCGCCTCCAGCGTGGCCAGGCGCTCCCGCAGGTCGTCCAGCTCGCTCTTCTTCCCCATGCTCCAGGACCCTCCCCGGCCGCTCACGGCCATCTGACGTGCTGTTACAGCCTATCCGGGCCCCTCCCCCGCTCCCCCACGGCCACCCGCCGAGCCGTGCACCGCAGTGAGCCGATCAGAGCGACCGAAGCGACTGAAGCGACCGAAGCGAAGTGGTCGGGGCGAGCCCGGCCGGGACGATCGGAGCGACTGAAGCGACCGAAGCGACTCAAGGACGACCTTGCCCCGCCCACTCCGCCGGGTCGCTTCCACGCCGGGCAGCGACCGAGCGGACAGCGACCGACCGAACGGGCAGCGACCGGAGCTGACCGGAAAGCGACCGGAGCCGACCCAGCGGTGGCCCTCAACCGTCCAGACGGTGCCGCACGTAGTCCGGATGAGCCGTGCCCAGCTCGATGCGATTCTCGTCCGCGCCGTTGGCGATCCGCAGACACTCCCCGGCGAAGGTGAACTCCACCGCTACTCTCCCCGCCGGGCGCCACTCGAGAAGCGCGACCTCGGACAGCTCCCGACCGACGAACGGCGCCAGGCGCTCGTCACTGCGCGACCACCGGGGCGTGAGCTCGAACCACTCCCACCCGGCGATGTCCGCCGCAGTGTCGATCGTGTCCCAGCTGATCGAGAACTCGTCGAGCTTCGTGTGGCAGACCTCCACCTGGACGCCGTCGAAGTCCAGCACCACCGGGCAATCGGCGAACCAGTCGTCGTCCTCGACGAACCGGACCAGGGCGAACCCCGTCAGCCGTCGGCCGGCCAGGGCCGCCAGACGCGGTCCGTACGCCTGCCGAGCCGCCTCGATCCCGACCAGGAAGGAGGGTTTGAAACCAGAGATCCCCATGTCCACAGCACCCGAGTCTCCCCGTCCCGGCCCGAACATCCAAAGCCTTTGCAGCAGACCGTACGAGCCGACGCCCCACGCCTCACGCTCCCCCGCCTTACGTAGCCGTACCGGGAACCCCGCCGTGGTCCAGCAGTCGGTGGAGCCGCTCAGCGGGCAGCACCGGGTTGGCCGCGGCTCCCTCGGCCAGCTCCGGGTCGTCCAGGAGGGACGAGACCAGCTCGACCGGCAGCAACGGGTTGGCGGCCGCGGCCCGGCGGACCAGGGGGTCGGGGTCGGACAGCAGCCGGACGGGCGGCTCGGCGAGACCGTGGTCGGCGGCGGCCAGGGCCCGCACCTCCGGGTCGGCGTGGTCGAGGAGGTGCCCCAGCCCGGTGCGCGGAAGCCGGGACAACGTCAGCAGGTACGGACGCTGGCGCGGCACGGCGACGAAGGCGTCGAGGACGATCGCTGGCGGCGCCAGCGGATGGTTGAGCGCCAACAGGTGCCGCACCAGCGGATCGGGATGGGCGGCCAGGCTCCGCACCGACTCCCCCGACAGCCACGCGTACGACGCCGCCACCCGGTGCAACAGGGGCTCGGGCGACACCGCGCACTCCTCGTACCAACCCGCCCCCTGTTCCCCGAACATCGCGCCGACCGGGCCGACACAGCAGAACGTGTGCGTGGTGCACTCCGTTGCAAGCCCGACGACCTGATCGATGGCGACGCACTGCCACCGGGTCCTCGGGTGTGGCTGCACCCGGGCCCGGGTCCGCACGGCCTCATCCGGATCCTCCGCGAGGTCCGCCAGCAGCGCCGGATCCAGATCGGCCCGGGCGGCCACCCGACGGCGCACCTTCGGATCGGGATCGCGCGCCAGGCGGGCGACGATGTCGGCGGGGGTGTACGGGTTGGCGGCGAGTGACAACAGATCGCGCTGCTCCGCGAGGCACCGTTCGGCGACCGCCTGGGAGATGGCGTAGTTGCGGAGGAGCAGGGTCCGGCCGTGGCAGTCCTCCTCCGGCAGGTCCGCCTCCATCGGCACCGGGTCCAGGTTCCGGGCGCGCCGCCGTGCCGCCTTGGACACCTCGGGATCCGGATCGGCGAGCAGCGCTTCACGCTGTGCGGGGGTGAGCGACAGCCACAGGCCGGTGGCCTGGGCCCGTAGGTCCGGATGAGGGTGGTCGATCATCCCCTGCCGGAACGATGCCGGGATCTGTCGGGAGAACTCCAGCTCTTGCCTGATCTCGTAGGCGTTGAGCAGTTGCCCTGGCCGGTCGTCATCGCGCGCTGTCAGCAACGCTTCGAGGACGTCGTCGGGGAGCGCCTCGACCACGTCCAGGCGCGGGCGCGGGCCCGAGGCCAGGGCGGCACGGACGAACGCGTCCGGGTCGTCGACCAGCCGCCCGCGCTGCTCGGGCGCGACGTACCGGTTACGGGCGACGGCCCGGCGGACCGCCCGCTCCGGGTGGCTGAGCGCCGCCTCGATGACATCCGCGGGAAGGCTCCTCTCCTGGCAGAGGACCGTCCAGGCGGCACGCGCCTCAGGGGCCAGGAGTCGCAGCAGGACATCGGAGGGAGCGGCCGGGTTGGCGGCGACACCGCGCAGCCACAGCTCGGGGAGGGAGGGGGAAGGCATCGGAACATCGTCGCAGCGACCCGGACGCGTCGTCAGCCGGATCCGCGGGCCATCGAATTTTCCGCGGAAAATTCGATGGCCCGGTGGGCCAGACCGAGGTTCGATGGCGCTCATCCGCACACCCGCGCCCGCACACCCGCACCCACACCGGAGGCCGATCCCGATGCCCGACCAACCCCATGACGTGACGGCCCCAAAGCGGTACGTCTACCTCGACCCGGACGGCTGCGGCGGAGGCTGGATGTTCGTCATCGTGGCCGCCTCCACCGGCGTCATCTACCAGACCCAGTGCGGCGGCCACGCCTGCGCGCAGTACGAGCAGGAGGGGTACCTCGTCCCGCTCTACGGAACGGACCTGGACGCGGACCTGAACAAGATCTTCGTCGGCGAGCTCAAGGGCTGGGGCATGCGTGGCCAGGAGTGGTCCACCGGGGTACTCGACCGGCTGCGGACGGCCGTCGACGACCTGGCGGTCTACGGTTCCGGTGCCCACGAGGACCTCTATCCACCGTCCCTGGTCCTCGACGAGTCCCGGCTCTCGGAGGCGGCGGAGGCATGGATCCCGGTCCTCACCCCCGACGGTCCCGGAGTGCTGGTTTGGGAGAACTCCGACTGACTGACGCCCGGCAGCTCCGGCGACCGATTTTCCGCGGAAAATTCCGACGGCTCCGACGGAACCCCAACGGTACGCGCGATAGCGTCACCTGGTGGCGGAACACCCCTATGACGACATCTGGATCGAGGCGCCCGAGTCCGGAGCTTCGGTCCGCAGAAACGTGCCCATGTTCTTCGGGGCCGCCCCCGGGGACCCACAGCTGGGCACGAATCTGCTCTCCGCCCTGGGCGACGACCTGCTTCACGCGGCGAGCAGCATCGCTCCGGCCCACACCCTGAGCGCCCGCATCGACATCCTCGGCGACCGACGGATCACCGTGTCGGTGGCACAGCTCCACCGCTGGACGGCATCGGACTCCCCCACCCTCGGACCGTCGGGGTCCCTGCTCGGCAACGAATGGTGGTCCCTGTCAGCCCTTTCCGCGCTGTCCGCCGCAGTGACCGTCGAGCTCTGGTGCGACGGACGGGGGTTCCGACAGCACTGCTCGGGCCTTCGTCCACTCGGCGCCGTCCAGGACTTCCTGCCGCCGGACGGCAGCGGAACGCGCGTGAGCCTGACCCTCGACCCGACTTGCATCGGAGCCGGCGTCGCCATCCCCACGGAGCTCGACGGCCTGAACCTGCACGGCCCGTTCTGCGCCGCCCCGCCCGGCCCCGGCCGGCTGCTGATCCGGGACCACCGGCAAGGCCCGGCGGCACGGGACATCCGGTACTGCTGACCGACCACTTCCCCATGGCTCGGTGGTCTTGTCTGCCGCTCCGGATTTTCTGCAGAAAATTCCGGCATGCGCGCTCGCGCCCGTGATGCGGTGTATCGATGGATCGGTACTCCCCCCGCGGAGCTGTGACGCTCAAGGCCCGCAAGGCCCGTTGACTGATCCTCGGTTCTTGCTCCCTGGACACCCCACGTCGGCCCGGCGGCAGTGGCCGAGGCGGGCGGTCGGCAGCGCATGGACCGTCGCGTCGGCGGACCGATTTTCTGCAGAAAATTTCGGCCGGGTCGGCGGGCACTCCACTCGGCCGGGACCCGAGCCCGCACGTCCTCCGCTGCGGTGGTCAGCCGCTGCAGCGAAGACCCGGATGCGTGCGGGCCCCTGGGCGACCGTGGCTGTCCCGGTCGGCACGGGGTCGTCTTCAGCGTCAGCCTCCGAGCCGCAGGGTTGCACGTCCAGGTTGGGTCGGACATCCCGTACCGCTGACCAACCACTCCCCTTTGGTTCAACGGTCTTCTCCGCCTTCCGAATTTTCTGCAGAAAATTCCGGCACGCGTGCCCGCGCCCGTGATGCGGTGGATCGGTACTCCCCCGCGGATCCGTGACGTGCAGGGCCCGCAAGGCCCGCCGACCGACCCCGGCTCCCGGTCCCCATAGGCCTCACATTGGTCCGGCGGCAGTGGCCGGGGTGTGGTTGTGAGTCGCGCAGGATTCGCCGTCTCAGCCCGCCGAGTCGAGTCCGGGGGAGGGGAGTGGCGGCTGGGGTGGGCGGTCGGAAGGGTATGGGCTGTCGCGTTGGCGGACCGATTTTCTGCAGAAAATTTCGGCCGGGTCGGCGGGCGCCACAGCCGGCCAGGACCCGAGCCGCAGACCGGGGGAGCGAATGTGTACCCCTGGGCCGGGCTGCGGAGTGGCAGCTGCCGGCGTGTGTCGACGGCCTTCTGTTCAACTGGCGGACCCCGACAGTCCCGATGCCGCGTCCTCTGCTGAGGTGGTCATCTGCTGCAGCGAAGACGCTGACGCGTCTGTGGCCCTGGCCGACCGCGGGCATCCCGGTCAGCACGGGGTCGCCTTCAGCGTCAGCCTCCGAGTCGCAGGGCTGCATGCCTAGGTTGGGCAGGACATCCGGTACCGCTGACCGACCGTTCCCCCATGGTTCAGCGGTCTTCTCTGTCCCCCCGAATTTTCCGCAGAAAATTCCAGTACACGCACTCGTGCCCGGGGAGCGGTGGATCAGTGCTCCCCGCGGATCTGTGACGCTCGGGGCCCGCAAGGTCTGTTGATCGATCCCCGGACGCCTCGCGTTGGTCCGGCGGCAGTGGCCGGGGTGTGGTTGTGAGTCGCGCAGGATTCGCCGTCTCAGCCCACCGAGTCGAGTCCGGGGGAGGGGAGTGGTGGCTGGGGTGGGCGGTCGGCAGGGTATGGGCTGTCGCGTTGGCAGACCGATTTTCCGCAGAAAATTCCGGCCGGGTCGGTGGGCACCACAACCGGCCAGTACCCGAGCCCGCACGTCCTCCGTAACGTTCTCCGCTTCGGTGGTCATCCGCTGCGGCGAGGGCCCCGGATGCGTGCGTGCCCCTGGGCGACCGTGGCCGTCCCGGTCAGCACGGGGTCGTCTTCAGCGTCGGCCTCCGGGGCGCAGGGCTACATGTCCAGGTTGGGCCGGACATCCGGCACCGCTGAACAACCTGCTCCCCTATGGTCCAGCGGTCTTCTCCGCGTTCCGAATTTTCTGCAGAAAATTCGGAACGCGTGCCCGCGCTCATGAAGCGGTGGAGCGGTGGATCAGTACTCCCTGCGGATCTGTGATGCTCGGGATCCACAAGGTCTGTTGATCGATCCCCGGACGCCTCACGTCGGTCCGGCGGCAGTGGCCGAGGCGTGGTCGCGAGCTGAGCAGCACGGACCATCTCAGCCAACTGAGCGGTCCCCCGGGGGAGGGGAGTGGCGGCTGAAGCCGGCAGTCGGCAGGGTATGGACCGTCGCGTCGGCCGAGCGATTTTCTGCAGAAAATTTCGGCCGGGTCAGCCGGCACCACAGCCGACCAGTACCCGAGCCGCAGACCGGGGGGAGCGACCGCGTACCCCCGGGCGGGGCTGCGGAGCGACGGCCGCTGGGGCCCCTCAAGCGACGAATCGCCATGACATCAAGTGCGTCGACGACCTACTGTTCACCGGGTGAACCCCGACAGTCCCGACGCCGCGTCCTCCGCTGGCAGCCCGATGCCCGCTGACCTTCAGCTGACCTGGGAGCTGGGCGGCCACGGCTGGGCCGACTGCACGGTCAGCGATCGTGACGCCGAGACGGTGATCACGGCGTCCAACATCACCACCGCGCCCGAGGACCTTCTCACCGCGACGGCCCGGCTCGCCCGCGGCGCCACGGAGTCCCGCGCCCAGTTCAATGCCGAGCCCACGATCGCCCGGTGGATCTTCTACTGGGAAGGCAGCGACATCTGGATCCGTATCCTCGAACTTCCGGGCGACGTGCACGACAACAGGGGCACCGAGATCTGGTCGTCCCAGCAGCCCCTGATCACGGTTGTCCGCGCGGTCGTGCGCTGCTTCGACTCGGTCGCGGCCAGGTACGGAGAGAGCGCCTACCGCGGCAAGTGGGGTGAGCACTTCCCCCGCCAGGAGCTCGAAGTCCTCCGACGACAGTTGCCCTGAGACCGAGCCCGCCTCGTTCGGAGAACGGCGGCGGGTCCGGATTTTCCGCAGAAAATTTCCGGTCCTGGAGGGGGCTGACAACAGCCCCCTCCAGGACCCCCGCCCCGTTCAGGCAGCGCGGCTGAGGTCCAGTCGTTCGGGCGACGGCTCGAAGCCGGCCGCGCGGTAGGTGGCGATGGCCGCGGTGTTCGAGCTCGGGGTGCAGACGAGCGCGCTTGATGCCCCCATCTCCCGCAGCGCCACCGCAGCAGCGATGCTGATCGTCGTCCCATGGCCGCGGCCACGATGGTCGGCGTGCACGCCCATCGGTTCCAGCAGGCCGGGCTTGCCGGGCCCGGCCGACCAGACCGTCACCGCGGCCACCGCACGGTCCTGGTCGTCGTAGCCGATCAGGCAGCGGGCGTCGGCGTAGACCGGCCCGGCCGCGAGGACGTGCCAGCCCTCCTCGGTGAACCTCGGGCTGCCGAACGCCGAGCGGTGCACCGCGGTCCGCGCCGCCGCCGTCTGCGGGCCGACCACCTCGACCCGCAGGCCGGAGACCTCCATCGGTTCGGCGAGATCGTGGCGCAGCGGGGTCCACGGCTCGTCCAGGTTCCAACCCGCCAGCATGAGGACCTCGCGGAGCAGGGCACCGTCGGGAACCTCAAGGCCGACCCTCCCTGGCGGCAGCACCCCGCGCTCCGGGGCGTCGAGATCCGCCCGCAGCCGGCGCGCCAGATCCTCGTCCTGTCGCAGCTCCGGAGCGGTCGTCAGGCGCAGCAGATCGGGGGCGTCCAGAAATCCGACGGCAACGATCCGCCCATCGACGCTCCAGGTACGGACGGCCGCGGCCAGCCTCTCCGCGCCCCGGGCCCAGGCCCAACCGAGGTCCCCCGGGTGGAGCTGCAGCGGCGTCCGGTCGTCCTGCCACGCGCGGAGCGCATCCCCGGCCCCGGCCAACCCGGCGATGCCGGGCTCGTTCAACACGATCGTCATGCCCCCGTATCCCACACCATCGCGGCGACCGGCCGCACCCGCTTTTCCGTCGGCCAGCCTTGGCTCCTGCATGCAGCCATCGGGGGATCTGGATTTTCCGCAGAAAATTGGCCGGCTACCCCCGTGGGTGCGCCACGCGGAACTCAACGGCCGAACGCGGGCCCCGGGGAACCGGGACCTCGGCCACCCCTTGTGGGCAAGACGGTGCATCGGCTTACCCTGCGGTCCATGGACATGGACTCCGAACTCGGCGCGCTGGCAATCCAAGAAGGCCTCCCCGCTCCCCTGCTGGGGCGCCTTCTCCGGCATCCGGTGGCTCGCCGCCGGGCGGCACAGCTCCGTCGGGACCTGACCGAAGAACAGATGGAGGAGATCATCGCGCTCGGCTCCGCGCGATCGCTCGCCGCCAACAGCTGGGTGCCGGCCTCGATCAAGTCCCGCCTGGCGGAGCACCCGGAGCCGGAGGTTAGGTGCGCGCTCGCCGCCAACGCCACCGACGAACCATCAGGGCTACTGGCCCGCCTGGTCGACGATCCGGATCCACTGGTGCGGTCGTTCCTGGTGATGAACGAGCACCTGCCGACCGAACTCATGGCCCGTCTCGCCGAGGACCCGGACTCCACCGTGCGGGCCTGGCTTCCCCGGCACGGTCGCAACGCCCCGGAGGCCGTGCGCCGGGCACTGTTCACGGACACCGATCCAGGTGTCCGCCAGGCCGCGGTCGCGCACTGGTCTCCTCCGCTCGATCTGTTGCCTGCCCTCCTCGCCGATCCATCGACCCGCGTCGGCGCCGCCAGGCGCTCACAGCCGACTCCGGAACTGGCCCGCGATCCAGATCCCCGTGTGCGCGGAGCCGTTGCCGCACATCCTGACCTCCCGGCAGCCCTTCGCGACATGCTGGCCGAGGACCCGGACGTCCTCGTCCGCAACGAGATCGCGTGCCGCGCGGACACTCCGCCGGACCTGCGGGAGCGGCTCGCGGCCACCCTGACGACGGAGGATCCGGCCGAGGCCTTCCTGCTGTCGCACCGCAACCACAGGTGCCCCTCACCAGACCCCGTCCCATCCACGCTCACCCACGAGCAGGCGGAAGCCCTCCTTGCCAGAGCAGGGATTTAGGCCGGCTCCCGGCCGGGGGAGTGGCAGGCCCGACCGGGCTGACATGCCGGGCCGACTCGACACCTCGTACGCCGGTGGTTCGTTCGTCGGCGGCCATCCGCCTTGCCCTCTCGACCGGGAATGTCAGTGATACGAGGGATGCTTGATGGTCGCTGTCATCGCGCCAGGGGGTCTCTTCACATGCCGATCCATATCGCCAGCCGTCGCCGCAAGCCGGCGTCACTGACCGCTGCCTTCCCCGGTGCCGAGATCATCGACGTGACCTCCAAGGCATCGGAACCGTGGGTCCGGCTGAGCCCGTTCTATCCGCACGGTGGGATTCCGGTCCCCTTCAGCGAGGACGGGGTGACCGGTCAGTCCGTGGAAGGGATCTGGCAAGCCCTCAAGGTCTTCCGGGATTCCGACGTCGACCCCGCGAAGCTGGCGGTCACCACGATGAAGGGCCTGAAGCGGACCGCCCGCCGCTACGGTCCCGTCCAGGGCCACCGAACCGGTCTCACCGGAGACCGGCTGCTGCCCTACGAAGCGGCTCGGCGCCGGATCTACCTGCCGGCCTACCGCTGGATCCTCGAACACCGAGCCGCCGACCTGGTCGCGTCACTCAGGAACAAGGCCGACGTCGTACTCCTCGACTACACCACCAACGGGGACGTCACCGACCTCACCACCCCGCTCTCCCACGCCGCGCTCATCCAGCTGTTCATCGACGGGCGCTGGCCCAGCGAAGACGGCGGCGGCGAGGCGTCCGGCCGCTAGCAATCCACCGATCTCATGGTGTGCTCGGGGTTGGGTGAGACCCATCGATTTTCCGCAGAAAATTCTGAGGCTCGGGGCACGTTCGGCAGCGGCTCACTCGCTTGCTTCCCGCGACCGTCCACGGAGCCGAGTCGAGGCTAGTTGTCATGAACTCCACCAAAATGGATTCCATTTCGCTGCCGACGGGGGCGGATCGCCTGAGAAACCGCAGATTCGGCACGGGGCCCGCGACGCGCTTCGAGTCTTGAACATAAATAACGTCACTAGACACCGAATAAACCTTTTCGGCGTCGACGACCGATTCGGCCGCGCCCGCTCCTGGAGCGCGGCATTGCTCCCCATCCGACGGAGGACACCCGAGCGCGATCGCCGACGGCGACACGGTGTGACACCGGGGTCCGCAGTGCGCACGTGCGCTGCGGACCCCGGCTCTATCGATGATCGATCAGGAAGTGTTGGGGGAGAAGGGCTCAGAGTTCGTTGCGGCTGCCGACGCAGTCGCGGATGCTGGTGGGGGAGTCGTTGCCGGTGCTGCCCCTCTCGGACCTGCCATCGCACCGGCGCGCAGGACTGAACCATCGGCACCGACGGCACCCTGCGGGTCTTCGGTGCCTGCGCCCGCCCAGTCGGCGGAAGTGCGATCTCCGGCACCCAGATCGGACTGTGGGCCTGTGAGCCGAACGACGGCAGCCAGCAATGGCACACCGGAACCGACGGCTCCCTCGTCCACAAGGCCTCCGGCCTTTGCCTGGCGGGCGGCTACACCTACGCCGCCGACACCACGACCAGTGGTAGCGACCCGACGGGTCTCAACTGGTTCGGCGACGCGGTCGCCAACCTTGGAACCGCCGTCGGCGGGTTCACCGACGCGTTCATCGGCCCGATCCGGGAGGCCGCCGGCACCTTCGTTCAGGACATGGGCGACGGCATGAAGAACCTCAGCTGCCCGCCGACATCCTCCGCATGGCCAGAACTCCCCCCGACGCAAGGGCAGTTGGTGGGCAACCGGTACCATCGTCTCCGTCGTCGTCGACGGCTGGGGCCTGCTGAAAGGGGTCGTGGGCGGCGTCAAACTCCTGAAACCCGGGCCAAGGGTGCGGGGGAGCTACCGGAGTCCCAGATCGGCAAGCTGCTCGGCGACAACCCCAGGACGGCCCCCAGCGACCAGGAGACCGCCACCGACCAGGGCGGCCAGGTCGTAGTGAGAAGGATGGAAGATGGATCGGCTTGAGGGGTGGGAGTGGCTGGACGAGCCGAGGGAGAGGTGGGAGGTTCCGGATTCCCTGCGAGGGTCGGCAGCCTCGACCCCATTGAATCTGGCTATTGCCATGCTGTCCTGCGAATTCCTTGGGCATGAGCTCTGTGTGCTGGTGGGGAGATTCATTGCCGAGAATGCGCAACTCTATCTCCGCCCGCCGGTAAGGGGCTTGACGTTTCGTGAGCAGTCCTTGGTCTCCGATGTCTTGACCAGGCATACGCGTCGTACGTTCGAAGCGTGGGAGAGGTTCAGGCTGAGCGCGGAGCAGGAGCGGCCCGCGAATGAAGTTCGCCGACTTCTGCAGGAGAACCGGGGGCTTCTCGCGGTTGAGCTGAACGAGGCAATCCTGGCTTTTTCGAGACTCCCAGGAAGTGTCCTCTGCGAGGGTGGTCGATAGGGGATTCCCCTCAACCGTGCGGCTCTTGGTCCCTGTTGGCATGGACTCGGTTCCGGGACAGGACATCGGCCCGGGGCTGCACTCCGCCGCGCCGTGGGACGGGCGCCTGGAGTGTGCGTGACTGGGGTGACATCGGCAGGGGCCGTGCAGCCGTCGGGTCGAGTAGTTCCTGGGTGGGAGATGGGCGAGGGGCGGTTCATGATGGGTTATCCGGATTTCGGCACGATACTGGCCCGGTTGCTGAGCCACCGTGGGGTGGACGTCGGATGGCTGTCCGCGGAGTCCGGCGTTCCGGCGCCCGAACTTCGTGGGCTGCTCGCGGGTACGGCACCGCTACCCGTGCAGGTGGAGGCGCTGGCGCCCGCGCTCGGGTTCCACACGGCCGACCTCTATGTGATCGCGGCCCTCCCGGTGCCGCAGGCCCTGACGCCTCGGGAGCCGGCTCCTGGGCGTCGGCTCGCGGACCTCGTCCAGTACGCGCTCGCACTGGCGCCGGACCAGCGGGACCGCGTGCATCGCCTGGTCGACCAACTGCGCCGGGAGCCCCACGAAGGTCCGCTCCAGCCACCACGGACGGCGGACCAGCAGGGGGCGGGCTTCGGAGCCGCACTCTTCAACCTGCTGTTCGGCAACCGGAACCTGAGGTCCCTGAGTGCTGCGGCCAAGCTCCTGTTCATGCTCACCAACGGCCACCTGTGCCTGGCCGAGACCACGATCGCCTCCCTGGCCCGCGGTGACGCTCCCCTGACTCCGGATATGGTCGCCGGCTTCGCGCGCACCCTCGGCATCCCCGAGGGCGACCTGGCTGCCGTCGTGGGAGTCGAACTCCCCGAACCACGCTGGCCCGATGATCCGTTGGCCGCCGAGATGGCAGGGCTGCTGTGGAACTGCCGCCTGCTGACCTCGGCTCAGGTCGAGCAGGTGCACGCGGCGACGCACGCGATGCTCGTACCGGTCCCCGCCGGTGCCTCTGATGAGGACTGGAACAGCGTCTACTACCAGGACGGCACCTGGTGGGGAGCCCCGAAGCAGTAGGTGCCGGCCGCCGGGCCGGTGTCGTTCTTGACGGTGTCGGGGGTGTGCTGGTTCCTTGGACCGCGGGGGTGGGGGCGGGATGTCCGGTGCGGTGGTCACGTTGGTGGTGGCCGTCTTCGGTGTGCTGGGGACGTTGTTGGCGCCGTGGCTCTCGCAGCGGGTTCAGGCCCGGGCGGCGAGGGACGACTTCGAGCGTCAGCAGGCGGCCGCTCGGACGCAGTGGGAGCGTGAGCGTGAGCGGGCGGACCTGGCGCTGCGTCGGGGGTGTTACGTGGCCACGAACGCGGCCTACCGCCGGTACCGCGTCGAGATCCTGAACTTCCTCTGGTTCTCCCACCAGGGCCTTGTGACCGAGCGGGAGAGGGACGCGCTGGAGCAGGCCCGTCAGGCGCACCACGCGGCCTTCGCGGAGGCGCAGATGGTCGCCTCGTCGGCGGTGCTGGAGCAACTGGACGAGGTCACGCAGATGTTGTCCGAGGCGTACCGCAGGACGATGTGCCTGCACGAGGGCAATCCGGAACCGGGCGGGTCCTTCGACGAGATCCGGGACCACCTGAAGTGGCTCTGGGAACGCTGGGAGGAGATGCGCGGTGTCATGCGCGTCGACTTGGGCGTCGACGGCTCCGCGGCGGGCTGAGAGCCGAAACCGTATGAATCCAAGGAGTGATGTGCCGTGCGAGTCGTTCTCCTGCAGCCACCGGCATGGCGGTTGGGGTCCCCGGCCGACGTGCTCGCCGAGACCCTGGCCACGCCACGCATCGGGCTCGGAGACCTCTTCCGTGCTCACCTCTCCCAGGGCACCGAGCTGGGGAACCGGTGCAGGGAGGTCATCCGGTCCGACGGGCCGGTGACGGACGAGATCATCATGGCGGTCGTGCACGAACGCCTGCGGCGGACGGTCCCCGCCGCCTTCCTCCTCGACGGGCACCCGCACAACACCACCCGGGCACGCGCACTGGACGAAATGCTCCGCGAGCTCGGCATCCCGCTCGGCGGAGTGCTGCACCTGCACCTCTCCGAGCACGAGACGGAGCGTCGCATCCTCCGTTGGGCGGCCCGCCGCCTCTGTCGCGAGGATTCGACGCACGGCCTCGGACCCGGACACGGATACGGGGACGCGTACCAGCCGGGCGAAGTGTTCGGCGACGGCCCCTGCGAGGTCTGCGGAGGTGAGCTGTACCAGCGCGAGGACGACCGGGAGGAACGCGTCCGGGGCCGGATCAGCACCTACCGGGCGATGATCGAACCGGTCATCCGGTACTACGCCGACCAGGACCTCCTCACCACGATCGACGCTGCGGGCACCCACGAGGAGATCGCCGGGCGCGCACTCGCCGCGCTACGCCGACGCGGCTACTGACATCGGCGGGAAACCTGGTGCGGCGGGCGGGGGAGGGCTGTTAGTTTGCGGCCTCGGAGTGGCCGCGGTGTGGCCGCGGCCGCCTGGAGGTGGCGGGGGAGTGGGGAGAGGGCGATGGCTGCGGTGACGGTGCTGCCGGTCGAGGGCGGGGTGCGCTCGCTGGCGTGGGACGGGGCGGACCTGGTCGATCCGGCCGGGGGCGGGCGGCGCTGGCGGCCGGAGGCCGGGACGGCGGAGCCGGCCTTCGACGACTTCGGTCCGGCCTTCGACCGGGCCGTGCTCTCACCGTCGGGGCGGCACGCCGTCGTCCACGAGGAGCGCGGCACCAGGGGGCTGGTCGTCGACCTCGCGGGCCGGCGGGTGGTGCGCGAACTCGTCCGTGCCGGGTACAGGGCCGACGACTACGACTACCCGGTCGCGCTCGGCAGACTGCCGGACGGGCGCGAGGTGCTGGTCCACTGCCCCGAGGAGTACAACGTGCTCCAGATCGAGGAGTTGGCGTCGGGACGCCGCCTCACCGAGGGGGCCCGGGAGGACGTGGACGTCTTCCACTCGCGGCCCGCGGTGAGCCCGGACGGCCGTCACCTGCTGGTGGCGGGCTGGGTGTGGCACCCGTACGGCATCGCGGAGGTGTACGACCTCGCGGCCGCGCTCACCGATCCGGCGGTGCTGGACCGGGACGGTGTGCTGCCGGTCTCGTCGGTCTCCGACGGGATCGACGCCGAGGTCACGTCCGCCTGCTGGCTGGACGCGGACCGGCTGGCGATCGCGACAACGGATGACGACCAGGACCTGGGCACCGAGGTGGACCGGCTCGGGGCCTGGTCGATCTCGGCGCGGCGATGGCTCCACCGCAGCGCGCTGGACCATACGGGCGGCGTGCTGCTCGGCCGCGGTTCGCAGGTGGTCTCGCTCCACGGGCACCCGCGCCTGGTCGACGTCGCGACCGGTGCCGTGGTCGCGCAGTGGCCCGAGGTGCCGGTCGCGCGGAGGACCGGCTGCTACGGCGTCCGGCACATCCCGACCCCGGTCGCGGCGCTCAGCCCGGACGGCCGCCGCCTCGCCGTCGCCCAGGACGAGGGCATCGCGCTGATCGGGTTGCCGGGCTGACCCGACCCGGGGGCCTCAGCGGGCGTCGGCCTCGTCGATCAGGTACTGGAGCTCGTCGAAGACCTGGAGCACGACGACGACCAGCACGTGGTCGGCGACCATGAACTCCACCACCACGCCGGGCGCCGCGTAGGCCTTCCGCAGGTGCTCGTCGGGGCCGATCGGCGCCGTCGCCGTCTTGTGGTACGGGTCGCGCGCGAGGACGCCCAGCGCCCGCTCCAGGAGGTCGCGACGCTCGGCGGGCAGGGTGTCGATCGTCGCCTTCGCCTCGACGGTGTACTGCACGCGGTACGTCATGCCGGACACGATAGCCGGGACGGCGTCGGGATGGGGAACCCCGGCCGCCGGATACCCGGGATTCCTTCGCCAACTCCCTTGTCCGCTGGGATAGTTCCGGCGACAGTGGAAATGCCGACTGACGTCGACGTACGTACCGAAGAGCGAGATCCACGGATGCTTGGAGGTCGGGTATGGCAAGCCACTACCGGAACGAATGCGGAGAGTGCGGCTGGCACACGGCCTGGCTCCCGCAGTCCGTGGCCGACGAGAGGATGCTCGACCACTACGGGGACCGGCATCCGGGGATCGTCCCCCGGGGTATGCAGGAGTACCGGGAGAGTGGCGGATGCTGCTCGTCGAGCTGTCTGATGGTGCTGACGGGGTTCGTCGCCCTCGTGGTACCCGCCTGGTACCTCGTGCACTGACCGGGCGGGCCGGGTGGCGTTGGACGCCGCGCAGGCCTGGCGGGATCTTGGCGGTCTCAGGCGTTCGCGCCACTCGTGGGGCGGGGTGGCGGGACTGCAGGATGGAGCCGTCGCCGACCGGGGGAACCCAGGGCGGCCCAACGGAACCCTTCCCCACCAGCGCGAACATGAGGTACCGCCATGCCCGTCAACGCCGCCGCCACCGCCACCGCCGCCGCCCCCGCCCGGAGCGAGAGCCGGGCCGGGAGCCGGGTCGACAGCGCCGTCCTGAGCGTGCCCGCCGCCGCCCCGGCCGTGGCCGCCGCCCACTACGCGGCCCGGCTCGCCTTCGAGGCGGACGTCTCCGACGTCCATGCCGACCTGGCGGCCGGCGTGCCCGGCGTCGTGGTCGTCGACACCCGCAGCGACGTCGCCTGGGGCCAGGGCCGCATCCCCGGCGCCCTGCACATCCTCACTGGGCGGATCGCCGACCTGGCGCCGCGGCTGATCGACCCGGCGCAGACCGTGGTCACCTACTGCTGGGGCCCCGGCTGCAACGGCGCGACCCGTTCCGCGCTGGCCTTCGCCCGACTCGGCTACCAGGTCAAGGAGATGCTCGGCGGCTTCGAGTACTGGGTGCGCGAGGGCTTCGCCTACGACACCGCCACCGGCACCGAGCAGCGGCCCGTCGACGACCTGACCGCCCCGCGCTCGGGCATCTCCTGCGCATGCTGAGAGGCGATGTGCCGAACGACACCGCACGGCCGGGCGGCGTGATCCGCCCGGCCACCGCGGCCGACCTGCCGTACGGCCATCCTGAACCTGTCGCGCGCCGTCAACGTCCCCTCCACTGTCGTGAACGCTCTCCGAGGCCGGTCGCCGTCCGGCGGCTACCCCGCCAGGGCCGCCAGCCAGGGGTGGCCGGGGTGTACCCGGGCCAGCCACCCGCCGAGCGTGCCGCGCCGGGTCCGGTCCAGCAGTGGTAGGACGGCGTCGAAGTCGGCCCGGTCCTTGGGCCGGGTCGCCTTCGCCTTGAACAGCAGCACCAACTCCGGTGCCAGGTAGGGGATTCCGTCGGCCGTCCGCTCGATGACCGCCTCGTACGGCAACCGCAGGGTCTCGTCCCGGCGGCAGATCCACGTCCCGCCCGCGTGCGGTTCGCGGAAGACGTCGAACAGGAACCGGCCGCTCGACGGATCCCGCAGCCAGGTCTGGTGCGTGGCCGCCAGCGCCTCCGCACCCGCCCCGGGCCAGACGCGCCCCGAACCCACCGCGTCGAACACGTACTCCGGGAAGCGTTTCCGGACCTCCGGGAACCCCGCCGCGGGCACCGCGATCTCCAGGTCGCCGTGCGGCCGGGACTGCCGCCCGAGGAAGAGGTCCAGTGCCCAGCCGGCCGCCACGCACCAGGTCGTGCCGACCCCCTCCAGCCGCTGGGCGACCTGCTCCGGCCGCCAGGCGTCGGCCCACCGGGCGGCCAGTTCGTCGGCGCCGAGCTCGATGCCGCCGGGCGGCAGGGTTGCGGTCATCACGACAACCTACTGCGGCCCCGGGACCGGCGGATGCCCAGGGCCCGGACGTCCGCCGTCGCGGGCGCGCCCGGCGCCCGGCACCCGGCTTCCTCAGCGCTGCCAGCGGTAGCAGGCGTCCCACTCCCCGGTGATCCAGGTGCCGTCACCGAGCGGCAGCACGTTGTCGACCTCGGGCATCGGGTACTCGACGCGGCCGTGCAGGGCGCCGGTGGCGGGGTCGGCGAGCCAGTGGCTGTACTCCCGCCAGGCGTCCTCGCCGAACAGGTACACCGCGGCCTCGTCGTACGGGTTGTGGAGCGTCACCAACGCGGTGTCGTCGTCCACGAACCCGCTCGGGTAGGAGAGGTACGGGGCGTTGTGCACCGAGCAGTCGCCGGTGCCGGGGGCCGGGAAGTCGTCCAGGCCGAGCGTGGCGGTGACCCGGTGGGTGGGCAGGCTGTGCCAGCTGACGTCCCGTCCCCTCCGGTCGAGGGTCATGCAGCGGGCGGCGCGGGAGTCGGTGTCCAGGTACGCGCGCTCGCCCGGGCGCAAGGGGTCCCGGTCCGGCGGCAGCCGGTCGCCCAGGACGATGGCACCGGACTCGGACTCCCGACACGCCGCCCGGTAACTGGTGTGCGCCGTCCGTCCTCCGGCGGTGGGGTCGGTCACGGTCACGCCGGCGACCTCGCCGTGCCCGTCCCACCACAGGCTGACGAACCGCTCGTAGCCGCCGCACGGGAGCACGCTCCGGGCCAGGACCGTCCCCGCCGCGTCCAGGGTGAGGACCAGGGTGCGGTCGGGCAGCCCGGAGGGGAGGCGCAACCAGATCCGGGGCTCGCCGGCGGCACCGGCCGGGGAGAACGCGAGGTAGCCCCAGCGGCCCACCTCCCATGCCCCGTAGGGTTGTTGCCACAGCATCCGGCCGCCGTCCCGGGCGACCGCGACGTACGCCGTCCCGGTGCCGAAGACGGCGAACGACAGGTCGGGGGCGACCCACACCGGTGACCACGGGGTGGTGGCCGGCGGCGCCGGGAACTCGGCCACCAGCTCGGCCTGTTCGCCCAGCTCGTGGATGTGCAGTGACGCGGCGCTGCGGACCTGGAGGCGGGGGACGGGACCGTCGGCGTCGAGGACGCGCCGGGCGTCGGCCCGGTCCGGGATCGGGTACCTGGCCACCAGTCGAGGTGTGATCGTCATATCGCCATCCTCCCGGGCCGGGCAGAGCCGGGCCGGGCCGGCGGCCTGATCCGCGGAGACAGTCGTGCCCCGCCCGCCACGCCCCGCCACGCCACGCCCCGTCCGGCGGGCGCCCGCTCGCCGCGCGCGTACTCCCACCGCACACTGGGACTCGTGCCCGCCGACCAGCCGACCCGCGCCGAACGCGACCTCCTGTCCGCGATCGAGGCCCGAACCACCCCCGGCACCCCGTCGGCCCCGGACGCCGTCCTCGACCAGGGCCGCCTGTTCACCCCCGCCCCCTGGCCCCGGGGCGCACCCCGCCGCGGTACCCGGGAACGCTGCCACCCCAACGCGCTGCGGGTCGCCCACCTGACGGGCACCGCCTACGTGGAGGGCTACGCCTACGCCGACGGCACGGCCTGGCCGCACGCCTGGTGTGCAGGCCCGGGCGGCACCGTCCTCGACCCGACCTGGCCCGGCGGAGCCGCCACCGCCTACCTCGGCATCCCGATGACCACCGAGTTCGTGCGGGCCTTCCAGCAACGCACCACCACCAAGACCGCGTTCGTCGGGGTCCTGGACGCCGAGGTCCAGACCGTCCGGGACGCCACCCGGGTCTTCACGGACGGCATCCCCGTCTGGGGCCTGCTCGACCTCGGCCGCCCGCTGCCGGAACCGGTGGGCCCGGACCGGCGGGCCCGGAGCTGCTGCGTCTGCCACTGACGGCCCGTCGGCGTGACGCCCCCGGCGGGCACGACCGGGAGCAGGCGCTCCTCCTACCCGGGCGTATCGGTGGCCGTGGCGCCCGGTCGGTGGGCGGCCAGGGCCTCGGTGATCTCGCGCGCCGCCCGGTCGAAGTCGGAGCCGGGGATCGCGTCATGCGCCCAGGGCGCGTACAGGCGGCGCGGGCGGCCCTCGACCGGATGGACGGTCAGGTGCGTGACGTCCCCGTTCCTGCGGGACTCCTCGACCTCGACGACGATGGACCCGATCTCACTCCAGGACCACGACCGGCGTCCCAGCAGACGGGCCGTCCGGATGCCGTGGGCGTCGACGACGGTCCGGCCCGAGGCCAGGTTGAGGTAGATCAGATCGACCACGAGGATGCAGGGCCCGAGCATCCCGGCGCCCCACCACCCGTCCCGCTGCCAGTTGGCGACGATGAACGCGGCGGGCAGCACCGACAGGCCGATGATCCACAGGAGGAACGATCTTCGCTGACGGGACGGTATCGGGTAGGTCACTGATGGCATGGCGGGATGCTAGTCCGTGCTTCCGCGCCGAACCACGCCGGGGAGGGCCACCTCCCGCGCGCCGGTGCGGAGCTGCAGCGAGTCGCCGGCGCCCGGCCGTGGTCCCCGACGAGCGGCATGCTCATCGGGGACCACGGCCGTTGGTGCGGCGCCCGGGCCCGCTCGGGGGTTCGGGTCGGGGCCGCGGTTCCACGATGCCGGTGACGGCGGCGGACGGCGCGCGGGGCTACGCCGTGACGGTGTCGGAAGGGGTGACGGCCGCTCGAACGGCTGGTACGGCTTCGGCGCCGCGCCCGGTGGCCATGGCCGGGAGCGGGCGCCAACCGGCCGGGACGTCGCGCATGACCAGGGCGCAGTCCAGGGCCGCGCTGCCCGGCGGGAAGCGGTCCGGGTCCTCGAAGAAGGAGGACGCGGCTGAGCGGATGCGGCCGGCCTCCACCCGCCAGGCGTCGGTGCCGAGCTCCATGCCGTCCAGGTGACGGCCGGAGCGGGTGGGCGAGAAGCCCTTGGCCCCGCCCCGGAAGAAGGCGGAGGCCTCGGCGAGATCGGCGAAGAGTTCGCTGCCGCGCAGCTCGTCGGAGAGCTCGACGGTGACGTCCACGCGGGTGCCGCCGTCCCGGGGTGACACCGCGACGCGCAGCAGGTCGGGCGTCTCGTGCACGGCGAAGTCGGCGCGGTCGTGTGCGCCGGGGAAGAGGCGGCCTCCGGCCCAGGCGTTGAGCCGTGAGGCGGTGGCGCGCCGCGGGATGTAGACGCCGGTCTCGACGCCGACCGGGCCGTCCCATTCGACGGCGATCCGGTGCGCCATGTTCTCGCTCCGCAGCCCGAGCGCACCGAAGGCCTCGGGCACCCGGGCGGGCCGGACCCGTCCCAGGCGCAGCAGGCAGATGCCCGCGACCGCGTACCCGTGCACCAGCTGGGGGCGCAGCGGCCCGGGGAGCAGGCGGGCGGCGGCCTCCGGGGCGACCCGGTAGTTCACCAGCAGCCGTCGTTCGACGACGCTGGCCAGTCGCGGCTGCCTCATGACGCCCCCTCGCCCTGCGCGTCCGCGCGCGGTCTGGTGTGGCGCAGCACGATCTGCTCGGGGCAGACGGCGCTGAGGAACCGGCCGACGCAGGTGGCCAGGCGGTCCTCGGCCAGCGCGTAGTGGATCCGGTTGCCGTCCCGTCGTTCGGTGACCAGCCCGGCGCCCTTGAGTACCCCGAGGTGCCGTGAGACGGAGGGCGCGCTGATCGGGAACCTGGCCGCGATCTCGCCGGCCGCGAGCTCTCCGCCCCGGAGGTCCTCCAGGATCTGGCGCCTCGTCGGATCGGCGAGGGCGCGGAAGACGCCCGTCTCGTCCTGCGCTTGTGTCATGCCATCTGTTTAGCATCTTGGCTAAATGGCTAACAAGGGGTCTCGCCGCTCCGACCGGCAGGCGGCGTCCCCGGGCGGCGAGCGGTGTCAGTGTCACCGGATACGGTCCGGGCATGGACCGTCAGAAGCCCTTCTCACCCTCGCCTCACCGCGTGACGCTGCACGACTTCACCTTGTGGGAGCCCATCCTGCGGCTCCTGCTGGCCAGCAGCACGGACAGGCGGCCCGACCGGTCCACCCGGGTGGCCGGACGCATCGGCCTGCAGAGCTGGAGCCTGGCCCTGCGCCGACCGTCGCCGCCGCCCGGTCGGGCGTCCCAGATCGAGGACATGCGGGAGGAGTTCGACGCGGTGGGCCGGGTGCAGGGCGCGCTCGCGGCGGCCGGCATCGACGACATCGCCTTCGCGGCGGAGATCTCCCCGACCGGCAGGACCGCGCTCCACCTGCTCGGGCCCAGCCCCGCCGTGGAGCCCGGCATCGGCAACCCGCACCCGGGGGCGCTCATCCTGGTCGAGGGCGCCCTGCCCGAGCCCTGGCGCCGCCTCCCCGAGCCGGTGCCCGGGGTGGTGCCGGCGGCCTCGGCGGATCCGCTGCTGCTGGAGCGGACGCTCCGCGAGCGGTTGCCGGACGCCATCGGCGCGACGGAGGCGGAGATCGCCGCCGCGGAAGCGCGCCTCGGCGTCACGCTGCCCGCCGAGCTCACGGCGCTCTACCGGGTGACCCGGGCGCGCTGGGCGGACTGGGGGGACGACCATGAGAAGGCGAACCGCGTCTTCGCAGCGGTCGGCTGCGAGCTCCTCCCGCTGGACGAGCTGTACCTCGCCGACGCGCAATCCCGGTACTGCCGTTGGGAGTTCGCGGCGATGGAGGCGGCGGTCGGCGCGCGGCCCGGCGCCGCGGTGCAGGGCCTGGTCGGCTCACCCGGCTGGATCGCCTTCGGGGACAACGGTGGCGGGGACCGGCTCGCGATCGACCTGACCCCGGGCCCCGGCGGCCACGTCGGGCAGATCATCATCCTCAACCACGAGGACAACATCGGCGCCGCACTCCTCGCCGACTCCCTCACCGACCTGGTGCTGGACCGGTCCGGCGCCGAGGGCGACGGCCCGCACGACGGCACTCCGTCACCCGTGGCCCACGTCAACATCAGGAGCCTGACCAGCATCGAGGCCGCCGCCCACCCGGGCCTGGAGGTCCTGTCCATAGGAGTGTGGGACGACGAACCGCTCAGCCTCGCCCCCGTCGCCGGGCTGCCCCGCCTGCGGACCCTCAGCGCCTACCCCGGTACGCTCGCCGATCCGCTGGAGATCGTGCAGCTGACCGGCCTGGAGTACCTGGCACTCGGGCCGCAGGACTGGCGCGCCCTCCTCGACGCCGGAGCCGTCCCGCGCAGCCTGTCCGCCGCCGCCATCGAGGTGAGGGGCCCCGAGGACCCCCTGTTCGTCGTGGCCGTCGCCAACGAGCTGCTGGCCCTCTGGGACCGGCCGCGGATCGAGCAGACCGTCATCGAGGGCGAGCTCGGCCCCGTCGGGTAGCCGGTGCGCAGCGGCGGTGTCGGCCGGCGTCAGCGCGCCGCCACCACGAGCGCCTGCCACCGGGTCGCCGGGCCCACGGGGTTCTCGATCGTCGGGCAGAAGTACTTCGACCCGTGGAGGCGGTAGTCGACGGCCAACCGGTACTGGTCCAGGGTCAGTTCGGGAAGGCTCTGCCAGGTACCGCTGAAACCGGCGCGGTGGGCGTAGCTCCCGAGCGCGACGAGCAGGAGCCCGTCGGCGGCGTCGGAGCAGAGCCACCGCAGACCGATGAACGAGGCCGTGCTGCTGTGGCCCGAGTCCGTGCCGGCGGACGAGCCGATGGCCGTGATGCCGTGGAACTCGTCGACCGTCACCTGATCCCCCTCGGAGGCGGGCCAGGTGACGATGAACCGGTCCGTGCCCGGCCGCAGGCCCTTGGCACGGACCGCCGCCAGGATCACCAGGCGGTTGCCGTCCGGGTCGGTCGTCCCGCCCGCCGCCGTGTAGGTGTTGCCGGCGGTGTCGGTCACGGTGATCGGCCCGGGCTGCGCATTGATCAGCCGGACCGTGACGAGGAGCGAGTCGCCCGCGGCGACGGGCCGTTCGACCGCCAGGTCCGTACCGGTGCTGCCGATCAGGGGATCGGCGGGGAACGAGTCGCTGCCGACCCGGGCGACGTAGGAGACGGGCTCCGACGGGGACGCCGGACGCGGGCCGGCGCCCGGACCGGTGTCGCCGCTGACCGCCGTCAACAGGCACGCGGCGGCCAATGCGCCCAGCCGCTTGACGCGACCGAGGGGGTCCCGGGTCAGCAGACGGCTGGCGGCGGCCCTCCAGGCGCCGGGCCGCGAGAGTCCGGGCGGCGTGGCCGCGACCTCCGTGCGAACTGTCGCCGCGAGGTCTCCGGTCGGCGGATCCACCGCCAGGGGATCCGCCGGGGAAGGCGAACCGACACAATCCGTTGACCTGCGGTAACGCCGAGCCGTCACGGTGATCGTTCCCACCGCCTTGGAGATCACTTCCCACGGCTCTGAACGGCACACGAGAAGAGAAGGCACGCTGGGGCCATGTGCGATGCGCACCGCCGAAGGGCGGGCGCCGGCACCCGGTGCGTGCGCGACTTCCTGGCCTCCCACGCCAGCGTCCTGGGCTCCGGAGGCCGGAGAGCCGCAGGCCGCTGAGCGGGGCCCGGTGGTCCGCAGACGGTTGATGCCGCATTCGGGCGGTGTGATGGCGGAGGACCTGGTCGATGCTGGCCCCGGAGTTCGGGCGGTTGGTCGCGTGGCCGTCGACGGGGCCCGCTGTCCGGGGCGCGGCGCGCCGGCGGCGGCTGGCGGGCGGCCGGTTGTGCTTGGGCTGTCCGCTTCGCCGAGCTGTGTCGGTGGCGACCTCCGTCGCACGGTGCCGCTGCGGTTGGCGCGGTGCGTCCCGTCGGTCGGTCCTGGAGGCCGTCGCCCCCGCCATGGCCTGGGGGCGTCGCCGGGGACGCTTCGTCTCGACGCCGTGTTCCGCGGATGCGGTTCGGGCCGTGCCCGGACGACGTCGCAGGGTCGGAGGAGAGTGGTTGCCGTCGCCGTCCTGCCGGCTGCGGCTGCTGACCTTCGCCGTCCCCCCCCGGGGGGGGGAGGGGCTCGCCGGTGCTGTGACGGCGCGTACGGGCGGCGGGGCCGTGCCGTCGTGTTCCCGGGCCGGGGAGTTACCTGTACCGGTGTGTGCCGAGTGAGGGGTTCGGGGTGGGTTCCTTCGAGTACGGACTTGGCGGGGGCATGGCGGGTGGCCGATGATGTCGGCGGGGGAGCCCTGCCGGCTCGGCGGGGGAGCGCTTTCCGGAGGGGTTGAGATGGCGGCTGGTTTCCCGGGGGCCCGGTGGGACGAGGGTTTGTCGGCGAAGGACCGTTTCGAGGTCTGGCGGGACACGCTCGGCAGGACCCGGGAGTGCGAGGCGACCAGCGCTCACGCGGACAGTTTCGAGGCGGAGCTGCGGTACTCGGAGCTGGGGCCGGTGGCGATGTTCTGGACGTCGTTCCGGTCGGCGCGCTTCGTGCGCAACGAGCGGCTGGTGCGGCGCTCGGACCGCCAGGAGCTGTACCACCTGACCCTGCTGACCTCCGGTGGCCAGGCGCTGACGCGAGGGAGGGACCAGCGGGACAAGTCCGGGCCCGGGGAACTGTCGCTGATGGACAACACGACCCCGTACGACGTGCGGGTCTTCGGCACCGGACCGGAGGACGCCCGCGCCGCCGGGGTGGCCATCGACATCCCCCAGGCGCTGCTGCCGGTCCCCGGCCGCCTGGTGGGTGACCTGCTCGGCCGCAGGCTGCCCGCGAACGAGGGCTCGGGCGCGCTGCTCGCGGAGTTCCTGCTCGGGCTGGACCGTCAGGCCCACACACTGGGGCCGGCGGAGGCGGCCCGGCTCGGCACGGTCGTGATCGACCTGGTGGCGGCCTGGGCCGCCCGGGAACTCGACGCCCTCCCCGCCCTGCCGCAGGAGACCCAGTGGCGGGCCCTGATGGAGAGCGTCCGCGGGTTCATCCGGCACAACCTCCACGACCCCGACCTGACCCCGGCCACGATCGCCGCCGCCCACCACATCTCCCTCAGCCATCTCCACCACCTGTTCACCCGGCACAGCGGCGGTGAGACCCTCGCCGCCTCGATCCGCCGACAGCGCCTGCAACGCGCCCACCGGGACCTCGCCGACCCCGCGCTGCGCGGGGTCGCGATCCACCTCGTCGCCGCCGCCTGCGGTCTACCGCGGGCGTCCGAGTTCAGCCGCGCGTTCAAGGCCGCGTACGGGATCTCCCCGCGTGAACACCGGAGCCAGGCACTTCTCCACGCCTGAACACCCGTCGTAGCGCGGGTGTGGGCGGCCGTGTCAGGCCGGTCCCCACCGTAGTTGACGGAGGTTCTCGTCGGGGTGGGGACCGGCCGGGCGTTCCTTCCCTCGGCTGGTCCGGCCGCCGCCCTGGCCGGGAGGGCCGTGCGGGCGTTGGTCAGAGGGTGCCGGTGATGGCGGTGCCGGTGTGGTTGCCGGGGACGCTGCTCAGGTCGAGGGCCTGGACGGGGGCCCAGGTGCCGTCGGCGTGGCGGGCGGTGGTCAGCACGCGGTTGTCGGTGGTGGTGACGGCTATCTGGGCGTCGCCGTTGACGGGGGTGGCGCTGACGGAGGTCCCGGTGACGTTGCCGAGGACGCCGGTCAGTGGCCGGAAGGGCTGCCAGGTCCGGTCTGCGAAGCAGACGGTGTGGAACTGGGCGCCCGTGGAGGTGACGGCGATGAGGTCCATGTCGTCGCCCTGACGGGCCATGGCGACGGAGGTGACGGTGCCGATCGGGCCGGCCACGTTGGCGACCGCGCCCCAAGCGCTCCACGTGCCGTCCGCACGGCGGACGGTGTGCTGGATGGTGCCGTTGGCGGTGACGGCGACCTGCAGCTCACCGCCGGTGCCCGCGGCCGCCACGGAGGTGACGCCGTTGAGCGGTCCGGCGGCGCCGAATACGGCCCCGAAGCCGGTCCAGGTCCCGTCGGCTCGGCGCACGGTGTGGAAGACCTGCCCGTCGGCGAGGACCACGACGTGCAGGTCGGCGCCGATCGAGGACGCCGAGACCTGGGTGATGTTCCCGAGGTCCCCGACGACCTTGTTGAGGTCGCCGAAGCTGCTCCAGGCACCGGCGGCGGTGCGCACGGTGTGGTGGAGGTGGCCGTCGCCGCCGAGGGCCAGGACGTGGGTGTCGCCGTTGATGCCGGCGGCCGCCACGGCTTTGACGCCACCGATGGTGCCAGCCTTGGTCTGGACGTCCTGGAACGCGGTCCAGCTGCCGTCGTAGAGGCGGGTGGCCTGATACAGGCCACTGTCACCCTTGACCAGGGCCTGGGTCTTCCAGCCGAACGCGGTCGCCCGGACCTGCTGGATCCAGGTGGTGAGGTCGTCCACGCGTGAGGACGTTGCTCCGGTGCGAGTCTCGGTAGCGGGGGTGCCGAGGCAGCCGCCCTGCCAGGAACGGGAGGCGATGGCGGCGAGTTCTGTCCTGCCTCCGTTGTCGCGCAGGATCGGGGCTCCGGCGTCGCCCTGGCAGAGGGGGGCTTGTCCGTCGGTGGGGGTGGTGTCGACGGTGGTGGGGGCGACGGCGCCGACGGTGTGGGTGGTGGTGTGGAGTTTGGTGGGTACCCATTCGGTGGCGGTGCGGCCGTAGCCGGGGATGCGCAGGTTCTGGCCCGTGGCGGCGGCGCTGGCGGTGAGTGTGGCCGGGGTGATGCCGTCGACGGGCGTGGCCAGGCGGGCCATGACGAGGTCGCGGTCGGTGCGCGGGGCGAGTTCGACGACGTCGGCGACGGCGCCGGTGCCGGTGTTGGTGAGGTCGGTGCGGCCGAGGGTGACGGTGGTCCTGTCCTTGGGGGCGCCGGCGGTGACGGTGGACAGGTCGTTCGGGGTGTCGGTGAAGCAACTGGCGGCGGTGAGCAGCCAGCTGCGGTCGACGAGGGCGGCGCTGCAGGTGCGTTTGCCGTTGCCGATGTTGAGTTTGGCGGTGAAGGCGGTTGCGGGGTCGGTGGGCTGGGGCGTCGGCGGGGTGGCACTCGTGCCGGTGACGCGCAGTTCCAGGACGACGGCCCGGGCCTTGGGGTCGAGGGACTCGCCGATGCCCGCGGTGTCGTTCATGGCGACGTCCACGGTCTCGGTGGGCTTCTGGTCCGTCGACAGACTCGCCCGCACCGACCGGCCGTAGGTGGAGACCCGGTAGGCGTTGGGGACCGACAGGGCCAGGTAGCCGGAGGCGCCCGGTGCGGCGAAGCAGATCGCGTCGTCGGGGTTCGGGGGTGTGGTGATCGCCCGCACCTTGATCTGGAAGCTTCCCGCCTTCCCGCAGTCGGTCAGCAGGATGCCTCCGTCACCACGGCTCAGGGCGATGCCCCGGGTGGCCAGGATCTGCGCCGAGCCAGGGTAGGCGAGGCTCTCCACCGCGGCCGGCGGAGCATCCGCCGGAGCGGGCGTCGGCGGTGTGTCACCGGCCGCCGGTCCTGCGGCGGCCCAGCCTGCCACCAGGGCCACGACGGTACTGGTCGCTGCGGCCACGATGCCGCGCACACGTGAGTGATTCCTCATAATTCCTTATCCGGTCGGCGGAACGGTGCGGTCGGCAGGCGGCACGGGAGGCCGTTGCCGGGATGGTGTCAGCTTGTGAGGAGGGTGGCGCCGGGCAAGGTCTCCCAGGAGGCCCAGCTGGTGAACGTGGGCGCGTACGAGGTGTGGTTCATGGCGCCGTCGGTGCCGGTGGCGAAGAGGTCGACCCGGTCACTGAAGGGGCTGTAGGTCGCGGTGGCCAGGCGGCCACTGCTGAACTTCCAGTTGCCCAGGCCGTACCAGGGGCTCCACGGTGTGCCGTCGGGGGACCAGTACGCGTGGTACATGGTGGCGTCGTCGCGGCCGACGGCGAACAGTTCGACGGTGCCGGTGGCGGGGTTGTAGACGGCGGTGGGGGAGCCGGAGAACGCCTTGCCGTTGATGGGCGCCCAGGTGCTCCAGGGGCCCATGCCCGGCTTGTAGTAGGAGTGGACGATCGGGCCGTTGGTGCTGGTGGCGAAGACCTGGGCGGTCTGGTTGGACGGGTTGTAGACCACGCTGGGGCTGCCGGTGACGGTGCCGCCGTAGATGGGGAACCAGTCGCTCCACGGTTTGCCGTCGGGGGACCAGTACGCGTGGTACATGGTGGCGTCGTCGCGGCCGACGGCGAACAGTTCGATGGTGCCGGTGGCGGGGTTGTAGACGGCGCTGGGAGTGGCGTTGAACGTTCGGGTGTTGATGGTGGTGAAGGGGCTCCAGCCGTTCGGGCTTGACCCGGCGGTGTAGTAGGAGTGGGCGACGGGGCCGCCGGTGGTGGTGGCGAAGACCTCGGCGGTCTTGGTGACCGGGTTGTAGACGGCGGTCGGGTTGCCGGTGAAGGTGGTGTCGCTCAGCTTCTCCCAGCCGCGCCAGCCTTGGGCGTCGGCCATGTAAGAGGTGTGGCACGGTTTGCCGTCGCGGCCGATGACGAACAGCTCGATGGCGCCGGTGGCGGGGTTGAACAGGGCGGTGGGCGTGCTGGCGAACTGCCGGTCGCCGATCTGGAGCCAGCTGTTCCAGGTCTTGCCGTCGTCGCTGGAGCGGTACACGAGGTGGCCGTTGGCGTCGACGGCGAACACGGTGGCGATCTTGCGCACCGGGTCGTAGACGGAGCTGCGGGCCGCCGGGTTGGAGGTCGCGGCTGTCCAGTAGGCGTCGCGGACCTGCTGGATCCAGCCGGTGATGTCGTCGGTGCGGGTGCTGGTGGCGCCGGTGCGGGTTTCGGTGGCGGGGGTGTCGAGGCAGCCGCCTTGCCAGGAGCGGGAGGCGATGGCGGCGATCTCGGTGGTGCCGTTCTTGTCGCGCAGGAGCGGGGCTCCGGCGTCGCCCTGGCAGATCGGGGCCTGGCCGTCGGCGGGGGCGGTGTCGATGGTGGTGGCGGCGGCGCCGACGGTGTGGGTAGTGGTGTGGATCTTAGTGGGGACCCAGTCGCTGGCGGTGCGGCCGTAGCCGGCCACGCGCAGGTTCTCGGCGGCGGCCGGCGCGGTCGTACCGACGGTGGCGGGGGTGATGCCGTTGACCGGGGAAACGAGACGGGCCATCACCAGGTCGCGGTCGGTGCGCGGCACCAGCTCGGCCACGTCGACGACCGCGCCGGTGCCGGTGTTGGTGAGGTCGGTGCGTCCGACGGTGACCGTGGTCCTGTCCTTCGGCGGGCCGGCGGTGACGGTGGACAGGTCGTTCGGGGTGTCGGTGAAGCAGGACGCGGCCGTCATCAGCCAGTACCGGTCCACCAGTGTGCCGGTGCAGGAGCGCTTGCCGTCACCGACGTTGACCTTCGCCGCGAAGGCGAGGGCGGGGTCGGTGGGCTGGGGTGCGGGCGCGGGGGCGGTGGATCCGGTGACGCGCAGTTCGAGGACCACCGCCCGGCTGTTCGGGTCCAGTGTCTCGCCGATGCCCTTGTCCCCGCCCGCAGCGACGTCGACCGTCTCGGTGGGCTTGTGGTCCGTCGACAGGCTCGCCCGCACCGAGCGGCCGTACGTGCTGACCCGGTACGCGTTCGGGATCGACAGCGCCAGGTACCCGGAGGCGCCCGGTGCGGCGAAGCAGACCTCGTCGTTCGGGTTCGGCGGCGTGGTGATCGCCCGCACCTTGATCTGGAAGCTCCCGGCCTTGCCGCAGTCGGTCAGCGTGATACCCCCGTCGCCACGGGTCAGGGTGATCCCCCGCGCCGCCAGGATCTGCGCCGAACCGGGGTAGCCGAAGGTCTCCACCGCGGCCGACGGCGCATCCGCCGGGGCGGGAGTCGGCGGTGTATCACCAGCTGCGGGTCCAGCCGCGGTCCAGCCTGCGGCCAGGGCCATAACAGTGCCGGTCGCAGCGGCCACGACGCCACGCACACGTGAATGATTCCTCATGATTCCCATCCGGTCGGCGGAACAGTGCGGTCGGCAGGTGAACCAAGGATCTCCGCCCTGCCCGCCCGGACCTGCTGCAGGCATGCGAGGGCCTGGCATTCAGGGTGGCTGCGAAGAATTCTCGCCCATGCCTAGAAAATGCCAGCCGGCCCTAATTTCTTCCCGCGAATGAAGCGGAAGGTCCGGTGCTCTGGCGACCCCATGTGAAGAGTGCCAGGGCGTGGAGCACCGTTGTTGGCAATGCGTCTGCGGGTTCTTCGGATTGCGTCTGCTGTGCGGCCGGAGCGGCCGAGCCGCCCGGGAGTATCGGCCTGCTCTGACCAGGTCGTTTCGCGTGGCTGGCGCGCCGCTGACCTCCCTGGAAGAACCCGAATCCGACGAACCAGACATTTGCCAGGTTTTTGTGGCCCCTTGAGAGGATTACGAAAGTGGATTCTCATGTCCCCTGGCGGCCGAACCGCGTCACCGAGGCGCCCGGGCCCGGTGGCCGAACTGTGAGGCTGCGGGCCCTCATGCGGGAAACGACCCGGCCTTTTGTCTACGTGCGCCGCAAATCCCACCGGATTGCCGCATGCTGCCCGGAATCATCCACGACACATATTCTGCGAGGCATTCGTGAGTTCAGGTACGAGAGGTTCCGGGATCCGGGGAAGGAGGGCGGGGATCAGGCTGCTGTGCCGCACGGTGCTGCCGATCGCGCTCCTCGCCTCCCTGCTCTCCACAGCCCCGGTGTCGGCCGATCAGACACCGCCAGCCGCGCCCGCGCCGCAGCTCAGCGACCGTGGCCAGGTCCTGCAGGCCTGGAAGGACGGCGGGCCGAGCGTCAAGGCCGCCGCCGAGATCGCCCTGACCGGCACCGCAGACCAGGTCCGCCTCTTCCTCGGCACCCCGCAGAACCCCCAGGACGGCGAACTCGCCAAGGCCGAGGCCAAGGACAACCGCGCCGCCGCCCTGCAGATGGTCACCATCGGTGGCCCCCGGCTGCGCGCTGCCGTCGAGGCCGCCCTCACCGGCAGCGACCAGGACGTCGCCGCGTTCGTCATCGCCGGCTGGAAGGCCCCGCTGGAGCAGGACCAGCGGGTCATGGTCTCCCAGATCGCCGAGAGCGGCGGCCCCCACACCAAGGCCGCCGCCCTCGCCGCACTGGACAAGCCGATCGCCGACATCCAGGCCTTCCTCGACAAGGACCGCTTCCCGCTGACCGACAGCGACGAGCGGGTCAGGGTCTCGCAGCTCGCGGAGAGCGGCGGGGCGGCGACCAAGCAAGCTGCCCTGCTCGCCATGGAAGGCGACGCGGAGGACATCCACACCTCCCTGCAGACCGGCCAGCTCATCGCCGCGGCCCGCGACCAGGAACACGCCACCATCGACGAACTGGTGCAGCAGGCCCAGGCGGCCGGCGACGAGGCCATCCGCCGCAAGGACGCCGCCAAGGAAGCCTCCGACCGGGCGGTGGAGGCCGCGGAACTTGGCGAAGAAGGCCACCCAGGAGGCCACCGCCGAAACGCTCGCCGCCAAGAACGACGCCCAGCGCGCGGCCGCCGCGGCCGACCGCGCCGCCGAGGCCACCCAGCGCGCCGCCGACGCCGCCAGGGCCTCGATATCCGCCGCTCAGGCCGCCGTCCAGGCCGCCAACGTGGCCTCCGCAGCCGCCGGGCGCGCCGCGGCCGCCGCGAGCGGGGCCGCGCAGGCCACCTCCCGCGCCTTCGCCTCGGCCGCCGCGGGCAAGGCCGACGAGGACGCCGCCACCGCCGCCGTACAGGCGGCGAAGCAGGCCGGATACGCGGCCAAGGCCGCCGACCGCGCCTCAGGCGCCGCCTTCCAGGCCGGGATCGCCGCCGAACGGGCCGCCTCCGCCGTCGCCAACGTGAACGCCGCGGCCGACGCCGCCGACGAAGCTGGCGGATACGCCGACCAGGCCGGGGCCTCCTCGGCCAAGGCCCGGCAGGCCGCCGCGCAGGCCCGCCGCAACGCCGCCGAAGCCACCCGGTCCGCCAACGCCGCGGCCAAGCTCGCCAAGGACGCCGGCCAGTACGCCGCCGAAGCCCGCGACGCCGCCAACTCCGCCGCCGACCACGCCACGAAGGCCGCCGAATCCGCACGCAACGCCTCCGCGAACGCCGGGAACGCCACCACCGCGGACCAGCAGGCCGCCGCCCACGCCGAGAACGCCCGGCAGGCCGCCACGGCAGCCGGCTCCGCCGTCGCCAAGGCCCGCGTCGTCCAACAGCAGGCCCAGATCGTCGAGGCCGAGAACCTCAAGGCCCGCAAGGCCCGCGGCATCGTCCAGGCCCAGGACACGAAGGCCGCCTACGACGCCAGCCAGCGCGAGGCCGACGACGCCAAGACCCGGGCCCTGCGCCTGGACCAGGAAGCGGTGCAGCTCGCCGCCCGGGCCTCCCAGCCCGGCACCGACCCCGCCACCGTGGTCGCCGACGGCCGCAAAATGGCGCTCGCCGCCCTCAAGGTCCGCGGCCCGTGGGCCAAGTCCGCCGCCGAGTTCGCCCTCGCTGGCAGCGACGAAGCCGTCACCGACTACGTCCGCACCGCCTGGCAGACCTCCAGCCAGGAGGACGAACGCGCCGAAACCCAGTACCTCGCCGACACCAGCGAGTACGACAGCGTCCGCACCGCCGCCGCCACCGCACTCACCGGCGACGCCACCCAGGTCCACGCCTTCCTGCAGACCGGCCGCCACACCGCCGCCCTGTCCCAGTACCGCGTCAAGGTCTCCCAGCTCATCGAGACCGGAGGCCCCCACCTGAAGGAAGCAGCCAAGGCTGCCCTGGAGACCAACACCCCCGACTCCCTCCTCACCTTCCTCACCCGCGGCCGGTACGACGCCAAAGCCGTCGACGACCGCCTCACGGCCTCCCGGCTCATCGAGACCGGCGGAGACGAAGTCAAGTCCGCCGCCCAGATCGCCCTCGAAGGCCCCTACACCCTCCTCACCGACTTCCTGACGACCGGCCAGTACCGGGCCCAACAGCAGGACCAGCTCACCGCGGCCCACACCGCCTCCACCGACAACGCCATCAACGGCGCAGCCCAGGTCGCCGCCCTCGCCGACCAGAACGCCGCCCAGGCCGCCCAGTACGCGGCCATCGCCGCCGGCGCCGCCACCGACGCCAACAACGCCGCAGCCCAGGCCAAAGCCGCAGCCAACGCCGCCGCCGGCTTCGCCCAGCAGGCCAAGAGCGCAGCCGACAACGCCCAGGCCTCAGCCACCAAGGCGAACGGCTACGCAGCCACCGCCCGCGCCGCCCAGGCCACAGCCGGCCAGGCCGCCCGATCCGCGCAGTACTCCGCCGTCGCCGCCGAGGCCAGCGCCGCAGCGGCCCGTGAATCCGCCGCGAGGGCGTACGCCGCGGTCGCCAGCGCCCGCCAGTCCGCCGAGAACGCCGGCAAGAGCAGCGCCGAAGCCCGCGCCATCGCCGACGCCGCCCAGAAGGAAGCCGTCACAGCCGCACGGGAACAGTTCCTGACCGGCATGGGCCTGCAGATGACCCAGGCCGTCATCCAGGCGATCGGAGACCCCTGGGAAGAATTCCTCAGTCGCACGTACAACCAGGTCTCCACATTCGAACACACCGCTCTCGACCTGATGAGCTTCCTCCCGTGGGTCGGGACGCCGGCCGCGGTGGTCAACTGCGCTTGGTACGCGGGCGAGTACTTCGCCGACTACGCCAGCGGCGAGGACGTCCTCTGGTCCTGCCTCAGCATCGTCCCCGGTGCCCGGCTTCTGCGCTTCGGCGCCAAGTACTTCAAATGGGCCGCCAAGCTCGACGCCGCCGGCGGTGCCCTCTCCTCGTGGACCCGCAACCTGCTCGGCAAGGCACCGATCCTGCGACGCCTCGTCGACGCACCGTCCTGCCTCAACAGCTTCCCCGCCGGCACCCGCGTCCTCATGGGCGACAGGACAACCCGGCCCATCGAACAGCTCCACACCGGCGACACCGTCACCGCCACCGATCCCGCAACCGGAACCACCGGCCCACGGACCGTCGACGACACCATCTACAACCCCGACGACACCAACTTCACCGAACTCACCGTCACCACCCCCGACGGCACCACGAAGTCCACGGTCACCTCCACCGACCATCACCCCTACTGGGTCCAGAACACCGGCCGGTGGACCGACGCCGCCGCAGTCCGCCCCGGCGACACCCTGCGCACCGACACCGGCGCCACCGCCCAGGTCGCCTCCACCCGGCACTGGACCGGCCTCGAACCCGCCTACAACCTCACCGTCCACGACCTGCACACGTACTACGTACTCGCAGGCGACACCCCGCTCCTCGTCCACAACGTCATATGCCTCGACTTCAAAAAGATCTTCGACAAACTCCCCCGGTGGGTTCGCGGGCCGAATGGCAAGGCGACGCCGACGGTCGGGCAAATCATCACCATCACGGAGAAGGGGATTGAGTCGGTCGGCGCGCAGCGTTCAAGCAGCAGGGATCTGAATGTCTATAAGGACATCCAAAACTTCCTTGTAAGCAGGGGGTGGAAGCCGAGCGTTGTTCCTGATCATCTCGAGACGAAGCTTGCATGGGATATTCGCCGTGCGGTTCAGGACTACCTGAGGAAGTCCGGGGATCGTCTCAATGCGACGGTCAATGTGGTCATCAATAACACTGAAGGCGTGTGCCGGATGGACGCCCTGGGCGTGCCTGGCTGCTGGCAGGCCGTGGGGGCCATCCTGCCATACGGAACTACTCTCAGGGTTTGGACGTTCGATCCAGAGAAGGGCATAATGATTCCAAACTCGATCGCCGGACTCGGAAGTTGGAACGACTGAATGCTCCTGACCGTTTGGATCGGCCGACAGCAGCATCACCCCAAGACCCGGGAGGATGAGGACCGACTGATCCGGCAGGTGCTGGAAGATCTGGAGTACGGGCAGAATGCGTCATTCATTCTAAATGAATTCAAAGCCCATGAATCCCTTTACCCCGACAGCACTCTCACGGTGTCACTCAACAAATCGACCGGGTTTGGCGGAGCCGTCTGGTATGTCGGTGCACACTACCCGAAACAGGGAGGGGTGTATGACCACGTCTGGATTACCGACAACCCGTTGCCGCCCGAGAGTGACCCGAATGTAGTCTCGGACATCCATGTCCCGGTTTTCATGGAACCGAGCAGTGTCGTCCCCCTGTCTGTCTTGCAGAGAGTCATCGAAGAGTTCTGCCGGAACAAGACCGGGGACAGGCCGACTAGCATTGAATGGGTAGAGGGGCTCATTGGCGGCGAGCGAGCGGATAAAGAGCACCACGCAGGCCTTGAAAGCGAGTCTGCTTCCCGCGCGCAAGCCGTACTCGATGCCCTGGCCCCCCAGATCAATGCCAGAGTCCGCCCCACCGAATAGGACTACCCCGTATGCCGTGGCGAGGCTTCAGCCCAGCTGAAGCCTCGCCTCTTGCACCACGTGCCAGCTAATCCTTGTGCTCCCTTGCTCGACGTCCAAGCTACCGCCGTCGACACCTGCAACCAAGCCTTCACCCGCACCGATCCTCCGACACCTCGGCGCCGAACGCCTCCTGCCCTGACGCCACCAGCTTTGTGACCTACAGGGGCCCCGCACCACTCACCGCGGCGCCCCGCTGATACTCCCCGGGGCATCCGGTTCATGTTTCAAGTAGGAATTGATGCCTCATCAGGTACGGTGCCGGGGCTGGAGATTCTGCCGCTGTTCGAGCAGCCCGATCGAGCCGGGCGGTTCCCGGCGCCCCGGGACGAAGGCAGACTTTCGTTTCCACGCGACTTCCGTTCGCCCCGTCCCCGGACCCGGCAGCCGCATCGGCGTCCGGGCCGGTGCTGTGGCCGCCCACGCGACACGCTGACAACCCCTGCCCCCACACACCCCACCCGACTGGGCAAAAACGCGGCTCGCCCTACGAACCCGTGAGGGGCGATCCACCTCCTCAGACAACAAAACAGCCGGTCAACCCGACAAACTGTCGGATTGACCGGCTGCATTCGGTCGGATGACCGGGAATCCGCTACGGGATCCACCGGCCGTGCGGCCTCCGACAGTTGGGTCCGCTCCTGCTCCGTCAGCCCCATGGCCTCCGCCAGCAGCCGTACGGTGCTGAGTCGCGGCCGCCGCACCCGGCCGCGTTCCAGATCGCGGATCGCCCGGGACGACAGGCCGGACCGCTCGGCGAGTTCCTCCTGGGTCAGGCCGGCCCGCAGCCGCCACCGACGCAGTAACGGACCGACATCGGGCACATCCACGGACTCCCCCTCCACGCGGTTCCCCCGAACCAGCTGACGATCAGATCAGCCGCGGAACTTCCGGTCAACCTCCGGTCCGGGGTGCCGGGTTGGCCTGCGGAACTTCCGGCCAAACTCCGGTTCCGCTCCTGGGACCTTCCTGCGAGGACCCGCCAGAGTGCTGGACGAACCGGGCTCGTCCCTTCTCCACCGGTCGCCGAGCGCGGGGGACCCTGCGATCGGAAGGGGCGGGCCAGGTTCGTTCAACGCCACCCCGGCGGGCGCCGGACACACCGGGTCGGTAGCAGCCCGAAACGTCCGGCCAACGGCGGGTCAACGTCATGGTGGGGCCACCGGTCGGCCGGTGAGGATGGGTCAAGCCCGACGGGGACTGCGCGCGGCGCAGGCCGGGCTACTGCGAGCACACCGAAAGCGAGACAACCAGTGGAACTGAGGATGAGAAGGTCCGTCCTGGCGGGGGCGCTGGCCTTGATGTCCGCGTCCGGCCTGGTGGCCGTGAACACGCAGGCGGCGCACGCCGCGTCCTGCGGGTCGGACCGTGTCATGGCGAGCAAGCCGACCGACCTCTGGGGGTACAACCTCGGCGTCATCTCCAACAAGCACATGGGCAAGCTGTACATCGGGTACATCCCGAGCTGCCGGATGGAGTACGCGGAGGTGCACTGGGACCAGAACGCCGACCTGTCCATGATCGGCGACAACTACATCTGGCTGCAGGACGCCAACGGCCACCAGGCGGGGAAGGTGGACATCGGGAACCTCGCCCAGTACGGCGCGTTCGGGACTTCGCGCCTGGTGTCCATCGACAGCTTCGGCTACGGCTACAGCCAGCCGAGGCTGCACATCGGGCTCACCTTCAGCGGCGGCAGGACGCCGACCTGTCGCCCGACCGACTACTACGGCAACGGCCACAGCTTCGCCACCGGCGGCAACGAGGCCAGCCACAACTGGCAGGTGTGCGGGATATGAAGCGGAAGCTCGGGACCGCGGTGGCGGTGGGTGTCATGACCGTGGGCTCCATGGCCGGCACGCTCGCCCTGTCGGGGACGGCGCAGGCCACGGCCTACCAGCGCAACGTCCAGCTGAAGGACCTCCAGGACCAGGGCCTGGACTGCCTGGACAGCAACTACAACGGGTCGCTGTACATCCTGCCCTGCAACGGCGGGGCCTTCCAGCGGTGGAACGTCACCTCCTACGCCCCGGACGTGAACAACTACTACAGCAGGGTGCAGATCCAGAACGTCCAGACCGGCCGCTGCCTGCGGGTCCAGTTCTTCTCCGGCAACGGCTACGAGGCCAAGACCGACAGCTGCGACGCGGGCAACTACCGCGACCAGTGGAACATGACCTGGGTCGGCAACACCTCAGGCAACCCGTCCAACAGCTTCCAGTTCTTCAACTGGCAGCCTTCGGGCCCGCTTTCGGGCCGCAGCGAGGTCGACTTCTGCCTGGACCGGGGGCAGGCGGGCCACGCGAACAACATGGTCTTCGACATCGGCCAGTTCAAGAAGACCTGTGACAACCACTCCAACCGGTGGCAGATCTGGAGCATGGTCCACTAGGCAGCTTGTCGCTGCCGGCGGGTCGGCCGGAACCGGCGACCCCACCCGGACCTGCCCGCGCGCGGCCGAGGGCTGTTCGGCCGCGCGCGTCCCGGCTAGGGTGCCTCGTCATGGTCGACGACTGGCGGGACGACAGGATCGGCAGTGCCCTGAACGGCACGAACCCCACGGTGCTGCGGCGGCTCGACGCCGGCTTCGCGGTGATCGGTGACGTGCAGTTCCTGCCGGGGTACTCGGTCCTGCTGGTGGACGAGCCCGGGGTGGAGCGCCTGTCCGATCTTCCGCGGAGCCGGCGGACGGCCTTCCTGGCGGACCTGGACCGCCTGGGCGAGGCCGTGGAGCGGGCCTGTCGGCGTCGGGACCCGGGGTTCCGGCGGGTGAACCTGGAGATCCTCGGGAACGCCGACGCCTTCCTGCACGCGCATGTGTGGCCCCGCTACGAGTGGGAGGGCCCGGAACACGTCCGGCGCCCGGTGTGGCTGTACCCCGCGGAGAACTGGCGCGATCCCGCGAGCGCCCTCGGACCGGAGCACGACGCCCTGCGCGAGGCGATCGGCCACGAGCTCGACGCGCTCGCGGTCCGGGCCGACAGCGCGGAAGGCGCGGGCTGAGCGGCGCCGGGGCGGCTTCCGGGCGTCGTCAGGCCGTGCCCTGCCCGGGTGCCCCGTACGGGCGGTGGTGCTCCAGGTAGGGCAGTCGCACCCGCTCCCGCCACTCCGTCGCCTGCCGGTGCGCGGCCGGTCGTACCGCCGCCTCGGCCGGGTCCTCGGCCCAGCCGTACGGGTACGGGCGGCCCAGGGTCAGCGCGGCCGAGGCGAGGTAGTGGGCCATCGCCTCGTCGTCCGGTACGGACAGGGTCTCGACCCCGCCCCGGTCGACCATGATGCCGATCTCCCAGCTCCCGTCCGCGGCCCGCCGCGCGCCCCAGCCCGGCGACCAGTACACGTGCTGCGCCGTGACCTCGCCGCCGGGCCGGGTGTCCAGCCCCACGTCGGCCAGGGCGGGGACCACGGCGGCGGGGGAGCCCCACGGGATCGGCAGCCCGGCGTCGACCGCCACGCCGAGCACCGTGCGGCACGGGTAGGGCGTGCGGCAGCAGGCGCAGCGCGGCTGCCGCCGGTCGGCGTTCCGGCCCTCGGCCCGGGCGGGCCCGTGCAGTTCCATGACGGCGCCGAGCAGGTACTGGTGCCGGCCGACCGGCTGCCCGGCCTCCTTCAGGTCGCGCAGGAAGAGCTGCAGCAGCCGGTGGAAGAGCCGCCCGGACTCGTGGTCCTCCAGCGGCGGCACCGGTACCCGGACCTGGCTGTCGTTTTCCTGCTCGTCAAGACCCATACGGGTGAGCCTAGAGGGTCCCCACCGGAGCCCGGTCAGGCGGACCAGAACGGGTCCTCGTACCGGGGGAGGACGTCGAGGTTGCCGTTGGCCATGACCGGTTCGGGCGTGGGGACGCCGAAGGGGTCGCGGTCGCGGATGACCGGGATGGGGCCCACCGACGCGGTGAAGGTGATGTTGCCGGGGGCGCCGAAGGTGATCGCGATCGCGGCGCCGGCCGGGGTGGTGGCGAAGATGGCGGGCTGGTTGGGGTTGACCGCGGTGATCGTGTAGCCCTTGGCCAGCCAGCTGCGTTCGACCACGCCCAGCAGGGCGCCGTACTTGGCCCGCGCCACCTTGGTCATGACGTAGCGGTCGCGGGTGGCGGTGGCGTAGCCGAGCGACTGCTCGTAGAGGCCGGTGGCGCTCTGTTCGGTGGAGCGGGGCCAGCCGTCCCAGTACCGCAGGGGCGGGCGGATGCCGGACATGGAGTCGTCGAGCAGCGCGTTGAGCTGCTGGACGGCCTGTTCAGGGGTCATGGCTGCCTTCAGTTCGACCAGAACGGGTCGTCGTACGCGGGGATGTCGTCGGGGTTGCCGTTGGGCAGGGTCGGAACGGGGGTGGGGGTTCCGAAGGCGCCGTGGATCACCGGGACGGGGGAGACGTGCGCCGTGATCTCGATGAGTCCGGAGGAGTGGACGGTGATCCCGACGCCCGCGCCGCCCGGGGCGCTCGCGACGCTGCCGGGCGGGGTGGAGGCGGTCCGGGTGACGGTGTACCCCTTGGCCTTCCAGCCGCTCTCGACCATGTCCAGCAGGGCGCCGTACTTGGCCGGCGCGATCCTGGTCATGATGTGGCGCCGGCGGTTGGCGTCCGCGTAGCCGAGGGAGTGCTCGTCCAGGCCCTTGGAGAACTGCTCGACCGCGTCGGGGTTGTCGTCCCAGTAGCGCAGGGCGGGCCGGACCTGGGCCAGCGACTCGTCGAGCAGCGCGTCCATCCGCTGGAGGGCCTGCTCGGGCGGTACGAGCTGCTCGGCGGCCGGGGTGCCCGACGCACCCGCCCCCGACGTCCCCGCTCCCGATGCGCCCGTGCCTGCCGAGCAGGCGGTCAGGGCGAGCGCCAGGGCGGCGAGCGCGACACCCAGCCCGCCCAGGCCGCCCGGCCCGCGGGTGCCCCGCGGCGAGCCGCTCATCGTCCGTCCTGCTTCGTCACGTTGTCGTACTTGCCCGCCACGATCTGGCCGATGTTGTTGATCGACTCCAGCTCGTCCCGCTTGGCGGGGTCCTTCGAGGTGTCCATGTTCGGATCCTCCATGTAGTTCGAGTGGGAGTCGAACGACAGCGGCGCCCCGTCCGCGACGGCGAACCGGTTGGCGCCGAAGTCCTTGGCGGCCGGGTCCTTGCCGAACCACAGGTCGTTGGTGTCGCCGAAGTCGTCGTAGAGCTCGTTGGCGACCTTGCCACCGGTCCAGGCTCCCAGCGGTCCGGCGAGTTTGGCGCCGATGGCCGCCCCCGTGCCGTCGGCGGCGACCCGCTCCTTCGCCGGCAGGTGGCTGACCGGGTCGTTCTGGGCGTCGCCGACCCAGACGTGCTTCGGGTCGATGTGCAGCTGCGAGGCCCGGTCCGCCCCGGTGCCGGGGCTGCCGACCAGGATGATGTCGTCGGCCCCGGTGCCGCCGCCCTGGGTCGCCGCCATGCCCACCGTGGTCGAGCCGTAGCTGTGGCCGAGGGCGACGAGGTGCGCCGGAGCGCCTTCGTGGGTGGCCCGCAGGCCGCCCATGAACTTGTCGTAGTTCGCGCCGCCCTTCTGGGCGCGGTCGCCGGACATCACCTCAAGGGTCCGGGGGTCCCCGTCCAGCGGGCCCGGCGGGGGGTCGTAGCCGAGCCAGACCATCGAGGCGGTCTCGGCGGTGGGGTCGGCGTTGTGTGCGGCCTGCCACACGTTGCGGGCGCGGTCGGCGTCCTTGCCCCCGACGTCGGAGAGCTTGGTGCCGAGCCCGGGCACGTACGCGCTGACGTTCTTCGCGGTGTCCGGGTTGCCCCAGGAGAGGCAGCCCCGGCCCTGGCCCTCGTCGCTGACGGCGAGCAGGAAGACCGGCGGCGGCTCCTTGGTCTTCGCCTGGTCGAGCTTGGTTCGGATGGCGCGGAAGCCTTCCAGCTTCTGCTTGTCGGCGTCCGAGGGGTTGGGCTTGTTCTCGTACTCCTTGGTGAGGTGGTCCAGGTTGAGCAGGTTGGCCTGGTTGCGGGCGGCCGCGGGGATGCCGTCGCGGTTGCCCAGCAGGTCCGGGTGGGCCTGGATGAGGCGCTGCTGCTCGTCCGGGGTGAGGCCCTTCCACCAGGAGTTGACCTCGGTGGCCCCGGCGCCCTCGGGCGGGAACCCGGCGTTGAGCAGGTCAGTGCCCAGCTGGGTGACGCTCTTCTGGTCGGCGGCGGCGTTGTCGAGGCTGAGGCCGGCGCCGGTCTTGGCGCGCTGGGTCAGGCCGTCGAGCGCCTTGGAGATCTTCTGGTCGGCGTTGGCCGCCTCGCTGACCGCGTGGGATATCCGGTCGGCGATGGCCTTGCCCCGCTGCGGCGTGTCGTATTCCGGGTCGTGGCGTTCGGCCGCGCTCGGGGGCGGCCAGGTGACCGTCCCGTCGTCGGCCACCGTGAAGCCGTCGGTCTTCGCGTCGGCCAGCGCCTCCTGCAGCTTGGACTGCGCCAGCCGGAAGCTCTCCGAGGCCTCGCGCAGCAGACCCGACACGCAGGACAGCTCGGTGTGGGCCGCGTCGAGGCGGGTGCTGGTCGTCTGCATGGCCGTGTTGGCCGCACCGGCGGCGTTGCCGACCCACCTGCCGTCGAAGACGTGCTTGAGGACCTGGGTGTTCAGGTCGTCGGCGTGCTTCTTGAAGTTGTTGGCGAGGGTGTCGTAGGCGGTGGCCGCGGCGTCCAGGGGGTCGATCTGGGCATCGCGCAACTCGGGGAGACTGACCATCAGTTCCCCTCCAGCGAGTACCGGCCGCTGCCGACCCCGCCGATGCCGTTCGCCCCGTTCTTGTCGACGTTGCGGTAGTTGGTCGCGGTCTGCGAGAACTTGGTGCTGATGCCGTCGACTTCGCTGCCCAGCTTGCGCAGGCACTCCTCCCAGGCGTCCGTGCAGCTGTGCAGGGAGCCCGCGGTCTGCCAGCCGAGGAGCCCGGCGACCGCGTTGTCGGAGGGCTGGTAGACGTGCTTCAGCTCCTCCGGGATGGCCTGACCGGCGGTGTGGGCGACGGTGGCCGCCGCGTCCAGGTCGGCCGGGTTGACCCCGAAGGACGGAGCCGGAACGGTGGAGGACGGTGGGCCGTAGATGCCCGGGCCGTCGGCGCCCGCGTATGCGTTGATGACTTCCCCCTGTGGTCGATCACGACAGCGGCGCCACGGGCCGGAGACGTACAACAGCAGGTCACACGCTCAGGACAGGGCACCGAGGCCGAAAAGCTAGCAGATCCCGGTAGCGCGATCGCTCACCTGTTCGCCCGGCTCCGGTGTCAGTGGTGGTCGGTACGGTGGGCCACCGGTGAACCGAGGCACGGGCGGGGGGTGGTGGCGGTGACGGACGACCGGCGGCGCGGCGCCCACCGGGCCGTGCTCGACCACCTGCTCGGCCTCGTCGCCGACTCCCCGTTGGGCGACGTCCTGGTGCTGCGCGGGAGCATGGTGATGCCGGCCTGGGTGGGGGCCGACGCCCGGGAGCCGGCGGACCTCGACTGGATCGTCCCCCGGCCCCTGCTGGTCCCGGTCGATCCCGCGCACCCGTACCGGCACGTGGACGACGTGGCGACCGTGCAGCAGTGGCCGGAGGCCGCCGACGGGGCCGGGCGCTACGAGATCTGGACGTCCGAGGAGTTCGAGACGGCAGGACTGCGGACCGTCCTGCCGCCCGAAGGGCTGCACTGGATCGTCGAGACCGAGCCGGAGGACCACCCGCCGCACCGGGCCCTGCTCGACCTGGTGCGCGAGCGGCCGACGGTGGCGCCGGGGCTGGTCCTCGACGTGGGCGCCGCCCGGCACGATGCCACCTGGACGTACACGGAGCACGACACCCCGGGCGTACGGGTGGCCGTCCCCTGGTCGGCGGACGGCCTCCCGCCCGGCGAGGTGCGACTGGACTTCGCCCTCGACGAGTGGCTCCCCGAGCCCCCGGTGTGGACGGCGATACCCCGCGGCGACGGCGCCGGGCGGACCGTCGTGCGCACCGCGAGCCGTGAACTGTCGCTCGCCTGGAAGCTGTTGTGGCTGCACGCCGACTGCGCCACGCAGGGCCGGGCCCGGGCCAAGGACCTGTACGACGCCGTGCTCCTCGCCGAGGCCGGAGCCGGTGCGGGAGCCGGTGCCGGAGTTGGCGCGGGAGTCGGTGCGGGAGTCGGGGGACTGTCACCGCGGCTGCTGCGCACGGTGTTCCGCCGTGCGCCGGGCCGCACGGCGGCCGCCGACGCCCTGCGCCTGGACGCGGTGGCCCGGTGGGCCGCGGAACGGTCCGTGGACTGGGAGGACTTCCGCGCGGACCACCCACGGGTACGGGGTACGGCCGAGGAGTGGTTGGCACGCCTGAGCCGGGCCCTGGCACCGGTGCGGGAGCGGTAGGCCCCCGTACCGGCGCCAGAGCACCCGTGCCGGGGCGCCGTCGCGGTCAGGCGATCGGCGCGGTGTTGCCCGGCCCGGACGCGCCGCAGCGGGCGGCGTGCTGGGCGATCACCTCGGTGACGGCCGCCGGGAGGCCCAGGTGCTCGGCCACCCGGTCCGGGCCGTGGCCCTGGAGGGCGAGCAGGTAGGCGGTCTGCACGCGCGAGTCGTAGGCCACGTCGGGGGAGGTGGTCGCGGAGAAGTCGCGGTGGTCGAGCAGGTAGAGGCGCGGCGTGCCGTCCTCCAGGGTCAGCTTCAGCAGGCCGCGGACGATCGGCGCGTCGGCGGGCAGCGTGAGCGGCGGCAGGTGCGGCGTCGACCGCAGGAAGCCGCGCAGCAGGCGGGTGCCGCGCACGGGGGTGCGGCCCTGGTGGGGGGTGCGCGCGTGGGTGAACGTCGGGAAGGCGAGGCGGGTCATGATCGAACCTCCGACGGCCCGGGGGCCGGGGGGAGGGTGCGCGCGAGCAGGCCGACAGGCGTCAGCGCGCACCGGGGGCGAGGACGGGAAGCTGAGGGCAGGGCCGACTGTGGCCCGGACTACTACTGGAGTCCATCTCTCTCGCCTCCTCCCGGCCGGGCGCGTGGTCGCGCCGATCGACACGGCAAGGAGCGGACCGGGCCCGCCACGACGGCGGCGCCGGTACACCCCAACTCGTCAGAGCTTTGGCACTCCACGGCGTAATCCCCCTGCGGGGGAAGCCACTTGGGATCAACCCTTAAGTCGGGAAGATCTGTCCTGAACCTGGGCGTCTCTCGACGTCGTCGGGTCAGTGGCCTGTGTCCGTGAAGACGCCTCACCGAACGAGGTGCCTCTTGTAACTCTGTGGATCATACCCCCAATCGGGGGTGAACGGGGGGCGAAGAGCGGTTTACATCGGGCCGACGGCGGGCCCTACTCGTCCGCGTCCCGGCCCCATCTCGGCCCCCGTAGTGGTTCGGGCGCGACGGCCGTGCGTCCGAACCACTACGGCACTGCCCCGCGTCGCGGCGGGACCGTGCACCGCGATCGGATCGGGCACGGACGAAATATGTGGGACGTGCGGAAAACGGATACCGGTGGGGTGACGGATTTCCTCGCCGGTGAATCACTTCCGGCCATTCTCCACCCTTCTCCAATGCCACTCGGCGGAATTCCAAGGCTGAGTTCGATGACGTAGTGGGTGCGGTCGCCACCACTAGTGGTCCGGCCTACGGAAGCCCCGCGACCTCGAACGGAACCGCCGCACGGCCGGATCAGCAGACCACGAAGGCTCCCTTTCGCCGTCCGGTCGTCGGATTCGCGGAATACGTCCGGGGCGTTTTACTGGTCGCCCATGCGATAACCTCCTCCCCGGCGTGATCACGCGCCGTTCTCGAATTGGGGGGAATCACATGGCAATCGGACGACGGCAACTTCTCGCCTCCGTCGCATTCACCGCCCTCGCGGCGCCCGTCCTGGTCCGGGGGACCACGACCCGCGCCGCCGCGGCTCCGACCCCGGCCCCGGCTTCGGCTTCGGCCCCGGCTTCGGGCATGTTCGGGGCGACCGGCACCAAGCCGCTGTTCATGCAGGTCGTCGCGCACGAGGACGACGACATCCTGTTCATGAACCCGGACCTGTCCAACGCCCTCGCGGTCGGCACACCGTCCGTCACGGTGTTCGTCACCGCCGGTAACATCACCGGCGACCCGTGCTCGGGCTGCGGGGACCCGGCCGGGGATCCGCTGCGCACCTGGAACCGGCAGATGGGCGCCGTCAACGCCTACTCCCGGATGACCGGGGTCGGCGACAACGACCCGAGCACCGACGAGATCGGGCACTGGACGACCGAGGCCTGGACGGTCGCGGGCAAGCAGGTCGAGCGGTACATGCTCAAGGACCACCCGGTGCACCTGATCTTCCTCAACCTGCACGACGGCGAACTCGGCAACGTGCTGGCCGGCGCCACCGACACCACGGTCGTCCCGACCGGGAGCAAGCTGTCCGGGCCGTCCACCTACACGGCCTCGGACGTGGTCGAGGTGCTGCGGCAGCTGATGGTGACCTACCAGCCGACCGTGCTCCGGGCCCAGGACGAACTCCCGGACAGCCGCTACGCGGGCGACCACTCGGACCACATCGCCGCCGCGACCTTCGCCGGCCGGGCCGCCCTCCAGTACGGCGGCAACCTGATCCAGGTGAACTACCGGGACTACAACGTCAGCGACTCCCCGAAGAACCTCGACCCGGCGACGGTCGCAGCCAAGGGCGTGTTCGTCGCCGAGTACGCCAGCCACGACCACTCGGGGAGCTACTCCACCGACTGGTTCTCCCGGATGTACTACCGCTGGTCCCGCGGCACCTGCTGGGCCGGGCTGAACCAGGACGGCCGGCCGCAGGTGTTCGTCGTCCGGGCCGGCGCCCTGTACACGTACTGGCGCAACTCGGACGGCAGTTGGGGCGGCCCGGTGCGGATGGCCGACCCGGGCGGGCGGCTGGCCCCGGGCATAGCCGTCGGCACCAACGCCGACGGCCGGCTGGAGGTCTTCGCCCGTCGCCTGACCGACCACCACATCATCTCCCTGCCGCAGGGCGCGCCCAACGGCTGGTGGTGGAACTCCTGGGCCGACCACGGCAACCCCAACACCGCGCTCGGCAACGCCGACCAGGTCGGCGTACCGGTCGTGGCCGCCTCCCAGGACGGGCACCTGGAGCTGTTCGTCAAGAACGGCGGCGGCGGCCTCAGCACCATCCGGCAGACCACCCCGGGCGGCGTCTGGACGGACTCCTGGACGGACCTCGGGGGCACCGACATCCAGGACCCGGTCACCGCGATCCGCAACGGCGTCGGCAGGATCGAGGTCTTCGCCAGCACCCGCACCGGGATCATCAACTGGTGGCAGACCGCCCCGAACGGGTCCATCGCCGGCCCCGGCCCGGTCCCGGCGGCCGCGCCCGCGAGCCCGCCCAAGGCCGTGCTCGACCAGGACGGCCGGATCGAACTCGTCTACCGCGAGGCCGGCACCGGCGCGATGACGGTCAGCTACCAGAGCCAGCTCGGCGGCCCGTGGAACCAGTCCCCGGTCAACCTCGGCGGACACGGCGGCGTCGGCGAACCGGCCGCCGCCAACCTCGGCGGCCAGGTCGTCCTGTTCGAACGCAACGGTGGCAGCGGCGTCAGCACCACCGCCCAGACCGCCCCCAACGCCGGCTACGGCGCCTGGCAGGACCTCGGCGGCACCGTGCTCGACTTCCCGACCGCGATCGTCGACGGCAACCGCGTCCTGCACGTGTTCGCCATCGGCACCGACGGCCGCGTCTACTACCGGGCCGGCACCACGGCCACCGCCTTCGGCGACTGGCAGGGCCTGCCGCTCTGACCTGCGCCCGGCCCGGTCAGTCGCGGCTGCGCCGGGCCTCGCGCAGGGCCGCCCGGTGGGCGGAGGGCGTGGTGCCGTAGTCGGCCCGGAACGCCTGGCGCATGGTCTCGGTGGAGCCGAAGCCGCAGCGGCGGGCCACGGCGGTCAGCGGGAGGGCGGTGGACTCCAGTAGCCGGGCCGCGGCCTCGCTGCGGGCGGTGCGGACGAACCGGGCCGGGGAGTCGCCGAGTTGGGCGAGGAAGAGCCGGGACAGGTGGCGTTCGCTGACCCCGGCGCGGGCGGCCAGGGCCTCGACGCCGAGGTCGGCGTCGAGGTTGCCGATGATGTGCAGGACGATCTGCCGCAGGATCCGGTGCTCGGGCGGCGGGTCCTTGACGTAGACGGACAACTGCGCCTGGTCGCCCGGGCGTTGCATGTAGGCGACCAGCCAGCGGGCCACCGCCCGGGCCAGGTCGGGGCCCTGGTCGGCCTCGACGAGGGCGAGGGTGAGGTCGAGGGCGCTGGTCACCCCGGCGGAGGTGCAGACGTCGCCGTCGACGACGTAGAGCGGACGGGCGTCCACGGTGACCGCCGGATGCCGGCGGGCCAGCTCGTCGGCGTAGGCCCAGTGGGTGGTCACCCGGCGTCCGTCCAGCAGGCCCGCCGCGGCGAGCACGGTGGCGCCCGTGCAGACCGAGGCCACTCGGCGGCTGCGGGCCGCCAACCGCCGTACCTGGGCTATGAGTTCGGGATCCTCGGCGGCCTTGGTGTGGCCGTGGCCGCCGGACACCAGCACGGTGTCCAGCGGGCCCCGGACGCGTTCGAGGGCGCCCTGGCTCACCATCGAGAGGCCGCCCGACACGCGTACGGGCAGGCCGCGCAGCGAGACCACGCTCACCTCGTACAGCGCCGCGCCGGCGAGCCGGTTGGTGGCTTCCAGGGTGTCGGTCACGCAGGCGATGTCGAGCAGCTCCGCTTGGTCGTATCCGATGATCACCATGCGGCGGGCAGTCGTCGTCACGGCGGACACCCTAACCGAGCGGGAACGACGGCCGGGGATCGCAGGATTCGGGACATCCCGGCGGGGCCCCGTTTGTCACCGCACCGGGCGGGCGCGACGGTGGTGCGGTGGCCCGGCCGGGCCGCGTGATCCCCGCCCGGACAGCAAGGAGCCGACCCGTGTCGCGGACCGCCGCCGGACACCCGGTGTCCGGCGCCGCCTTCGAGGCACCTGACGGAGTGCCACCCGCCGCCGACCGGCTCCCACCTGCGCTTACCCGTTGTTGATCAAGCGCTTATCCGCAGCTGACAGGCTCACTCCGGCCGCGTCCTGGACCGCCGGCCCGTGACACCTCGGGCACCCGGCGTCGAGTGCCACGAAGCGGTGCGGTACGCCGACCACGTCGGGTACCCCACGCAGGTCGACCACTCCCATGCAGCGCCGGCTCCCCGGGGCGACGGCGGCGATCCGCCCGCACCGGCCGGTCGGTCGGTCGGCCGGTCGGCCGGTCGGTCGGTCGGTCGAGGGACACCACCCACCACACCCCGACATCCCAGGAGGACCGAGTTGCCCACCGCCACCGTCCACGCCCTCGCCCTCGTCCGCCCCGAGCGCCCCGACTGTCTGCGGGAACGCGAGGACTCCCTGGCCCGCCTCCGGGGGCTGTTCGCCCGGGCCGGCGCGGGTACCGGAGGCACGGCGGTGATCCGGGGCGGGACCGGCTCCGGCCGCACCGCGCTCCTCGACGCCGTGGTCCGCGAGCAGCGGTCGCACGGGACGGTCGTGCTCCACGCCCGGAGCTCCGACCAGGAGTCGGACGTCCCCTTCGGCGTGCTGGTGCAGCTCTTCGACACCGCACTCCAAGGCCAGCCCACCCCGCTCGCGCCCGTCATCGGCGCCGACCGGTGGGACGGCTCGCTGCACGGCATCGACCTGCCGTCCCGCCTGTGGCGGTCCCTGCGGTCGAGCGCCGCGGCGGGACCGGTCCTGCTGGCCGTCGACGACGTCCACCTTGCGGACCCGCCCTCGCGCCGCTGGCTCGCCCAGGTGGCACGCCGACTGGACCGGCTCCCCGTCCTGCTGGTGGTCACCGAGCGGTGGCAGTACGACCTGTCCCCGCCGTCCCCCGGCTTCGCCGACGCCCCCGGGCAGCCCACCGCCGAGGTGTGCACGCTGCGGCCGCTCAGTCCGCCGGCCTGCGCCGCCCTGGTCCGCGCGGCCCTGGGGGACGGCGCACCGCACTCCCTGGCCCAGGACTGCTTCCGGGCGAGCGGCGGCAACCCGCTGCTGCTGGGCGCGCTGCTGGCCGACCTGCGGGAGACCGCCGCCGGGGCCGGCCCCACCGAACTGCCGTCGACCGGCGCGGAGTTGTACCCGGGCGGCTACACCGGCGCGGTGGCCCGCTGGCTGCGCAGCGCCGGTGCGCGGACGGCCGACGCGGCCCGGACCCTGGCCGAACTGGAGGACGAGGAGGACGCCCTGGCACTCCTGGCGGAGCTGACCGGCGCGGACCCCGACCGCCTCCCGGGCTGGACCGCCGAGCTGGCCCGCCAAGGCATGCTCCGGTGCGGCGGGACGGCCGGCCGGTGGACCTTCGCCCATCCCCTGCTGCGCGACGCGGTCCGCGCCTCCTGCGGCCGGCGCCAGCGGGTGGCGCTGCGCCGCCGCGCCGCGGAACTCCTGCACCACCGCGGCGACGCGGAGGACGCGGTGGTGCGGCAGCTGCTGACGATCCCCGCCGTGGGCGCGACCTGGGCCGCCGACTCCCTGATCGCCTCGGCCGGCCGGGCGGTCCGCGCCGGGCGGTCGGAGCAGGCCACGGCCTGCCTGCGGCGGGCGCTGGAAGAACCCCTGCCCGCCGACCGCCGCAGCACCGTACTCGGCGAACTCGGCCGACTGGAGGAACGGGCCGAACGGGCCTGCGGCGTCCGGTACCTGGCGCAGGCGCTGCGCCTGGAGCGGAGCCCCGGCGGGAAGGTGCGGGCCGCCACCGCCCTCGGCGCGGCGCTGACCGCCCGTGATGAGGTGCACGCCGCCCTGGACGTGCTGCGGGACGTGTCGGACGGCCGCACGGACTCCACGGAGCTCGGGCACGCGCTGCAGGCGGCGACGGCGCTGTTCGCCGCGCACGACGGCGACAGCTGGCTGCGGGTGGTGGCGGAGCTCAGGCAGGCGGAGCAGCGGTCGCCGGAGGGCCTCGTCCCGACGGCGCACGCCCTGCTCACCGAACACGCGGCGGCGGCCGGGCTGTTGTCGGCGGACCAGGTCATGGAACGGGTCCGGTCGTGGACGGCCGTCCCAGTGGAGCCGCTGCTCGAACCGTACCTCCTGGCCTCCGCCGCCGACCTGGCCCAGCGCGCGGACCAGTGGCAGGAGGCCGACCGTCTGGTGGCCCGGGGGCTCGCCGCCGGACGGCCGCAGCCGCTGCACCCCGGCCACCAGCGCCTGCTGGACGTCCGGGCGCGCGGTCAGGTGCCGCGCGGCCGGTACGGCGCCCTGCTCACGGACACCACGCTGCTGCGGGTGCCCGCGCCGGACGGCCCCCGGCCGCGGCTGGGGACCCTCCACCTGCGTGCCCAGGCCCTGATCGCGCTGACCGAGACCGGGCGGTTGGCCGAGGCCCGGCGCCTCGCCGACGCGATCGGCGCCGGCGGACCGTACGGGTCCTGGGAGTGGAACGAATTCCTCTACGCGCGTGGACTGTTGCTCGCGGCCTCGGGCGATCCGCGCGGGGCCCTCGGCAGCCTCCTGGAGTGCGGACGGCGGCAGTCCGCCCGCGAGGTCGAGAGCCCGGTGGTGACGCCGTGGCGGTCCGCCGCCGCCGACTGCCACGTGGCGCTGGGCGCCCCCGAACTGGCCGTGCCGCTCGCGGCCCAGGAGCTGCGGCTCGCCCAGGTCTGGGGAACCCCGCGGGCCGTCGGCAGGGCGATGCGGGCCCTGGCGGTGTGCCTCGGCGGCCTGCGCGGTCTGGAACTCGCCGAGCAGGCGGTGGAGGTGCTGCGCGGCTCGGCGCAGCCGGTGCCGGAGTCGGTCCCCGCGCTCGTCTCGCTGGGAAAGGCGCTGAACGGCGCCGGTCGCCACCGGCGCGCCCGCGGGGTGCTGCGGGAAGCCGCGCAGGAGGCCGAGCGGCTGGGGGCCGCGACACCCCGCGCGACGGTGGCCGCAAGCCTGCGGGAGTGCGGCGCCAGGCCGCAGCGGACCGACCACACCGGGGTCGGCGCGCTCACCGCCGGCGAACTGCGGGTCGCGCAGATGGCCGCGACCGGGCACGGCAACGGGGAGATCGCCACGCTGCTGCACATCGCCGTGCGCACGGTGGAGACCCACCTCACGCACTGCTACCGCAAGCTCGGCATCCGGCGCCGCGCGGACCTGGCGTACGCCCTGGAGGAGGTGCGATAGCGGCGGTTGGCGGTTGGTAGTCGGCGCGCGGCCCCGGCCCCGGCCCCGGCCCCGGCCCCGGCACCGTGCGCGGGCCGCATGGCGAGGGCCACGGCCCAGCCACCACGAGCCGTCCGAGCCGCCGGCCCCAGCCGATCGGCGGGCAGTACGCAGAACCGAAATCGTGGTCGCCCACGATGGCAGGCGGCCTCCGGCGGCAGCGAAGGTGGTGCTTCCCCTGGCGGTGGTCGGGACAGCCCCGGAACCGGCCGCGGCGACCCGTGGCCCCCTTCAACTCCCTAGGAAACAGAGACAGTCATGCAACAGAACGCCACCCTCGCCGAGCAGCCCGGCCGCCGTCGAGGCGTCCGCAGGGCCGCGCTGGCCGCGACGGTGTTCACCGCCGGGCTCCTGGCGCCGGCGGCCCTCACCGTGCAGGCGACGGCGGCCGGCTGCGGCACGGCCCCGGCACCGCGCACACCGCTCGCACCCAACGAACCGCTCGCACCCAACGCACCGCTCGCGGCGGCGCCGTCGGCGTCCGGGTGGACCGGCAGCTGGGGTACCGCCATGGGGTCGGGAGAGACGTCCGCCGGCTCGGGGGTGACCGGCCGGCAGACGCTCCGGATGGTCGTCCACACGAGCATCGGCGGCAGCAGCACGCGGATCCACCTGGTGAACACCTTCAGCCCGGACCCGGTGACGATCGGCCACGTCACCGTCGCGGCGCAGAGCTCGGGCTCCTCCGCCACGGCGGCCCCGGTCGGCCTCACCTTCGGTGGCGCCCAGCAGACCGTCATCCCCGCCGGCGGCGAGGTCTACAGCGACGCCGCGAACTTCCCGGTCGGCGGGGACCAGAACCTCCTGGTCAGCATCTGGCTCCCGAACGGGGTGACGACGGCACCGTTCCACTCCTACACCCTCACCACCTCCTACACCTCCGCGGCCGGCGACGGCGCCGACCACACCCTCGACCGGGCGGGCACGAACCTCCCGAACGCCATCAGCCAGTGGGCCTACCTCAGCGGGCTCGACGTCACCGCGGCGGGCAGCGGCGGAACGGTGGTGGCCCTCGGCGACTCCCAGGTCGACGGCGGACACACCAGCTACGACACCAACAGCCGCTGGACCGACGACCTGGGCCGGGTCCTGCGCCTCGGCCCGAGGCCGATGGGCATCGTCAACAAGGGCATCTCAGGCAACCAACTCCTCACCGACGCCACCGTCCCCCTCGCGGGCTTCGGCCAGAGCGCGCTTAGCCGCTTCGACCGGGACGTCCTGTCCCAGTCCGGGGCGAAGCGCGTCATCCTCTACGAGGGCATCAACGACATCGTCATGAACAACGCCTCGGACACCGCCCTCGAAGCGGGCATCCGGCAACTGGCCTCGCGCGCCCACGCGGCCGGACTCAAGCTGACGGTCGCCACCATCCCGCCGTACCAGGGCTACGGCGGCTGGACCGCGGCCGGCGAACAGACGCGCCAGTGCCTGAACGCCTACCTCCGCGGCACGACGGACATCGACGGCTACTACGACTTCGACCGGACCCTGCGCGACCCGCTCAACCCGAGCGCGCTGTTCGCCGGCTACTACAACCACGGCGACGACCACCTCCACTACAACGACAACGCCGCCCAGGCGATCGCGGACTCCATCGCCACCGGGCCCGCCCCGGCCGGGCTGACCCTGAACTACTCGCAGACCACGGCCGGCGCCTTCCACGGCAACGGCGTCAGCGACCTGATCGCCCGCAACGATGCCACCGGCCACCTCGTCGAATGGCCCGGCTACGGCGACGGCAGCTTCGGCGACCCCGTCGACCTCACCGGCGGCTGGGAAGGCTTCTCCCAGACCACCGCCGGAAACTTCCACGGCACCGGCCGCGCCGACCTGGTCGCCCGTCAGGACTCCACGGGGAACCTGTACCTGTGGCCGGGCAACGGGGACGGCAGTTTCGGGGAGAAGACCCTGCTCACCGGCGGCTGGGGAGGCTTCTCCCAGACGACCGCCGGTGACTTCCGCGGTACCGGTCATGCGGACCTGGTGGCCCGTGAGGACTCGACCGGGAACCTGTACCTGTGGCCGGGCAACGGGGACGGCAGTTTCGGGGAGAAGACCCAGCTGACCAACGGCTGGGGAGGCTTCTCCCAGACCACGGCCGGTGACTTCCGCGGTACCGGTCATGCGGACCTGGTGGCCCGTGAGGACTCGACCGGGAACCTGTACCTGTGGCCGGGCAACGGGGACGGCGGCTTCGGGGAGAAGACCCTGCTCACCGGCGGCTGGGGAGCCTTCTCCCAGACCACCGCCGGCACCTTCTACGGCACCGGCCGCGCCCACCTGATCGCCCGCAACGACGCCACCGGCGTGCTGAACGAATGGGCCAACACCGGGAACGCGTCGTTCTCCCGCCCGCTGCGCCTCACCAGCGGCTGGTAGGCCCGACGGCACGCGTCGAGGAGGGGTCTGCCGCCCCGGCGGACGACCCCTCCTGGACGCGGCTGCGGGCGCGGCTGCGGCGAACCGGTGCGGTCACCGCATCAGGCCGTCGCCCGCCGCACCTCGTAGTCCCAGCGGGCGAGCGCCTGGACGACCCTGGCGGCGCCGATCGGGTTGGCGCTGTGGACGAAGACCGTACCGATCCGGAAGGGCCGTCCGCTGAAGGCGGCCTCCTCCAGCAGGGTCACCACGGGCAGGATGTCGTCCTCGCCGCCGAGGTCGTGGTCGAGCCAGAGTTCGTCGATGTAGCGGTCGCGGTGCTCCTCCAGGAGCCGGATGCCTTCACGGCTGGTGCGGGCGATCCGGGTGGCCCTGGGGAGCGGCCGGAGGTCGTCGATGCCGAGGATGACGGGCTGTGGAGTGGAGGTGGACTCGTACATACGATCATCATTTCAGCGGCGTCAACGGGAAAACCCCGAGCGGCCGGCGCCCCCATCGCGAGGGCACCGGCCGCGGTTCGGGTCAGCCGGCCGTCGCCCACTGGTGGGCGCTGCCGCGGTGGACGGCGGCGTAGACGCGGTCGCGCAGCAGGTTGGCCTCGCGGTCGGTGAGGGTGCGGTCCAGGTGCCGCAGGGTGACCTGGAGGAGGAGGTTGTTCTGGTCCGGGCGGGCCCCGAGCCGGGCCAGGGCCTGCGGCGGGAGGTCGGCGCAGGGCGTCCGGCCGAGGATCTCGACGGACTCCACGCAGTCGGCGTCGGCGCCGAGGGCGTCGCGGACCCGGTCGCCGAGGTCCTCGGCCAGGTCGTCGCGGTCGACGGCGACGGACAGGTCCCGGCGGACGGCGGGCATCGCGGAGACCGCCCGGTAGGGCGCCAGGTCGGTCAGTTGGGCGGCGATGGAGGGTTCGGCCGAGCGCAGGATCCGGATGTCCGGGATGCCCTTGAGCAGCATCAGCACGCGGTCCAGTCCCATGCCGAGCGCGAGGCCGCTCCACGAGGCGTCCAGCCCGGCCCGTTCGAGCACCCGAGGGTGCGCCAGGCCGCACTCCGCGACCTCGATCCACTCGCCGTCGCGGTCCACGTCCACCTGCCGGCCGTCGAGGGTGTACGGGTGGACGCGGTCCTCGTGACGGTGCGTCGCCCCGGGGAGCAGCCCCTCGACCAGGGTCGTGACCATCTCACCCAGGTCGGCGGTGGTCAGCGGGGCCGGGCGGCGGGTGAGGCGCCACAGGTCCACCTGGTGCGGGGTCCCGGTGTGCAGCCGGTCGATGCTGTCCCGGCGGTAGACCAGCCCGGGGCAGACCAGCAGCACGTCGTCGGCCGCCTCGGCGTCCGCACCGGTAGCCGAGGCCAGCGCCCGCAGCGCCCCCGGGACGAGCGCGCTGGAGTGGCTGCGCAGCATGCGCCGGTCGTCGACGTAACGGGTGTAGCGGGCGTCGCGGGTGACGTCGTCCGGGCGGTAGCCGAGGTTGTCGTAGTTGTCCTCGACGCTGACCGTGCGCTCGCCGCGCCACCAGCGGACCTCGCAGCCCCAGCGGTCCGCCAGCGCCTGGACGGCCCGGCCGAGGACGAGTTGGAGGGCGTGCGGTCCGGCGGCGGGGTCCGTGAGGTCCCGGACGGACAGGTCGCGGGCAAGCTGATCGGCGGAGAGATGGGCGGTCATGTCGGCCTCCTGGCCCAGAGCGGTGACGGGGTGGTGAAGGGGTTGCGACACCCCCCAGCCCCTGGGCCCGACCGCGCGTGGGGTCGGCCGACTCAGCTCCGGAGACGTGGCGAAGTCCGACCCCTGCGGCGCCCTTCGGGGGCCAGGGGGCCGGTAAATCGGCGAGAGATCGCTACGACGGCCACGCCGGCAGCATAGCCCCGGCCCCCGACGCCGCGCCTCCCCTTTTCCGTACCCGCTCAGCAGAACGGCCGGCCGCGGTGTCGCACCGCGGCCGGCCGTCGGCCCCGGAGGGCTCCGGAGGCAGCCGGGTCAGCCGTTGACCTGGCAGAGGCCGTAGCTCTTCTCCGCGTGCATCAGGGCCTCCAGGTCGGGGTAGCCGAGCTGCTTGTAGGTGTAGTACGCCACGGTGTACTCCACGTCGCACCTGTTGGCGGCGGACGCGGTGGGGGCGGTGGCGATGCCACCGATCACAGCGGTCGCCGACACCGCGAGTACGGCGAGGGAACGGGAGAGACGGGTCAACAAAGGCACATCCCTTCGGGTTGGTTCGTGGGGGGTGCTTCGGTATGCGCCGATTCTGTCCCGAGGGGTTGACGTCGTTCCATCCCAGAAATCTGGGATGCGGCCGGTCCTGGGATGATCTCGAAGCCCTGGTCCGAGGACCGGGGGCGCGTCCCCGCCCAGCCACGACCAACGCCCAGGAGCCCCACGTGAGTCGGACCGGCACGCTGCCTCCCGACGGCCTTCGGGAGGCCACTGCCCCGGACCGTCGGTCCTGGCCGGTACGACGGGGGCTGCTCCCGGAGTCCGGCCCCCAGCGGGGCCTGGCCCTCGGCGGTTTCGTCAACCAGCTCGGCACCGCGGCCTTCCTGGCCACGGCGCCGCTGTACGCGCTGCGGGTGATCGGCCTGCCGATCGGGCAGGTCGGCCTCGGTCTCGGGGTCGCGGGAGTGGTCGGCCTGCTCGCGGGCCCGCCCGTCGGGCACCTGGCCGACCGCCGTGGCCCGCGCGGCGTCTTCCTGGTCACCCTGCTGATCCAGGCGGTGTCGATGGTGTCGCTGTTGTTCGCCCACTCGTTCACGGCGTTCACGGCGGCCATGGCGGTGACCGACCTGGCCGGCGCCTCGGGGGGCGCGGCGCGCGGCCCGATGATCCGCCGGTTCGGCGGTGACGACGTGCCGAGGTTCCGCTCCTACCTGCGCTCGACCGCGTTCCTGGCGAGCACCTTCGGCGCGCTGGCCGCCGGTGCGGTGATCCAGCTCGACTCCGGCTCCGCCTACCGCGCGCTCATCGTCGCCAATGCCCTGACCTTCCTCGGCTGCGCGGCCGTTGTGCTCCGGGTGCCCGGGCTGGAGCCGTTGCCCGCCCCGACCGGGTCGGACCGCTGGCCGGCGCTCCGGGACGGGCCGTACCTGGCGTTCGTCGTGCTGGACGGCATCCTGTGGATCCAGGGCGAGGTGGTGACCTACGCCCTGCCGCTGTGGGTGGTCCTGCACACCCATGCACCGCGCTGGTTCACCGGCGTCGCGCTCGCCGTGAACACCGTGCTGGTGGTCCTGCTGCAGATCCGCACCAGTCGCGGGATCAAGGGCGGCCGGGTCGCCGGCCGGGCCACCCGGCGGGCCGGGCTGGCGTTCCTGGTCGGCATGGCGGTCATCGCGACGGCCTCGGGCCTGCCGGGCCCGGTCGCCGCGGCGGTCATGACGGCCGGCGTCGCCGTCCACACCGTGGGGTCGTTGTGGCACGCGGCCGGGTCGATGGAGCTGCGCTTCCGGTTGGCCCCCGCGCACGCGCAGGGGCAGTACTCCGGGGTGTTCGGCATCGGCATGGGCCTCTGCTACACCGTCGCCCCGGTCCTGCTCGGCCTGCTCTGCCTGGGCTGGGGCGCCCCCGGCTGGCTGGTCATGGGCGGCGTCTTCGTCGCGGCGGGCCTGGCGATGCCGTTCGTGGTCCGGTGGGCCGGACGGTCCCGGCAACTCGACGCCTGAGCGGGCGCACCCGGACCGGCCGTCCGGTACGGGTGCGCCCCGCTCAGGCCGGGGCCTGGGCGACGAACCGGGCCAGCAGCTGCTGGAGTTGGTGCTGCTGGTCGGCGTCGAGGGCGGCCTCCAGCAGTTCCCCCATGGCGCCGCGGAACAGCTCGCTCGCCTCCGCCAGGTGCCGTTCGCCTGCCTCGGTGATCAGGATCTCGTACGCCCGACGGTCCTGTGCGGCCCGCTGTCGGCGCAGCAGGCCGCGCCGCTCCAGGTCGTCGACGATCCGCACCAGGGTGGACTTGTCGATGCCGAGGGCGGCGCCCAGTTCGCGCTGGCTGCGGGCCCGGCCGTCGCGGACGGCGGTCAGGACGCCGGCGTGCTGCAGCTCGATGCCGGTCGGCCGGGCCGCCTCGTTGGCCCGGGCGCGGGCGAGTTGGTGGGCGCGGTAGATGAGCAGTCCGAGGGCGGCCGGGTCGACCCGTTGAGTCTCCATGACCAACATGCTAGCGTCTGAGACAGTCTCAGATGAGACGATCTCAGCTCAGGAGGCTGATGTGCGCGTCCTGATCATCGGCGCGGGCCTGGCCGGCCCCTGCCTCGCCCACGCCCTGCGCCGACACGGCCACGACGTCCGACTCTTCGAACGGGACGCGGCCGTCGACGCCCGGGCCCAGGGGTACCGGATCCACATCAGCGGCGACGGCGACGCGGCCCTGCGCCGGTGGCTGCCCGCCCGGGACTACGAGCAGGCCCTCGCCACCTCCTGCCGACCCGGCGGCGGTGTCAGCACCACCGGCCCCGACCTGCGGGAGTTCACCCGGATCGAGCTCCTCCCGGGCACCGCGGGCATCACCGTCGACCGGCTCACCCTGCGCCGGATCATGCTGCGGGACCTGGCGGACGCGACCAGCTTCGGCGCCGGCTTCTCCCGCTACCGGCTGCTGGACGACGGGACGGTGCGCGTTCACCTCACCGACGGCTCCACCGCCGAGGGAGACCTGCTGGTCGCCACCGACGGCGCCAACTCCGGGGTCCGCCGCCAACTGCTGCCCGACTTCCCGGTCACCGACCAGGACGCCCGGCTGATCTACGGCCGTACGCCGCTGACCGCCCGTGCCCGCCGCCTGGTACCGCCGCCGGCCCTCGAAGGGTTCCTGAGCGTGATCGGCCCCGGCGGCCGCGGCCTCGCCCTGGCCGCGCAGCGCTTCCGCCGCAACCCGGCCGACTTCGGGCTGCCGTCGGCGGACGACTACCTCATGTGGGCCCTGACCGCCCCGGCCGCCGCCCTCGGCCCCGACCTCTTCGAACTCGGCGCCGCCGACCTGCTGGAGCTGGCGACGACCGCCCTCGCCGACTGGCACCCCGCACTGGGCGCGCTGGTCGAACTGAGCGAGCCCGGGCACCTGGTGCCCGCGGGCATCCAGGTCTCCGAACGCCCCGCACCGGGGCCGTCGGCACCCGTCCCGGTCACCCTGGTCGGCGACGCGGCGCACCCGATGCCGCCGGCCGGGATCAGTGCGGGCGTCGCGCTCCACGACGCGGGGCTGCTCGCCTCCCGACTCCTCACGGGTGCACCCCTGTTGGAGGCGGTCCGCTCCTATGAGGCCCAGATGCTCGACCACGGCTTCGCCGCGGTCGCCGCGGCCGTCCGGAACTCGCGCGGGTGACACCCGCCCCCCACGTGCCCCCGGCCCCGCGCTTCTGATCAGACGAATCAGACGAATCAGACGAAGGCGACGACGAGCACGGCGGCCGCCACCAGGAGGAGCAGGGTCAACGCCGGCGTCCCGGCGCGCCCGTCCGGCCCGGAGGTGACGGCGGCCCACGACACGGCGGGCACCGCCAGCGACAGGACGATCGCCAGCCACGTCACGGTGCCCATGGGAACCCCGGCGACCTCGGCCCCGAAGATGGTCGTGAACATCACCGCCAGCCAGGCCGTCGCGGTCAGCACCGCCCAGGTCGCGCGCGCGGTCCACCGCTCGACCCGGTCGGTCGCACGGAAGTTGGTGTGGGTCATCGTCCAGATCCGGGTCCAGTTCGCCATCGGAGCATCCTCTCCCGGCTCAGCCCGGCGCGTCCATCAGGGCGGTGACATAGGCGTCCAGCCGCTCCTCCACCGCCCGGGTCGTCAACTCGGTCCGGCCTGCCTGCCGCCACGGCTGCGCCACCCACTGCACCTCCTCCGAGAACGCCAGGGGCGAGCGCACCTGCCAGTACCGCCGCTCGTCCGCGGCCGTGGCCAGCGTCCCGCCGGCCTCCTGGTACGCCTCGGTGAAGCGCAGGCCCCACGCCGGGCCGTGCAGCAGCGCGAGGTTGGTGGAGCAGTGCGCCACGTCGAGGTCGGCCGGGCCCCAGGAGGCCGCCGCCCAGTCGACGACGCCGCTGATCCGGGCCCCGGCGGCCCCGGCCGGATCCTCGGGCGGCAGGTCGAACAGCACGTTGCCGGGCTGGAAGTCCCGGTGCAGGAAGCGTCCTTGGTAGCGCGGTGCGGGCCTGCGGATCACGTCGGTCGCGGCGGTCCAGACCGCAGGGTCCGCGCCCTCGGGGGTCACGGCCGTGTCGGCGGTCGACAGCGCCACGTACTCCCGGGGCCGGACGGCGGGCCGCACCGCGTGGACCGCCACCAGCTGACGGGCCAGCAGGGGCAGGCGCGTCTCCAGGCCCTCGTCGTCGAGGACCGGCCGGCCCGGCAGGTGGGTCATGAGCAGCGAGGGGTACTCGCAGTGCTCGGCGGTCGGATCGACGGCCACGAGGCCGGGAGCCGGTACGCCGCCGCCGGTGAGCGTGGTCAGGGCGTCGGCCTCCCGGTGCAGGAGCTCCTCGGCCGGCCCCTGGCGGGTCGGGTCGACGAAGGAGCGCAGCACCAGCAGCCGGGTGCCGCCGTCCCGCGTGCCGACGGTCAGTTTCCGCATGTCGGCGGTGGCGCCGCCGTGCAGCGCCTCGGCGCCGACGACCCGCTCGCCGGCCGCCAGGTGCCGGTTCACCCAGGCCAGTGTCAACGGCCGGACAGCCGCCGCCTCGTCGTGATCGGTCACCGTGCCACCTCATCGTCCGGACCGCGTCCCGGTGGTACCGCGTCCCGGCGGTGCGACACCGCCGGGACGCGCGCTGCCTCAGGCGTTACAGGTGACCTGGGCGACGGAGCGCCAGAGGTACGTGCCGATCCTCATGGTCATCGGGCCGAAGGACAGGTGGCACTGGGCGACGGTGTAACCCGCGTTCACGCCGTTGCGGAAGGCGCCGGCCCGCGCGGCCATGGCGGCCCCGATGTCGGAGGCACCGAAGCCGTAGCCCGTGTACGTGGCCTGCCCGGTGACCGCGCTGTGGGCGCTGGCCGGCAGGGCGCCGACCGTCAGCAGCAGGGTCCCCGAGGCGACGGCGGTCACGAGAGCACGCTTGAGCGGATTGATCATGTGTCAGATCCTTGTCTCGAAGCCGGTGGCAAAGTCCCGCACGGGCGTTGATCCGCCCGCGGCCCCGATGCTCCCACACAGGAGCCACACAGGCACCACGAATTCCTACAAATGTTCGACACTGCTTCCGCGATGGTCGACGGGGCCAAAACCCCTACCGTGTACGACCGTTGGGCCGCTCCCAGGTGCTCGGGCGGTCACCTGGTCCGTCTGTGGTCGGCGTTCTCACCGCAGGGCCACCGGATGACGTTCTCGCCATTGTTCCGGCCCGCGCCCTGGACGGCCAGGCGCTGCCCGGACCGGAGGTTCACGAGCCTCAGCGGGCCGGCCGGAACGCGCGGCCCGCAGCCAGCAGCAGGGCAGCGAGGGCGAGGAGGCCGGTCGCGAACGGCCAGGCCCCCTGCGCGGCCGTCCAGGCCGAGCCCAGCAGGTGTGCCACCGCGGCAGCGGTGAACAGGTGCGCCGGGCCGGGCCCATCGGTGCGGCGGCGGAGGGAGGCGACGGCAGTCCACCCGCAGAACCCCGCCCAGAGCACGGCCAGGGCGGGCCAGGCCGCCACCCGGAGCCGGAAGAGGTCGGTGCCGTCGTCGTCCAGGTAGGACAGGTCGCGCAGCGTCCACAGCATGACGGCGCTCCACAGGCTCACGAGGAGCTCGGCGACCAAGACGACCCGGGTGGCGACGACCGCTATACGGGCGCCGGTCGTGACGGTGGTCGGGTGGGGGAATGGCACGGTCGTCGCGCCTTTCTGTCAGCTAGGTCGGTTTCACCCCGGCGGCCGCCGTCAGGCCGACCGCCCCTCGACGCGTACGTGGTGAATACATGTTCGTCCCCCCGGACAGGGTTGGTTCGGGTAGGAACCGACGGTTCAACGGCCAGCGGGTCGATCATAATGGAATCCCAAGTTCTGGCAAAGGAATTACCATTGCCTCGCAATCGTCAAAAAGGCGGAATATCGGATCCAATGGGACGGCGAATGACAGGACAGTGGCCGACTCGGAGGTCGCTGCCCCAGGTGAAGATGCTGTGGACGAAGAGCGCGGGGGCGGCCGGGATCCCCGGGGCCCGGCCGCACCACCGGGGGAGTGTCGGTGCCCGGACCTAGGATCGCCCGATGAGCATCTTCGCCCCGGGGTTCCTGCGCAGTCTCCAGGTCGAGGCGGACCCCGAGGCCCGGGGGTACCCCTTCGACCTGCCCGTGGTCACCCGCCTCATGGGGGCGGGGCGGATCGACTTCGACCCCGGGGTGACGTTCCTGGTCGGGGACAACGGCTCGGGCAAGTCCACCCTGATCGAGGCGCTCGCCACGGCCGCCGGATTCAACGCCGAGGGCGGCTCGACGTCGTTCCGCTTCGCCACCCGGTCCAGTGAGTCCAGCCTGGGGGCGCACCTGGTGCTGCGCTGGAACCGGCGCCCGCGCACCGGCTACTTCCTGCGCGCGGAGAGCTTCTACAACGTCGCCACCGAGATCGAACGCCTGGACCGTGAAGGACCGACCCCACTGCTGCCGGCCTACGGCGGCCGGTCCCCGCACGAACGCTCCCACGGCCAGTCGTTCCTGGACCTCGCGATCCACCGCTTCGGGCCGCAGGGCCTCTACGTCCTCGACGAGCCGGAGGCGGCGCTCTCCGTGCAGGGCTGCCTGGCGCTGATGGTCAGGATGCGCGAACTCCTCGCCCAGGGAAGCCAGTTCGTGGTCGCGACGCACTCGCCGATCCTGCTCGCCTACCCGGGCGCCCGGATCCTGCAGCTGGAGGCCGACGGCACCATCGAGCACGTGGGGTACGACCAGGCCGAACCCGTGGCGCTGACCCGCGCGTTCGTGAACCGGCCCGACCGCTTCCTGCGCGACCTGTTCGGCGACGAGGACCCGCTGCCGCCTGCCCCGCCGGACGGCCGCCGCCCGGTCTGACGGCGAACCGATCCCCGCGAGGACGGTGCACCGGCATCACCCCGTAACCGCAGCCCCGACCACCGCGGCCCCGACCACCGCACCCGCGCACGGCGCCCACCCACCGACGGCGGCCACCCACCGGACCGGGGCCGAGCCGGGACCCCGGCCCGACGGGTGGTCATGTGTGCCTGGCATCCTGGCCGCATGGACGCCGACACCCCGACCCCGGTCCACCTCGACAACGTGCTGGACGGGCTGGCGAGGAACCCCGCACTGCCGGCCCCCCTGATCCGGCGGATGTTCGCCCGGCAGCACGGCTGGGGACTGGTCGCCAAGCGCCCGGACCTCACCGAGTCCATGATCGACGAGATCGTCGCCACCGACGACCACTGGCTCCTGCACAGCCTGGCCCTCAACGACCGGCTGCCGGACCGGTTCCGCATCCTCCTGGCGGCCCATCCGGACGAGGGGATCCGGTCCGCGCTCGCCGGCCGCGCCGCGACCGCGCCGCGGCGGATGTTCGAGCTGCTCATCGACGACCCCGAGTCGAAGGTCCGCGAAAGCCTGGCCCAGAACCGGGGCACGCCGCCGGACCTCCGGGCCCGCCTCGCCGCCGACCCCGACCCCGCGGTCCGCGCGGCACTGGCGAAGCACTGGACCCAGGCGCCGGAAGCGGTGCGCCGGACCCTGCTGACCGACCCCGAGGCGACCGTCCGCGCCGCGGCCTGCGCCACCACCTCCCCGCACCACCCGCATCCGGTACCGCCCGCGGACCTGCTGCCGGCCCTGCTCGCGGACCCGGTGACCCGGGCGGGCGCGGTGATCCACGCCGCGCTCGACGCGGAGACCCTCCGGCGCCTTGCCGACGACCCGGACGGCGACGTGCGCGCGGAGCTCGCCCGGCATCCCGACCTGCCGCCGTCGGTCCGTGAGGCCCTCGCCGTCGATCCGGCCCTGAACGTCCGGGTGAAGGTCTTCGCCCGGCCCGACACGCCGGAGCAGACGCGGGCCCGGATCCACGCCTCGGTCCACGAGCTCGCGCCAGCGGCCGACGACCCGGACCTGGACCCCGACGCCGACGAGGAAACCGTCGTGCAGTGCCTCCTGAACGCCTTCGCGCCCACGGAACTACGGATCCTGCGGCTGCCGTGGGTGACGGCCGACCCGCTGCCGCACGTCGACTCGCCCTACGTCGGCTTCCGCGCCTCGGCGGCCGGCAGCAAGGACCTTCCCGCCGACGCGGTGGCCCGACTGCTCCACGACGAGGAGCAGTCGGTCCGCCTCACCATGGCCTCCACCGCCCCGCACCTGGTGGACCACGCGACCGCCGAGTCCATCGAGCGCCGCTACCGCCGACGGGACAAGTTCACCTTCTGGTGGGACAAGGAGCAGGTCCTGACGTTCCCCCAAGAGACCCTGCGCCGCTTCGCCACCGACCCCGAGCCCCGGCTGCGCTCCCTCGCGCCCCGCGACCCGGAACTGCCCCCGGAGCTCGCCGAGCAGCTGGCCGCCGACCCCGAGGACCGGGTCCGCCGTGTGGTCGCACCCCACCCCAACCTTCCGCTGCCGTCCCTGCACCGCCTGCTCGCCGACTCCTCGGAGCACGTCGCGGAGGCCGCGGCCGCCTCGCCGTTCCTGCCCCTCGGCAGCATGGAGCGGCTGCTGACCCGGGCAGGCCTGTAGCCGTCACACTGCCCGGGCCCGGCCGACCCGCCCCGGTACCGCTCAGCTGCCCGGGCCGCCGAGGCCCGTGCATTCGTTGTCGAACCGGTCCTGCGCGTCGGCCTTGTCCTGCCGGTCGTCCGCCAGTTGCCGCACCGCGTCGTCCCGTGCCGCAGTGGCGGGAGCGGGGCGCGGCTACTGGGTGTCGGTGGCGACCACGGTCCAGCCGGCCGAGGCGGCGTCCAGCCGCAGGTCGAAGGTGAAGGCGAGCGGCCGGCGCTTGCGCGCGTCGCCGCGCAGCACCTGTTCGGTGCGGCGGTCGACCTCGTAGTAGACGCCCTGCGCGTCGACCGCGACGCGGAAGACGATCGGCTCGCGGGAGACCAGCGAGCGCACCGTGATCGACGTGATGGCGGCCTCGCGCAGGACGGTCCGGCGGGCCGTGCGGACGGGGGTGAAGTCGAGGCTGCCGTCGTTCATCACCCACTCCTCAAGGAAGCGCTCGACGGCGACTTCGAGGACCGCCCGGTCGAAGCGGCCGTCGAGGACGCTCAGATCGCCGGCGGCGGCGTCGGCGTCCGTGCTCCACGAGATGTTGGTGAGGGAGAGGACGTCGCTGGCCCCCGTGACGGTGCTCCTCTGCGCGACTTCGAGCACCGCGTCCCGGGCGACCTCCTTCTGGTCCCAGCCGTCGGTCTCGATGTCGCTGCTCAGGCGGTGCGCTCCCTCGGCGGCCTGCTCGATCGAGGACACGATCCACTCGCCGGACGGGCTCTTGCGCAGCGTCCAGTACTCGACCGGGCGGGTCGAGCCGTCCTTGCGCACGGCCTGCCGGCCGTCGCCGCGGCGTACGTAGTCGCGCAGCGTCGCGGTGATCCGGAAGGTGACGGTGTCGTTCAGCTCGCCCGCCCGGTTGGCGACGTGGACCAGCTCGACCGCCGGGCCGTCGACGATCTCCACCACGTTGACCTCGCCGCGCGACTCGTAGTCGCGCAGCTCCTCGGCCCACTTGCCGTACAGCACCGGGGACAGGATCTGCTGCAGCGTGGTGTGGTCGTGTCCGGTCCAGGCCCGCTGGGCGGTCGTGTACAGCCACACGGCACGGCGCTCCAGCGCCGAGCGCTCGAAGGTCGCGTCGGTGTCGGCGATGGCGTCGACCCGGGCCGAGACCTGGGCGGCGCGTTCGCGCGCCTGCGCGTCGGAGCGGTGCGCGGTGCGGTCCGAGACGGTGTTCAGCTCGCCCGCCAGCGCCGCCTTGCGGCGCCGGGACCTGATCCACAGGATCAGCAGGATCACGGCCACGATCACCAGCAGGGCGATGAGCCCACCGCCACCGCCACCGGCGCCGAAACCCGTCCCGAAGCCGGTGCCGAAGCCGACTCCGCCCCCGCCGCCCCCGTGGAAGCCGGCCCCGTGGCCGCCACCGCCACCACCACCGTGGCCCCCGCCGCCGCCGAACCCGTGACCGCCGCCGCCACCGCGGGCGTAGGCGACCGTCGGGCTGCTCAGCACGACGGCTCCCGCGATCACACCAATCCACCGGCGGACGCGCACGGGGCCCTCCCTCCACGAACCACAGATCTTCCAGATAAGCGTACAAGCCGGGGATATGCGGACGGCTTGGAGGCCGCCGAGACCGTCCCCGCACCCCGCCGCCCCGCGCACCGGAGGCCGTCGAAGCGGCACTGCGCTCCACGACGAACGACGGCCGATCGGATGGCCGGCCCGGCCGTTCACTCCGATGACCGGGCCGTTCCCTCACGCGGCGGCTGCCGCCGCCACCTGCCGCCTCCGACGATGGGAGGAGCACGGCAGGCCGCCTGGCGTCCGGCCCGGCGGCGGAGAGAGCGTGACGGAGGAAGGGTCCGATGACACAACCGACGGGTTCCACCGATCCCCAGCCGACGCCGGGCACAGACACGTTGGAGGGGCTGGCCGGGTCGGCGCGCGGCTGGCACACCATCCAGGTCGGCGTCCTGGGCTTCGTCGGCATCTGCGGCGTTCTGCGCCCCACCGGCGGTGCGGCACCCGCCTCGGTCCAGTGGCTCTCCGCGTCACTGGCCGTGATCGCGCTCGTCATCGCGTGCCTGGCGATCCTCACCGTCGGCCGAGTCGCCTATCCGATCAGCGGTGGCGGCTCCGGCGTCAGCCCGCTCGCGCTCGCCCAAGCCCGCGGACGGCTGCACAGCGGCATCCGGCTCACGATCATCGCCCTCATCCTGATCGTGACCGCCGCGCTGTCGGGCTGGTGGCCGCAACACGCCGCCGCCCCGGCCGCCCCGGCCCGCGCCGCAGCGGCCGCCCGCCCGCACGGCGGCTCCGCCTGACCCTCGGCGGCCGGCCGCCGGCCGCGTCCCCGACGCCGATCTCCCGCAACCGAGCGGCGGGTCGTGCGCGTCTCCGGCGGAGATCGAGCGATCGGGGCCGGGAGGGAGCACGCCGATGCGGGAGCAGAGGTGGGTCGTGGAGGTCCACGCCGACCAGGCGTACTACCGCAGGAACCTCGCGCTGTACGGGGCGGAGTACCGGATTCCCGACTTCCCGGCGGACCGGTCGGTGCGGCGCATCCCGATCACGGGTGAGGGCCGGTTCTCGATCGGCAGGAGCCTGTCGGGACGCCACCGGGTGCCGCCGGAGATCGACCTCGCCCTCGATCCGGGGGTGGGCTACCACCACGGGCACCTGCAGCAGCAGGACGACGGCAGCCTGGTGCTGATCGCGCAGGAGACGGCGAACGGCACGTTCATGAACGGCTCCGGCGACGAGGTCGAACTCAGGCGGCCGATCGGGCTCCGGGACGGAGACCGCATTCACCTGGGCGTGTGGACCACCATCACGGTGCGTACGGTGCCGCGCTGACGAGTGGGTCTCCCGGGGCCCGGGCCTCGGGTCCCGGGCCCCGGGCTCAGGGGCCTTTTCGTGTACACGTCCATTTGTTAGCATCGCGGCTCGCGCGGACGGACGGGGGACCGCGCAGGGGGAGACGGAGCGAGATCAATGAGCGTGCCCACCGACGTCGCACGGTTCCGCCTGGGGCACCGGGCGAGCATGACCCGCACCGAGGGGGTGCGGAGCACGACCTACCACTCGCAGTGGCACCTGTTCCCGCTCGGCGAGAGCCGGCGGCCGGAGTCCGGGTCCGTCGTCCTCGAAGCACTCTGCGGGGACTGCCGGGCGCCCGTCAGGGTCGTGCTGGAGTCCGAGCCGACCGCCCTGCAGAAGCAGCGGACCCGCGGCACGCTCGGCTGGCTACTGCTCGCGGTGGGGATCGCCCTGGTGGTCATCGCCTGCCTGATCGGCGGTGGCGGCGCGGTGCCCGGTCTGTCGGGCGTGAGCGGCCTGATGGCCGTGCTCTTCAGCTTCGGCGTGCGCAGCTCGGCGAAGGCCTATCCGGGCGTCCACGTGGAGCGCAACCAGTTCGCCGCCACGGACGCCCCGCACCGGATCTTCGTCAGCTGACACATCTGACACATCTGACACAACTGGCACCGCTGACACCAGCGTTGCGGCACGGTCAGGGTGCCCCGGACAGGACCTCCACCACGCCGGTGTCCAGCGAGTAGTAGGCGCCGACGACGGCCAGGGCGCCCTTCGCCACCAGCGGGGCCAGGTCGGAGTTGGTGCGCAGGTCGGCGGCGGTCAGGGTGACCTGGGCGCGGGACATCGTCTCGACCGGGTCGGCGCCGCCCTCCCGGACCGCCTGGTCGTACGCGGGCCGCAGGGCCTGGGCGATCGCCTCCAGGTTGCCGGGCAGCGGCTTGCCGTCACGGAAGGATCCGTACGCCGCCTTGACCGCGCCGCAGCGCTGGTACCCGAGGACGACGATCAGGGGGGTGCCACTCGTCACGGGCCCGTACTCGACGGACCCGGTGACGACCGGGCCGACCGCCTCACCGCCCGTGCGCATCACGTACAGGTCGCCGAGGCCGGTGTCGAAGAGGAGCTCGGGCGGGACCCGCGAGTCGATGCAGGAGAGGACCGACCCGAACGGCTCCTGCTCCTGGGCCACCAGCTGACGCCGGTCCGGGTCCCGGTCGGGGTGCTGCAGGTCTCCGCTGACCCAGCGCTTGTTGCCGTCCATCAGCCTGTTGAACGCGGCGGCGGGCGTGGTCGGCCGTGCTTGCGGCGTCGACGATGGTGAAGATGACGGCGAAGACGACGGCGAGGCGGGGGAGTCCGCCCTCGTCGTCGTGCATCCGGTGAGCGCGAACGCGGCGCTCACCAGCCCGCCCGCGAGCAGTGCCCGACGACTCGGGTGACCGGTTCCGTCCATCGCTGCGTTCCCCTCACTGGTCAATGCTCACTGCCGCTCGGAAGCGTCCCTGGGTGCGGACCAGGCCGATTGTTCGGCCCGGGGCGGGTGCCGTGGCGGCAGGCACGAGCGGGTGCGGGGCACATTGCTGCGGACGGCCCACAGGACCCCGGGGCCCCGGCCGGACGGAGCAACGCCCGGCCGGGGCGAGGACGGTGGCGGTGGCGGCCAGGGGTGCGGGTCAGATCAGGTGCTGCGCCCGGAGGTCGGTCACGTACTTCGCGATGAGGGCCGGTGACAGCCGGGGGATGTCGTCCGCCCCGTCCAGGGCGGCGGCCCGCACCGCGGCGCGGAACCGGTCCGCGGGCAGGGCGGACCCGGGCAGTGGCGTCTCCGGTCGGGCGAAGGCGTGCAGCAGGGGGAGCAGCGAGTGCTGCTTCCGGTGGTCTGGCAGGCCGCGCAGGGCGGTCTCGAAACGGGCGAGCCACTGGGTGTGGTCCTGGACCCGGTTCAGCGGGTGTCCGGCCGCCGCCAGCCAGTCGACGAAGGTGTCGAGGGAGATGCCGTCCTCGTGCGGGTTGACCACGTTGAAAGTCCGGTGGCCCTCGCGTGCGGTGTCACCGAGCGCGGTGACGGCCCGCGCGGTGAAGTCCACCGGGAGCCCGTCGTAGTGCGCGCCGCCGTCCCCGGTGCCCCGGGTGTAGAAGCTGCCGGGGGCGATGCCCGTCGCCAGCAGGCTCAGCAGGAGGCGGGTGAAGACGTCCGTGGGGTTGAACTGGCCGCGGTAGCGCGGGTGCGCGAGGATCAGGTTCGAGCGGAAGACGGCGACCGGCAGCCCGAACGTGTCGTGCGCCTCGCGCAGCAGCACCTCGCCGGCCCACTTGCTGGCCGCGTACCCGTCGGCGTAGTCGCCTTCGAGGTCGCGGGTCCGGCAGGCGGTGCGGATGTCCGCCGACTCGTCGGCCGCGGCCTCGTTGCCGAAGACGACGGCGACCGTCGACAGGTAGGTGAACTGCTTGATCCGGGAGGTGACCGCGAGCCGGATCAGTTCGGCGGTTCCCCGGACGTTGGGACCGAACAGCTGGTCGTAGGGCAGGACGTGGTTGACCAGGGCCGCCGGGTGGACGATCAGGTCGACGGTGTCGGCCAGTTGTCGCCAGGTCGCGTCGTCGAGTCCGAGGTTCGGTTCCCCGATGTCGCCGGGGATCACCCGCAGGTGCCGGGCGGCGGACGTGCGGTAGCGCGCCAGGAGTTCCGGGTCGCCGCTGTCGAAGGCGGCGTCGAGCCGGGCCCGGGCCGTCTCGGGGGAGGAGCCGCGGACCACGCACACCAGCGTGCCACCGCGCTCCGCCACGCGGTCCAGCCATTCGAGGCACAGGAAACGGCCCAGGTAGCCGTTGGCGCCGGTCAGCAGCACGGTCCGGGCCTCGGGCAGCGGACCGGCCTGCTGCTCGGCCGTGACCTTCCCGGCCGCGACGGTCCCGGCCGCGACCTTCCCGGCCGTGACCTTCGCGGCGGCGAGGGTCCGGGCGTCGAGGAACGCGTCCAGCCGCAGGTCGGCCGCGTCGAGTCGGGTCGCGTCCGGGCCGTGGAGGCTGTCGGCGGTGGGGCGGCCGTGGCCCGACGCGAGTGCCCGTTCGACGTGGTCGGCCACCCGCTGCAGTGAGTTGACCGGGTTGATGACCACGTCGACGGGAACGTCGACGCGGTAGATCTCCTTCAGCAGCCGGGAGAACGACAGCGCCGTGAGGCTGTCGCCGCCGAGGTCGAGGAAGCGTGCCCGCGGCTCCACGTCACCGGTGCGCGGCCCGAGCAGCGCCTGTGCGGCGCGGAGCACGGTCTCCGGGACGGGCCGGTCGGGGCCGAGTCGGCGCAGCGCCCGCAGTTCGTCGGCCTCGCGGTCGGACAGTTCGGTGTACAGCGCTTCGAGCTGCTCGCCGTAACGTTTCGTCAGGGCGGGCCGCAACGGCTTGCGCACGCCGGAGAGCAGTCCGTTCTCCTGGCTGAACGGCTCGCTCTCGATGAGGAAGTCCCGTGGGATCTCGTAGGAGTTGAGGCCCGCGCCCCCGGCGAGCTGTCGCAGGGACTCCCGCAGGAGCGGCCTGATGCGTTCCGGGTCCCCGTCGGCGCGGTCGAGGGCGTCCCGGGTCGGCACGACGACCGCGAGCAGGTGGGAGCGGGCGCTGTTGCCGTACAGGAAGATCTGCCGGACGACCGGACTGCCGCCGTAGAGCGCCTCCAGGCGGGAGAGCGTGACGAACTCGCCCTGCGACAGCTTGAGGACGTTGGAGCGGCGGTCGACGTACCGCAGCGTGTCCGGGCCGACCAGGGCCATGATGTCGCCGGTGCGGTAGAAGCCGTCCTCGTCGAAGGCCTCGGCGGTGGCGTCCGGGCGCCGGAAGTAGCCGGGGACGAGCCGGTCGGACCGGATCAGCAGTTCGCCCCGGGGGTACGGCGAGTCGGTCCCGAAGTATCCCAACTCGGGTACGTCGACCAGCTTGTGGTCGGTCACCGGCGGGCGCAGCAGCCGGCCGTCGAGGGCGACCGTCCCGGCCTCCGTCGAACCGTAGCCGTCGCGTAGCCTGACCTGGAGGCAGTCCTCGACGAACGCCGTCAGCTCGGCGCTCGGCGGAGCGGAGCCGCTGACGGCCCACAGGAGGCGGCCGCCCACGACCTGCTCCCGCAACTCCGCCTTCGCGTGCTCGGCGGCGGCGGTGGCGGCGCCGTCGTCCGGCGCGGTCCGGCGGGACAACTCGGCCCGGTAGTGCTGGAGGAGCAGGTCGCAGATGCGGGGGACCATGACGAACTCGGTGGGCCGGACCAGCGCGAGGTCCGCCAGGAGCGTCGACAGGTCGCCGGAGGCGGTGAAGCAGGCGAGGCCGCCCCGGGCGAGTGTGTGGAACAGGACGCCCTTGCCCATCATGTGGCTCAGCGGCAGGTAGTTCAGCGCGATGGAGGGCCGAACGCCCTGGCCGGGGACGAAGTCGAGCCAGAACTGGCTGACCAGCCGCTCGGTGTAGATGGCGCCCTTGGGGGTGCCGGAGCTGCCCGAGGTGTGGATCAGGGTGCTGAGCGCGTCGGCCGCCGACCCGTCGGGGACTTCGGGGAGTTCCGGCAGCGCCCTTCCCCGGTCGATGACCGATGCCAGGGTGTCCAGGACGACGACCCGGCGCTGCGCCGTGAGCCGGCCGCGCGCGGAGTCCAGCGCCTCCTGGTGGGCGGTGACCCCGGGGCGGTGGCCGATGACGACGATCCGGCCCAGCGAGGGGGCGTTCTCCGCCAGTTCGAGCGCGACCTCCAGGTGGTCGACGTCCACCACGAGCAGGCGCGGGCCGGTCTGTTCGACGACGGGGGCCAGCTGTAACGCCGGGGCTCCGGCCTGGAGGGGGACGGACACCGCGCCGGAGCGTATGCAGGCCAGCTCCACCACGGCGTACTCGGCGCTCGGGGAGCCGAGGACGGCGACGAGGTCGCCCGCTCCCACCGGGTGGCCGGGGTGGTGCCGCCACTCGGCGGCCACCGCGCCCACCCGTTCGTGGAGTTCGCGGTAGGTGAGTGTGTCGAACCGCTCCAGCAGACGCGGCGCGGTCCGGCCCGTCCGCGGGTCGGTGACGAGCTCGGTGGCACGCTCGCCCAGGGCGGGCCGGTCCGCGTACCCCTTCATCACCGTGGCCACCAGGGCGGCGAGCGGCAGTCCGGGCCGCCGGATCGCCTCGGTGACGGCGTCCAGGGGTGCGGTGGCACGGAACTGCGCGTCGGTCTCGTACAGGCGGGCGCTCCGCCGGTCGGTCCGGGCGTCGAGGTCGACGGCGGAGGGGCGTTCGAAGGAAAAGGGTCGTTCGGGTGCGGAGGGTCGGGCTTGGGACACGAGTGATCTCCTGTACGGCCGTGAAGGCCCCTTCGGGCGAGGGGAGTTGCCGTGGGGGCAGGGGTGTTCGTCTCCAAGGGAGGGCCGGCGGGCGGGGTGGCCGGCCCCGCGTTCACCGGTCTTCCGTGGCTCCTGGCGCGTCGGTGGCGTCGGCGGCGTCCGTAGCGTCGGCGGCGTCCGTAGCGTCGGTCGCGTCGGTCGCGTGCTCGCGGGTGAGGTGGACGATCGCCGCCGCCGCGGTACGGGCGCCGCCCTCGTCCCGGGCCTCGATCGCGTCGACGAGCCGCCGGTGCAGCCGGGCGTGTTCCTCGACCTGGGCGGCGTCCCAGGCCAGGCCCCCGAGCGAGGAGGTGAGTGCCGTGCCGAGGTGGTCGTACACCTCGACCAGCAGGTCGTTCCCGCTCGCCCGGACCACGGCCCGGTGGAACAGCGCGTCGACGTTCAGGGCCGCGGCCGGGTCGTCACCGGCGCAGGCCGCGTCGGCGTCGGCCAGCAGCTCCCGCAGCTGCCGCAACTGGTCCTCGTCGCGGCGCAGGGCCGCGGCTCCGGAGGCGTACTCCTCCAGGACGGTCCGCAGCTCCAGTACGTTGTCCCGCCGTGCGGAACCCGCCCGTCGCACCAGGACCGACTGGAGCTCGCTCGACGAGCGGACGTAGGTGCCGTCGCCGGCCCGGGGCTCCAGCAGCCCCAGGTGCACCAGTGCGCCGATCGCCTCCCGCAGGGTGCTGCGGCCGACGCCGAGTTCCTCGACGAGGGCCTGCTCCGGTGGGATCCGCGTCCCCACCGGCCAGCCGCCCGACTCGATGTGGGAGCGGAGGCTGTCCACGAGCTGGGCGGAGAGGCTGGCGGTCCGCCGCGGTGCGCTGATGCGTGTCATGACGGCACTCTATACAAACATCAGACATTTGAACATCATGCAGAAATTCGATCCGGGAAAAACATGTGTCACGACACATGTGTCGTGTAACGTGTCCGATATGAGTACTTCAGCGAAGAATCCCACCCTGGTCTTCATCCCCTGCTTCTCCGGCGCCCCCTGGAGCGTCGAGCAGCTCGCCCCCTACGGCGACGCGCCCCGGCGCACGCTGCGCCTGCCCGAGGGCGTCGACGACATGGAGCGGTACGCCGACCACGTGGCGGACGCGGTCGCGGACCTGGACGACTGGGTGCTGGTCGGCGACTCCTTCGGCGCGAACATCGCGCTCGCGCTCGCCACCCGCCGCCCGAAGGGCCTGCGCGCCCTCGTCCTGTCCGGCGGCTTCGCCGCCAACCCGGTCACCTCGAAGCCGTGGAAGGCCCTGATGCGGGTGATCGGCAAGGCCCGCGGCCCGCTCTACCGGCAGCTCACGCTGCGGGCCCACGCCCACCGGCTCGCCTCCCCGTTCGACGGCGAGGGACAGGAGCCCTGGAACGAGGCGCGCAGCCGTGAACTGTTCCTCGTCAACACCCCGGCCGCGTCCTTCGGCGCGCGCGTGCGGGCCAGCCTCACCGCCGACTACGTCGACGCGCTCGGCCGGGTCCAGGTCCCGACCCTCATCCTGTCCCCCGCGCACGACGTGCTGATCGGCGAGGACGCCTCCCGGACCATGCTCGCCGGCATCCCCGACGCCCGCGAGGTCGTCCTGCCGCGCACCGGCCACATGTTCCGCTTCTCCCACCCGGTCAGCTACGCCGCCGCGGTCGACGACTTCCTCGCCGCCCTGCCGGGAACCCGGGCAGGTGCCGGTGCGTAAGGCCGAACACCTGCGGTTCGCGATCCTGGCGGCCCAGCGCGAGGGCAACCGGCTGCTGATCCAGGCCCTCAAACCCCACGGCATCACCCCGTCCCAGGCCGAGGTGCTGCGCCTGCTCCAGCAGCACGGCACCCTCAGCCTGAGCGGGCTCGGCCAGCTCCTGGTCTGCGAGAGCGGCACCAACCCCAGCCGGCTGGTCGACCGCGTCGTCGCCGCCGGACTGGTCGAGCGCCGCACCGACGCCGAGGACCGCCGCTACCTCCACCTCAGCCTCACCCCCGCGGGCGAACGCCTGGCCACCGAGGTGGCCGGCATCGAGGAACTCCTCTACGCCGGGATGGACGCCGCCTGCGAGGGCCTGGACACCGACGCGATGCTCACGTTCCTGCACCGGTTCATCGACCCCCTGCCCTCGGGCAAGGCCCTCACCAAGCGCCTCGACCTCGACTGACGCCCCGGCCCCGGCCGTTGCGGGCGTCGGCTCCGGCCGTTGCGGGCGTCAGGCCCGGGGCGTCTGCAGCCAGTCCGCCTCGACGGTCCAGAACAGCTGGCGCGCACCGAGGTAGTCGCGGGCGAAGTCCGTGAACCGTCCGCGGGTGTACGGCTTCCCGGTCCTGGGATCCTTGGCGTTGATGTCCGGTTCCTGGACGGCCATCGCGACGAGGGGGAGTGAACCCTTGTACTCGTGGAGGAACTTGTAGGAGTTCTCCATCTGGTACGGCCGGTCCGGCAGGGTGTCCGGTCCTCCGATGCCGATCCGGTCCTTCCGGGCGAGGTCGAACATCTCCCTCATGCGGGTGTGGTCGTCGTCGTCCGGCAGGAAGTTGATGTACTGGATGAACTGCGTCCTGGTGAAGACGCTCTTGCCGAAGCGCATGTTGTCGATCTCGGCGTCGATGTAGGAAGCGGAGGTGTACGCGGTCCGGTCGTTCGCGGTGTCCACCTCGACCGCGGTCTCCGGCAGGTTCACCCCGGCGAGCCTGCCGTCGAACCGCTGGGCCATCGCCTTCAGCATGGCCTGGAAGTCCGCCCGCACCCCGGTGTTCCACTGCGCGACCATGGCCCCGTGGGTGGTGGGGTTGTCGGGGTTCTCGTCGACCGTCGGCGCGACCCCGCCCTCGTCCTTCACGTACTGGGGGACGTTCGCGTCCGCGAGGGCCACGTCGAAGAACCGGTCCTGGACCTGCACGTACAGCTTCTTGTGGCGTTCCTGGAGGTACGTCAGGGCGTCGTCCAGGCGCGACCACCGGTACTCCCCCTGCTTCCCCTCCAGGGCCTTCCAGGGGGCCACCACCTGGACGCCGCCGATGTCCGGCCGGTCGATCATGGCCTTGACCTTGGGGTCCGCGCCGGAGGTGGCGTCCTCGAACGCGCCGAGCGACATGTACAGGTTGTCCGTCACCTTGCCGTGGGCCGCCGAGGCGGTGGTCCGGTGGGGGAGGGGATCCGCGGCGGCCACCCCGACGGTGGTGGTCAGGGCGAGGGCCGCGAGGGCGACGGAGCCGACGGCTCCACGATGCATCATCATGCGCGGGACGCTAGAAGGATGTTCTAAGCCGAACATAAGAACATCGGGGGACGTCCGCCCCGGTGCGGGCGGGTGCCGGCACCGGGGCGGACGGGGAGTACGAGCGGGGCCGGACTTCGGTGGCGTCCGGTCACACCCGACCCGGTCAGCAGAGCCCGGTCAGCACGACCCGGCGGGCTTGTCGCGGACCACGAGGTCGTTGCGCCCGACGGTGCCGTCCAGCCAGAGCACCCGGGTGCCCTGGTCGGCCACGGGGTGGTACTGGCCGCCCCGGTTGCAGGAGACCCGGACCGGCGTGCCGCCGGTGAGCGGCAGCTGGTACAGCTTGGGCAGCGCGGCGTTGGACCAGCCGGTGGTGGGCTCGGGGCTGCGGTGGACGTAGCTGACGGCCTGGTCGCTGGCGGTGAACTCCCGCTCGGTCAGGCTGTACCGGGAGTCGGCGGGCAGCAGGTCGGTCACGCCGGAGCCGTCCGGTGAGCCGGAGCGCAGGGCGGTGGGGAGGGTGCGGTCGGCCGGGGCCGCCAGCCAGAGCAGCCGGTCGCCGGCCAGGACCGGGGAGCCGAGGAAGGGCTTGGCGCCGTCCTGGGGGGTGCTCACCGGGTACTGGGCGGTGACCTTGCCGGTGGCGGTCGAGTAGACCGTGGGCGCCTGGACGGTGGCGCCGTCGGCGCTCCAGGTCTCGATCCAGCCGAGCCGGCCGTCCCGGAAGGCGAGGGAGGAGGAGACGTTGTGTCCCTCGGGCAGCGGCAGTTGGGTCGGCGTGGCGCCGTCGTGGGACAGGTACACCCGGGTCTGGTCGGTGGCGTTGTCGGTCAGCGTGAAGGCGATGTCGCCCCCGGACATCCGCAGGTTGGCGAGCGACCCGTGCAGGCCCTGGAAGAGGGTGCGGAGCGGGCCGCCGGTGAGCGGGGCGGTCACCACCGCTATCCCCCAGGTGCCGGTGGAGTCGGGCCCGACGGCCAGCCAGACGGCGGACTTGCCGTCGGTGGCGGCCCAGCCGTGGGTGCGTCCGTCGTCCGGGCTGAGCCGCACCGGGGTGCCGGTGCCGGTGGTGGAGCCGGTGTACAGGGCGATGCCCTTGTCGTTCGGGAGGACGCTGCCCATCACCCAGTGGCCGCCGCCGGTGACCGGACCGAGGGGGGCGGTTCCGCCGGGCATCAGCGTGCGGCTGTCCGTCCCGACCCGGCTCTGCCAGCCGGCCTTGATGCCGTGCGCGTCGAACGCGGCCGCCACCTTGCGCAGGTCGGCCGCGCTGAGCTTGAGGGACTTCCCGGCGGCCAGCACCGCGTTGCGCCCGGCCACGAAGTCGTCCAGCGGGGTGAGGTACTCGGCCAGCGCGCGGTAGACCAGCCGGTCCGCGGTCAGCGGGTCGAGGGTGCGCCGGATGTCCCACAGCGCACCGCTGAAGATGGTGGAATTGGCGTGGACGCCACCGTTGTCGAACTCCTTGCCGGCACCGAGGTAGTCGTTCACGGTGGTGTGGCGGTTGTCCAGGTTGCGGGTCGCGCACTCCTGCGGGGTGCCGGTGCGGCACAGGCTCTCGCCCATCAGCGGGGCGGTCGGGTCGTCCATCGCGATGCCGTGCGCGGTGACCTCGACGGCGTTGCCGAAGTAGTCGGCGATGCCCTCGTTCATCGCGCCGGACTGGCCGATGTTGACCAGGTTGGCGGTGTGCTCGACGACGCCGTGGGTCATCTCGTGGCCGGCCACGTCCATCGCCGCGGAGAACGGCAGGTGCAGGTCGTCGCCGGCGCCGTAGACCATCGTCCGCCCGCCCCAGGCGGCGTTGACGAACGGCCGGCCGTGGTCGGTGACGTTCACCACGGACAGGATCGGACTGCCCTTGCCGTCCAGGCCGTCGCGGCCGAGCCGGTTGCGGTAGAAGTCGTACACGGCCGCGGCGTTGACGTGGGCGTCGGTGGCGCCGCTGCTGCCCGCCGAGGCCGGGAAGTCCGGGCCTGGGGAGGAGACGGGCAGGATGCCGTCCGGGATGCCGCCACCGAACTCGGTGAAGTCCCGCCCGCCGCCGTCGTAGGTGAGGATCCCGGCGGAACGGGTGGCGTCGACGAGCTGGTAGCTGCCGTCCGGCTGGCGGGAGACGTTCACCGGGACGGTGCGGCCGTGCAGGTCGGGGGCGCTGCCGACAGCGGGCACGGCGGCGGGCCCGCTCGCGGCCGCGGTGTCCGGGCCGCCGACCCGGTACGGGGTCGAGGACTCCTGGGCGAGCGCGACCACCCCGGTGGTCGCGTCCACGTACACGTCGTGCACCAGCGGGCCTCCGCCCGCCGCGTCGTCGGCGCGCACGCTGAAGTGCTGGGCGAGCCGGCCGGCGCCGCCCGGCAGGACGACCGGGCCGCGGTCCTCGACGGCGGCCCCGGCCCTGGCCCGCGGATCCTGCACCGCGTCGAGCGCCTGGCGGCGCAGCTCCGCGGCCGGGGCGACCGGCTTGGTCGGGGCGGTCAGGCCGGTGAAGTACCTGCCGCCGACCGACTCCACCCGCTGGTCGGCGCCCTCCCCGACCAGCCGCACCAGGTACTGGCCGCCGAGCACCGGCACGCCGCCGTGGTCCTGCTGGAACCTGACGGTGTGCCGGTCCTGCCCGGTCCGCTCGACCGCGACCTCGGTCAGGCGCGCCGGGTCGACCCGGAACCGGTCCGCGTGGGCCGCCAGAAAGGCCCGGGCCGCCTCCGCCGGGCCGCCGGGCGCGGCCTCGGACAGCCCGGTCACCAACTGCGGAGCCTCGGTGCCCTCACCGGCCACCAGCGCGGGTACCGGATCGGGCTCGGCTGACGGGCCCGGTGGCGCGGCCAGGGCGGGCGACACGGTCACGGTGAGTGCCAGCGCCAGACTCAGCGCGGCGCCGGTGCCGAGCAATCCGGCCGTCGGACGGGAACGGTGATGCACTGCGGCCCTCCACAGGGGTCGATGGCGGGGCGGCGCCGTTGCGCCACCCCTTCGCCGGACCCAACGGGTTGGCCTACGAACCAGGTTCAGGGGGGTGGTGCGCTCGTGGTGCTGATTTGTCGTCAAGTCATGGACGGTGAAAGGCATGTGACGAGATAATTGAATCTACAACTACGCCGTGCAGGCCCGCGCCGGCCCCATCCGGCGCTTGGTGATGCGCTGCGACTCGCTGTGATGCGCTGTAATTCGCTGGCGCGACGCACACCGACCCCCGACCCTGGTCACCGTGCACGAGCCCAAGCATCAGATCCGCGCCCTCCACACGGCCTCCACGGTGACCGTCTACCAGGCCTACGCCCCGCACATCGGCCTGCCCGCCGCCCGGGACGGCCGCTTCCCGCAGGCCTGGCAGCGGGACCGCATGACGTGGATCAAGCCGTCGTTCCGCTGGATGATGTACCGCTGCGGATGGGCGGGCAAGGAGGGCCAGGAGACCGTCCTCGCGATCGAGATCACCCGCGAGGGCTTCGAATGGGCCCTGGCCAACGCCTGCCTGACCCACTACGAACGCGGGCTGCACACCGACCGCGCCGCCTGGAAACGCCGGCTGAAGCGGGCCCCGACCCGCGTGCAGTGGGACCCCGAACGCGATCTGCACCTGCGGCCGCTGCCCCACCGCTCCCTGCAACTCGGCCTCGCGGGCGAGGCCGCCGAGCGCTACGCGGACGACTGGATCGTCTCGATCGACGACGTCACCGCCCTCGCGCACACGATCCACGCCCACGTACGGGACGGGGACCTGGACGCCGCCCGCCGGCTCCTGCCCGCCGAGCGCCCCTACCCGGCGGGCGACACGCTGCTCGCCCACCTGCACGCCTGAGCCGGCCCCGCCCGCCCCGGCGACCGGGCCGGCCCGGTGGAGCGAGTGATCAAGCGAGTGATCAGTCGAGGATGATCGGATTGGTGAGAGCGGCTGCCTGCCCGTCGGGACGGCGGACCTCGATGCGGACGAACGCCGACTCCTCCGCCGTCGTGTCCCAGCACACCGCTCCCGCCCCGTCGCCGGGGAGAGGGGCCCGGTGGACCTTCCCCCGGTCGGTGCGGAAGCTCACGGTCCCCGCCGGCACACCGCGTACCGCCGCCCGGACCTCCACCGGCCCGCCCCGCGTCGCCAGCCGCTCGCCGACCCCGGCGACGCGACCGTCGGCACGGGCGGTGAACGACACGTCCACCTCCGCCGACTCGGCGATCCAGCTGCGGCCGGCGCGGATCCCGGCCAGCACCGCCGCGGTGCTCAGCTCCTCGGCGAAGACCACGGTGTGCGGGGTCCCCAGCTGCCCTTCCAGGTGGGCGTCGCTGTTGCCCATCGCCGGCCGCCACGAGCCGGTACGGAGGTCCGCCGCGAGGCTCCGCCCCCACTCGGCCAGCGCCGCCTCGTTGTCGGCGTTCCAGGGCCGGTCCGACCTCCACAGCCCGTTCCACACCTCCACCACGTCGAAGCCGTGGAAGGGGAACATGAAGTCGCCCGACGGGTAGGGCGCATGCGGGTGCGCGGCGACGCACAGGCCCCCCACCCGGTGGACCTGATCCAGGCACTCGTCCACCAGCCCGTCCCTGACCTGGTGGTTCCAGTCGACGACCTGGCCGGGCCCGAGGCCGAGCGCCAGCCAGTGCCCGGTCCTCGTGGTCACTTCCTCGCCGAGCAGGATCAGGAGGTCATCGGCGGCCACCTGCCCCCAGACCCCCGGAGCCGCGACCGAGTTGTGCTCCGTCGTCGCGATGAAGTCGAGCCCGGCCGCCCGCGCCCGAACGGCCAGCTCCTCGGGGGTGAGTTCCCCGTCCGAATGGACGGAGTGGACATGGCAGTCCCCGCGGTACCAGGCCGCCCCGCGCCCGACCGCCCGCGCCGGCGGGAAGCTCACACTCGACAAGGCTCCCCCTCGAAGTCCTTCCGGGCCAACTCCCGCCCGGAGAAGCCTCCATGGTGGCACGGGCCGCCGTCGACGAGGGTGACGCCGATGGCGAGCGCCGACCCCGTGGAACAATCCCATGGGAAGGTCAATTCCTGTCCTGATCGCCGGCGCACCCGCCGGTCAGGCACACGCACGCGCACACTTCCGGGGGGAACGATGACGACACGCGCCCACGCACTCTCCGCTGCCACGGCCCTGGCCGGGGCGGCGGCACTCCTGCTCGCCGGATGCGGCACGGAGGTGCCCGCCCTGAAGTTCGGCTCCGCGCAGCCGTCCGGGGACCGGCTCGCCGCCCAGCCGCCGTCGGGTCGCTCGCTGAAGCTGGCCCAATGGCCGCACGGCTGCGAGGTGTTGAGCGACGCCGAGATCAAGGCGATCCTGCCGCAGGCCGACAGCATCAAGCGACAGCCGGTCAAGGTCACCATCATCAACTTCAACCCGCTGACCGAGGCCGACCCCGGCACGACGGGCGATGCGCCCGACGCCGGCTGCAAGTTCGGCTTCGGCCTGCCCGACAAGTACGAGAGCAAGAGCAACAGCAGCATCACGCTCACCTTCACCGCCGTCGCCGATCCCGCGCTCGTCACGAAGAGCTACGCCAAGGACCTGGCCCGCGCCCGCGAGGACGCGACCAAGTACCACAAGGAGTTCGACGACCTCGGCACCTCGCTCGGCCCGCAAGGCTGCTACTCCGACGACCTCGCCAGGGGCAACCTGACCTGCCACCAGGGACCGTACGAGTTCGAGCTGAGCGGCATGTCGACGGCCAGCGGCGTGGGGCAGTACCCGGCAGCGGACCGGAACTGGGGCGACAAGGTGCTGCGCCAGGTCGCCCGCACCCTCGGCGCGCGCATGCAGTGACGGCGGCGGACCGTCGGTACGGCGGTCACGACGCCGGACTCGGCGAGGGGTCCTGATCCACCGTCGGTGCATCAGGACCCCGTGGCCGGCGGCGACATGGCCGGCCTCGCCGACGCCGACCTTCGCCGACGGCGTCGTCGGGCCCGTTCGTCACCGGATCGCCCCGGTCGCCCCGGTCGCCCCGGTCGCCCCGGTCGCCCCGGTTGCCCCGGTTGCCCCGGTCGCCCCGGTTGCCCCGGTTGCCCCGGCGGCAGGGCCGGACCGGTCGAGCAGCAGGCGCACGTGTTCGGCGACGACGGTCGGCTGCTCGGCCTGGATGAAGTGGCCCGAGTCGGCTCGCTCGAACCGGCCGTCGGGCAGCGCCTCGACCCACCGGCGCTGGTGCTCGGCCATGGCGGCGTGGTGCCGCGCCCGGCCCGGCTGCGGACGGGTGGCCGAGAGCAGGACGGTCGGACACGTCGGTGCGGCGGGCGGTTCGGCGCGGAGTCGGGGGATGGCCTCGGCCACCGCCTTGATCTCCTTCCTCGTCTGCGCGACGCCCGCCGGCACGAATTCCTCGGCCAGCATGGCCGCGTAGGTGTCCGCGGGGAACACCCGGCGGATGTTCCCGCTGGTCAGACGGGCCATTGAGGGGAACCGGACGAGCGCCTGCAGCACGGCCAGGGTGCGGTCGACCTGGGTGACGGTCCGGTCGAAGGTGTCGTAGGCGGGCGCGGTCTCCGCCGTCGGGTCGAGCAGCAGCAACCCGCGCAGCCGTGGGCCCAGTGCTTCCGCGGCGCGGCGCGCGACCAGGCCGCCCATGCTGTGCGCGACGAGCACGAGACGGCCGGGCACGACCGTCTCGACCAGCGCGACGAGGTCGGCGGCCAGGTCGTCGAGGCTCAGCCCGGCCGACGTCCGGCCGCTGCGGCCGAACCCGGCGCGGTCGTACGCCACGAGGCGCGCCCGGTCCGCCAGCAGCGGCAGCACCGGGTCCCAGCAGGTGCGCCCCATCCCCCCGCCCGCTTCGAAGACCACGTGGTCCGGCCCGGTGCCGGACTCCTCCACGTGGACGGTCCGGCCGTTCACCGGTACCGCCCGCCCCGTCGACTGGCGCATGGCCCCTCCGATTGCCGTCGATCCCGACCATTTCCACTTTCGATAATAGTGTCGATTGTGGAATCGTAAAGCCCATGGACACCACCGACGTGCTTCTCCACCCGGTGCGCCTGCGCGTCGTGCACGCGCTCGCCGGCGACCGGGTCCTGACCACCTCCCAGCTGTGCGAGCGCATGCCCGAGGTACCGAAGGTGACCATGTACCGGCACATCGGCGTGCTCGCCGAGGCCGGCTTCCTGGAGGTCGCCGAAGAGCAGCGGGTGCGCGGCGCCGTCGAGCGGTACTACCGGCTGCGCCGGGACCGTCCCGGCGTCGGCACCGACGACGCCGCCGCGATGACGCCCGACGACCACCGCCGGGGCTTCGCCGCCGCCATGGCCGTCCTGATCGCCGAGTTCAACGCCTACCTCGACCGCGAGGGCGCCGACCCGGTGGCCGACGGGGTCTCCTACCGGCAGGGCACCCTGTGGCTGAGCCCGGAGGAACTCGGGCGGATGACGGGCGACCTGCTCGCGGTCCTGGGCCCCTACCTGGCGAACGAACCGACACCGGGGCGCAGGCCCTACCTGCTCAGCCCGATCCGCTTCCCCACCGGCCCGACGGCTCACGACGACGACACTCGGCCCTGAGGCAGGGCCATCGCACCCGCCGCCGGCCGGAGGTCCGGCCGGGACGACGGGAGGGCCCACTACCCTGGGGCGATGCTGCTTCCCGCCGTTCCGCGCGTCCGCCTGCGGTCCACCGTCCGGCCGGCCATCGACACGCCGTTCGGTCCGCTGACCTTCACCACGGCCATCGGCAGCACGGCCCTTCCGCTGCTGCCCGATGCGCTCTTCGAGCTGCCGGGCGGTCGTACGGTCGCCCGCTGGGGCACCCCCGTGGCCCGCGTCGAGCTGCTGCTGTCCCCGTACGACCCCGGGCTCGATCCCGAGAACTGGGGCCCGCTGACCGACTGCCGCGCGGCGGTGTGGCGGATCGACGTCCTCGCGCCGATCGGGCGGGTGCAGTTCGGGGCGGTGCTGCCGGTTCGGCTGCCGGAGGGTGCCGACGCGGGGTGGGACGGTGGACAGTCGCTGGCCGCGATCACGGTCGACGACGACAGCACCAAGCTCACTATCGGAGGCAACGACGAGGAGGCGATCTGCCACGCCGCCGGCGCGGAGGTCCCGCGTCGGTGGGCCGAGCTGATCGACCAGGTCCACGACCACTCGCACAGCACCTGGGGCGTGGACGCCGACCACCAGCACGGCATGACCTGGACGCTGCCCCCGCTGGAGACCGGCGACCACTGCGAACTCCCCGTGGTGGCCGCCTGGGCCCCGGCCGCGGACGAGACCGCGAACACCTGGTACGCCGTCCTGGCCTCGTCGACGGACGTGCTGCGGCAGGTCACCGCCGAGCCGGCAGGTGTTGTGGTGGTGCGAAAGTGCTGACGGGACGCATCAGGGAACTACCTCGACGACAGCCCGTCGTCGCTCCTGCGAGCCCAGGAAGTCCGTGTTGTCCGCCCACTGATCGACGCTCCCGATCCGCGGCAGGGCGCGCAGGTACGGGTCGGTGACCGTCCCGGCCAACGCGTCCGCGAATCGCTCCGCGAACAGCACACGGTACGGGCGGCCGTGGTACGGCCGGCAGGTCGTGGCCAGCGGTGCCGTCAGGCCGGCCTCGTTGTGCAGTGCGGCCACGGCCTCGTAGGCGTCGCACAGGTGCTCGGCCCGCGGGCGGTACTCCGTCGCCGCCAGAGCTCCTCGGAGGAACGGCGTCAACGTCCCGGCCACCGGCAGTTGCCCGAACGCGCTCCCCAGCCACTTTCCGTAGGGCGCGTAGCGGCGCTCCAGGAGCAGGCACAGTCGCATGAGGTCGCGGACGAGGCGTCCGGCGACGACCGCCGACCCCAGCGCGTCCCCGACTTCCGCGCAGCGTCCCACGAACGCCTCCTCCTGGGAGATCCGCTGCCACTGACAGGCCAGCAGGTACCGCCACACCTGGTCCGGATACCAGGACAGTCGTTCTCTGGCCGTCGTGAGCGTGCCGAGACCGTCGTGGAACACCTCGCCGCCGGTGATCTCGGCGAGGTGCTGCTGCGGTACGGCCAGCCAGTCGCGGACCGTGGGCTCGGCCGAGGTGGGATCGACGCCGAGGTGCCCGGTCAGCCACGCGCCGGCGTCCAGCGTGAGCACCCGGTGGTTCACCGGCCCCTCGGTGGGCTCCAGGTGGCCCACCCGGTCGTTGACCAGCCGGAAGTGCGTGGGGCGCCCACGGACCTGCTTGGGCAGCCGCTCGGCCAGCAGGCGGTGGATGCGGGCACCGTGCGCGGTCGCGTCCCGCGGACCGAGGAAGAGCAGCAGCCGCGGACCCCAGTCGTGGTCGGTCGACCTGGGAGTGTCGAACCCCAGGACCTCCGAGCCCGCACCCACCAGCGCGGCGGCATGCGGCAATCCCGGATACGTCTCCGCCAGGATCGGCCGCACCGCCTCCTCGTAGAGAACGCGCGACAGTGCGAGCCCGGGGAGGAAATCCGCATCGGATGTCGTCACCCGGTCACTCTGACCCACTCGGCATCCGGCAACCACCGATTTTGCCGGTGCTGGCCACAGCTGCTCGTCGAAGCCTGTCCGGCGCGACCGCACCGATGCGGTCGGCAGGTCAGATCACCGTGCCGTAGCCCGACCTGTCGGCCAGGAGTCGGCCGAAGAGATCCGGCATCGCTTCGGCGACGGTCCGGGCCTGGTGCAGCAGTCGGCCGTGACCGGGCGGGTAGTGGGCCGCGTCCAGCGGGAAGGCGCTCTGGAGGCGCTGACGCAGCTCGTTGTCCTGACAGCGGACGAATGCGTCGGCCGCGGCCGCCCACAGGCTCGGCCACAGGTCACTGACATGGTCACTGGTACGCCAGTACGGTTGGTGCGCGTCCTGTTGCAGGAGTGTGCGGGCCTGTTCCCGGGTGAGCGTGCCTTGGCGGGTGGCGGCGATGATCTCGGCACGCCTGGTGGTGGAGCGCCACACGTCGACCCAGTAGGCGGCCGCGCAGGAGTTCGTGCGGGCTTGCCAACTGCCGCTCGTGGAGTGGGCGATGAGGAACGTCAGGACCGGTCGACGCCCGAGCGCCGCGACCAGCGGGAAGACCAGCTGGCTGGTGAGGTTGTCGTCCAATGTGAGCAGCGGCAGCACGTCGTCGGCCACGCGCACGGTCAGGGCGGGGTCGGCCGCCAGCGCCTCGCCCACAAGCAGACGAGTGGCCTCAAGGCGCTCGTAGCGTTGCTGCGCGTCGGCGTCGGCGTCGCCGTCGGCGTCGTCAGCGGCGGCGGCGGACGGCAGCGACAGCTGGGGCTGACCGGGCAGGATGCGGCACCGAAGATCGTCGAGCGACTGCTGCAGCAGGCTGATGTCCAACAGTCGGCCCCCCACGAGTCCGCATTCCTGCCCCAGAGCGTATGCCGTCGTCCACGGGGTGCCACGACACAACACCGGGGCGGGCGTTGCTGAGGGGGACGACCGCATGATCCGGCTCTGCCGCTGATCTTGGGGCGGGTCGAATCGGACCCCGGGGGCCGAGGGTGGCCACCTCCGGGCATTTATCGTCAGATCGACGAGAATCGGTTATGCTCGGCACGCGCGGTCGACATCTCGATCTGCGACTCAGGAACGAGCCGCACACGGCCGAGACTTCGTTCCGCCCCATCCGGAGCAGATGCGGCAGCGACACGGTGAGGACAATGACCATGACCAAGGCAGCACGGATCCAGCGGCGCCTGGAGAACGAGATCGCACTGCTCAGCGCCACCATCGGACTGACGGACCGGAACGTGCCCACCTTCGTCAACCATGACGGCGCCAGCCCGTTCATGCTGGTCGGCGGGAACGGGGTGTTCTGTTACCTCGCCCTGGAACGGGGAAAGCTCTGCTTCGAGCGGTCCACCCGCGATCCCGACGAGTTGCTGTACTGGGCGTTCGACGATGTAACCGCAGACGTCGCCCTTGAGTGGACGAACGAGCAGCACCTGGTCGGGGAGGAGCATCTGGCGGCCAAGTGGAAGCGCCGGGCGACCCTGCTGCACGCACTGGACCCCGAGTGGGCGAAGCGGTGGCGGGCAGAGCTGGTCGAGGCCCTCGGGCCCGAGGGCGAGCACCATCTCGTCCCCACCCTGCCCCCGCCACCACTGGTCCTCGATATCCCCGAGCCGCCCGCCGAGCCTGTGCCACTGCCGACGCGCCGACGCCGCTGGTGGCACCTGCTGGTCGACTGAGGACCCCGGGCATGACCTGCGGAAGCCCCTTCTTGCGGCAAGACCCGACGCAACCCTCTGAATCGCACGCCGATCCGAACGATCGACTGGCCTCGCGTCGCAAGATGCGGCGACAGAGCCCGGAACTCCCCACCCGGTCGCTGCTGAAGCGACAGACGTGCGGGGGTGTCGTCGGCCGGTCGGAGGCGTCTGGCAGACTCCGCGGCATGGGAACGTTCAAGCGGGGGAGCATGGCGGACAGAGCAGGTCAGGCCGGGGAGCGAGCCGACCTGAGCGCACTCCTGCTGCAGGGTGAGGACATGATCGAGCAGGTCGGTCGGGCTCATACGTCCTGGGGCCTGGGCTCGGCGGACCGCTGGGATCTGGACCAGACGACCGGCATCATCACCTGGACCTTCCCCGACAAGACCGCGACCGCGCCCGCGCAGATCCTGGGCAGCTTCGCTCCGCGGGCCGGCTCCTGGATGTGGGCCTGGGCCAACCAGAGCCTCCTCCCCGACCTGAGCCGCGACTCCCGCAGCTTCTGCGACTGGGCGGAGGCCAACGGACATCCCGAGCTGGCCCAGCCCAAGATCGACGCCGACGAACGGACTGCTTCGACGCTCGCGGCCCTGGCGTTCCGGGTCACCGGGGCGACCGGGTACTACAGAGGCCCAGGGGGCAACTCCTCATACGTGGTCATCACGTTCGGGCCGGTCACCCTGACGAAGGCGGACGGCAGCGTCTCCACCTTCGACCTCACCGTCGGCTAGCGTCGGGTCGGCGTCCTACGTTTTCGTTCCATGAGGCAGTTGGTCCGCTCTTCTCGGCGGGATTCCTGGGGCACAGTCACGGGCACCGGGCACCCGGCGGTGCGGCCGGGCGTTCTCCCGTACGCACCGAGCGGGGACACCACCCCGCTGCCGCGCGGAACCGGCCGACCACACCCGGCCGTCCGCGCTCCGAACACCGAGGAGCCCCGTGCCCGACGAACTCACCGGCGCCGCCGCACCGGCCATCCGGCTGCGCCCGGACTTCCGTCCCGCCGCGGTCCTCTCCCGTACCGACAAGTCACTGCTCATCGCCGGGGACTGCGAGGACGGGCCGGTCGTCGCGAAGCTGCTGACCACCCGGGAAGCGCTCTGGGTGGAGAAGTTCGATGTGGAGATCGAGGCCTACCGGTGCTTCGTCGACACGCCCCCGCCGGTGCGCGTACCCGCCCTCATCGCCGCTGACCGGCAGCACCACGTGCTGCTGGTCGAGCACGTCCGCGGCCGTCCTCCGGTCCAGGGCCGCGACCGGTTCCCGCCGCACGCGCTGGACCCGACACACGTCTCCGCGATGCTGACGGCCATGACCGACCTCGGCCGATGGCGTCCCCCCGCAGGGGCGTTCACCCGGACCCTCGACTACCTCGGGCGCCTGGACCGTGACCGCTGCCAAGGCCTGGTCACCCAGCACGAGTTCCAGGCCCTGACCGACCTGTTCCACCGGGCCGACACCGGCCTGGTCCCGGGCCACGGAGACCCGCTGCCGACCAATTTCGTGATCGGGCCCGACGGAGGGGCCACCGTGATCGACTGGGAGCACGCGGGACACTACCTCCCGGGACACGACCTGGCGGTGCTCTGGATCGTCCTGGCCGCCACCCCGGAAGCCCGTACGCGGATCGAGGAGCTGGTGGCGGCCGAACCCCCGTCCGTCCGTGCCGCGTTCACCGTGAACCGGGCCGTACTGCTCGTCCGCCAACTCCGCAACCACCGTGCGCTTGCCCCTTCCTCCTGGCGGGACGAGCGGGTGGCGGCGATCGACCGTGACTGGCAGGACGTGCGCGAGCCGCTGCGGGCCGGGTGACGCGGGGCCGGCCCGGCGGCACCGGGGGCAACCGCCGCGGTGGTCGGCCGGCGCTCGGCCGGCGAACGGGGTGGCTGATTTCTACGCGATCCCGGCCGGTTCGGCGGGGGAGCGCTGTCGTGAGGGGCCGGGCGTGACGGTGGGGCCCATGGGGCGGGACGGGAGACAGTCTCGTCGACCTCTCGCACCTACCTCCTGGGCTTCGACGGCCGGGCAGGGTCAGGTTGCCGCGGCCCGAAGTCCGAGGGCGACCAGGAGGGCGCCGGTGAGTCGCCTGAGTGGTGCGCGCAGCGTGGCTGAGTTGAGGGTGGCCGCCGCGCTGCTGATCACTACCGTCCAGAGCAGCAGCCAGGCTGCGACCAGCAGCACCTGCGCGGTGGCGAGCAGCAGGATCTGCGGTAGTACGGGTTGGCGGGGCGTGAGGAACTGCGGTGTCAGGGTCAGGAAGATCGATGCGGCTTTCGGGTTGAGGACGTTGCCCAGCAGTGCTTGCTGGTAGGCGGAGTGTCCGGTCCAGGGCGGTTGCCGCCGGCGTCGGGACCGGGTGTCCCGGTCGGTGCGGCGGGTGGCGGCGGCTGTCCGCCAGGTCCAGAGGCCGAGCCCGACCAGGTAGATCGCGCCGGCCAGCCGGACTGCGGTGAAGGCCTGGCTGGAGCGCATGACCAGTGCGGAGAGCCCGAGCCCGGCCAGCGTCGCGTGGACGTAGAGGCCGGTTACGGTCCCGAGGACGACGGGCGGGCCCGCGCGCCGTCCGCTGTCGCCGACCCGTTGCGCGAGGAGGGCGAGGCTGGCGCCTGGGGTGGCGATCAGCGGGAACACTGCCACGAGGTAGCCGATGACGGCCTTGAGTGGCAACGGGCCCAGCTGGTTGGGGAGTTGTGTCACGGCAGGACCACGCGGAAGTGCGTGGTCAGTCGGTGCCGTTCGTCGAGTACGTGAAAGGCGATCCCCGGCGGCTGGTCGCGGTCCGCCGGTTCATCGCCCTCCCAGGGAAGGCGCAGGGTCCAGGTGACGACGGGGCCGACCAGCAGCGGCCGTCCGGCGAAGCTGGAGACCGCGGCGGTGTGGGCGTGCCCGGTGATGACGGCGACCACTTCGGGGTGTCCGGCCAGCAGGGTGGCGAGGTCCTGGCCGTTCTGCAAGGTGTAGGAGTCGGGAAGCGGGTGGTGCAGTGTCACCGGTGGGTGGTGAAAGGCGATCAGCGCGGGGGTGTCGGCGGGCAACCCGCCCAGTGAATCGGCCAGCCAGCTCATGGTCTCCGGGTCCAACAGGCCCTCGTCCTCGCCGGGGACGCTGGAGTCGCACATCAGGATCGCGGTGCCGCCGATCCGGTGCAGACGGTTCACCGGGCCGTCCTCCCTCGCTTCGCCGAGCAGCCCGGCACGCATCGGCCCACGGGCGTCGTGGTTGCCCGGACAGGTCAGCACCGGGAAGGGCGCGGCCAGGAGGTGCGCTGCTTCCCGGTACTCGGCCGACGCCCCGTGGTCGGCGATGTCGCCGGTGACCAGGAGGGCGTCGACCGGTGTCGGCAGTGCCCGTAGGTAGTCCATGACCCGGGCGGCGCGTTCGCGCGCGCGCTCGGTGCCGTCCAGGTGGAGATCACTGATCTGTGCGAGCAGGACCATGGTGTGGCACACCCCTCCGACTTACTAACGGTAAATGCGGCTCAATCCGTTAGGGACGGTAGACTATCGTCGACGCGGTGATCAAGAGCGCGTGAGAGGAAGAAGGCCCGTGGCGACGAGTCGGTACCTGGCCCTGGAACTGGCGAGCACCATCCGCCATGACGGCAACGGCGGGGTGGCAGACGAACTCACCTCGGTCGGCGGCCTGACCTCCTGGGTCGCGGCCCACGAGGAGCTACTGGCGGCGGAGGGGTTCGCGGCAGCCGGAACGGGCGCTGCGGCGACGGCTGCCGGATCCGCTGCCCGCTTCGACGTGGACGTGGACGTCGACATGGACGCCGACGTCGACATGGACGCCGACGTCGACGTCCGCTTCGACGTCGACGAGGCGAGCTGGACCCAGGTGCTGGCCGTACGAGCCGCGCTACGCGCCCTGTTGGCGCGGGCGGTCAGTCCGGCGCCGCCGAGCCGAGCCGATGCGGACCGCCTGCCCCCGGCCGACCAGGCGCTGGCCCGACTGAACACAGTCGCCGCCCACTGCCCGGTGGTCCCCCGGCTCCACTGGCCCGCGGACACCGAACCCGTCGCGCGCCTGCACCCCGCCTCCCCCAGCTCGTCGACCGCCCTGCCCGCCGCGCTCGCCCGCGCGGCGATCGCCTTCCTGAGCAGCCCCGACCTTCCCCGGCTGCGCGCCTGCACCGCCCCCCGCTGCGTCCGCTACTTCCTCAAGGAGCATGGGCGGCAGGAGTTCTGCAAGGCCTCCTGCAGCAACCGTGCCCGCGCCGCCCGCCACTACCAGCGCCACCACGCGGCGCCCGCCGCCGACTGACGCTGACTGACGCCGCCCGCAGCCGACTGACGTCGGCTGAGCCCGCGCAATCCGATCAGCCGGGGGTCCGACGGTGCTCGGCACTGCGGAGTTCCTCCGGGCCTGGATCAACCGGCCCGGCTTCCGGCTGGTCAAGTAGCCCAGGGGCGGGGCGTTCCGGTCCTTGAGCGGCGGTCGAGGACGACGAGTACCGGCGTCTCGCCGAACTCCGCGCCCACATCGAGGCCTGGGAGTTGCTCGGTCGGCTGGTAGCCCGTGCGTTGGCCGGCGACGACCCTGACACGCGCGAAGTGGCCGCGTACTTCACGGAGTCGTACGGCCGTACCGCACGGACAGGCGTACCGCGTGGATCAAGGACTGTCGGCACCACCGGGCGAGCCCGCGCACCCGTACGGAGCCCCGGTCGTGTGTTCCGCACGCCCCATTTCTTGCCGACCCGTGTTACTTTTTACTCATGCGAGTAAACAGTGGTGCCGGCCCGGACACCGGATGGAGCTTCACCAACGACGCGCGGCGCGTCCAGATCGTCGCCGCAGCCATCGAGACCGTCGCCGAACTCGGCTACGCCAAGGCCTCGTTCGCGCAGATCGCCAAGCGGGCGAAGATCTCCAGCGTGCGGCTGATCTCCTACCACTTCGCCGACAAGGCGGACCTCTTCCAGGCCCTGGTCGACACCGTCCAGGAGCAGGCCCGGACCGCCATCCAGCCCCAGGTGCGCGCCCACCACGAACCGGCCGCGATGCTGGCCGCCTACATCGAGGCCAACCTCGCCTTCCTCGCCGAACACCCCGTCGAGGTGCGGGCCCTGGTGGACGTCCTGGCCAACGCCCGCCGGGAGGACGGCGGCCCGCTGGTCGGCACGGCCGGCTTCGACACCCCCGTCGCCCTGCTCGTGCAGCACCTGCGTGACGGCCAGCGCAGCGGCGCCTTCCGGTCCTTCGACGCCGAGGCGATGGCCACCGCGATCCGCGCCTCGATCGACGCGGCCGCCAACCGGCTCGCCGCCGGGGACGACTTCGACCCGCTCGCCTACGGACGCGAACTGGTCACCCTGTTCGACCTCGCCACCCGCAACGGAGGCACGGCATGACCCTCCACACCGTCCCCCGCCGCACCGGCGCCGCCGCCCTGTTACCGCTGCTGCTCGACCTCGCCCTGCCGCTCGGCGTCTACTACGGGCTGCGCCTGGCGGGTGTGGACCAGTGGTGGTCCCTGCTCTGGTCGGCCGCGGTACCGGCGGTCACCGTGCTCCTCCGGCTGGCCCGCACCCGCCGGGTCGACTTCGTGGCCCTCCTCGTCCTCAGCATGATCGCCCTCGGTCTCGTCCTCTCCGCCCTGACCGGCGACCCCCGCACCCTGCTGGTCCGCGAAGCCTGGACCGGGATGCTCGGCGGACTGCTCGGCGTCTGGCTGCTCGCCTCCGTCGGCTACGGACGCCCGGCCCTGATGGTCCTCTTCCGCTCGTTCGTGCAGGTCAAGGCGGGTGAGGACGGACTGCGCGCCTGGGAGGCGCGCTGGCACCAGGACGCCGGCTTCCGGCACGGCCTCCGGGTGCTCACCGCGGTCTGGGGCGCGGCCAGCGTGCTCAACGCCCTCGCCCAACTGGCCATCGCCCACCTGCTGCCGCTCGACGCCGCACCCGCCGCCATGCACGCCTGCTGGCCGGTCATCGCCGTACCGCTGTTCCTGTTCCACCTCGGCTACACCAAGCGCCACGGCCTGCGGGCCTGACCGGCTCGGCGCCGGGGCCTGGCATGATCGCACCCCATGGACCCCATAGATCCCATGGACTCCATCGATCCCATGGACCCCGGAACGCCCGGCGCGCTGCTCTGCGACATCGACGGTGTGATCCGTTCCTTCGACTACACCGAGGTGGCGCGGCTGGAACAGGCGGCCGGGCTGGCCGCGGGCACCGTTGCGGACATCGCCTTCGCCCCCGAGCAGGACCTTCCGCTGCTGCTCGGCCGGATCACCCGGGCCGAATGGGCCACTGCCATCGCCGCCGCGCTGGCCCGGCAGGTCTCCGCAGTGCGGGCCCGGGAGCTGGCCGACGCGTTCGCCCAGGCGCCCTCACGGGTCGACGCGGAGGTGGTGGCCCTGGTCCGGCAGGTCCGTGACCGGGTGCCGGTGGTGCTGGTCAGCAACGCCACCCCGTGGTTGGACCAGGACCTCGACCGGCTGGGGCTGGCCGATCTGGCCGACCACGTGGTCAACAGCTCCCGGGTCGGTCTGGTGAAGCCGGACCCCGCGATCTACCACCTCGCCGCAGCCCGCGCGGGGGTCGCGCCCGGGCGCTGTCTGTTCGTCGACGACCTCGCGGTCAACGTCGAGGCGGCCCGCACGGTGGGTATGACCGCGGTCCACTACCGCGACCCGGACACGCTGCGCGACGCGCTGGCCCCGCTGCTGGGACGTGTCGCGACAGTGGATCAAGGCCATGGCTGACCATGGTCCGTGGGGCGTGTGACCCGGCGGACCCGCGCACAGTACGGGGACGGGCGGCCCTCTCGTACACCGGGAATTGAACCCCCGTAGGCGTCAACTCGCCGTGTTCGCACGGTCCTGGGAGAACGCTTCGCCGGGATGCGGCTCCGGGGCGCCCCGCCCGCGCGTCCGGTCCATCTCGCGCCATTCCGGCCGCAGTCCGGCCAGGTTCGTGGTGAGGAAGTACGCGGTGGCGCAGACGAGTAGCACCGGGGCGAGGCCGACAGCGGTCACCGCCGCCCCGGCGATCAGCCCGCCGAGGGGGATGCCGGCCCAGGCCAGCGAGTCGCCGAGGGCGTTGACCCGGCCCAGCATCCGGCGTGGCACCCGTTCGACGAGCACGGCACCCAGCACGGGGTTGACGAAGCCGGCGCCGAACCCGCTGACCGCGAGGACGGCCAGGACCACCCCCAGCGGGGCGTCGAGGGCGAGGACCAGGAATCTCGGTGCGCCGGCCAGCAGGAAGCCGGTGAGAACCGTCACCCGGCGCCGCAGCCGGTGCGCGACCACCGCGGCGATCAGGCTCCCGCCGACCGCCGCGGCCCCCATGACGCCGCCCATCAGGCCGATCGCGGCCGGTCCGTTGCCGGACTGCCTGGCCCAGACGGGTACGAGCACCGGGGTGAACGCCGCGTCCAGCAGGTTGGTGATGCCGACCATCACGATGACGGTGAGCAGCAGCGGTTCGCCGCGCAGGAAGGTGAGGCCCTCGCCGAACCGCTGCCAGTAGCCCGGTCCCGTCTGCCCGGCCGGCGTGGGGGCCTCCTCGACCGGGTGACCCATGCCGCGGGGCAGCGCGAGCCTGACGATCACCGATCCGAGGGCGAAGCAGCCCGCGTTGACGGCGAGTCCGGTCAGGGGGCCGAGCAGTGCCACCAGGGATCCGCCGACCGCCAGGCCGACGGTGGAGGCGAGCCGTTCGGTCACACCGGCCAGACCGGTGGCCCGCTCCAGTGGCACCCGGCTGCGCTCGGCCGCCTCCGGGACCATCACCTCCTTGGCCAGGTCGCCGGGCCCCCGGGCCGCGCCGATCAGCGCGACGAGGGCCAGGAGGAGGGGGAAGGACAGCAGGTCCAGGGTGTGGAGCAGGGGGACCGTGGCGGCGGCGGTCGCGCTGGCCAGATCGGTGGTCCAGGAGACGGCCCGCGGGCCGATCCGGTCGACCAGCGGGCCGGTGAAGGCCTTGACCACCACGTAGGGGGCCATCTCGCAGAACGCGACCAGTCCGGTCCGGGTGGCGCTGCCGGTGGTGACGAGGACGAACCAGGGCAGCGCCACGACGGAGATCCGGGTGCCGGTCAGTGACACGGCTATGGCGGCCAGTACCCCGCCCAGCGGCCGTAAGGACCGCCTGCCGGGTGCTGCGTCGACGCCCGGGGCTTCCTCCGTCACGGCGTCTCCGGTTCCGTCGCCGTCCCGGGACCGGTGCGCACCTGTGCCGGGGCGGGTGTCTCCACCTCGGGCAGGAGGTGGGTGATGACACCGACCCGCTCGGCTCCCTCGGGCGCACTCGCCGCCGCCTCGGGCGTGTCCTGCCGGTAGCGGCCGATCACGTCCCTCAACTCCTCGCGCAGGGCCACGGTTTCCTCGGGCGTGAGCCGCAGGGCCCAGTCGGTCATGTCGAAGGTCCCCCGCCAGGCGCGGGGCACCGTCTGCAGCTCGTTCAACGCCTGCTGGATGCGAAGGGTGTAGGTGCCGGCGACGGACTGCAGGTACGCCAGCGCGGCCTCGGGCTCCTGATCGACCACGTCCCGGCCCCTGAGCTCCGTCGTCCGGTGGACCGAACGCCACCAGCGCTCCCGCGCGTTGCCGCGTTCCACGTCCTCCTCGACGAAGCCGGCCACACCGAGCTGGCGCAGGTGGTAGCTGGCCGTCCCGGAGTTCACTCCCAGCCGCTCCGCGATGCGGGTGGCCGTCGACGGGCCGTACTTCCGCAGCAGGCCGACCAGTTGCACGCGGACCGGATGGGCCAGGGCGCGCAGTCCCTTGGCATCCAGGACGACCGATTCCTCTTCAACGGCCGTTCCGTCCGGCCTCTTCGACGCATCTGTCATAGGGCACACCCTAGACCGCGAAGAGTTCTTCGCAAAGATGTCTTCGCGAAGAACTCTTCGCAATCCGGCATCCCGGCCGGGCGTCGGGCGTTGGCGGCGATCGCGGCCGAGTTCGGTGTGGGCCTGCCCCGGTTCGCGATCACCGAGGGTCGGCTGCACACCTTCACCACCCGTTCCTGGACCCGCCCGCCGGGGCCGGGGGAGACCTACATGGTCGTCACCTTCGGGGGTCCGCCCGAGTAGGCCCGGGACACAACCTTCGTCGGCTTCACTGCCGGGTTCGAGCCGTTACGCTTCTCGTTACAAACCCCTGGACGTGTACCCGTTCTCGGGGAGATCGTCCCGTGCCCGTGCCTTTGGTCATGTCCTGGCTCCTGGAAGGTGTCCCGGTGTCCGCCGAGTCTGCTCCGCCCGTTCCGGCCTCGGCCACGGCCGCCCCCTCGCCCACCACTGCGGGGTCCGTGCCGGCGACGCTGCACGAGGCTCGCGGCCAGCTGCCCCAGCTGATCAGGTCGGCCGCGGAGGGTCAGGACGCCGAACTCGCCCGTGGCAGCCACCGTGCACGCCTCACCTCACCCGAGCGGGCCGCGGCCGCCGGCCACGACCTCCGCACGGCCCCCACCCACGGGATCGCGGACGCACGCAAGAAGCTCGGCGACCTGATCCAGGCCGCCGCCGAAGGCACGCCCCAGGTCCTGCGCCGCCACACCACACCGGTGGCCGTTCTGGTCCCCGCCACCGACCAGCCCGCCGCCCCCGGCTCTACGGCCGTCCCCACCCCGGCCAGTTCCGGAGCCGAAGCCGAAGCCGAAGCCCCCACCCCACCCCGCCGCCCGCTCGCCCCTCTCGGCCAGGCCCTGACCGCCGTCCTGACCCCCACCCCCGGCACCCCGTCCCACCCCACCCAGGCCGCCACGCCTCCCGGCCTGCCCACCGGGATCGTCACCCTCGACCACGCCCTCGGCGGCCTCCAGCCCGGCCGCTTCTACCTGGCCGCCGGCGCCCCCGGCGCCGGATCCAGCCTCATCGCCACCACGGCCGCCCGCACCACGGCCCTCACCCACCACCGCACCGTCCTCTACGCCGCCTCCGGCCTGACCCGCCAGGACATCGCCGCCCGGGTCATCGCCGCCCACACCCCCGTCGACTATCGTCGCCTGCGGGCCGGCACCCTCACCGACGACGAACGTCGGCAGGTCGCCACCACCGCCGAACTCCTCACCGCGGCACCGCTGTTCATCGACGACGGCACCGGCCTCGACGCCGACGCCATCACCTCCACCGCCATCGACATCCCCGACCTGGCCCTGCTCGTCGTCGACCGCCTCCAGGCCACCCACGACCCCCGCCTGCCGCTGTCCGGCCCCACCGCCCTCACCGACGCCGTCCAGGCCCTGGCGCACCTCGCCCGCACCCATCACCTCCCCGTCCTCGCCGCCATCGACAGCGACGACCCGGCCCTCCTGCAGACCCTGGCCGCCGACGTCACCCTCACCCTCACCCGTGACCCCCGGGACCCCGCCCGCACCGAACTCACCGTCACCGAAAGGGACTTGGGTACCCTCACCACCCTCACCCTGACCGCCGACCTCACCCACGCCCGCCTCACCGACCCCGCGCCGGTACCCGCGCCGGCACCGGCACCCGCCGCCGACGCACCCGCACCCACCGCCCCCACCCCGACCGTCGCGCCCACCCCGACCGCCGCGCCCCGTCCGGCGACGCCGCCGCCCACCGCCCCGACCCCCGCCCCGCCCGCCGCCCCCACCCGCAACCGCGAGTACGCCGGCACCGGCCGGGACCTCGGCTACTACCTCGACATGATCACCTCCGCCGTCGACCAGGCCCTGGAAGAACACGACGGCGACGCCGAGGCCGCCTCCGAGGCCCTGGAGAAGAAGGCCATCCCGAACGGCATGGCCCTGTTCGACGCGACCCGCGTCGGTGCCGCCTACGAGCACACCGCCTACCCGGAGCGCCTCGAATTCCTCTCCAAGAAGGCCCGGAACGGCGCCGACGACATCTGGGAAGGCCGCCACAAGTGGGAGAACGCCCCGCTGATGGCCGCCCTCAGAGCCGGCACCGCCGACCCCGTCGAGGTGGACGTCCTGGACACCAACGCCGCCTACTGCAGCGCGTTGAAGACCCACCTGCCGATCGGCGCGCTCCAGCAGCGCCCCGACGGCGGCTTCGACCCCAAGCGCTCCGGCATCTACCTGCTCCCCGCCCGCCCCGCCTGGCACCACCCCCACCTGCCCGACCCGATCGGCAACCGCCACGAGACGGGCCCGCTGCTCCTGGACGACGCCACCGTGCGCCTCCTCATCCGCTGTCACAAGCTGGGCCTCGCCGAGGCCCCGCACATCACCCAGGCCTGGACCTCCGGCGCGTCCGAGGGTCTGCTGGAGAAGTTCCGCCGGGTCCTCACCCAGGCCCGCGAGGACGCCATCACCGCCGGTGACCCCATCACCGAGAAGTACGTCAAGGCCATCTACGCGAAGTTCGCGTCCACCATCGGGGAGTCCACCTACAACCGCGACATCCGCCGACCCGACTGGATGCACATCATCCGCTCCCAGGCCTTCGCGAACCTCTGGCACAAGTCCCAGCGCGCCCACCAGGCCGGACTCACGATCGTCGCCCTGCGCGGGACCGACGAACTCCACGTCACCGGCGGCGAATGGCGAAAGGCCGGCGGCGGACCCTTCGAAGAAGGCCGTCTGACCACCCAGCTGAAGCTCAAGAACCAGTACACCCTGCCGCACACCGGCAGCCGCACCCGCACCCGGAGCGTCTAGATGTCGACCGACGGCTGGAAGAACTTCGGCCGCTACGGAGCCGACCGCGACCGCGGCAACGTGCACGGCTCCGTCGCCCTGGGCCGCGCCCTCGAAGACGCGGTGGAACGCATGATCGTCGAGGGCGGCATCAAGTCCCCGGCCACCACCCGTCGCGGCCTCATCGCCCGGATGCGCTACCTGACGACCCACAAGGGCGGTCCCGCCGCCCTCGCCCAGGCGGGCATCACCGCGGCCGCCGCCACCATCCGGGCCTGGACCAAGGGCAGCCAGCGCCCCCGCACCGCGAACCTGGACGCGATCGACACCGCGTACTGGAACCTGCGGGCCGCCAACGTCCTGGCCAACCCCGCCATCCTCAAGGCCCACCTCAACCGCGACGGCCGCGGCACCCGGATCGAGATCCACCCCGTCAACCAGGACGTCGTGGACGAACCCCGCCGCCGCGACAACCTGCGCGTCCGCTCCTTCCAGGCCCGCTACATCTGGGACGACAGCGTCGACGCCCTCACCACCGGCGACCTCACCAAGCTCGAAGAGATCTGGGACGACGTCATCAGCGAACTCGACTCCGACTACGGCGCCTACCAGTACGTCTCCTCCGTGGGCCTCGGCGCCTGACCACCCGCCACCCGCCACCCAGCCCCCGCCACCCAGCCCCCTGCTCAGTCCGTGATGCCGGAGACGCCCAGCGGCAGGTGGCGGGGCCCGCGCAGGATCGGGCTGCGGCGGTACACGGGCGGGTCCTGGAGGAGCCGGGGATTGTCGAGGCGGCGGATCAGCGCGGTGAGCGCGATCTGCCCCTCGATCCTGGCGAGCGGCGCGCCGAAGCAGCTGTGCACGCCGCTGCCGAAGCCGAGGTGCTGGTTGTCCTGCCGGGTGGGGTCGAAGCGGTCCGGGTCGCGGAACCGCAGCGGGTCCCGGTTGCCGGCGGCGAGGACCAGGATCAGCGGCTGGCCCTTGGGGACGGTGACCCCGGCGACCTCGACGTCGGTCAGTGCGGTGCGCTGCGGCAGCAGCTGGACCGGGGGTTCGTAGCGCAGCACCTCCTCCACCATGCCCGGCATCAACTCGGGCCGTTCGCGCATCAGTTGGAGGGCGTCGGGGTGGCGCAGCAGGGTGAGCGCGCTGTTGGTGATCAGGTTGACGGTGGTCTCGTGCCCGGCGATGAGCAGCAGCACGGCGGTGGCCATCAGCTCCGTCGGGGTGAAGCCGCCGTCCGGGCCCGGGTCGTTGACGAAGGCGGAGAGCATGTCGTCGGAGGGCTTGCCGCGGCGGGCCTCGGCGAGTTCGCCGAGGTACAGCCCCATCTCCGTGCGGGCCTGGAGGGCCACGCGCTGGCGCTCGGCCGGGTCGGTGCCGGGCGTGGGGTCGAAGCCCTCGATCAGCGTCTCGGACCAGGTGTGGAACCGGGGTTCGTCCTCGCGCGGGACCCCGAGCAGTCGGCAGATGACGGTGACGGGGAGCGGATAGGCGAAGTCCTCGACGAGGTCGATCCGGTCGCGGCCGCGCAGCCCGTCGATCAGCTCCTCGGCGATCGCGGTGATCTCGTCGTGCATGGCGTCGATCCGGCCGGGCGCGTGGGGCGGGCCGAAGGGCCGCATGGCGATGGCGCGCAGCCGTTCGTGCTCGGGGTCGTCCCGGCCGATGAAGGCGACCGGGACGCCCTGCACCTCGTCCGGGACGGTGCGGTTGCGGCGGTCGGAGCTGATCCGCGGGTCGTGGAGCAGCGCGGCGATCTCGCGGTGGGTGCCGACCAGGTAGCTGCCGTCGTCCTGGCGGGCCACGCCGTGCTCGCGCAGTTCGGCGTAGAGGGGGTAGGGGTCGGGGCGGTTGGCGTAGTCGGTGATCCGGCTGTACAGGGTGCCGGGGGTGCCGGTGGAAGCGGTGTCGGCGGCGGTCATGGCGGGCTCCTCGGGGTGGCGGCGGTGGTCCTCGGGGCGGTCGGCGGTCAGCCGCCCCAGCGCCGCAGGACCAGCCGGCGGTCGGGCAGGTGGCCGGTGACCGCGACGGTGGGACCGTGCGAGAGCACCTTCGGATCGGGCACGTCGGACGGCACGGGGGTGCGGGAGGCCGGCGGTTCCACGCCGTCCCAGTCGGGCGGGAACGGGGCGGCCGTCTCGATCAGCCCCTGGTAGTGCTCCAGCCACTTGCCCCGGTTCACGCTCACGGCGGCCGTGATCCGGCCCCGGTACCCGTAGACCGCGACGAAACGCCGCTCCTGCGGCGAGCCCTGGGCGACCATCACGTGGTCGGAGAAGGTCGGCACGCCCACGGACTTGATGTTGAGGCCGAACTGGCTGGACCAGAAGGCGGGCACGCTCAGGTGCGGCAGCCGTCGCGGTCCCGGGTTGACCATGTTGTGCGCGGCCACCTCGGCCTGGGCGACCGCGTTGCCCCAGTGTTCGAGGGAGAGCAGCTGGTACTCGAAGAGGGGGTGCGGGAAGCGGGCGACGTCGCCCGCGACGAAGACGTCGTCGGTGACGATCCCGTACATGTCGAAGGCGCGGCAGCCCGCGTCGCAGGCGACGCCGCGCGGACCGGCGGCGAGCCCGGAGTCGGCCAGCCACTCGGTGTTGCGCACGGCCCCCAGGGCGACCACGGCGACGTCCGCCTCGATCCGGCTGCCGTCGGAGAGCACGGCGCCGGTGAGCCGGCCCGCCCGGCCGTCGAGCGCGGTGACGGTCACGCCGCAGCGCAGGTCGACCCCGTGGGCGCGCTGGACACCGGCCGCGAAGGCCCCGAAGGCTCCGCCGAGGGCGCCGACCAGCGGGGCGGGACCGCGCTCCGCCACCGTCACCGGCAGGCCGCGTTCCCGGCAGGCGGAGGCGATCTCGGAGCCGGTGAACCCGGCGCCGATCACCAGCACCCGTCGCGGGCCGGCCGCCAGGCGTTCGGCCAGGCCGGCCGCGTCCTCGGCGGTGCGCAGGGTGACCACCCCGTCCAGGGCGGCTTCCGCGGGGTTCGGCCAGGGCCGGGCCCGGGTGCCCGTCGCGATGAGCAGCCGGTCGTAGGGCAGCCGCTCGCCGTCCGCGAGCAGCACTTCCCGGGCGGCCCCGTCCAGGCCGGTCGCGCGGACGCCGAGGCGCCAGTGCGCGTCTACCTCGCGACGGCGCGGCAGCGCGGTCTCCTCGGCGCGCACCCGCCCCAGCAGCACCTGCTTGGACAGCGGCGGGCGGTCGTACGGGGGGAGGTGCTCCTCGCCGACGACGGTCAGCCGCCCTTCGAAGCCCTTGTCGCGCAGCGTCTCCGCGGCGCGCAGCCCGGCGAGCGAGGCGCCGACGACGACGATCCGGCCGCCGCGCAGGTCAACGGACACCGGAGCGGCCCTCCTCGCCCGAGGCCGGGCCCGCAGCGCCGTCCTCGACCAGGATGGCCTGCACGGGGCACGCCACGGCGGCCCGCAGGACGCGTTCCCTCTGGTCACTGGGGGGCTGGGGGGTGTACATCAGGGCCTCCTCGCCGTGCAGCTCGAACACCCCGGGCGCGAGGAACGCGCACTGCGCGTAACCCTGGCAGCGGTTGAGGTCGACGACGATCTTCATGCTCGCTCCTCCCGGTCGGTCCGTATCCGTCCTACCGTCGCCGCCCCGGCCGCGCGCCCGGGGGTACTCCGGCGGAGGGGTCGCGGCACGGTCCCGCAACGGCGCGGAGGGGAACCCTGTGCGACGCCCCCGGCGCCGACCCACAGGAAACGGTGACGGGCAAGACCCAGTCAGGCCACTCATGGGCTCTGCGTGACCGACCCGTCCCCGACGGTCACCGGCGTCAGGCGGTGGCCGTGGCCGGGCCGATTGTGCCTCGTGCACGAAGGAAGCCTGTGGCGGAAGGGTTTACGCGGGTCCGCGCCACTGTCCTGATCTTGGAGTGTCCCGGCGCGGCACCTGGGAAGGAAGCACCCAGTCGGCGCTCCGCAGCTCCTCCGCGCCCCTGTCGCGCGCCCCGAGCGCGTCAGGGCGCCCACCGGGGCCGGGCGGCGACTGCGGGCGCCCCGTCGCTCCCGCCGCGGTACCGGCTCACGCCCGCACCATCCGTCGCCGACCAGAGGAAGCCCGCATGGACACCGTACAGATCGGCCTGGCCGTCGGACGGGGCACCGGACCCGAACTCGCCACGGTCTTCGAACGCGTCCTGCACCGGATCGTCCAACTGCACGGCGTGGAGGCCGAGTTGGTCCGCTCGCCCCGGATATACCACTCCTACGCCTCGCTGCGCGCCGAAGCCGGCGGCACCGGGCAGGCCGCCCTCCTCACCGAACAGGACGCCGACCACTACGAGCGCTTCTGCCGTGACCAGGCGGCGGCGGGCGTCCGGGTGGTGTTCCGCACCGCCGTCAACGCCCAGTCGCTCTACCTCGTCCGGCAGCGGCTCACCGCCGTCAAGACGGAGGAACTCACCGCGCACGGCGCCAGGCTGCTGCTGATCCGGGACCAGGCGCAGGGCTTCTACACCGGTGAGAACCGGCACACCCCGGGGCGGGTCGTGCGCACCATGGAGTTCAGCCGCGCCGTCACCGAGCAGGTGGTGCGGCACGCCGTACGCGCGGCCCGTGAGCAATGGCCGACCGAAGGACCGTCGCGGGTGCTGATGGCCTACAAGTACCACCTCCTGGACGGAGCACTGGACGACTGGACGGCCGGCCTGTCCGCCGAACTCGGCGTGGACATCGGCGTCTTCCAGCCGGACACGGTGAACCGGAACCTGATAGCCCACGGGCCCGAGGACCGCACGGTCCTGGTGGCGGGGAACGAGTGGGCGGACATCATGCACGTGGTGCTGCTCGACCGGTACGGCTCCGAACGGCAGGAGAACCGGTGCACCGAGAACACGTACCTCGCCCCGGAACTGCACGGGCTTACGGAGTACCAGACCGTCCACGGCTCGGCCGACGACCTGGCCGGCCGTGACCTGGTCAACCCGGTCGCCACGATCCGGGCCGCCGCCCGGATCGCCGAACGGTACGGTGCCTGTCCGGGGGCGACGGCGGCCGTGGAATCGGGCCTGAACGCCGTCCACGCCCGCGGGGTCATGACCGCTGACCTCGGAGGGAAGTCCTCCACGACGCAGGTGGTGGAGGAACTCATGGCCGAACTCGACCCACCCGCCGCCGGGCCCGCACCCGCCGGACCGCTCTCGCCGGCCGCCGGGTCACTGCGGTGAGCGGATCCCTCGGCCCCGCCGTGCCGCCCGTCGTGCCGCCCGTCGGTACGACCGGCCCGAGCGGCTCCGCCACGGCCCTGGTCGTCGTGGACCTCCAGAACGACTTCTGCGCCGGACCGGTGGCCGCGGCCCGCTTCCCGGGCGACCCGGCCCGGCTGACCGGGACCGCCGCCCGGTGCGCCCAGGCGGTCGCGACGGCCCGGGCCCACGGCATCGAGGTGCTGTTCGTCCGCTTCCTCGGCGACCTCACCCACCAGGGCGCCGCCTGGCGGCGACGGGACGCCGAGCTCGGCAAGAGCCCGAAGTGCCTGGAAGGAACCTGGGGCGCCGACTACCACGCGGTGCGTCCGCTGCCCGGCGAGGCCGAGTTCACCAAGCGGGCCTGCTTCGACGCCTTCCTGGACCCGGAGTTCGAGCCGCACCTGCGGCGGCGCGGCATCGAACACCTGGTGCTGGTCGGCCTCTTCACGGACGTCTGCGTGGACTCCACGGCCCGGACCGCGTTCCAGCGGGGCTTCCACCTCACGGTGCTGCGCGACTGCACCACCGCGCTCCACCTCGCGGACACCGACATCCTGCGCTTCATGGCCCGCGTGTACGGCGCACGCATCACCACACTCGCCGACCTCGAACCCGCCGACCCCGCCGACCCCGCCCTCGCACCGACGGCATGGGCGGCACCAACGGCACGGACGGCCGAGGCGCCCACAACGGCAGGAGGCGACCGATGAGCACCCCCGCCGGCACCGACCGGGGCATCGGGGCCGGAGTCGGCCGTACCGCCCTGCTCGTCGCCGCGGCCCGGGCGGTCGAGGCCCACCGGCCCGACGCGATGTCCCGCGACTCCTACGCCGAACACTTCGTCCGGGCCGCCCCCGGCTGCGCCGACTGGCCGCTGCACCCGGCGCAGGTGTCCCCCGCCGACCCGCTCTGGGGCCGGCTGGCGGCCTACTTCGCGCTGCGCACCCGCGTACTGGACGACCACCTCCTGGCCTCGGCCCACTCCGGCATCCGCCAAGTGGTGCTGCTCGGGGCGGGGTTGGACTCCCGCGCACACCGGCTGGCGTGGCCCGCCGGTACGACGGTGTGGGAGCTCGACCGACCCGAAGTCCTCGCCTACAAGCAGCAGGTCCTCGACGCCCTCGGTGCGGAGCCGTCCGCGGACCGCCGGACCGTCGCCGCCGACCTGGTCGACGACTGGCCGCAGGCCCTGGCCGCGGCCGGACTCGACCCGGCCGCGCCGGTCGCCTGGATCGCCGAGGGACTGCTGCTCTACCTCCCGGCCGCGGCCGAGTGCCGCCTGATCGACGCGCTCGACCGGCTCAGCGCCCCCGGCAGCACCCTCGCCTACGAGGTCAAACTCGACCTGGAGAGCACCGCCGTCCGCGCCGGCGCGACCTACACCGCCGCCCGGGAGCACATCGGCATCGACCTGCTCGCCCTCTTCGCCGCCGGCCCCCGCCCCGACACCGCGGCCGACCTCGTCGAACGCGGCTGGCTCACCCGCGTCCGCACCCCGTTCGACTTCGCGGCCCTCCACCCCCGCGCGCCCCGTCCGGAGCGCGACGACTCCCTGGCCGCCAACCGATGGGTCTTCGCCACCAAGCTCGCACCGACCTGATCTCCGTTCACCTACTCATATGCTCATGTGCCCAGTTATCGGCCAAGGGGCCCCTGGAAGCGTCCGAACAGGTCGAGTTCGGGCTCTCGGTGGTGTGTTCACCGACGGGTGAATGCCTCCCGCCCGCATAGTCATCCTGCCTTTTTGATCATTAGAGGCTGACCCGACAAGGCGGGATGACATGCGCTTCCTACGTCGACCACGCGACCGCAAGTCGGCCGCCCCCCACGCGAGACCGCAGCCGACCGGGGCGCCGGGTCAGGGGTCGAGATGGCGCTCCGTCATCGCGGGCACGGTCACCGCCGGTCTGCTCCTGGCCCTCTCCCCGCTCGCCGTGGCCGGCACCGGCCACCGGGCCCGGGAGGGCCACCGGGCCCCGCGCGCCGCCGGTGACACCCTCGACTGCAGCGGGCGCACGATCTACGGGATCGAGCAGTCCTCCGGCAGCCCGTCGAGGCTCGTCGCCGTCAGCACCGGCGCGATCGGCCCGGCCCAGGTGACCCCGACGACGGTCAGCACCTTCCCGGCCGGGTCGTTCAGCGCCAACGCGCTGGGCATCACCAACGGGGGCACGGCCGCCTACGCGCTCAACTACCCGGACGCCAACGGCAACGCGTTCGTGTACGCCTACACGGCCGCCACCGGGACCTGGGCGTCCTACCCGGTGCGCCTGAACCAGCCGTTCTTCGTCGCCGGGGCCGTCAACCCGGACAACGGGATCTTCTACTTCGCCAACTACGGTGCGGGCACCGCGAATTCTCCCGGCGTCGGCACGCTCTACGGGTTCGACACGACGACCAACACCTTCATCGGCGTGGTCGGAACGTTCAACCTCCCCTTCAACAGCGCCGGCTTCCCCAACGGCGACATCACCTTCGACGGCGCGGGCAACATGTACGTCCTCGCGCAGTCCGGCACGGACACCGTGCTGTCCCTGGTGCAGGGCCCGATGCCGACCACCCCCGGCAGCCAGCGGCTGACCCTGCAGAAGCTGAGCTCGATCACCAACCCCACCGCCGACTCCTACAACGGCGACGCGTTCGACAACGCCGGCAACCTGTACGTCTCCTTCAACAGGAGGCAGCCGGACGGGACGACCAGGGCGCAGCTGGAGCGGATCAATCCGAACACCGGCAAGGTCACGGCCGGCCCGTCGATGAGTGCCAACACGGCGCTCTTCTCGGACCTCGCCTCCTGCGCGCTCAACCCGACCCTGGCGCTGCAGAAGAACGTGGTCGGCCGCTTCGCGCAGACCACCTCCTCCAACGACCAGTTCGCGCTCTCGATCACCGGCGGCGGCGTCACCCAGAACAACAAGGCCACCACCGCCGGAACCGCCACCGGGATCCAGCCCCAGTCCGCCGGCCCGGTCATCGGCCGCCCCGGCCAGACCTACACCCTCGCCGAGACCGGGGCCTCGGGCGCGGACCTGGCGAACTACACGTCGACGTACGCCTGTGTCGACACCGCGAACGACAACGCCGCGGTGGCCTCGGGCAACGGGACGACGATCACCCTCCCCTTCCCCGCAGCCCAGCCGGAGCGGCCCAGCCCGAACATCCTCTGCACGTTCACGAACACCCCGAATCCGGCGAAACCAGCGCTGAGCCTGGTCAAGACGGTCCAGGAGAAGCAGTTCACCGGGCCCGGGCAGGTACTGCACTACGAGTTCGTGGTGACCAACACGGGCAACGTCACGCTCACCGATGTCGCGGTGACCGAGACGGAGTTCTCGGGGACGGGCACGAAGCCGACCGTCGTCTGCCCGAACACGGCCAAGTCGATGGCGCCCGGCGCCGGCGTCACGTGTACGGCGACGTACACGGTGACCCAGGCCGACATCGACGCGGGGAGGGTGACGAACGCGGCGACGGCCACCGGTACGCCGCCGTCCGGCCCGCCGCCGGTCTCCCCGCCTTCGCGGGTCGACGTGCCGAGCCCGCCGAACCCCGGCATCTCGGTGGTGAAGTCGGCGGAGGAGAAGTCGTTCGCGAAGGCGGGCGATGTCCTGCACTACGACTTTCTGGTCACCAACACGGGGAACGTCACCCTCACCAATGTGGCGGTGAACGAGACGCAGTTCTCGGGGACGGGGACGCCCCCGACTGTGGTGTGCCCGGACGGGGCGAAGTCGATGGCGCCGGGCGCGAAGGTCACGTGTACGGCGACGTACACGGTCACGCAGGCGGATGTCGATGCGGGGAAGGTCACCAATGCGGCGACGGCGACGGGTACGCCGCCGTCCGGTCCGCCGCCGGTGTCGCCTCCGTCGCAGACGGAGGTCCCCAGTCTGCCGAACCCGGCCGTCTCCGTGGTGAAGTCGGCGGAGGAGAAGTCGTACGGGAAGGCGGGCGATGTCCTGCACTACGACTTTCTGGTCACCAACACCGGCAATGTCACCCTCACCGATGTCGCGGTGAACGAGACGGCGTTCTCCGGCACGGGCACGAAGCCGGCCGTCGTCTGCCCGGACGCGGCGAAGTCGATGGCGCCGGGCGCGAAGGTCACGTGTACGGCGACGTACACGGTCACGCAGGCGGATGTAGACGCGGGGAAGGTGACGAACGCGGCTACGGCCACCGGTACGCCGCCGTCCGGCCCGCCGCCGGTCTCCCCGCCTTCGCAGACCGAGGTCCCCAGCCCGCCGAACCCGGCGATCACCGTGGTGAAGTCGGTGGAGGAGAAGCAGTTCACCGGCCCCGGGCAGGTGCTGCACTACGACTTCGTCGTCACCAACACGGGCAACGTCACCCTCACCGATGTCGCGGTGAACGAGACGCAGTTCTCGGGGACGGGGACCAAGCCGACCATCACATGCCCCGATGCGGCGAAGTCGATGGCCCCCGGCGCTCAGGTGACCTGCACGGCCACCTACACCGTCACCCAGGCGGACGTCGACGCAGGCAACGTGACGAACGCGGCGACGGCGACGGGTACTCCGCCGTCCGGTCCGCCGCCGGTGTCGCCGCCTTCGCACGCCGATGTGCCGAGCCCGCCGAACCCCGGCATCTCGGTGGTGAAGTCGGCGGAGGAGAAGTCGTTCGCGAAGGCCGGGGACGTTCTGCACTACGACTTCCTGGTCACCAACACCGGCAATGTCACCCTGGCCGATGTCGCGGTGACCGAGACGGCGTTCTCAGGGACGGGGACGAAGCCGACGATTGTGTGCCCTGATGCGGCGAAGTCAATGGCGCCGGGTGCGAAGGTGACCTGTACGGCGACGTACACGGTCACGCAGGCGGATGTCGACGCGGGGAAGGTGACGAACGCGGCTACGGCGACGGGTACTCCGCCGTCCGGTCCGCCGCCGGTGTCGCCTCCGTCGCAGGTCGAGGTCCCGAGCCCGCCGAACCCGGCCATCTCGGTGGTGAAGTCGGCTGAGGAGAAGTCGTACGGGAAGGCCGGGGACGTTCTGCACTACGACTTCCTGGTCACCAACACCGGGAACGTCACTCTCGCCAATGTGGCGGTGAACGAGACGGCGTTCTCCGGTACCGGCACGAAGCCGGCCGTCACGTGCCCGGACGCGGCGAAGTCCCTTGCCCCGGGCGCCAATGTCACCTGTACGGCGACCTACACCGTCACCCAGGCCGACGTCGACGCAGGGAAGATCACCAATGCGGCGACGGCCACCGGTACTCCGCCGTCCGGCCCGCCGCCGGTCTCCCCGCCTTCGCAGACCGAGGTCCCGAGTCCGCCGAACCCGGCCATCTCGGTGGTGAAGTCGGCGGAGGAGAAGTCGTTCGCGAAGGCGGGCGACGTTCTGCACTACGACTTCCTGGTCACGAACACCGGGAACGTCACCCTCGCCAATGTGGCGGTGAACGAGACGGCCTTCTCCGGCACGGGCACGAAGCCGACCGTCGTCTGCCCGGACGCGGCGAAGTCCCTTGCCCCGGGTGCCAATGTCACCTGTACGGCGACGTACACGGTCACGCAGGCGGATGTCGACGCAGGCAACGTGACGAACGCGGCGACGGCGACGGGTACGCCGCCGTCCGGTCCGCCGCCGGTGTCGCCTCCGTCCGAGATCGAGGTCCCCAGTCCGCCGAACCCGGCCATCGCCCTGGTGAAGTCGGCTGAGGAGAAGTCGTACGGGAAGACGGGCGACGTCCTTCACTACGACTTCCTGGTCACCAACACCGGGAACGTCACCCTCGCCAATGTGGCGGTGACCGAGACGGCGTTCTCTGGCACCGGCACGAAGCCGGCCGTCACGTGCCCGGACGCGGCGAAGTCTCTTGCCCCGGGCGGCAATGTCACCTGTACGGCGACGTACACGGTCACGCAGGCGGATGTCGACGCGGGCAAGGTGACGAACGCGGCCACGTCGACGGGTACTCCGCCGTCCGGTCCGCCGCCGGTCTCGCCTCCGTCCGAGATCGAGGTCCCCAGCCCCCCGAACCCGGCCATCACCCTGGTGAAGTCGGTGGAGGAGAAGCAGTTCACCGGCCCGGGGCAGGTGCTGCACTACGAGTTCGTCGCCACCAATACGGGCAACGTCACGCTCACCAACGTGACGGTGACCGAGACGGCGTTCTCCGGCACGGGCACGAAGCCGACCGTCGTCTGCCCGGACACCGCGAAGTCGATGGCGCCCGGTGACCAGGTGACCTGCACGGCCACCTACACCGTCACCCAGGCCGACATCGATACGGGCAAGGTCACCAACGCGGCGACGGCCACCGGCACCCCGCCGTCCGGCCCGCCACCGGTGTCACCGCCGTCGGAGACCGAGGTCCCGAGCGTGCCGAGCCCCCGCATCGCGCTGGTGAAGTCGGCTGAGGAGAAGTCGTTCGCGAAGGCCGGTGACGTCCTGCACTACGACTTCCTGGTCACTAACACCGGCAACGTCACCCTCACCGACGTCACGGTGACCGAGACGAGCTTCTCCGGCACCGGCGCCAAGCCCACCGTCACGTGCCCTGATGCGGCGAAGTCGATGGCGCCGGGCGTGAAGGTGGCCTGCACGGCCACCTACACCGTCACCCAGGCGGACGTCGACGCGGGCAAGGTCACCAACGCGGCGACGGCCACCGGCACCCCGCCGTCCGGCCCGCCGCCGGTCTCGCCCCCGTCGCAGACCGAGGTCCCCAGTCCGCCGAAGCCCGGCATCTCGGTGGAGAAGTCGGCAGAGGAGAAGTCGTACGGGAAGGCCGGCGATGTCCTGCACTACGACTTCGTGGTGACCAACACCGGCAACGTCACCCTCACCGACGTGACGGTGACCGAGACGGCCTTCTCCGGTACTGGCAAGAAGCCGGTCATCACCTGCCCTGATGCCGCGAAGTCCGTGGCGCCGGGCGTGAAGGTGACCTGTACGGCGACGTACACCGTCACCCAGGCGGACGTCGATGCGGGCAAGGTCACCAACGCGGCCACGGCGACGGGCACCCCGCCGTCCGGTCCGCCGCCGGTCTCGCCCCCGTCCCGGACCGACGTCCCCAGCCGGCCCAACCCTGCCATCACCCTGGCGAAGACCGTGGAGGAGCAGCAACTCACCGCCCCGGGCCAGGTGTTGCACTACGACTTCGTGGTGACCAACACCGGCAACGTCACCCTCACGAACGTGACGGTGACCGAGACGGCCTTCTCCGGCACCGGTACGAAGCCGGCCATCACCTGCCCGGACACGGCGAAGTCGATGGCCCCGGGCGCCAACATCACCTGTACGGCGACGTACACGGTCACGCAGGCGGATGTCGATGCGGGGAAGGTGACGAACGCGGCGACGGCCACCGGCACTCCGCCGTCCGGTCCGCCGCCGGTCTCCCCGCCGTCCGGTGCGCAGGTCCCGGGCGAGCCGGTTCCGGCGATCACCGTGGTGAAGTCGGTGACGGAGCAGCAGTTCACGGCTCCGGGACAGGTGTTGCACTACAGCTTCGTGGTGGCCAACACGGGCAACGTCACCCTCACGAACGTGACGGTGACCGAGACCGAGTTCTCCGGCACCGGTACGAGGCCCGCCGTCACCTGCCCGGACACGGCGAAGTCGATGGCCCCGGGCGCCAACGTCACCTGTACTGCCACGTACACGGTCACGCAGGCGGATGTCGACGCGGGCAAGGTCACCAATGCGGCGACGGCGACGGGCACTCCGCCGTCCGGTCCGCCGCCGGTCTCGCCCCCGTCCCGGACCGAGGTCCCCAGCCGGCCGAACCCCGGCATCGCCCTGGTGAAGAAGGCGGAGGAGACGTCGTACGCGAAGGCCGGTGACGTCGTGCACTACGACTTCCTGGTGACCAACACCGGGAACGTCACCCTCGCCGACGTCACCGTCACCGAGACGAGCTTCTCCGGCACCGGGGCCAAGCCCGTCGTCACCTGCCCGGAGGCCGCCAAGTCCCTCGCCCCGGGCGCCAATGTCACCTGCACGGCCCGCTACACGGTCACCCAGGCGGACGTCGACGCGGGCAAGGTGACCAACGCGGCCACCGCCACCGGCACCCCGCTGAACGGCGAGCCCCCCGTCTCCCCGCCGTCCGCAACAGAGGTGCCGAGCACGGGCGGTCACCTGCCGCCCACCGGCGACGGCACCAGCACGGTGGCGCTCGCCGCATCCGCGGTCCTGGTGGCGGCAGGAGGCGGGACACTGCTCCTCGCCCGTAGGCGCCGCCGTGAGCGCTGACCGCACCACCCGCTCGACCCCCTGAGCCCCCACCCGGCACGTCTGCCGGACCGAGGGGCCAGGGCCTGAACGGCGGTTCCCGCCATCCACGACGGATGGCGGGAACCGCCGTTTGTCGGCCGTGTTCACCACTGGTCTCGAAGGAAATTCGCTTTCGGCCGCCGGTGTGCGGTGATAGACAGCCGTTGTGCAGAAGAATCTCGAACTCCCCGACCTGCTGCGACTGATCGACGAGCGGGCGACGGCTTTCCGAGCCGCGATCGCCGCCGCGCCGAGTCTGGACGCCCAGGTGCCGACCTGTCCCGAGTGGACGCTGTTCGACCTGGCGCGGCACGTGGGCTCGGGCCGCCCGTTCTGGGCCGCCGTCGTCGAGGCCGGTCCGGCCGACGCCCCGCCGGCCGAGGCCGTGACGGCGCGCGCCGAGGCGCAGGCGCCCCGGGAGCGCGAGGCGTTGGTGGCCTGGTTGGCCGAGTCGACGCAGGAGCTGCTGGACACCCTGCGGGAGGTCGGCCCGGACGCCGAGTGCTGGACGTGGTGGGGTGCCTCGCAGTCGCCGCGGACCAGCGGTGCCGTCGCCCGGCACCAGCTCCAGGAGATCGCGATGCACACCTATGACGCCCAGCTCACCGTGGGCGCCGCGCAGCCGCTGCCGACGGAGGTGGCGCTGGACGGTGTCGAGGACTTCCTGTTCACCTGCTGCGCGTGGTCGGGCGTCTGGCCGCACGAGCCGGCCGTCGTGGACTACCACGCCACCGAGGGCCGCTCCTGGCGCTTCACGGTCGAGGCGAACGGCGCCCGCGCCGTCCGCCTCCCGGCTGTCGGCGAGGGCGAGGCCCTGGCCCCGGCCGACGCCTCCGCCCAGGGCACGGCCGGTGAGCTGGTCCTGTGGTTCTACGGACGCACCCCGCTGGGCTCGGTGAAGATCGACGGCGACCGGGTCATCTTCGAGCGGCTCGTCGCCTGGGACCCGAACGCGTGAGGCGTGGTCGACGACGCGGCGCCCGGCCGCGTCGTCGGCTCATCCGGCGTGACAGGCGTGTAGAAGGATCGGCGATATGCGGTCATTTCCCGCCGAGGCGGCAGGTCTGGTTTCGGTTGAACGTTCGCAGTTCGGGCTCTGGGAAAAGGACGAGTTCGCCGAGGACGGCGACTGGATGGACCTTCCCTTGTGCGGCGATGTTCCGGGCATCACGCTGACCGACGGGGCGATCAAGATTCGAAGCCCGATTCGGGAACACTATGCGGCCGTGACCCTTGAGATCACTGACAAGCCGGCCCGCCCGGACGGGTGCAGACTCATCGCCAGGGCTCCCTACAGGTCTCTTACGGGGCGCATCGAGGCATGGACTCTGTTCTCCGGCCCTGCCGGTCTGACGCTGGATCTCGGTGGGCCGTCGCGCGACTTCATGCTCCATGTCTTCTGGGGAAGCCTGTTGGAGTCGGGCGAACAAACGGAAACGGAACTGCTCAGCGTGGCGGAGCAGTTCCGTTTCGTATTCGAGCCGGCGGAGGGGTGATCAGCCGTTCGGCAGGCCCGCGGCCCGTGACGAGGCGACCGGCTCCGCGAACAGATCGCTCCCCTCAATCGACCGACTGACCGCGAGCGAGCCCGTGCGGAATCACACACCTGAGGACACCAACGCCGGCCAACGTGCGCACCTGGGGAGTTATGTGACCAGATCCCCCGGGGCGACGTGACCGTCCACAGTCCCCGGCAGTACGTCAGTCCTACCGGGCGAGGGCCGCGGCGAGTTCGGTCGGGCGGGCGGCGAAGGGGCTGTGGCTGCCGGGGAGGGTGTGCACGGTGAACGGGTTGTCGGGGAAGGCCCGGTCGGCTTCCGCGATCATCAGGTCCTGCGCGGCCGGTGCCAGTGCCCGGTCCTCGGCGCAGCGCAGGAAGGTTCGTGGAATCCGTCCCCACCGTGCCGCGGTCAGGGTGACCGGAGTGGTCGGGATCGCCAGTGGCAGATCGGGGCTCAGCGCGGAGCGCCAGCGGTCGAAACGGTTCCGGGGGGTGTCGTGGTAGTGGGTTTCCCGGAGTTCGTCGATGTAGGCGGGATCCGGTGAGAGCGGATTGATCCGGATGGCGCCCAGGGCGTCGGGGTCGCCGAGGTGCAGGCTCCGGCCCCGCGCGGTGGCGTTCTCGGGTGTGCTCAGGTAGTCGACGAACCGCGGCCGTCCGCCCGGGACGAACGCGGACAGGTAGACGATCCGGTCCACCAGCTCGGGCGCCCGCTCCGCGGCCAGGGACGCGGGACCGCCGCCCGCGCTGTGCGCGACGAGCACGACGGTGCGGTGGTGGCGCACCCGGCGTAGGACGTTCAGGACGGCCTCGGCGCAGTGGTCCATCGTCAGGGTGGCGAGCCGGGACCTCTCGGTCGGCAGTCCCGGCTGGCCGGGCAGCAGGTATCCGGTGGGCAGGGGTGCGTCGAAGCCGTGCCCCGGCAGGTCGACGGCCACGCTCGCGGCGCCCGGTCCGGCCAGGGCGCGCTGGGTCGCCGCCCACTGTCCGGAGCTGTGCCAGGCGCCGTGCACGAGGACGAAGACGGTACCGGTCGGAGTCGCGTTCTTCATGGCTCCATTCCAGACCGGAACCGAAGCGCCATCCACGCATAGATCCGATGAGTGGCACGGCGATATCTTCGAGGAATCGCCGGCGGCGATGGGATCAATGGGATCGATGGGACCGATGGCATCGATGGGACCGATGGCATCGATGGGACCGACGGGGCGAGGGCGGGGGCGGGGCATGGAAGCGCGACACCTGCGGTACGCGGTCGCCCTCGCCGAACAGCAACACTTCGGCCGGGCCGCCGACGAACTGGGCATCACCCAGCCGCCGTTGTCCAAGCAGATCGCCGACCTGGAACGCGAGGTCGGGACCCGGCTGTTCGACCGCACCCGTCAGGGAGTGTTCCCGACCGCCGCCGGCGAGGCGTTCCTGACGCGGGCGCGCCGGGCGCTCGACGAGATCGCGGCGGCCACGGTCGACGCGGGCCGGGCCGCGCGCGGTGAGACGGGACGGCTGCGCCTCGGCTTCATCGCCTCGGCGCTGCTCGACCCGCTGCCGGGCGTCCTAAGCCGGTTCGGCCGTGAACGGCCCGACGTGAGACTGGAACTGCACGAGATGGCGACCAGCCGCAGCAGCACCGCCCTCGCGGCCGGGGAGTTGGACGTGGCCGTCACCCTCGGCCCGCCCCAGGGGGCCGGAGCCGAGCACCTGGTGTCCGTCCCGATCGGACGCGACCACGTGATCGCCGTGGTGAGCACGGCGCACCCGTACGCGGGTCAACCATCCGTCGACGTCGACCAGTTGCGGCACCAGCCGCTGATCGTGTCGGCCGGCGAGGACGAGCCCGCAGTCGTCGCCGGGCTGCGCACCCTGCTGGGCGCGGACTCACCGGCCCTCGTCGGCGCGACCGTCGCGAGGGACGTGCACACGATCATCGGCCTGGCCGCCTCCGGCGTGGGCGTCGGCCTGGGGCCGTCCCGGATGAGGGCGGTCCCGCGTCCGGGAGTGCGGTTCTGCGAGGTGACCCCGCGCACGCCCCTGCCCGATCTCGTCCTGTCCTTCGCGGCCCGCGACCCCTCCCCGGTGCTGCGCGCCTTCCTCGACACCGTCCGGAGGAACTGCCCCGACGTCGGTGCCGTACTCGACGACCGGCTCCGGCCCTACAGGTGATCCGGGCCGTGCCGGAGGACCGGCGCGGTTCCCGCGGACCGGACCCACCCGTCCCGCGGAAACCGCGCCCACCTGCGTCCCGGAGAAGCCGGAGACGCCGGAGAAGGCCGGAGGAGAACGAACCTCAGACCGTGGTCAGGTCACGCGTCCCGGTCAGCTCCTGCCACTGCATGGCGCCGGCCGGGTCCTTCCACCACACCCTGAGGAGGTAGCCCTTCGGGAGGATCGATCGGACGGCGCTCAGGCAGGCGGTCCGGTCCCCGTCGATGTCGCACAGGCCTTGGGGGTCGTTGATGACGACCTCGCCGAGCGACATCCGGTTCTTGACCATCTGCCAGGCGAGCTTCGTCTCGACGAGCCCGTTGGCCGGGCCGGAGGAGTGCAGGAAGGCGGCGATCTCCTGGGCGTCGACGCCCTCCCCGCTCGGGAACGCGCCGCTGAGCGGGTAGGAGTCCCCCTCCCAGCCCTGGACGATGACGGTTCCCCAGGCGGTGCCGCCCTTCTGCCAGGCGGGAAGCCTGCCGAGGATCTGCTCGGCGAACTTCTCCCGCCCGTCGTTGTGGACCAGGACGGGCGTGTCGCCCGCGAGCACGTAGTAGGTGTGCAGTTCGTCGACGGTGAGGTTGTAGGCGGGGGCGGGCGCGCTCCGGTGCCCCACGGAGACGACCCGGACGGCCGCACCGGTGTCGGTGTGCAGGGTGTCGCCGGGCCGCAGGTCGGCCGCTTCGGTCCACCGGGCGCTGTTCTGCGCCCAGAAGGGGTGGTTGTCGGTGGCGGTGAGGGTGGACGTCCCACCGTCCGGGCCGGCGACGGTGAGATCGGTGAACTCGGTGTCGTTCGGGTTGGAGATGGTCGCCCGGACGGTCCGCGGGCCGGACACGCCGGTCTGCGGGTCGGCGGCCGCGACGGCGTCGCCCACGTGGACCTGCTCGATCGGGCGGGTCGTTCCGTCGGCCATCAGCACCAGGGTGCCGGCGGGGAAGCTGTTGAAGCCGGGAATGCGGTCGAGGAACTTCCGGACCTGCGCCGCCGCCTTCCTGCCCTGGTCGGCGGCCCACTTGCCGACCGCGACGCCGGCGTCCTTGAGCTTCGGGCCCCACTTGACCGCGTCCTTCTCGGCCTTCACAGGGGTGCAGTTGGTGAAGACGTCGAAGGCGCTGCTGTAGTCGGCGAAGTACTCGCCGACGTACCAGGCGCAGTTGACGACTGCGGCGGCCACGCCGATTTCCGGGATGTAGCTGGCGACGCCGAGGGCGGCGTGACCCACGGTGGAGAACCTGTCGTACCAGCTCCGGAAGAGCTCGGCCGGAGCGTTGTACTCGTGCAGCACCGACCCCGCCACCTGCTCCGCCATCCGTCGGATCGCGTCCTCCCGCTGCGCCTGCCGCACGGCGTCCAGTTGGGCGCTCTCCGCGATGGAGCGGGCCTCGTCGCGGCTCTTCCCGGCGTTCTCGGCGGACTGGCGGGCGGAGGCGACCGCCGCGTACGCGAGGTCGGCGGAGCCGCGCGCGGCAGCCGCGCTGGCCGCCGCGTAGGTGGCCGAGTTCTGCGCGGATTCGGCCGCCCGGTTGGCCGTGGCCTGGGCGGTACGGGCGGTGGCGGCGTAGCCGGCGGCCTTGGTGGCGGACGCGTCGGCCTTGTCGGCGGCGGTCTTGGCCTGCTGTGCGTAGCCGGCGGCCGCGTTGGCGGCGGCGTTCGCCTGGGCCGCCGCGGTGTTGGCGGCGTCGGCGGCCCCGGCGGCGACGGCCGCGTACTGGGCGGCCTGGGCGGCGTTCTGCCGGGCGAGGGCCGCGACCTGGGAAGCGCCGTTGACGGCGTTGTCGATCGAGGCGACGTGGGTCGCCGTCAGGTTGTCCTGCTGCTGGGCCTGGGACTGGCCGATCAGCAGGAAGTCGGTGAGGACCGGGTAGGGGCCTTCCAGGGCGATCCGGGCGGCGGACTTGACCTCCGCGCCGCCGGTCTCGATGAGCCGGGAGGCCGTGAGGCGGTCGTCGACGGCCTTGGCCTCGTACCGGCCGCGGGCGAGGAAGGTGACGAGGGCGTCGGGAGTGTTGGTCTCCAGTGCGGCCTTGGCGGCTTCCTGGAGGTGGGGACCGCCGGTCTCGATGAGCTGGGAGACCTTGACCCGGTACTGGCTGAGCGCCGCGGTGTGCCGACCGGTCTGGAGGAAGGCGTGGACCGCGGCGCCGTCGCCGGCCAGCGCGGTGCGGGCCGCGGTGCGGACGGCGTCGTACTCGCTGCTGTCGGCGAGACGGCGGGCCTCGGTGCGTTCGTCCTGCTCGGACGAGGTCTGCCAGGCGGTGCGGACGTAGTCGACCACGGCCTCGTCGCTGCCGCTGAGGGCGTACTCGGCGGCGGACTTGGCCCACGGGCCGCGGACCTTGAGGGCGGCGAGCGCCATCCTGCGGCCGTCGGCGACCACGGTGGCCGGGTCGGTGCCGGGCTGGGACGCGCGGGCGGCGAGTTGCACCGCGTCCTGGTCCAGGCGCAGCGCCGCGGCCGTGGCGTCGTCGGCCGCGCGCCGGCCGGCGTCGTAGTCGGCCTTCAGGTCCTGGGCCTGGACGATGCCGTCGGCCGTGCGGGAGTTCTGCTCCTCGGTCTCGGCGGCCAGCGCCTGGGTGTGCACCTGGCGGGCCTTGGTGACGGCGGCATCGGCGGCGTCGGCGGCCTGCCGGGAGCTGTCGGCGTGGGCGGCGGACTGCTGGGCCGCGTTGGTGGCGTTGCCCGCGTTGGCGGCGGCGTTGCGCGCGGACTCGGCGGCCCTGGTGGCGCGGTCGGCGGCCGAGTTGGCGGCGTCCCGGGCCTCGGCGGCGGCCTGGCCGGCCTCCTTGGCGAACTTGGCGGCGGCGTTGGCGGAGCGGGTCGCCTCGCCGGCGTTGCGGCGGGCCTTGGCCGCGGCCTGCCTGGCCTCGACGGACGAGGCCCCGGCCCGGTCGGCGTAGCTGCCGGCCTGGTCCGCCGCGTCGGCGGTGGCGTTCACGTCGGCGACGGCTGACGCCGCCTTCTCCGCGGCGTACTGGGCCTCGATCGCGGCCTTGGAGGCGTTGTCGGCGGTGGCGCCGGCGGCGCGCGCCTGGGCGGCGGCCTGGGTGGCGGCCGCGGCCGCGCCCTCGTCGACCTTGCCGGCGGCGGCGGAGGCGAGCGCGCGGGTGGTGGCCTGGGCGGCGCCGGCGGCGGCGGCCGCGGCCCGGCCGGCGGCCACCGAGGCGCGGTTGGCGGCCTGGACGGCGGCCCGGGCCGCGGCGATCGAGGCCCGGGCCGCGTCGGCGGCGCGCTGGGTGGCCTCGGCGGCGCGCCTGGCGGCGGCCGTCGCCCGCTGGGCGTCGTCCTTGGCGGCGAGGGTCTCGGCGACGGCCTCGTCGGTGGCCTTCTTCGCGAGGGCGGCGGCCTCGACGGCGCGGTCGGAGGCCTCCTTGGCGGCGTCCTTCTTGCGTGACGCCTCCGCACCGGCCTGCTGCGCCTGCTGGACCAACTGGTCGACGGTCGCGTGCTCCTGGTCCCGGGCTGCGGCGATGGGCTGACCGGTCTCCAGGAAGGTGCGGATCTCCTCCGCGCTGCCGTCGAGGGCGATCCGGGCGGCCTGCTGGGTCGCGGGGCCGCCGGTTTCGAGGAGTTGCGAGACCCGGACCCGGTTGTCGGACTCCTGGAGCGAGAACCGGCTCTGCTCCAGGAAGGCCTGGATGTCAGTGACCGGCTTGTCCAGCACCGCGAGGGCGGCGGCCTTGGTCCGGGGGCCGGCGGCCTCGGCGATCTGGGAGACCAGGACCCGCTGGTCCTGCTCCAGCGGGGCCTTCCAGCCGTCCTTGGCGAAGGCGGCGACGCCCTGGTCGGTGCCGGCGAGCGCCGTCTCGGCGGCCGCGCGCAGCCGGGGGCCGCCGGCGGTGACCATCTGCAGGAGGGCCGCCCGGGTGTCCTTCGCCTCGGCCTTGGCCAGCTCGCCGTCCTGCGGGCTCTGCGGCGTGCCGAGGAACAGCCGGACCTGGTCCGCGGACCCGGTCAGGGCGATCTCGGCGGCCGCCTTGACGCTCGGGCCACCGTCCTTCCAAGCCTGTAGTACCCGCCCACGGTCCGTCAGCGGCGGCGCGGGCGTCGTCCCGTCCGCCATGGCCGGGGCGACCGAGAGGGTGGAGGCGAGCAGCGCGACCGGCAGCACCGTACGGCACAGCAGCCTCAGCCCGGCCCTCCTTCCCCGCTGTTCCAAGCCCGTCGAAGCTGAACTCATGTTTTCCTCGCAAAATTCGGACGAAGTGGTATCGGACGGCGCCATATCGGACGTAGCCATATCGGACGGATTGATTCCGGGCAGCGCGGAACACGGCCGCGGGAATTCCTCCGGTCTGGCCGTACGCATCCGTTCACCGCAGTGGTGGAGCTCCATGAGAGTCCGCTTCGACGATCGAATCAAGCGCTGGCAAAGCAGCGGCAAATGTCTGTTTCAGCCGCCTTGCCGGGGATGTGCGCCCTGCCTGTCGACCGGGCGGGGTGCGGTGCGGGAACGGATTGCGTGCTCGGGGCGCCGTGCGGCGCGGTGACCGCCGGCCGTCGGCCGCCGTCACGGGTCGGTGGGGCGCACCGGACTGTCGACGCAGTGCACAGGACTGTCGACGCAGTGCACAAAAAGCCGGGCCGTGCCCCTGCCAGAATTCACCGGGAGCCACTCGCGACGAATTCCGTGTCAATGCGGCCACACTCGTGGGCGGGTCTTAAGTCGATTCCTTGGGTTCTCGTACCGGAGAACCTCATTCCTGGTGATGTCTCGAACCGTTATCGAACCGTTCTCGAACCGCTCTTGAATCGCTCTCGAACCGATGAGGAGTTATGAAGAACCTTGCAGGAAATCGCGGCATGACAGCCGTGGCGACCGCTCTCGTCCTGTCCACCGTGGCGGGCTGGGGCACCGCTTCGGCGGCGCCCGCCGGTGCCGCGCCGACCGCGGCGGCGGATGCGCCGTCGGCCGCGGTGGAGACCTTCGGCTACCCCGGTTCGGCGCAGATCCTGGCGGCGCGGGGGATCACCCTGACCCGTGGCGACGGGGGTATCACGCTGACCGACTGCGGCAAGGCCGGGAGCTTCCAGATCAAGGTGCGGGCGATCACCACGCCGCCGAACCCGAACGACGAGGTCTGCTTCGCCGCACCGGGCGCCTCCGGGTACCTGGCGCTGTCGATCCCGAACGCGTACCGGGTCAGCACGTACGGCCGCTCGGTGCGGGCGAGCCTGTCGACGGACCACAAGCCCACCGAGACGGTCGACGTCGCTGCGGGCGGGGACAAGGGCATCGGCGAGACGCTCGACCCGAACAGCCGGGCGGTGGTCCTCGAACTGCGTGTCACCGGATCCACCGCCCCCGCGCCCGCGCCCCAGCCCACCGACCCCGCCCTCGCCTTCGCGGCGAAGGTCAACGTCGGTGACGGCAAGCGCTCCTGCACCGGCACACTGGTGGACCGGTACTGGCTGATGACGGCGGCGTCCTGCTTCACCGACACCCCGAACGACCTGTCCACCGTCACCGCCGGCCCGCCCAAGGACAGGACCACCGCCACCGTCGGCCGCACCGACCTCACCAACACCGGCACCGGCGCCGTCGTCGACGTGGCCGAGCTGGTACCGCGCACCGACCGCGATCTGGTGATGGCCCGGCTGGCCACGCCCGTCGACGGCATCACCCCGGCCGTGATCGCCGGCACCGCGCCCACGGCCGGAGAGACCCTGCGCATCCCGGGCTACGGCCGCACCGCCACCGACTGGGTGCCCACGAAGCTGCACACCACCACCCACACCGTCGGCGCGGTCACGGCGACCGCCGTCGACACCGCGCCCGCCGCGGGCCAGGCCGCGCTCTGCCAGGGCGACGCCGGCGCCCCCACCCTGCGCGGCACGAACGGCAGCACGGAGCTCGCCGCCATCGCCACCCGCTCCTGGCAGGGCGGCTGCCTGGACACCCCCTCGACCGAGACCCGCACCGGCGCCAACGCCACCCGCGTGGACGACCTCGGGCCCTGGGTCAAGGTGCTGAGCTACCGTACGGCGGAGGTCAAGGCAGGCCTGCACGTCCAGATCGTCGGCGGCAACACCGGGCTGTGGGACACCGCCGTCGACCGCAGGACGAACAGCTGGCTCGGCTCGTGGTCGCCGATCGACAGCAGTGCGCTGACCGCGGTGGACAGTGTCACGATCGGCGACACCGTGCACGTCTTCGTGGCCGGAGCCGGACGGGTCTACACCAAGGACGGCAAGGTCGGCGGCGCATGGACCCCGTGGCGCGAGGTCCCCGGCGGCGCCGCCGGCGTCCAGGGCATCACCGCGACCGCCCGTGGCAACACCGTCAGCCTCCAGATCATCGGCTCGGACAAGACGGTGTGGGACGCCACCGGCGACTACGGAAACGGAACCGGCAGCTGGAGCGGCTGGGTGAAGCTCGGCGACAACACCGCGGACCACCTCAGCAGCGCCACCACTCCCGACAACACGGTCCACCTGTACTCCGTCGGCACCGACGGCAGGGTCTACACCCGCGACAAGCCGGCCAACGGCAGCTGGACCCAGTGGATCGAGATCCCCGGCGGCGCCGTCGGTGTCAAGGGCATCACCGCCGCCGCCCGCGGCAACACCGTCGACCTGCAGATCATCGGCGGCCTCGGCGACCTGTTCACCACCTACGGCCACTACGACCTCGGCTACTGGGACCCGCAGTGGCAGAAGGTCAGCGACAACCGCCTGAAGGCGATCAGCAGCAGCGCCGAGGGCAACGTCGTCCACGTCGTCGCCGTCAACGAGGACAACAAGGTCTACAGCCGCGACGCCGACTACAACGCCGGCACGTGGACACCGTGGCGCGAGATCCCCGGCGGCGCCACCGGGGTGACGGCCATCACGGCCACCACCACCGGCTGACCGTCCCGATCGAGGGGCGCCCGGGGTTCCCGGGCGCCCACCTCGCTCCGCCACTACTCGCCGCCGGGCTTGGACAGAGCCCGGCGGCCGTGTTCGTGCGGAGTGCCCGGCCGTCTGACGTCCGATCCGTCCAATCCATCCGATCCGTCCGGACGTCGAAGCGGCCGGCTGCTCCGGCAACGATTCGCTTGCCTCTCCTGTCTCCTGTCTCCTGTCTCCTGTCTCCTGCGCACCCGCACAAACCGCCTCGCCCATGGTTTCCGCGCTCCTCGGGGAGCGAATGATGTCGGCGGGGGAGCCCGGCCAGTCGGGTGCGGGTCGTTTCCGGGGAGGACGAAGTCGGAGATGGTGGTTCGGGGGGAACCGTGGGACAAGGGTCTGTCTGCGAAGGACCGATTCGAGCGCTGGCGGCATGAGTTGGGGAAGGCGCGGGAGTGCGAGATGACCAGTGCTCACGCCGACAGCTTCGAGGCGGACCTGCGGTGCGTGGAGCTGGGGCCGGTCGCGCTGGTGGGGTCGTCGTTCCCGTCGGCGCGGTTCCTGAGTACGGAGCGGATGATCCGGCGCTCGGACCGGGAGCAGTACTACCTGACGCTGCTGACCTCCGGAACACACGGACTCAGACGCGGCCGGGACCAGGTGGCGACGTTCGGTGTCGGGGACCTCGCCCTCATCGACACCTCCACTGCGCACGACGTGCGGATGGTCGGGGACCGGCACCCCGACGGGGAGGTTCAGCGAGTCACGGGTGTGGGCATCAACCTGTCCCAGTCGTCACTGCCGGTGCCCCCTCGTCTGGTGCGCGGCCTGCTGGGGCGAAGGCTCTCCGCGCGGGCGGGTGCGGGGGCGCTGCTCGGGCAGTTCCTGGTCGGGCTGGACCGCCAGGGGGGCGCGCTGCGGCCGGCGGAGGCAGCGCGGTTGGGGACGGTGGTGACGGACCTGACGGCGGCCTGGATCGCCGGGGAACTCGAAGCCGAACACACGCTGCCCGAGGAGTCCCGGCAGCGGGCCCTGGTGGAGACCGTCCGGGAGTTCGTCCGGCGCAACCTCCACGACCCCGAACTGACCCCACCGGTGATCGCCGCCGCGCACCACGTCTCCGTCAGCCAGCTGCACCGCCTGTTCACCCGGCACTCCGGCGGCGAGACCGTCGCCGCCTCGATCCGCCGCCAGCGCCTGGCCAGGGCCCATCGCGACCTGGCCGACCCGGCCCTGCGGGACACCCCGGTCCACGCCGTCGCGGCCGCCTGCGGCATCCCGCGCGCGTCCGAGTTCAGCCGCGCGTACAGGGCCCAGTACGGGACCTCACCCCGTGAACGCCGCCGCCAGGCGCTGCTCACGGGGGTGGCGGTGGACGGTGGCGGCGGCATCGAGACCGGCCCCGCGCGGGAACTCCCGCGTGGCGTCCCCCCGCAGGACGGGCCATGACGTTCTCCTGACCGCGAGTTGAGGGTGCGGGCCGGTCCGGGCCGGTCCGGCGTCAGCCGGCCTTCCAGGCGAGCGGCTTGTCGTCCTTGTCGAGCCACGCGACGTACTGGACGGGCTTGTCGGAGGGGGCGAGGTAGACGGCGCACTCGTGGTCGCTCTGGCCCTTGACGAAGTCCTTGCCGCCCTGGGGGACGTCGCTCTCGCAGGTGGGGAAGGCGCTGAGCAGGTCGACCTTGCGGGCCTGGGTGGTGTCGCCGGTCATGGCGTGCAGGCGGAGGTTGAAGTAGGGCTCGAAGATGCCGTTGCCGCCGGTGTGGGTGTAGGTGACGTGCACGTAGTACGGGGTCTTGCCGGCCATGTCCTCGGGCTTGAGGAACTTGGCGAGGTCGGCGATGTCGCCCTTGACCACCTTGACGGGGCCGATGGTGAGGGAGATGTCGCCCTTCTCGTGGTCGGCGAAGGTGCCCTTCGCGGTGGCGGTCGGCGCGAGCGCGTCGGCGAAGCGGCTGGGGGCCGTGGGGGTGGCGGTGGTCGGTGCGGCGGTGATGCCGGGCAGCGCGCTGCCGGCCGTCGACGGCGGCGCGGTGGCCGGGGCCGCGGTGGTGGTGGCCGCGCCGGCCGGGCCGTCGCTGTTGTCGGGGCCGCAGCCCGTCAGGACGAGGGCGAGTGCGACGGCGGCCGGAACGGCGGCGGTGCGGAGTGCGGTTGCGGAGCGCAAGAAAGGTCCCCCGGGGAATGACGGTCGGGTGCCGGCCGAGGCGGAAGCGCCTTAGTCGGCGTGGGCAGGCCTGGCGGCGGCCGCGCGGTGCGGCCTTGATGATCTTCCACCGGTGCCTCCGGGTGCCGCATGAGTACGCGTACTCAAACCTCGGCTCGTGCGACGGCCGGCGGATCGGCTCCGGGGAACTCGGCGACCGTGCCGGGTCCGGCGCAACACGTTCGCGAACAGCGTGACGGTCATCGATACGGCGACCAACACCGTGACCGCCACCATCCCCGTCGGCACCGGGCCGGAAGGCGTGGCGGTCACCCCGGCCCCGACCGCGACCGCGCTGACCGCGACCGACACCGCCTTCAACCGCCGACGGGCCACCCTCGTCTTCACCAGCGGCAGCACCGGCCACGGCACCGTCCTGTGCACCGCCACCACCGACGCCCACGGCGTCGCCACCTGCCCCTCCTACACCGGCCCCAACCCGCCCGCCACCAGCGGCGTCGCCAAGGACCTGCGCTTCAACGGCTACACCGCCACCCAGGACGACCACGACTGGTGACCGGCTGACCGGCCCTCACCCCGGGGCACCACGTACGGTCCGACAAGGAAGGCCGCCCGGCCGGACCACACCGGCCGGGCGGTCCCACGACACGTCCCCGGCGGCGTGGGCCCGTCCAGATGATGACGCATCGCAAGCGCAGATGTACGAAAAGTAGTCAAGCGAGGCGGCTCGGATGATGATGGCGGCGAAAGCCCATCAGGGGCCCCGGCCCGCAAGGAGTTCAGACGCGTTGGACCTGTGGCTGCTCAACCACGTCCCGACCGTGCCGCTGACCGCGCTGGTGGTCGGCGGGTTCCTGCTGGCCGCGCTGGCCGGCAGCGTGCTGGCGGTGCGCTGGTTCCCGCGGCTGGCGGACGGCGGGTACAACGAGATGGTCGGGGTACTGCTGGGCGTGTTCGGCGCGATCTACGGCATCATCCTGGCGTTCGTCGTGGTCAACCTGTGGACCGAGCTGCACGACGCCGGGCACGTCGTGGCCGGCGAGGCCAGCGCCGTCTCCCAGATCGCCCGCGACGCGCAGGCCTTCCCGCCCGTCACCCGCCAGGCCGTGGACACCGCCGTCCACGACTACGTCCACGCCGTCGTCGAGGACCAGTGGCCCCTGATGCGGACGGGAAAGGGGGACTCGGCGGTGACCACCCGCGCGGTCGACGGCTTGTACCGGGCCCTCACCGACTACGAACCCCGGACCACGTCCGAGCAGGCCTTCTACACCAAGGCCCTGGACAGCCTCAACGAGGTCGCGGCCCTGCGCCGCACCCGCATCGCCGACAGCCACGGAAGCCTGCCCGCGCTGCTGCAGGTCCTCGTCTTCGGCGGCGCCGCCGTGATCACCATGCTGACCTTCCTCTACGGAGTACGCGCCCGGCCCGCCCGGCTCCTGTTCGTCGGCACCGTCGCCACCCTGATCGGCTTCAGCCTGCTCCTCGTCATCGTCCTCGACCACCCCTTCTCCGGAGACCTCAGCGTCTCGCCCCAGCCGTTCAAGGACAGCGCCCTCGCCCGCTTCTGGTGACCGCCGGGGACGGCGTGCCCGAGCCGGTGGCCGGGGGTCGGGGGTCGGAACAGTGGTTCGGTGACCGTGCAGACCGCTACTCGGTCCACAGGGCGCGTACGGCCTCGGCGTTCTCCTGCCCCTGGGCGAAGCCGGCGAGGCCTGCGGGGGCGCGGGTGCTCGGGTCCAGCGGGTTCGTGCCGAAGGCGGCCTGGGCGGCTTCGCCGGCGGTGATGACCACGACCCGGGAGTGCAGTGCCAGTTCGGCCACCTCCTGGTCGAGGTCGGGCGTGGCGAGCGGGGCGAGGATCAGCACCCGGTCGAAGCCCGTGGCGAGGTCGGCGTTCACCATGGTGCGCACGCCGCCGTCCACGTACCGGCGGTCCCCGATCGTGACGGGCGGCCAGACACCGGGCACCGCGCAACTGGCCGTGACCGCGTCGAGGAGGTCGACGCCCGACTGGCGGGTGAACACCACGTCCTCGCCGGTGCGGGCGTCCACCACGGTGATCCGCACATCGCCCTCCGGCCAGGAGGACAGCGCCAGCCGGGCCGCCACCGACGCCCGCCGCGCGGCCTCGTCCACGGTCGACGCCGCCAGCGCCAGCGCGCCGACCCGACGCCGCTGCTCCCGCGGATCGTCGGTGCCGGTCCGCGCCTCGGTGAGCTGCAGCCACAGGTCCTGAAGGTCGATCCCGACGGGCGTCAGCTCCGTCTCGGCGCCGTCCGGCCGCGGCTTGATCTGGTGCTCGTAGCGCTCCAGCAGCGACACCTCGGGCCGCAGCTGCGCCGCCACCACCGAGCCCGCCGACGTGCCGATCACCACGTCCGGCGTCCTGACGTCGACGCCTGAGGGGCCGTCCGCCAGCCCGGCGAGCACGCCGAACGTCCAGGCGATCCCGGCCACGCCGCCGCCCCCGAGCACAAGAGCCTTCTCCCGCCCCACCTGATGCCCCCGTTCCTCTTCTTCCGGTCCGTCTCGACACCGCGAACCGTACTCGCGCGTATCGACGGGCGGAACACGGCGGTTGAACCGTACATTCCCATCCGCGTGGTGATCCCGGGATTCGCGGAAGAGGTGGGCCCGGCTGTCGTCGGCCCGGACCGCGCGTCGCGGTCCGGGCCCTGCCGCGTGCCCCCTGCGGCGGCGGTGCGTCAGTTCTGTGCGGTGTCGTCGCCCGTCTGCGCGGCGTCTTCGGCCGTGCCCGCCTTGTCGCGCATCTTTCGCACCAGCTCCGCCTTCTGGTCGGCCGCACCCTGGCGGTCGAGGTTGCGGTGCGGACCGTTGTTCTGCCGTTCGGTGCGGGACAGCCTCTTGCGCTGGCCGCCACCCATGCCCACGGGGTTGTTGATGTTCTTGCTCATGGTCAGGGTCTCCGGTCAACGATGTGAAGTGATCTACGGAACGTTACCCGGGTCCGTCGACCCCACCTACCAGCCTTTTCGCTCCCCCGGCGTCGGCCGGGCCTTCGCCACCCGCCTGCGGCTGCCCCTCTCGTGCTCCCGGGCTCAGTGTGGTCTGAGGCCGTCCATGAGCAGGTCGAGCAGGCGCTGGGCCTGTGCGGGTTCTCCGGACCTGGCGGCGACGGCGAGCATGCCGAGGATGCCGGCGGAGACGTCGTCGGCGCGGGCGTCGGGGCGGATGTCCCCGGTGGTGGCGCCGGCGTCGAGGATCGTGGTGATGGCCGACAGGAGCTCCTGTCGGGTGTGGGCGAGGGAGATCTCGCCGGAATCGATCATGGCGAGCAGGGTGTCGGTCATGCCGTGCTTGGTGGCCTGCCATTCCGCGAACAGGTCCATCCACAGGCGCAGCGCCTGCGCGGGCGGGTGGTCGGCGAGCAACTCGCTCGCCCCGGCGGTCAGTCGGACGACCTGGTCCTGGTAGACGGCGTCGACGAGGGCTTCCCGGGTCGGGAAGTGGCGGAAGACGGTGGCGACGCCGACGCCCGCCTGTCGGGCGATCGCGCGCATCGACGGCTCGGTGTCGGAGGTGGCGAAGGCGCGGGTGGCCGCCGCGAGCACGGTCTCGCGGTTGCGCGCGGCGTCGGCGCGCAGCGGCTGGTGGGCTTCCGGGGACGGTTCGGCGGTCATGTCTAAACGGATCACGTTCCATTTGAGTCGGTCGTCGGGGTAGTCTAAGCCCGAGTCAAACGGAACGCGTTCCGCTTAACCTTGGAGGGGACCTCATGTCCGAACCCGCTTCCGCGCCGGGCACCATGCGCACGGTGCGTTTCCACGAGAACGGCGAGCCCGCCGACGTCCTGCGCCTGGAGACCGCTCCCGTGCCCGAACCGGGGCCCGGCCGCATCCGGGTCGCCGTGCACGCGTGCGGACTGGCCCCGGCCGACTGGGCGCTGTGCCGCGGGCTCTTCCCCGGGACCCTGCCGCGCGGCATCGGCTGCGACGTCTCGGGCATCGTCGAGGCCGTCGGCGCGGGCGTCACGGACGTGGCCGTCGGCGACCGGGTGTTCGGCACCGCGGACTTCGCCCGCCAGCCGAGCGCCGGCGCGGCGGACCGCGCCGTGCTGGACCACTGGTTCGCGGTGCCCGAGGGCCTGGACCTCACCCGGGCCGCCGCGCTCCCGATGGCGCTGAGCACCGCATCCTGGCACCTCGCGCGACTCGGCTCGATCGCGGACCGCACGGTCCTGGTCAACGGCGCCGGAACCACCATCGGCTACGCGGCCGTGCAGATCGCCCTCGTCCGCGGGGCGCGGGTGATCGCGACCGCCGGACAGACCCACGCCGAGCGGTTGCGCGACCTGGGGGCCGCGGTGGTCGGCTACGGCGAAGGCCTGACCGAACGGGTCGAGGCCCTCGGCGTCGGCCGGGTCGACCTCGCCTTCGACACCGCGCCGCCGAGCGGCGCCCTGCCCGAACTCGTGCAGGTCGTCGGTGGCGATCCCCGGCGTGTGCTGACCTGCTCCGACCTGGCCGCAGCGCCGGAACTCGGGGTGCGCGACACCTTTCACGAAGACCCCGCGAAGCGGACCGACAACGAACTCTTCGGCGCCTTCCCCGAGTTCGTACAGCTGGCCGCGGAGGGCAGGTTCTCCGTGCCGGTCGCCGGAACCTTCCCCCTCGCGGACTGGCGCAAGGCCCTTGAGATCAGCCTGACCGGGCACGCCCACGGGAAGCTCCTGCTCCTGCCCGCCGGCGGCACCGACTGACGGCCGCCCCACCGCCCGCCGCCTCAAGCGATCGTCGGGGCGGCGGGCGCGCGGGCCTACTGCGGGGCCGTCGGGCCGGGGGCGGCCGGCGCAGGGAAGTACCCGGTGCGGCGGAAGGAGTGGATCATGTTGTCCAGGAGGACCCGGTCGACGGGCGGGCAGCTGATCCCCGACCCGGCCAGGCCGGCGTCGGTCCTGCTGTGGTCCATCCGGGGGAAGTGCGCGGACAGCTCGGCCACCGTGATGTCGCGGGTCGCGGCCGGATTGGTGAACAGCGGCTCGAACGGGCCGAACGGGTGGTCGGGATGGTCGGCCAGGTGCCGGGCCATCGTCCGGGACCACTCGCGGTAGGGGACGGCGCGCACCGGGTAGCCGTGGGCGCGGAGCCGGTCCAGGAGGGCGTCGAGCAGGCCCGCGCGGGGGTTGACGACGTGGAAGGTCCGGCCGCGGGCGGGCTGGGTGAGGCTCAGGTGGGCGACGGCCCGGGCGACGAAGTCGGACGGTACGAGGTTCAGCGGCGGGTTCGAGTCGGGGGCCAGGCCCAGTTCGACGATGATCCTGAAGAACTGGGAGATCGCCGCGGCGGGGTCCCAGGTGTGGGTGACGGTGTCCCCGCAGATGTCGTACGGGCGGTAGATCGCGGCCGGAAGCCCCCGGGCCGCGGCGTCGCGGATCAGCTGCTCGGCGACCCACTTGCTCTCCCAGTACCCCGTCGACAGCAGCTCGACGTGGTCGACCGGGGTGTCCTCGCCGAGGTGGCGCACCCCCAGGGCGTCGATGCCCCCGGCCACGCCCACGGTGGAGACGTAGTGCACCGGGATCGCGCGGCGCGCCGCGAGGGCGATGATCTCGCGGGTGCCGTCGACGTTCGGCGCGCGCAGCTGCTCGTAGGGGTAGAGGAAGTTGACGTGGGCGCCGCAGTGGTGGACGGCGTCGGCGGTGGCGGCCTGGTGCTCCCAGTCGGCGTCGGCGAGGCCGAGGCGGGGGAGGGCCAGGTCTCCCGGCAGGGGGTGGACGCGGTCGTCGGGCAGGGCGCCGGCGATGGCGTAGCGGGCCCGTACCCGGGCGAGGCGATCGCGGGCGTGGCCGGTGTCGCGCGCACGGACCAGGACGTGGACGTCGGCGTCGGTCCTGGTCAGCAGCTCGTCGAGCAGGCGTGCGCCCAGGAATCCGGTGCCGCCGGTGAGCAGGATGCTGCGCGGGGCCCGCCAGCGCGGGACGGGAGGTTCGGCGAGGACGGGTGGCGCGTCCCAGGCCAGGTCCCTGCGCCACCTGTCGGCGGTCGCGGCGGTCTGCGCCGGCCCGGCGACTATGCGCTCGACCGCGGCGGTGAACGCGGCCATCGTCGGCTCGGCGAGCAGGGCCGTGACCAGCCGGTAGCCGTGTGCGCTGCCGATCCGCAGGCGGCGCTGCAGGCGGATGACCAGCTGGGCCGCATGGAGCGAGCTGCCGCCGCAGTCGGTGAAGCTCCCGGCGCCCGCGGCCGTTCCGGGCAGTGCGGCGGCCCATGCCTGGGCCACCGCCTGGCGGGTCGATTGCGGCCGGGCGCCGTCGTCCGGGGTGTCCGGTGAGTTCGGTATGTCCGTGGTGTCCGGCGTATCCGGGGTGTCCGGCGCGATCGGCGCGGTCGGCGTGTCCGGCCGGGGCCGCGCGGCGAGGAGAGCGGCACGGTCGACCTTGCCGCTGGCCAGGAGCGGGAGCCGGTCCAGCACGGTGATCACGGCCGGGACCATGTAGGCGGGAAGCCGCTCGGCCAGGTGCGCTCGCAGCTGCGCCTCGGTGGGCGGCGCGTCCGGGTCCCGGCCGGCCGCGTGGGCGGCCAGGTACCTGCTGGTGTCGTCCTCGTGGGCCAGCACGACGGCGTCGGCGACGCCGGGGTGGTCGACCAGGGCCGCGCGGATCTCCTCCGGCTCGATCCGGAAGCCGCGCACCTTGACCTGGTCGTCGCGCCGCCCGCGGAACTCGAACAGCCCGTCGGGTCTGCAGCGCACGAAGTCGCCGGTGCGGTACAGGAGTTGGCGCCCGCCGTCGCTACCCTCCCCGTCGGCCCCGCCGTCCACGGCGACGCGGAAGCGTTCGGCGCTCTCCCGCGGGTTGCCCAGGTAGCCGGGGGCGACGCCGCCGCCCCCGACGTAGAGTTCGCCCTCCTCACCCGGCCCGGCGGGCGTGCCGTCCTCGCGGAGCACATGGCAGACGGTGTCGGCGACGGGGCGGCCGATCGGCACGGTGGTGGCCCGCGGGTCGAGGTCCCGGATCTCGTGGGTGAGGCTGAAGACCGTGGTCTCGGTGGGGCCGTAGCAGTTGAGCAGGTGCAGCGGCCGCCCGTGTGCCAGCACGCGCCGTGCCGCGTCGGGGCGCATCGTCTCCCCGCCGGCCAGGACGTACCGCAGGCCGGTGAAGGTCTGCGGACGCTCCCTCGCGACGTGGTGGAAGATGCTCGCGGTCAGCCACATGACGCTCACGCGCTCGCGCTCGATGCGTCGGTGCAGCTCGTGGGGGGCCAGCAGGACCTGCTGCTCGACCGGCACCAGGCACGCGCCGTTGAGCAGCGTCGCCCAGATCTCCAGGGTGGACGCGTCGAACGACAGCGACGCGGCGTGCAGGACCCGGTCGTCGGGCCGTACGTCCATGAACCCGTTGTCCAGCGCGATCCGCGCGACTCCCCGCTGGGGTGCGGGAATCGCCTTCGGCTCCCCGGTCGACCCTGAGGTGAACATCACGTAGGCGGGCGTCGCCGCGGCGTCGCCCGCACCCGGCAGCTCCGGCAGCTCCGGCTCCCCGGAGCCGGCGCCGCCGTCCGCCAGGACGTCCGCGAGGTCCACGACGTCGGCCCCGCCGTCCACCGGCACGTCGGCACCGGGCAGCCGGACGACCAGCCCCGCCCCGGCGAGCCGCAGCATCGCCCGCACCCGGGCCGGCGGGAGCACCCCGTCCACCGGCAGGTACGTCGCCCCCGCGTGGACCACCCCCAGGATCGCCAGAACGGCGTCCGCGCCGCGCGGGCCGGCCACGCCGACCACCGCCCCGGGCACCACCCCCCGCCGCCGCAGACCGCGCGCACACCGCTGCGCGCCACCGGCGAGCTCGGCATAGGTCAGCCGCCGCCCCTCGGCGTCGATCGCCACGTTCCCCGGACGCCGCCGGGCCTGCTCGTCGAACAGCTCCACGAGCGGCCGGCTCCACAACGATGATCCGGACACAGCACTCCCTACAGCACCGAAACACCACAACACCACCGAACCGGACCCGGACCCCCGGACCCGGGACCGGCCCGGCGCCGGGCCCGACGCCCGACACGGCCGACCCTCTCCCGCCGCACACCGCCGAGGGGCGCCACCCTCCCCGCGCACGGGAGCACCCGCAGCACGGCAAGAGCCCGTGCGCACACGGTCCCCGCGCCCGGCGCGCGCAGGTCGTCGAGAAGCATCACCGGGCGGCCCACAACAGCTGGGCCAATCCGTGACGATCGGTCGACGAATGACCGGACAACGTTCAGCGGAAGTTCATCGGTTCAATTTCAACCATATTTCGGGGGCCTGTGATTCTCGTCGCATCCGCGCCTTCTGACGGCCTTTTAGCACCATGGCGGCCTGGTGCGCCGATGCGTGGCGTTACTGTGGTGGAGCGGCAACGTGGCTGCTCCGACCGGGCACGCCTACTTGCGACTTAAGTTTCTTTCGTGGTGCGCGCGCGATGAACCGTGTTCGCGCCGCCTTTTGGGAGAGGCGACTTGGCCCTCGAATTCATACCGGCCCGTCTTGATGACGTGGACGGTCTCTTGACGCTCTATCGCCAGGTGTATGGGCGGAGCTACGCGCTGCCGCTCGGCACCGACCCCGAGGTGATGGCCCGTGAGATCACGGCCCCGGACACCACCTGGCTGGTGGCCCGGGAGCCCGGCGGCGACCGGCTGTTCGGGTCCATCCTCGGCACGGTCGACCCGACCGCGCGGATCGGCAAGCTGCAGGGTCTGGTGATCCATCCCGACGCCCGCGGGCTCGGCGCGGCCAACCTCGCCGTGCAGCAGCTCGCCGACCAACTGCTGACCGGCGACCACCCGGTCGACTCCGTGTACGCGACCGCCCGGACCGACACCACCGCCCCGCAGCGCATCTGCCTGAAGTCCGGCTTCCGCGCGCTCGGCGTGCTGCCGAACCTGCGCAAGGCCGCCTGGCACGAGACCATGGTGCTGCTGGCCAAGCACCGCGCGGGCGTGCTGGAGCGGCGCCTTCCGGTGCACAAGGTCCCGGCCGCGCTCGGCGGGCTGGTCCGGGCGCTGGCGGACGTGCCGGGGCCCGCGCAGCCACCGGAGCTCGTGGACGAGCCGCTGCCCAGGCCGCGCAAGGGCGGGAGCGTCGTCCGGGAGCTGGAGTTCATCGACGCGCCGGCCTTCGTGAGCCGCCGGTTCGGCGGGCTGGGGGAGTCCTTCTACCCGTTCCACGAGCCGAACGTCATGCTCTCCGCCGCCGACGGCGCCTACGAGGTGTACGCGCACCTCAGCCCCGCCGACGGGTACTGCACGCTGATCGGCATCGAGCTCGCGGAGATCGGCGAGGAGCTCGACACCGTCACCGACCGGCTGGCCGCGCACGGCGCCCGGTACATCGAGGCCCTGGTGCCGCTGGACAGCTACCACTCGCTGCGCCGGCTGCTCGGGCACGGCTTCCTGCCGGTGGCGGCCTACCCGGCGATGCGCCGGGAGGGCGAGGGCTTCCGCGACTACGTGGTGCTGGCCCGGATCCTGCAGCCGCTGGACTTCCGGGGCCTGGCCATCGACGCCGCGTTCCAGCCGTTCACCGAGCAGTACATCGAGCTGTGGAAGCAGCAGCACCTCGACACCCACGGGATATTCCAATGAACAAGTACCTCCAACCGGTCTCGGTACCGGACCCCGAAGCACTCGCCCACGTGCAGCAGTTGGCCGACCTGGCCGAGCCGTACCGGGTCGGGGACGACGTGGACGCCCTGTTCACGGCGGCGATGAACGAGATCAACGCCTGGCACGCCGAGCGCTCGCCCTACTTCGGCCGGCTGTGGGCGGCCGAGGGGCACACCCTGGAGTCCGTCGAGGACCTCCACCGGCTCCCGTTCGTGCACGCCAACTTCTTCAAGCTGCACGAGGTGCTGTCGCTGCCGCGCGAGGACACGCTGCTGACCCTGACCTCCTCCGGCACGACCGGCCAGAAGTCGCAGATGGCCTTCGACGACTTCACCCTGCGCAACGGCCAGCGGATGGTCGCCCGGGTCTTCGACCACTACGGCTGGATCACGTCCGAGGACGACGAGCCGGTCAACTACCTGCTCTCCAACTACCAGCCCCGGCCGGGCCTGAACCTCGGCACCTCGTTCACCGACGAGTACCTGTGCCACTTCGCCCCCGTCCGCTCGGTCGAGTACGCGCTCAAGCACACCGGCAGCGGCCACGAGTTCGACCCGTTCGGCTGCGTCCGCGCGCTGATCCGCTTCGCCGAGGAGGGTGCGCCGGTCCGGATCCTCGGCTTCCCCGCCTTCCTCTCCTTCACGCTGGACCGGATGCGCGAACTCGGCCTGCCGCCGATCCAGTTGAACCCGGAGTCGCTGGTGGCCTTCGGCGGCGGCTGGAAGGGCGAAGCGGACAAGCAGGTCGCCAAGCCGGAGCTGTACCGGCGCATCCACGAGCAGCTCGGCATCCCGGACGAGCGGATCCGTGACGGCTACGGCGCGGTGGAGCACTCCGTCCTGCACATGGAGTGCCCCAACCACCGTCTGCACGTCCCGGTCTGGGCCCGTCTGCTGGTCCGCGACGTGCGCACGCTTCAGCCGCTGCCGTACGGCGAGAGCGGCTACCCCCAGTTCATCTCGCCGTACATCACCTCGGTGCCGGCCCAGTCCGTGCTGATGGGCGACCTGGTCACCCAGCACGCGCCGGAGGAGTGCGGCTGCGGCCTGGCCACGCCCTGGTTCGAGGTGCTCGGGCGGGCCGGGCTCAGCCGCAACCGCAGCTGCGCCGTCGCCGCCGCCGAACTGCTCAAGACCGAGGGGAAGAAGTGACTCAGCACTACTGGCAGGGCGCGTGGGTGGACGACGCGGAGGCGGCGGCCCGCCTGGAGCGCCTCGACGAGTACGCCGCCGGCGCACTGGCCGAGCGGCTCAGCCCGATCACCGTGCTCGCCGCCTGCGACCGCCTGGCCGTCGCGCTGGCCGACCCGGCGAGCGAGCACTCCGTCCGGCTGGCGGGTCTGCTGCGCGAGGCGGGCGTGCCCGAGGACGAGACCTCGCGGACGATGCGCGACCTGATCGAGGCCCTGTCCCGGGAGGCGCTGGAGGCCAAGCTGACCCGCGAGCTCGGCGGCTCCGACCCCGGGCGGCTGGCGCGCTTCGACTTCCGCCGGGAGATCTTCGAGGGCTGGCTGCCGGTCGGCCTGCTGGTGCACATCGCACCGGGCAACGCACCCGCCGCCGGGGCCTTCACCGTGATCGAGGGCCTGCTCGCGGGCAACCTCAACATCGTCAAGACCAGCGGCCGGGAGCGGTTCACCCACGAACTGCTCGCCGCCGTGGCCGAGTTCGAAGAGACCGGGGCGATCGCCCGGCAGATCGTGGTGCTCGGCTTCCCCTCCTCGCGCACCGACTGGCTCCAGCGGCTGTGCGCGGCCGCCGACGCCGTCGCCGCGTGGGGCGGCGAGGAGGCGATCGCCTCGATCTCCGCGCTGATACCCGCCGGCTGCCGACTGGTCGACTGGGGTCCGAAGCTCTCCTTCGCCTATCTGACGGCCGACGCCTGGTCCGCCCCCGAGACGCTGGACGGCATCGCCGACGACATCTGCCGGCTCGAACAGCAGGCCTGCGCCAGCCCGCAGGTGGTGTACCTGGACACCGAGGACGAGGACGAGCTCTTCGCCTTCGCCGAGCGGTTCGCCGCCGTGCTCGCCGCCCGCGCACCCGCACCGCACGACCGGGACCCGCTGGAGAGCGCCGAGATCACCAACACCGTCCTGGTGGCCCGGCTGGAGGAGCACCTCGGGCTCACCAAGGTGCACGCCGCCCCCGACGCGAGCTGGCACGTGCTCGCCGACACCCGCAGCGCGCTGCGCGCCTCGCCGCTGCACCGCACGGTCTGGGTCAAGCCGCTGCCGCGCAAGCGGATCGCCGAGGTGCTGCGCCCGATGCGCCGCTACCTGCAGACCGCCGGGATCGGTGCGAGCCGCACCGACACCGCGGAGCTGGCCGGTGCCGTGCTGGCGGCGGGAGTCCTGCGGGTGACGGTGCCCGGCGGAATGCTCGGCAGCTACGACGGCGAGCCGCACGACGGCGTGTACGCGCTGCAGCGCTACAGCCGCCGGGTGGACGTCCAGCTGGACGGACGGTTCAGCGGCGACGCCTGCCTGGACGACCTGGTCGGTGCGCGTGAACTCGCGCCCCCGGCGGTCGCGGTGACCGTCAAGACCGAGTTCGAGCGGCTGCAGACCGACCTCAGCCGTGCGGAGGTCTTCTTCCGCAGCGGCGGCAGCTCCGGCGCCCCCAAGCTCTCCGCGTTCAGCTGGGACGACTACCACGAGCACATGCGCTCCGGCGCGGAGGGCCTGCTCGCGGCCGGGTTCGACCCGCGGACCGACCGGTCGATGAACCTCTTCTTCGGCGGGCAGCTGTACGGCGGGTTCTCCAGCTTCTACTCGGTGCTGGAGACGCTCGGGGCGGTCCAGTACCCGATGATGGCGCAGGACGACCACGCGGCGGTCGCCCGGTCGGTGGTCGACCACCAGGTCAACACCCTGTTCGGCATGCCGAGTTACCTGCTGCGGGTCTTCACCGAGGGCGCGGACCTGCTGCGCGAGTACCGCGGTGTGCGCAAGCTGTTCTACGGCGGCGAGCACTTCCCGGCCCGCCAGCGCGAGTGGCTGCGCGAGGAGTTCGGGGTCGAGCTGGTCCGCGCCGGCGCGTACGGCAGCGTGGACGCCGGCCCGCTCGGCTACCAGTGCCCGCACGCCCCGGACCGGGTGTACCACCTGTTCAGCGGGCTGCACACGCTGGAGATCCTCGACCGCGAGGCGGACCGGCCCGCGCCGGCGGGTGAGGCCGGGCGGCTGGTGTTCACCGCGCACACCCGGCGCGGACAGCGGCTGGACCGGTACGAGATCGGCGACCTCGGGCGCTGGCTGACCGAGGACTGCCCGTGCGGTCGGCGCACCCCGCGCTTCGAACTGCTGGGGCGCTTCGGCGACATCTTCCGCAGCGGCAGCTACTTCCTCAACTACCGGCGGTTCGTGGAGGTCGCGGAGGAGCGGCTGGACCACCACGGCGCGCTGCAGATCCTGCTGGACGAGGACGACGACGCCAACGAGAGCCTGACCGTCCGGCTGGAGGGCCGGCCGCAGGACGCGCCGGGCACCCGGGAGTTCCTGGACGGGTACCCGGACCTCGCGGCGGCGGTGGAGCTGGACCGGCTGGTGGAGCTGCGCGTGGAGCGGGTACCGGCCGCGGACTTCGCGCAGACGGCGGCGAGCGGGAAGCTGCTGGCCGTCGTGGACCGGCGGTCCCGCAACAGCTGACGTCTTCTGACGTTCTCTGAGGTTCTCTGGCGGTCCGGCAGGGGCGTGGGTTTCGGTTTCCCACGCCCCTGCCGGCTTTCCGGCAGCCGGGACGTCAGTTGGCGCGCTGGTCGACGAGCCGGATCAGCTTGCCCGTCCGCGGGTTGACGTCCAGTCCGTCCGGGCCGACCCACTCGAAGGCGAGCGGGTGGATGTTCCCCTGCCGGACCTCCGCGCCGAACATCGGCCGGGCCTCGTCCAGCACGGCGAGCAACTCCCGCTCGAAGTCGGCCGACCGGGCCGGGCCGGCCAGGCGCAGGAGCAGTTCGTCCTTGGCCTCGCGGTGCCGGAGCACGACCTGGAGGTCGCCGACCGCACCCCGCCGGTCGGCCCGGGCGGCCATGGCCCGCAGGTCCTCCAGGTAGACGGTGACCACACCGACCCGGGCCCCCTCCTCGGAACGGCCGAGCAGCCGGAAGCGGCGTCGCGGGTAGTCGACCCACTCGGCGATGTCGCCGACCGGGTAGCGGATCACCGGCATCAGGCGACGCACCAGGTCGGTGGCGACGACCCGGCCCGCACGGCCCTCCTCGGTGATCGGCTCGCCGGTCTCCGGGTCGAGCAGCTCGATCACCTTGTCGGCGGTGAACACCTCGTGCACCCGGGTGTCCGGCTCGTCCGCCACCGGCCCGGCCAGGATGCCCGCGTCCACGCTGGCGTAGCCGATCGAGCGGACCAGCGCGTTCGGGAAGGCGGTGGCCATCAGCGCCAACTGGTCGCCGTAGAAGGCCTCCCCGGCGAACAGCGCCAGCCGGACCTGCGGCAGCGTCCCCACCGTCTCGGCCACCCGGCGGGCCAGCCGGCACAGCGAGGTCGGCGGCGCGGAGATGACCGTGGCGCGGAAGTCGCGCAGGGTCTCGACGGTGAAGTCCAACGGCGCCGCGCCGCCGATCGGCAGCTGCACCACCGGGACGGGCGACTCCTGGAAGGCGTTGAGGGTGAAGACGAAGCTGGAGTACAGCTCCCCGGCGTAGAACAGATTGGCCACCCGGTCGCCCGCGCGCACCCCGGCGGCGGGCAGCCCGTCGGCGAAGCGCCGGGCCATCGCATGCCACTCGTCGCGGGTGTAGACCGAGACGCGCGGTGCGCCGGTGGTGCCGCCGGTCTTGAAGACGATGCCGTCCTGGTGCGGGCCGGTGAGCAGATCGCTGCTCTCGATGCCGTGGGCGCCCCAGTAGGCGCTGTGGTCGATCAGCGGCAGCGCTGACAGGTCGGCGACGTCGTCGGGCAGTCCGGCGTAGAGGTCGCGGTAGAAGGGCGAGTGCTCGCGTACATGGGCCAGGAGATCGGCCAGTTGAGGGTGAGTCATGTCATCCAAACCTGCGGTGTGATTACCCGCTGATCGTATCCACCTCGCCGCAGGCCGGGACCACCGGTCGGGGGCCTACGGTCCGCGCCGGCGACGGGGCCGGACGGCGTGTCGCGCGACGCTCCCCAGGACGGCGGGGTGCAGGAGCGCCACGGGGGATCTGACCATCTGCGCCACCTGGTACACGCTCCGGTAGACGCGGGGGCTGTCGGGGATGAGGGCGATCAGCTGGTCCCCGTACCAGCGGGTGAGGCGGGCCCTGGGCGAGGACCCGCCCGGGGCCCAGCCGAGGTCGGTACTGGTCGCCACGGCCCAGGGCACGGCGAGGGCGCGGGCAAGCCGGCGCTGGAACCGCGGGGCGATCCCGGCCAGGTCGCGGACGCGGTCCGCCCGCCTCAGCAACCGGCCGAGCAGCTCGGCCTCAAGGGCCGCCACCGTCATGCCCTGGCCGTACACCGGATTGAAGGAGCAGACCGCGTCCCCGAGGACCAGCAGGCGCTCCGGCCAGCGCGGCATGCGGTGGTACAGCACCCAGCGGTTGTCCAGCCGCAGGGCGCGGTAGACGGGACCGACCGGAGTGCCGGCGGTGATGATCTCGGCGATGTCGGGATGCGGCAGCGAGCGGGCGTAGGCGAGGAAGCCCCGCTCGTCCCCGGGCGGCACCTCGCCCCCGGCACCGAGCAGCGTGACGATGACCATCCCGCCTTCCACGGCCTGGACGCCGCCCGCCCGGCGCACGTCCGGGGCGTGCGGCGTCCCGCCCACGACGTGGTAGCCGTTCATGACGCCGGGTGGGGCCTTGAACAGCCGGGACGCGTAGGTCGTGCTGGACCGGACGGTCCGGGAGGCCGGGGCGGGGTACCCGGCGCGGTGCAGCCAGTCCGCCAGGTGGGAGTCGCGGCCCGCGGCGTGCACGACCAGGTCCGCCGCGACCGGCCGGAGCCCGGCCCCCGGAGCCTCGCTCGTCGGAGCGGCCAGAACCCCTGTGACGCGGCGGTGAGCGGGGTCCCAGCCAAGGTCCTGGACCCGCCATCCCGATCGGATCGACACCGGTTCCAGCGCCAGCACCCTTCGCCGCAGACAGCCCTCCAACGCGGGCCGGGTGGCGTTCTGGACGAGAACGCCGATGTGCGTGCGGGGGGCCCAGCCGGAGGGGAACCGGAAGCGCGCCGACTCGCCCAGGTCGAACACGGGCGCACCCTGCGCGGCCAGTTCCTCGCGAAGCCCCGGGAAGAGCTGCTCCATGACGTGACCGCCCCGGGCCAGCAGCGCATGGGTATGGCGTGCCTGCGGTACGCCCTTGCGGTAGCCGGTGTCCGCCGTGAGGGTGTCCTGTTCCAGGACGGTCACCCGGTCGAAGTGGTCGGCCAGGACACGGGCGGCGACCAGCCCGCCGACTCCTCCGCCCACCACGACGGCGTGCCCGTGACGGTCACCGGCCATCGACCACCACCTCCACCCACGGGCAGCCCCCTTCACCGCCCACTATGCGGCCCCGCCCCCACCCGCCGGGCGCTGCGGTTCGACCGAACGGCCCATCGCCGCCCGGCCCGCAGCCGCCCGCCGACGACCGTCTCCGTCCGTGGGGGCCGCGGCCGACGTGGTGGCCGCGGGCGAGGGCGGCGTACGAAGGCGGCGTACGAAGGTCGGCTCGTGGATCAGGCGGGTCGACCGGAGGCGTAGCGGGCGAGCGTGGTCTCCACCGCCTGCTCGACGGCGTGGCGGACGTCGGAGGCTGTGGGGTTCCAGTCGGTCAGCAGCATGCGGGGCCACAGGACGTAGTTGGCGATCATCCCGAGGAACTGGTTGGCGGCGCTCTCGGCGTCCGGGACGTCGGCGTTGCCGGCCTCGTGCTCCGACTCCAGGTAGCGCTGGACCGAGGTGAAGTAGGGCAGCTTGCCGAGTTGGAACTGCATCCGTCCCAGTTCGGGGAAGCGGGGCAGTTCGGCGATGACGATGCGGAACAGGGCTGTCATACCGGGCCGGCCGATCAGGTCGGCGTAGCGGTGGCCGATGGAGGTCAGGCCGGAGCGCAGGTCTCCGACCTGAGGTCGCGCGCCGGCGTCTGCGGCGTCACGCTGCCAGGACTCGGTGACGATGGCCTCGAAGAGGGCCGCCTTGGTGGGGAACTGCTTGAACAGGGTGGACTTCGAGACCGCCGCCCCTTCGGCGATGCGCGCGAGGGACGTGCCGTCGTAACCGCGGTTCAGGAAGAGGTCCGTGGCTGCGGAGATGATCGCCGCACGCTTCTGCTGGGCGAGACGGCGGTGGTGTGCGGAGAGCTCTGCTGCCATGCGTGCAGTATGCCCCAGATCCGAGGCGAGTCACTTGACTCGCCTCTTTGGGCGCGCCTACGCTGCCACGGAAAGGCGAGTCGAGTGACTCGCCTCGGATTGTGGTGCCCCATGCCTCTCCGGCGCCGTGTGATGAGGGAGTAGCGGATGACAGCCGACAGGATCGCCTTGGTGACCGGTGCGAACCGTGGTCTGGGCCGGAGTACGGCTCTCGCGCTGGCGGCGCGCGGGATGCGGGTCGTGGTCACGCATCGCGGTGATGCGGCCGGGGCCGAGGAGACGGCGCGGCACGTGCACACTGCGGGTGGGACCGCCGCTGTCCTGCGCCTCGACATCAGCGACGTCTCCTCCTTCGGAGCCTTCACGTCCGAGCTGACCGCACTGCTGGGGCGTTGGGGGGCCTCGCGGCTCGACGTCGTGGTCAACAACGCCGGGGTGGGCGTCTTCGGCCCGCTGGAGGCCGTCACGGTCGACGACTTCGACACGGTGTTCGACACGAATGTGCGGGGCACGTTCTTCCTCGTCCAGTCGCTCGTGCCACTGCTGGCGCAGGGTGCCCGGGTCATCAACGTCTCGTCGTCGTTGACCCGCCACACCAGCCCCGCGACCTCGGTCTACTCCGCCTCGAAGGCCGCCGTCGAGGCCCTGAGCCGCACCCTGGCCGCAGAACTCGGCCCCCGGGGCATCCGGGTCAACTCCGTCGCCCCGGGGCCGACCGCCACCGACTTCAACGGCGGCGCCATGCGGGACGACGCCGGTATGCGCCAGGTACTGGCCGGGCAGACCGCGCTCGGCCGGGTCGGCGAACCCGAGGAGATCGGCGACGCCATCGCCACGCTGGCGTCCGACGGCCTGCGCTGGATGACCGCCCAGCGGGTCGAGGTCTCCGGCGGCGCCCTCCTCTGACCGACCCGGCCCTCCCGAACCCGGCGCCCGTGGCTGTCTCCCACTTCCGGTCGTGGCGCCGTTGAACCATGGGCGCTCCGGTACGCGGACGGGGTCAGCGAGGCTGCCAGCCGGCCGGTGGCTGGTCGACGCTCGGCCCACCGGTGTGCGGCGTCCGGACATAGCCTTCGGCCGGGCCGGGCAGCGCTTCGATGCAGGCGGTCGAGCACGCGTTGACCAGCAGTGGCAGAACGTCGGCGCCCGATGTCCACAGGGAGATCCAGACCTGGCGAAGGTTCCCGTCCTCGATGCGCCGATCGCAGACACTGCACGCGCGGATGGCTTCGGCACCCCATGCGCCGGGGTCCAGGTCGTCGAGGTCAACGCCTCGGGTGCCCGTTGGCGCCGCGGAGGGCAGCGCTGGAAACGGCGATCGGGTCTTGTAGTTGCCGTAGATCGCGCGGGTGCTCACCGTGCTGCGCCGCAGGTCGGGGCACCGGGTGAGCTCGTACGGGAACCAGTGCAGGCGGTAGGAGGTGTACGGGGTGAACTCTTCAAGACTCTTCATCGCGCCGATCTCGGGCGGGATGCGTACCAGGTTGCTGCCGTACAGCACGAGGTGTTTCACCGAGGTGAGTTCGGCGATGGTGGGTGGGAGTGTGACGACCTGACGCCGCTGTTCCGCGGTGAGCTCCACCAGCGGCTCGAAGACCTCCCGTCCGTCGGCTGCCGCCTCTTCGACCAGTTCGAGAAGGCGGATCCAGCCTGGTGCCGTGGTGTCCTGGCGTTCCCGATGGAAGCGGGTCGGCCGCTGCGGCCTGGAGTTGGTGTACTGGATGCACCGGCAGAGGTCGCGGGGCGGTCCGTCGCCGCCGGGCCCGGCGGCGACGGACCAGCGGTTCGAGAACACCTGCGGATTCGACTCCTCACTCATCCGGCCACAGTAGACGTCGCCGTGGGGGAGACGTAAGTGCGGTCGGAGCCACCGGTTGACCTCCTCGGTGATCCGGGGTCCGCAGTAATTCAGTATTCTACCAGAATAGTGATGGAAAGTCATATCGAATAGAGCCGTAGAAAATTGCCCACCTGTTCGCTATGTTGGCAGTCATGACTGCGCGCACTGAATTAATTGTCGAATCCGGTGAATTGCGACTGTGGACCGAACGGATCGGCGCCTCAAGCGACCCGGCGGTCCTGATGGTGATGGGGACCGCCGCACCAGGCATCGGATGGCCGGACGAGCTGGTGGATGAGCTGGTCGCAGGTGGTCGCCAGGTCATCCGCTTCGACCATCGGGACACCGGCCGGTCCAGTTGCGTGGACTTCACCACGCACCCCTACGCGCTGGCGGACATGGCCGCCGATGCGACGGCGGTGCTCGACGGCTACGGGGTGGCCGCCGCGCACATCGTCGGGGCGTCCCTGGGCGGCGCCATCGGCCAGTGGCTGGCCGTGCACCGCCCCGAACGCGTGCTGACTCTGACCGCGATCATGACCGGCCCGATGGGCCACAGCGCGGGCCCGGCCTGGGCACGCGCCATGGCCGGCCAGGAGCCCGACCCGAGCGACCTGCCGCCGCCCGCGGCACGCTTCCTGACGCACCTTGCACAGCGCGCCGCCCTCCCGCAGGGGACTCGCGACGAGTACGTCACGGCGAACCTGGAGACGTGGCGCGTGCTCAACGGCGACGTCCTCCCGTTCGACGAGCCGGCCGCTCGGCATTTCGTGCAAGCCTCCTTCGACCGGACCGGCGACCCCGCCGCGGCCCTCAACCATGACCTGGCCGGACGTCGGATGACCGAAGACCGTCAGGTGCCGCTGTCCTCGATCAAGGCCCCGACACTGGTCGTACACGGCACCGAGGACCCCCTTCGCCCGCTCCCGCACGGCCGCGCCCTCGCCGAGGAGATCCCTCATTCCCGATTCCGGTCGATCCCGGGAATGGGGCATTCATTGTTCTCGCCCGGACTTCCTCGGCGGATCGGCGAAATCATTCGCGAGCACATCGCATAGCGAGTGGAACGTCGAGCGGGAATTCCGTGCCGTGCGGTCCTTCTCCGAGTCCGGCTGGTGCCGGTCGCGAGGCAGCCGATCCGCTCGGGGAGCGAAGCGGGCAGGGCCGGAAGTGACGCTTCCTCAGATGTGTCCGGCCTGGCAGGATCCGCTGGTGAAACACGTGACCTACCGTCTCCATCCGGCGCAGATACGCCGTCAGTGGATCTTCTCGGCGCTCTTCCTGGCCGGTGGTGCCTACCTTCTGTACCGCAGTTCGCTCGTCCCGATGAGCGCCCGGACCGCCCTCGCCGTGGCTTTCGGCCTTCTCCTGATCATCAGTGGAGTCCTCCAGGTGAGGGGCGCCTTCAGCAGCGTGAGCCTCGACGAGCGCGAGATCTGGTGGACCGGGTCGCTGGGCTCCCGCAAGCGGTTCGCCTGGGCGGACATCACCAACGTCGCGGTCGGGAAGAACCGGGACCGCCCCGATTCCGGGGACGTCGTGCGGGTCACCCACCGCGAGCACGGCGACTTCAAGCTGCCGGCGGTGATCGGCATGCCGGGCGCCTGGCGCGACCCGGACTTCGAGACCAAGGCGGCCGGCATCATCGCCGCCTGGCGTGCCGCGACGGCGACCTCCGAACCCGCGGCGTAGCCGGGCATGGGCGGCCCCCGGACCGCCCTCCGGACGAGGGGCCACCGCGCAGGACCGCCTCGCGTGCCGCCTCAGCCCGAGGCACGTGCAGTCCTCGCGCGTCGCTGAATCCTGACGGAACGCGGGGGCCGGGTCGGGCAGTCGACCGACTGTCCGACCCGCCCCCCGACCCAGTGGGGATACCCCGACCCTCCTCCGGCCTGGTGCCCCGAACCCGGCGAGCTCCGCGGGGCAGTGTCGCCCTGTCGCGAGACTCGGTCGATTCAAGCCTTGATCGGTGCGGCCGACCTGGCGGCCTGCTCGATCTTCGCTCGGTGGGCTGCACGGGCTTGCTCGTCGATCTGTTTCTCGTGTTCGGGGCGCATCCCGGTCCGGCCGTCGACGCCCTCGCGCAGGATGTCGGCGTGCCCGGCATGCCGGTTGGACTCGCCGAGGACGTGGACCATGACGGCGAACAGGTTCGTGTCGGCATAAGAATCCGGCCACCACGGCACGTGGCCGGGGGCGTCGAGGGGAAGCCCGTCGATCGTCGCGTCCGAGTGTTCCCACGTGCGCCGGTAGAACGCGATGATCTGATCGCGGGTCTCGTCCTCGGTCGCCCACAGATCGCTGCCGTCGGAATCCTGCCACCGGGGCAGCGGTTCCGGGGAAGGGCGGTCGAAGACCTCGCCGAAGTACCTGGCCTCGACGGTGGCCACGTGTTTGACCAGGCCGAGGAGGTTGGTCCCGGTCACCGTCAAAGGTCGGCGGGCGTCGTATTCGGACAAGCCGTCGAGCTTCCAGAGCAGCGCCTCGCGGTCCCGCTGCAGTCTCCCGTGCAGGTTGTCCTTCGCGAATTCATCGATCATGCGGCACGAGCCTGCCATGGGCTGCTCGTGGCCTCAAGATCCCGTACACGGTCCGCAACGACTCTCCTGCTGGTGCGGGCCCGGTTGAGGGTGGAGACGCGGTCGCGGGTGCCGAGCTTCCGGTAGATGTGCTCGATGTGCTTGTTGGCGGTGCGGGTGGCGATGCCGAGGCGTCGGCCCGCCACGACGTCGACCCGTCGCCGGCCGGACACTTCAGAACCCGGACGGCCGTCCCCGCGGGGGTGACGGCCGTACCCGCCGCCGGCCCGGGCCCGGCAGTGCACCGGCGGTGTCAGAAGGAGAGCTTGTCCTGGAGCAGCGCGTGGCGGAACTGGTACCTGGGGCCGTCCGCCCGTAGGACCTGGCGGTGGTGGGCGTCGTCCAGGAAGTTCATGCCCCGGGCGGGGAAGACGCCCTGGAGGTGCAGTTGGAGGAACAGCAGGGTGCTGCGCCCGGCGTCGGAGCCGGCGCTCATGACGCAGATCCCGCAGGGGACGGCGATGCCGATCGTCTGGAAGATCCCGGCGACGACGTCCCTGTCCCACATGAAGCCCTCGCGCAGGCCGAACCCCAGGCCGACGCAGAGCCCGAAGAGCGCGCCGAAGACGATGTCCCAGCGGAGTTCCTGCCGCCAGATGGCCAGCGGGTCGCTGTGCACGCCCACCTGGGAGGGCAGGCGCGCGGCTCCGATGATGAGGGCCACCATGAGCGTGCCCCAGATGCCGTTCAACGGACCGGCGAGCGGGTGGAGTTCGTGGGAGATGCCGTGGGGGAACAGGTACCGGAACCCCACCGGAAGCCCGCCGGCGACGGCGCCGGGGAGCAGCGGCAGCCGTGAGTGGACGGCCTTCCCGCGGAACCGTCCGCCCGGCCCGGGCGCCGGGTGGACGCGCATCGCGCTCACGCCGGCGACGGCGCCCGCCGCCGTCCCGGCCGCGGCCAGCACGGCGAGCGACGCCAGGGCGTGGTGGGTGACGTTGAGGGCGTGGTCGCCGGAGACGATGCCGATGACGAGCCCGACGATCACCGCCACTCCGGGGTTGAAGCCCAGGCGCCTCCGACGGCCGCGGCCGGGCGGGAACCGCCACCAGACGCCCTCGGGCCGGAAGGCGCGCAGCTCCGACGCCGTTCCCGCGGCCACTCCGAGGACCAGACCCAGCGCGGCCCCGACCAGGCTGCCCGGGCCCGGCCCGCTGATCCGGTGGGTGTTGAAGTGGCCCCAGCCGTAGACCAGGGCGCCGCCGGCCGCCGCGGTGACCGTGCAGAGGGCGCCCAGCATGCCGATCCTCGGTAACGCCCGCTCCCAGCGCGGCAGTTGCCGCCAGTCGAGGCTGTAGGTGCCGTGCTCCGCCATCTTGGCCGCGAGGTAGCCCAGCCACCGCCGGGCCTGCGCCGCGTTGTAGGGCACCAGGTCGGAGGGCTGGCGCGGCTGGTAGGCGATGCTGATGAACCGGTCCAGCAGGTAGACCATGACCTCCTCGGGGGTGGCGAAGCGGTCCTCGTCCAGCAGGTCGGCGAGGGCCTCGGGGCGGGGGAACGCGTCGCGCACGAGGGTCAGGCCGAGCGGTACGTCGAGGGCGCGGGACAGGACGCTGTCCGGCCGGCGCTCCAGGTGGTCCATCAGCTGCTGCCAGGGCTCGGGCGGCGGGTCCACCTGGTAGTGCCGGAGGTACACGGCGGCCTCGGCCCCGGGGATCGGCGCCAGCTCCAGCACCGTGGCGCCGGGGAGGTGGCCGGCGCGGACGGTCGCCGTGAACTCCTCGGTGCGCGCGAACACCATGATCCGGGACACCGCGTGCCGGCCGATCTCCCTGAGCGCGGCCCGGCGCATGTCCGGTTCGAGTTCGTCGAACCCGTCGAGGAAGAGCGCGATCCGGCCGCCGTACACCAGCTTCTCCGCCGCCCGGCGCCCGTACTGGCGCTGTCTGAGGAGGCGGTAGTCCTCGGCGATGCGAGCGGCCGCCCAGTCGGCCAGGTCGTCCCGGCTCGCGTCCCAGCCGGTGACGCTCAGTAGGACGGGCACCGGTACGGCGGCGCGCTCGGCCGGGTTCCTGACGCCGCCACGGTGCCTGAGCGCCTCCAGCAGGGTCAGCAGCGCCGTCTCGGACTTCCCGCTGCCCGGGCGGCCCAGCAGGGCGATCCGGCCGGAGGGCAGGCTGCCGTACAGCCGGAACAGGTCCTTGATCCCGCCCTCGCGCAGGGTGCGGGCGTCCGTGGCGGGAACGCCGGGCAGCGGCGGGAAGGCGGCGGGGCTCTCGGAGTCCCCGAGTGCGGCCGCCATGGGGCTGGCGACCCCGCGGCCGGACCACCGCCAGCGCACCGGGATCGGCCTCGGGGCGCGCAGCTTGCGGTCGTAAGAGGCCTGGTTCCACTGTTCGAGGACGGCGGCGGTCAGGGCGTCCGCGGCGGCGTCCAGCGGCGATCCCGTGCCCGCCGGGGTGGAGTGGTGGTGGACGGCGGCCGCCTGGCCGACGACGACGCCGCCGTGGTCGGCGAACAGGGCGGCGCGCGGGACGGCGGGCGGGACGGCGGGCGGTTCCGCGGACGGCTCCGCGTGCGGTTCCGCGGGTGGGGCGACGGGCGGGGCCGGGGGTGCGCCGGGGCCGCTCAGGCCTGCTGCGGACCCGGCTGCGGAGGGTTTCCCAGCGTCACGTCCCCCATGGTCCAGGCCGCGGCGGACCCGTGGTCCGCGCGGATGTCCACGTTCCCGCCGACGGCCGTGCCCGCGTCCCCCGCCGACACCCCGCCGGCGGCGCGGTCCGCGGCCCGCAGCTCCTCCACCGCGCGCTCCAGGGCCCGCGCGAAGCCGGGGTCCTGCTCGACGGCCTCCTCCAGCGAGTCCTGCACCCGGCGCCGGGTGCGCTCGCTCGGCTCGGCCAGGCCCGCGTCGGCCTCCTCGGTCAGCTTCCTGAGCGCGGGGTCCTCCCCGAGCTTGCGGCCGACCAGGTCGTGGAGCCGGTCCATCCCCGCGTCCAGCGTGCGGTCGACCTCCGCGTCCGCCCGCCCGGCCACCCGCCTCGCCTTGCGCACCGCCCACGCGAACACGTACCCGACCGCGATCTCCACGCCCGTCATCAAACCCCCCTCGGCCCGCTGCTGACGTTCCGTCAGACCGTATCCTGCCGACCGCCCCCGGCGGAAGCCGATCCCGGGGCGGCCCGCGCGCGCGGCCCGGCGTCGTCGCAGGGCGGACGGCGGGGCCCGGACTTGTCACGGGCTGAGCGGGTATACCTGGGCCAAGAGAAGGGGGTGGCTCCGTGGTCGGGTGGATTGTGCTGGTGCTGGTGACGGCGCCGGCCGTGCTGTTCTTCGTGGTGGTGATCGCCGCGGCGCTCCACCGCCCGAAGTCGGAGCCCAGCTACGGGGCGCCGCGTCCGGCGCCTCCGTCGGGGAACCGTCCGGCCGCATCGGCCGTCCCGTCGGCACCGGCAGCCCCGTCGGCACCGGTGCCCCGGCCTACGGGCGAGCCCGATTCGCACCGCGAGTTCCACGCCTGGCTCGCGGCGTACCGACGGGCGCACCCCAACGCCACCCCTGCGATGGAGGCGGCCGCCGTACGCGAGTCGTACGAGGACAGGACGAAGTACCGCGGGGTGTCGCCGGGCATGAAGGCCGCGCACAAGGCGATCGAGCGGCAGCGCCGCGGGATCGGCTGGGACGGCCGGGGGGCGTGAGGGCGCCCGTGGCGGCGTCGGCCGGTCGGGTCCCGGTGCTGGCGGTGGCTGGGGGGCGGGATGGCCGCCGGGCCGGCCCTTCCGGCGCTCGCCCCGTTGCCGCCGTCCGCTCCGCCGCAGGTGCGCGGGCCCCATGGGCGAGGACGTCCGCCAGGATCGCGTGGAATGCCCCGCGCAGCTCCTGGTCCGCGGGATCTCCGCGCCGCATCTCCGCCCCCGATCTCGTGCTCTGCCGGGCACGGACTCCGTTCAACTCGCTGACGGCTCCCCGCCGGCCGGAGTGAGCCCGAGTTCCCGGCACCGCCCGAGGCGGCCCGCGTCGCTCGGCGCCAGCCAGACCCGCTCGACGGCCGGCCCGCCCTCCTCCACCCCGTGCCGCAGCACGCCTGCGACATCGGCACCGGTCAGCTGCGAGGCGTAGTGGCCGAGCCCGACCCGCTTGGGTTCCGCCCACCGCCCGAGGATGAACTCCAGCCCGAGGCCGACGGGTTCGACATCGTCCCAGCGGGGCCGCGGTGCCGACGGAGTCAGCGCGTAGGGCAGGTCCTCGTACCAGAGGCGCAGTTGCGGGCCCGGATACCGGCCGACGGCCCGGCGGACCAGCCGGTGGTCGATGTGGCCGCCGACCGCCGAGGGCGCCACGACCAGCGCGGCGGCATCGAGATGCGGCCGCATCGCCTCGGCCGCCTCCTGCTCCCGCGCCCGCGAAGTGGCCGACCCGTCCGGCTCGTTGAGTTCTTCGTCGTCGTCCATGTCGAGCGCGGAACTGTCCGGCAGGCCGAGAGCCGTGTACGACAGCCGTAGGCTGTGCGCGTAGGCGGCGTCCTCCGCCTCCCGCAGCTTCCGGACGCCGTCCTCGTCGAGCCCCTCCGCTCCCGGGGCGTACGGTGCCCAGCGGCTGCGGGTGAAGACGGTCAGCAGGGTGATCGAGCGGTCCCGGCCGACCCGCGCGTCGGCGTCGACCAGCGCGCCGAGCCACCCGCCGACCGACAGGGCGATGTCGTCGGGGTGCGGCGCGACCAGCAGCAGTCCGCTCATGCCGCCAACTCCTGGCGGTGTGTCACCAGCTTCTCGAAGGCGGCCGCGATGTCGTCCACCTCCGCCTTGTCGCCGAGCAGCGGGGCGTGGTGGAAGGTCAGAAAGGTCTTCGCCGCCCGTTCGCAGGTGGGCAGCGAGAGGCCCTGCGGGTGGATGCGCCGCTGGTGCTCCGCGTCGAGGGCGTACCGGGAGCGGGTGTGCGGGCGGTAGAGCCGGCTGCGGTAGAGCGGCGTGTACACGGGGGTGACCGGCAGGCCGAGTTCGGCGCTGAGGGCGGCGGACAGCCGCTCGGCGCCGATGTCGGCCAGTTCCTCCTGGACGGCCGCGACGGCGTAGTTGTAGTAGGTGCGCTCGGTGGTGCCCTCGGTGGTCCGCTGGGGGCGGAAGCCGAGTTCGGCCAGCCTGGCGTCGAGGTCCGCGGCGTTCCGTGCGCGGCGGGCGTTCTCCTCGTCGAGCAGGCCGAGTTGGCCGATCAGCAGGGCTGCCTGGAACTCGGAGAGACAGCGGTTGTTGCCCATCAGTTCGGCGGTCTCCAGCAGTTCCATCGCGCCGGTGGCGGGCGGGGTGCTGCCGTAGCTGCGCCCGTCGGCCCGCAGGTGCTCGATCCGGCGGGCGAGCGCGTCGTCGTCGGTGATCACCGCACCGCCCTCGCCGCTGGTCAGCACCTTGCTCTGCTGCATGCTGAAGGTGCCGGCGCGGCCGAAGGTGCCGACCTTGCGGCCGAGGAAGCGCGCGCCGTGCGCCTGGGCGCAGTCCTCGATCAGCGGGATCCCGTGCCGGTCGGCGATCCGTTGGAGGGCCGTCAGGTCGGCGACGGCGGAGTAGAGGTGGACCACCACGATCGCCTTGGTCGCGGGGGTGAGCGCGGCCGCCACGGCTGCCGGGTCGAGGCAGAGGGTGTCCGGGTCCACGTCCACGAACACGGGTACGGCGTTGACACCGATCACGGTCGAGGCGTTGGCCACCCAGGTGATGCCGGGGATCACCACCTGGTCGCCGGCGCCGACGCCGCAGGCCTCCAGGGTGGTCGTCAGCGCCGAGCTGCCGTTGGCGGTGGGGACGCAGTGGCGGACGCCGTGGTAGGCGGCGAACTCGGCGGCGAACCGGCGTTCTCGGCTCTGCTGCCCGTTGTAAGGGCCGCTGATGGCCCAGCGGCCGGAGTTCAGCACCTCGTCGAGGACGGCGAGCGCTCCGGGGGCCGGCTGCGGCCAGCGCGGCCACGGCGTGGACCGGACGGGGGTGCCTCCGGCGACTGCGAGTTCGGGCATGGCGATGACCTGTCCTTCATTGTCAGGGGCACGGGGGTGGTTGGGGGCGGGAGGGTGGTCAGGGGGCAGGAGGGTGGTCAGGGGGGACGGGGGTGGTCACGGGGACGCGGGTTGGTTCACACCGTCAGCTCGCGCGGCACCGAGCGCCGGAGGACCTGGCCGCCGAGCACGGCGGCGGCCAGCGCCAGCGCCGCAGCGAGGCCGGCGGCGAGCGAGACGACCGTGAAGGAACCGTGCTCGACCAGCACGCCGCCGAGCGCCTGCCCGACGGCGGTGCCGACGGCGTCGGCGGTGGTGATCCACATGAAGGCCTCGTTGGCGGAGTCGGCCGGCACCGTGCCGTCGAGCAGCAGGTAGCGGCAGGTGATCATGGGGGCGGCGGGCAGCCCGACCAGCAGGGTGAGCAGCACCAGGGCCGGGACCGAGTCGGCGAGCGCGAGCGCGCTCATGGTCATGGTGAGCGCGAGCAAGGTGGCCGCGTACCGCTGGGTGATCGCGGACCGCCAGCTGCGCCGGCCGTAGCCGAGGCCGCCGAGGATGCTGCCGACGGCGATCAGCGCGAGCAGCAGCCCGGCGATGCCGGGCAGCGCGTGCTCCGTGGCGTAGGCGGGGAGGTTGACCTCCACGACGCCGAAGGCGAGGCAGGACGGCACCGTGGTCGCCACCAGGACGGCCAGCGGGCCGCTGGCCACCACGGCCGGCCTGCCCCACAACCGCACCTCGGCCCGGGGCTGGCTGCGCACGGCCGCGAGCCGGCCGAAGGCCAGGGTGGCCGCGCAGGTGAGGACGGCCGTGACGAGCAGCGCCGCGGTGGCCCCGGCGACGGCGATCAGCGCCCCGGCGATCAGCGGGCCTCCGATGTAGCCGACTTCCTGGAGCACGGCCTGCAGGGCGTAGGCCTGTCCCCGCTCCGCCTCGCCGGTCAGCCGTGACCAGGCCGAGCGCATCGCCGCGAACGCCACCGAGTAGCCGGTGCCGAGCGCCGCCGCGACCACCACCAGCACTGCCAGTGGCGCACGGGCCTGGCCGGCGGCGACCAGCAGCAGGGTGAGCAGCAGGTGCAGGACGGCGACCGCGACCAGGGTGCGCACGCCGTGACGGTCGGTCAGCCGTCCGCGCAGCGGCGCGGTGACGGCCGCGCTGAGGCCGTAGCAGCCGATCACCAGTCCGGCGGCGCCGAACGACCCGGCGGCGTGCACCAGGAAGAGCAGCAAGGCGAGCGGTTCGGCGCCGTCGCCGATGAAGACCAGGGCGCCGACCACGGTCAGGTTCCTGGCAGGCCCCGTGCGCAGCAGGCCGGCCGGGCCGGCGCTCATGCCCGGTCCCGACCGCTGCCCGGGTGCAGCGCCCGCCGGTAGACGGCCGTCAGCTCCCGGACCGCCGCCGGTGTGCCGTAGCGCTCCTCGATGGCGGGGCGGGCGGCGGCGGCGAGGTCGGCGAAGTGGCGCGGGTCCGCGGCGATCTCGCGGACCTTCGCCTCCAGCGCGTCGAGGTCCCCGGCGGGTACCAGCATCTGCGGACAGAGCTCTCCGACGGTGGTCAGGAGTCCGCCGACGCCGAACGCCGCCACCGGGGTTCCGGCGATCAGCGCTTCGAGCGCGGCGCCGCCGAGCTCCTCGTAGGCGGAGGGAACCAGGGCCGTGCTCATCACGGCGAGAGCGTCCGGCACGTCGGTGTTGGGGATGAATCCGGTGATCAGGAAGTCGTCCGTCAGCCCGTGGTCGTGGATCGCCTCGGCCAGCCGGTGGCGTTGCGGGCCGTCGCCGACCACCAGGAACCGGGGGCGCAGGTCGCGCAGTCGCCGGGCCAGCGGGACCAGGTGCTGCCAGCCCTTCTCGTGGGCGATCCGGCCGACGAAGCCGATCACCGGTCGCCCGGGTGCGGCGGCCGCCCAGCCCGCGAAGTCGAACCGTCCCGTTCCCGCGGGCTTCGTCTCGGTGTCCAGGAAGTCGGGGACCACGGTGAACCGCTCGTCGCCGGTGTCGAGTGCCTCGGCCACCAGCCGCCCGGTGCCCTCGGTGAGCGTGATCACCTGTGCCGCGCGGCGGATCGCGATCCGCTCGGCCGCCGCCGCGAGCCGCTGCCGCAGCCGTCCGGCGTCGGACAGGTAGCCCGCCAGGCAGGAGCAGTGCAGGGTCAGCACGTACGGCGCGCCGACCGTCCGGGCGGCGAGCGGGGCGAGCAGCAGCGGCCACATCGAACCGTCGGCGTGCACGTGCACGAGGTCGGGCTTCCAGCGCCGGATGCCGAGGCAGGCGGTGAGCGTGGCGGCGAACCATGCGGGGATCAGTCCGACCAGGCAGGTCAGTTCGGAGCGGATCGGCGGGATCGGCGCCCGGGCCACCCGGATGGTCAGACCGTCCCGGTCCCGGTGGTACCTGGGCAGTCCGGGGAAGCCGGCCGTGACCACCAGCTGCCGGACGCCGTGCGCGGCCAGCGTCCGCGACAGCCGGGTGATCTGGATCTGCATGCCACCCATCGAGTCGTACTCGACGGGCCAGGCGTCCACCTGGTCGTGGTAGTACCAGGGCGTGAGTCGCAGGATGCGCAACTGCCGTCCTTCCCGGCGCAGTTCGCCGACCGGCGTCGGGCGGTTCACCCGAGGACGGTGCGCAGCGCGCCGTCGAGGACCTCGACCGGGACCGGCACCAGCGGCATTCCCGGTGCGCTGCAGGCGACTTCGCCGACCGACCGGAGCAGCACCATGGCCACCTCGTCGGGCCCGCAGGCGATGTAGCCGCGCTTGTTGTCCTTGGCGACCAGTTCCCCGACGGCGGCGAGGTCGACGGCGGGCCGGGTGGTACGGGTGATCCCCAGCGCGCCCATCAGCCTGGTGTGGGTGTGCAGGTCCTCGGCCGACAGGTCCAGCCGGGCCCGGCTGATCTCGGCCGCGACCAGCATCCCCCAGCCCACCGCCTCGCCGTGGCCGACGGTGCCGGCCGAGGCCAACTCGATGGCGTGGCCCACGGTGTGGCCGTACTCGAAGACCAGGGCCTCGCGCTTCTCCTTGCCGTCGGCGCGCAGCAGCGGCTGCTTGGCCGAGATGCCGATCTCCAGGAACGCCTCCAGCGCCCTGGCCTGGTCGGCCGTCAGCAGTTCGGTGGCGGCGAGGAACTTCCGTTCCTGCCCGGGCGAGGTGGTGAGCACGTTCTTCGCCATCTCGACCAGGCTGGTCCGCAGCAGCCGGGCCGGCACGGTGGTCAGCCAGTCCAGGTCGCAGGCGACCAGGGTGGGTGCGAAGAAGGTGCCGCACAGGTTCTTTCCGGCGGTCAGGTTGACGGCCTGCTTGAGCGAGATCACCGAGTCGAAGGCGCCGACCGGAGTGGTGGGCAGGTGCACCAGGCGGATTCCCCGGAAGAGTAACGCGGCCACCATGCCCGCGATGTTGCCGATGGTGCCGCCCCCCAGTGCCACGATCACCGACTTGCGGGTGACGCCCCGGGCGACCGCCTGCTCCATGATGTCGCCGACGGCGTTCAGGTTCTTCGCATACTCCGAGGGTTCGAACTCGATCGAGCTCACCTCGAAAGCCGGTCTCAGGTGCCGGGCGAGCCGCTGGTAGGTGTCGGCCAGTCTGCCGTCCACCAGGAAGAGGAGCACGTCGGCATCGCCGAGGCCCTGCCGCAGCAGGTCCGGTATCCCGCCCTCCAGACCGACGCCGTAGTGATAGGGAATGCGCGTTTCTCCGAATTCGAGCTGGCGCAGGTGGGCGCTGACGGAAGCGGACATGGAAAGGCTCCTAGAAGTGTCGGTTGACGGGGACGGCCCGCGCTCGACATGGCTTTCGGGCGCGCCTGGCGGTATCCAGCGGTGTTCCGGAAAGCCACGGATCAACATGGCGGGCCGGCATGCCACCGAGGGGGCGGCGGGGCGGCGGTGAACCACGTCCACCGGCGACCTCAGCTGGGACGACAGGCGTTTGACGCCCCTGTGCCGGCAACCTCGACACCATCCTCCTGACGGCCGCAGCCGGCCACCACGACGTTCACCGGACGTTGGGCCGACACTTCCGTCGCGGGTCGACTCGGTGATGCGGCCAGGGCGGAAGGGCCGGCCGGGGCTCGGTCACCTGTCGCCCGTCGCCCGTCAGCCGACCCGGAGGCCCAGTGCCAGGGTCAGTTCGAGGACCCGGTGCGGCGATGCGAGGTCCGGGAAGAGCTCCCGCAGCTGCGACATCCGGTACCGGACCGTCTGGGGGTGGACGAACAGCTCCGCCGCCACCTCGTCCCGTCTGCCCTGGTGCAGCAGCCACGACCGCAGGGTCTCCTCCAGTCGCCGTGCGGTCGTGGCCGGCACGGCCCGCAACGGGGCGAGGGCTCGGGCGCGCAGGTCCGCGAACGCGTCCGCGTCGGCGCTCAGCACCAGTTCGGGCAGGTGCTCCTCGGTGTCGCGGATGTCCGGGGAGAGGGAGCGCGCGCGTAGGGCTCGTTGGTACGAGGCGGACGCACGGGTCCAGGGCCGTGCCGGGCCGACCACGGCGGTGCGGTCGGTCAGTTGCCGCAGGAGGTGTGACCGGTCGGCGTCGGGGACGAGCAGCACCCCGGTGGCGTCCGGCAGGTCGTCGAGGACGAGAGTGCTCGGGTCGAGCGCCCGGTAGGCGGGCCGGGCCTGGGCGGCGGGCAGCAGGACCGCGGTCAGCGAGACCGGGGGCTGCCACCCGGCCCGTTGGACGGAGGCCAGCAACATGTCCGGAGTCGCGCCGGCGAGGAGGTCGCGGGCCAGGTGTTCCAGGTGGCGCTCGTGGGCCCTGCCGCGGGCGGCCAGTTCGTCCGCATGGCCGGCGGCGCTCGCGGCGGAGAGTTCGTCGATGTAGGCGAAGGTCAGCTCGGCGAACTTGGCGACCTCGGCGGCGGGCAGGCCCGCGGGTACGGCGCCCGCCGCGAGGCACCGCCAGGCCACCCGGGCGCCGACGCGGTAGGCGCTGAGCAGGGCGTCCATCGAACGGCCGTCGCGCACCTCGCCACGGCCCAGCTCATAGGCCGCGTCGCCGGCGTCGCCGCTCGTGGCGTTCCCGCTCGCGAGGTCCAGGTAGTGCCCCAGGGCGGTGCGGACGGCCCGGCGGATGGTGGCGCCCATGCGGCCCGAGAGGGCGTTGGCATAGGGAGGGACCTCGTCGATGATCGCCTCGACGACCTCGTCGGCGGTGGCCGCCAGCGCGGCCCGGAGCGCGGCGACCGTCGTTTCGTCCAGGGCCGGTTCGCCGGCCCTCCGGATGGCATGGCTCACGTTTTTGTTTCCCACGAACAATTCAGCAGGGCAGATTCACATCCTACGGTCAGGACTTTACGCCCTGGGGCGCAGCAAGCTGGAGTCATGACGAGCGCAGCCCTCCGCAGCAGGGCATGGAAACTGCTGGAGATGGTCACGACGCCGCTCCTGCCGTCGGACTACCTCGACCTGGTGAGCCCGCTGCGGGCGGGCGCCGACCTGCGCGGGCGCATCGAGGCCGTGCATCCCGAGACGGGTGCCGCCGCGACCGTCGTGATCAGGCCGGGACGGGGCTGGCGCGGCCACGTGGCGGGTCAGTACGTGCGGATCGGGGTCGACGTGGACGGGGTGCGCCTGTGGCGCTCCTACTCCATCACCTCGCCGACGAACCGCCGGGACGGCCGCATCACCGTCACCGTGAAGGCGGTCCCGGACGGCAGGGTCAGCAACCACCTGGTCCACCGGGCGACACCGGGCACGCTGGTCCAACTCGACCAGGCGACGGGTGACTTCGTGCTGCCGGGGGCCGAGCCCGCCAAGGTGCTCTTCCTGACGGCCGGCAGCGGCATCACGCCCGTCATGGGCATGCTGCGCGACACCGGGCTCGATGACGTCGTCATGGTCCACTGCGCACCACGGCCGCAGGACGTGATCTTCCGCGACGAGCTGCACGGCCTGGTCGCGGAGGGGAAGCTGCGGCTCGTCGAGGTGCACACCGACACCGACGGCCGGCTCGACCTCGCGCGTCTCAGCGGCCTCGTGCCCGACTGGGCTGAGCGCGAGACCTGGGCGTGCGGGCCCGGGGGGCTGCTCGACGCCGTCGAGGAGCACTGGGCCGAGCACGGTGCCCCGGAGCGCCTGCACACCGAACGCTTCCGTCCCGCCACCGTCCTCACCGGCGACGGAGGCGGCGACGGGGGCCGTGCCGGTGGCGGAGGCACGGTCAGGTTCAGCACCACCGGCAAGGCCGTCGACGCGGACGGCACCACGCCGTTGCTGGACGTCGGCGAGGAGGCCGGCGTGCTCATGCCGTCCGGGTGCCGCATGGGCATCTGCTTCGGCTGCGTCACGCCGCTCACCGCGGGCGCCGTCCGTGACCTGCGCACCGGCGAGATCACCGAGGCCGCGCCGGGCGTCCTCATCCAGACCTGTGTGTCCGCCGCGGCGGGCCCCTGCGACATCGAACGGTAGAGGCACCTTGACCGCCATCGACCCCACCGCCCACCTGACTGCGGAGCAGATCGAGGAGCTCGGCCGCGAGCTGGACGCGATCCGCGACGAGGTGATCGCCGACCGCGGTGAGAAGGACGCCGCCTACATCCGCAAGGTCATCTCGGTGCAGCGCAAGCTCGAACTGGCCAGCCGGGGCGTGCTGCTGTTCTCGATCTTCCCGCCCGCGTGGTTGCTCGGTACCGCCGGCCTGTCCGTGGCGAAGATCATGGACAACATGGAGATCGGCCACAACGTCCTGCACGGCCAGTGGGACTGGATGCGGGATCCGAAGATCCACTCCACCACCTGGGAGTGGGACCACGTCTCGCCGTCCGCGCAGTGGAAGCACTCGCACAACGAGCTGCACCACACGTACACCAACGTGATCGGCAAGGACAACGACCTCGGCTACGGCATCATGCGGGTCGACGAGGACCAGCGGTGGCGCCCGTTCCACCTCGGCCAGCCGCTGTGGAACCTCGTCAACGCCTGCTTCTTCGAGTACGGCATCGCCGCGTACGACCTGGAGCTCGGCAAGAACCTGCGCAGGCACCGCCGGCGCGACCCGGAGTTCCGTGCGCGGGCCAGGGCCGTGGGCCGCAAGATCCGCAAGCAGGTGCTCAAGGACTACGTGATCCACCCGCTGCTGTCCGGCCCGTCGTTCCTCACCACCCTCGCCGCCACGTTCACCGCGAACCTGGTCCGCAACGTCTGGACCCACTCGGTGATCATGTGCGGGCACTTCCCCGAGGGCGTGCAGGTCTTCGAGCGCCGGTCGCTTGAGGGCGAGACGCGCGGTCAGTGGTACCTGCGCCAGATGATGGGCTCGGCGAACATCAGCGGCAGCAGGGCCATGCACTTCATGACCGGGAACCTGTCGCACCAGATCGAGCACCACCTGTTCCCGGACCTGCCGAGCAACCGGTACGCCGAGGTCGCGGTGAAGGTGCGCGCACTGTTCGAGAAGTACGGACTGGAGTACGTCACCGGGCCGCTTCCCCGGCAGGTGTTCTCCGCCTGGCACAAGGTCTTCCGGCTCTCGCTGCCGAACCGGAAGACCGAGGCCACGACCCCGGACCGCACGAAGGAGCCCGTCGCGGTCTGAGCCCCGAGAAGGCGCCCCCAGGAAGGCACCCCCGGGAAGGCGCCCGCGGTCCCGGGGCGCCTTCCGCGCGGGGCTGCCCGATCCCCGTCGGGCCGGTCAGAGCGCCGCCAGTGCCGCCTCCAGGTCGTCCAGGCCCAGCGAGCCCTGCCGCAGCGCCGCCATGTGCCAGCGCTTGAGGTCGAATCCGGCGCCCTGGCGGCGGCGGGCCGCCTCGCGGCCGGCCAGCCAGGCGCGCTCGCCGAGCTTGTAGCCGATCGCCTGGCCCGGGCGGCCGAGGTAGCGGACGATCTCGCTGTTCAGGTGACCGGGGGCCAGGCCGACGTACTCGCCCATGAACGCGGTGGCCAGCTCAGGGGTCCAGCGCTCGCCCGGGTGGAAGGGGGAGGCGACCGGGATGGCGCTCTCCAGGTGCATGCCGATGTCGATGATCACGCGCACGATCCGCATCATCTGCTTGCCCAGGTAGCCCAGCTGCCGCCCGGGGTCGGTGAGGAAGCCCAGTTCCTCCATCAGCCGCTCCGCGTACAGCGCCCAGCCCTCCACGTTGGCGCTGATCTTGCCGAGGGTCACCTGGTAGCGCGACAGCTGTTCGGCGGCCGCCGCCCAGGAGGCGAGCTGCAGGTGGTGGCCGGGGACGCCTTCGTGGTACCAGGTGCTGACCAGCCGCCAGCTGCGGAACGTCTTCTGCTCCTCGCCGGCGGCCACCGGCAGGAAGGCCCGGCCCGGGCGGCTGAAGTCCAGGCTCGGGCTGCTGTAGTAGGGAGAGGCGGCGCTGCCGGGCGGGGCGATCCGGGTCTCGACCCGGCGCAGCGGGCCGGCGATGTCGAAGTGGCTCCCGTCGAGCGCGTCCATCGCCTCCTCCAGCAGCGCCTGCAGCCAGTCCCGCATCGCCTCGGCGCCCTGCACGCCGTGTCCGTGCTCGTCCAGGTGGGCGCGGGCCTGCTGGACGGTGCCGCCGGGCAGGATCTGCGCGGCGGCGGTCCGCAGCTGGGTCCAGACCCGGTGGAACTCCTCCCAGGCCCAGCCGTAGGCCTCGTCGAGGTCCAGGTCGGCGCCGGTGTACTGGCGGGCCATCACCAGGTAGCGCTCGCGGCCGACCGCGTCCGGGGTGCCCTCGGCTGCGGGCCGGTAGGTCTCGCGCAGCCAGTCCCGCAGCTCCGCCACGGCGGCGGTCGCCTCGTCCGCGGCCGCCGCCAGCTCGGGGCGCAGCCGCTGCGGGGCCGGGGCGACGAGGTCGCCGAACCAGCTGGGGCCGCCGGCCGGCCCGCCGGTCCAGGCGGTGAGCTGGTCGGCGAGCACCTCGGCCTGGCGGGGCGCGGCGAGCAGCTTGCGGTCGATGCCCTCGTTCAGGGTGGCCCGGTAGCCGTCCAGCGCGGCGGGCAGCTTGCGCAGCCGGCCGAGCACCGGCACCCAGTCGTCCTCGGTGGCGGTCGGCATCATGGTGAATATGCTGCGCAGCGCGTGCATCGGCGTCTGCAGGTTGCGCACGGCGCGGAAGTGCTCGCCGGCCTCGTGCACCCGCAGCTCGGCGGTCAGTCGCTCGCGCAGCAGCCGGGCGCAGGTCAGCTCGGCCGGGTCGGCCTCGCGGTCCGGTCGGGGGAGGGCGTCGAGCCGGGCCAGGGTCTCCCGGGCGAGCCGGGCGCCCTCCTCGGCGCCGTCCGGCGACAGGTCGGGCAGCCGGTCGTCCTGCGGTGCCAGGCCCAGCCAGGTGGAGACGGACGGATCGACGACGGCGACCCGGGTGACGTGGTCGTCGGCGATCCGGCGGGGAGTCGAGGGAGTCATCGGCAGCTCCATTTCGGTGCCTCAGTTGCTGTGCGGGCGGGCGAGGTTGTCGGGGTGCAGGATCTCACCCAGCTGCTCCTGGGTGAGCAGGCCCCGGCCGAGTACCAGGTCGTGGACGGAGGTTCCGGTGGTGAGCGCCTCCTGCGCGATGCTGGTGGCGTTCTCGTAGCCGATGTGCGGGTTGAGCGCGGTGACCAGGCCGATCGAGCGTCCGACCAGGTGGGCGAGGTGCTCGCGGTTGGCGGTGATGCCGGTGACGCAGCGCTCGGCCAGGGTCAGGCAGCCGGCCCGCAGGTGGGTGATGCTCTTCAGCAGGCTGTGGGCGATGATCGGCTCGAAGGCGTTGAGCTGGAGCTGTCCGGCCTCGGCGGCGAAGGTGACGGTGAGGTCGTTGCCGATCACCTCGAAGGCGATCTGGTTGACCACCTCGGGCACCACCGGGTTGACCTTGCCCGGCATGATGCTCGAACCCGCCTGCACGGCGGGCAGGTTGATCTCGCCGAGGCCGGTGCGCGGGCCGGAGGAGAGCAGCCGCAGGTCGTTGCAGGTCTTGGAGAGCTTGACGGCGACCCGCTTGAGCACCCCGGAGAGCTGGACGAACGCGCCGGCGTCCTGGGTCGCCTCGACCAGGTCGCCGGCCACCTCCAGGGATATGCCGGTGATCGCGCCGAGGTGGGCGCAGGCGGTGGCCGCGTACGCGGGGTGGGCGTTGAGCCCCGTACCGATCGCGGTGCCACCGAGGTTGATCTCGCGGATCAGGGCGCAGGCCTCGGCCAGCCGGCTGCGGTCCTCCTCCAGCATCACCGCGAACGCGGCGAACTCCTGGCCGAGCGTCATCGGCACGGCGTCCTGGAGCTGGGTGCGGCCCATCTTCAGCACGTCGGAGAACTCGGCGGCCTTGTCGGCGAAGGCGTCGCGCAGCACCGCCATGGCCGACAGCAGGCCCTGGGCGGCGAAGTACAGCGCGATCTTGACGGCGGTCGGGTAGACGTCGTTGGTGCTCTGCCCGGCGTTCACGTCCTCCAGCGGGTGCAGCTCGCGGTACTCGCCCTTGGTGTGCCCGAGCAGCTCCAGCGCGCGGTTGGCGACCACCTCGTTGGCGTTCATGTTGGTGGAGGTGCCCGCGCCGCCCTGGATCACGTCCACCACGAACTCCTCGTGGAAGCGGCCGGCCCGGATCTCCTCGCAGGCCGCCACGATGGCCCGGGCCTTGCCGTCCGCCAGCAGGTCCAGGTCGCGATTGGCCGACGCCGCCGCCTGCTTGACGCAGGCCAGCGCGTTGACCAGCTCCGGGTACGCCGAGACCGGGGTGCCGGTGATCGGGAAGTTCTCCACCGCCCGCAGGGTGTGGATGCCGTAGTACGCGTCGGACGGGACCTCGCGCTCGCCGAGCAGGTCGTGCTCGACGCGGGTCGACGGCTGGAGGGCAGACTGCATGGCGGTGTCCGTTTCGAGGGTGCGGAGTGCGGGGTGCGGCGCGATCGGCGCCGGCCGCAAGATTACGGCGAAACGGCCGCAATGGGGTTGCAAATCACTGCCCGGGTCTTGATCAGGCGTGGTAGATAATGCCGCCATGGACCCAATCGACAGAAGCATCTTGCGCGAGCTCCAGAACGACGGCCGGCTGACCAACCAGGAGCTCGCCCAGCGTGTCGGCCTGACCGCCTCGCCCTGTCTGCGCCGGGTGCGCCAGCTGGAACTGGACGGTGTGATCGAGGGCTACCGGGCGATCGTCAATCCACAGGCCATCGGCCGCAGCTTCGAGGTCCTGGTCTCGATCGAGCGCGACACCCGCTCGGTCGCCGAGTTCGAGGAAGCCCTCCTCGCCATCCCCGACGTGGTCGAGGCCTACCGCCTGATGGGCAGCCCCGGCTGCCTGGTCCGCGTCGCGGTCGCCGACCTGGCGGCCTACGAGAAGCTGTGGACCGAACGCCTCACCCGGCTGCCGGGCGCCACCGCCGTGAACTCGCAGATCATCATGAAGCCGATCAAACAACGCGACGGCCTCCCGGTGGACCGCTGAACCCGCCCACCGGCGGACGCCGGGCGGGCTCGGCCGCACCCGGTCACAGCGCGACCGCCCCCACCACGGCCGCCGTCGCCACCACCAGCAGACCCACCACGTTGACGGCCATGTCCAGCTTCCAGGAACGGCGTGCGGCCTCGACGTCCAGGACGAAGACCGCCGGGTCGTCGGGGGCGTAGTGGACCGTGGCGTCCAGGCCCCGTGCCCTGGCGGCATCGGGCAGGTTGGACTCGCAGTAGGCCGTGACGGCCCGGCCGTCGAGGGTGGTGAAGGCGAGGACCGGCACCAGGCGGCTGGAGGTGTACCCGTCGTCGTCGACGGTGACGCTTCTGAGGACGGCGACGAAACGCCCGGGTACGGCGGCCATCGCGGCCAGCCGGTCGAGGCGGCGGTTGCGGTCGCGGATGTTCCCGGGCAGGTGGTACGCCGCGGAGAGGGCCCACGGTCCGCAGAAGCCCAGCAGGGCCCACGGCCAGCCCCGGTCGATCGCGAGGACGGTGACCGGACCGGCGTAGCAGAGGAGCAGCGCGAAGGTCGGCCAGCCGAGCCCGCGGCCGCCCTCGGAGGGGTCGTTGACGAACCGGTAGGCGTGGGGCCTGCCGGGCGGGTAGCGGACTCCGATCTCCCGGCCCGTCCAGGCCACGCGGGTCCGCTCGCCGCGCTCACCGTCGTTGGTGACGGTGAACTCCTGCCCGGTGGACGGGTCCTGGAAGGAGACGACCACGCCGATCCCGTCCTCCGGGGAGCTCCCGTGCCGGGGCTCGTCCACCCGCTCGATCCGCCCCCGCACCCGGACCGTCCGCTGCGCCCGGGTCATCCCGGCCAGCGACCGCCCGTAGCCGACGAGCGCCGCCGCGCCGAACACGCCGCACCAGGGGACCAGGTATCCGTGCCAATCCATCCAATCCATCCGACTCTCCTGCTCTCGTCCGGGGGTGCCTCAGCGTGCCGTCCCGGCACGGCGCACCACGTCGCCCCGCCCGTCGGCCTCCAGTGACGCGGTACCCCCGGGCCCGGTCACGACGACCCTGATGACGAGGGAGCCGGTGAGGCGCTCAGCGGTGATCTGCCAGGTCTGTGGGGAGCCGGCGCCGAGGGCGGTCGCGGCCTCGTCCACCAGGGCGGGGAAACGGTCGTAGGGCAGCGCCCGGGGGTCGAACGCCGGGGTCTGCGGGGCGCCGGTCGGCGCGAACACGACCGACAGCAGGCGTTCCCCGACGACGACTGTGAGCGCCTGGCGCGCGTCCCCACCCTTGGTGAGCGAGTCGACGGCCCGGCCCAACTCGCCCTTGTCGAGGAACGACTGGCCCGCGCCCAGGGTGACCGTTCCGGACGCCGACGTGACGACCGTGGTCGAGGAGGCGGTCGCCGAGGTGGTCGAGGACGTGGACGACGACGTGGACGAGACGGACGGCGGCGGCTGCGCGCTGTCGTCCCGGCCGAAGAGGTCCGCGCGGAAGAGCAGGACCACGGCCGCCGCGCCGAGCAGCAGACCGAGGAGCACGGCGAAGCCGAAGGCACAACCCTCCGGGGGCGCGGCCACGGTGGTCGTCGCGGACACCGGTTCGAGGCCGGCCGATGCGGCCCGGTCCTCCCACGGCGGCGTCGGCCGTTTGACGATGCGCACCCGCCACGGCCGGTCCGGGGGGTACTCGACCACCACGACACCGCGCGGCCGGTAGTCGGGCAGGTCGACGAGGTTGATGTCCTGCGTGGTCCCCACCCGGAACGCCGGCCCGTCGTCCGGTACGACGGTGAGCTCGAAGCGCACGGGCACGTCGCTCGACTCGCCCCGGACGGCCTCCAGGCTCTCGATCCTCGCGAGCGCCGTGCGGTGCACGACCGCCGCCTCCCGGGCACGCCTGGGCATGCCGGCGAGGAACAGCAGCAGCCCGTAGACCGTGGGCACCACCAACCCCGCGACGAACAGCGGTGCGTCCTCGACGACGGTGCCCACGACGAGCGCGGCGAGCGACGCCCCGACCACACCACCGGTCAGGAGCCCCCGGGCGCACGCGACGGGCGTGTTGTGAGTGGCCGGGGGAGTATGCGTGGTGGTCGTCACACGAGCGATTGTGCTGGGTCGGAGTGACGGCCGCTAGACCTTTGTTCGTTCTCCCAGCGTCCGTGCGACGTCTTCCAGCGATCCGAGCAGCGGGTTGGGGTCGTCGGCGCGGGTGACGAGCACGGTCTCGCAGGGATCGGCGTCGAGGACGGGCACCAGGGCGATGTCCTCGCGTACGGCAGGGCGTCGGTCGCCGGCCGGGAAGAGCGCGACACAGTGGCCGGTGGCGATGAGTTCCAGCTTGTCCTCGTAGCTGTCGTCGATCGCGGGCGGGGGCGGTGCCGGGCGGTCGCCGACCGGCTTGGGCGTGCTCCAGACCACCGGAGTGCTGACGCAGGTCACCAACTCCTCGTCGGAGAGGGCTCGCAGGCTGACGGATTCCTCGTTCGCCAGGTGATGACCTGCCGACGTGACGAGTACCCGCGACTCCTCGTGGAGCGTGGTCACCCGGAAGCCCCCTGCGAACAGGCCCACGGGCAGGGGCCGGTAGGCGACGAGGGCGTCGACCCGTCCCTCGGCGAGGGCGTCCGTGTCCCGCCAGTCGAGGTGCCGGGTGCGGACCTGGCTGTCGGGGTGCCGGCGGCGCAGTTCCTGCACCCAGGCGGTGATGACCAGTCCTTCGGCGTAGCCGACGGTGAGGGTACGGGGCTGGACGGCGGCCCTGGCGGCGCGAGCGGCCTGCTCGGCTTCCTGGAGCAGGATCCGGGCCCTGGGCAGGAAGGCCTGACCGGCGTCGGTGAGGCTGCTGCCCTGCGGCGAGCGGTCGAAGAGCCGGACTCCGAGCTCGGCTTCCAGCCGCTGGATCTGGCGGCTCAGCGACGGCTGCGCCAGGTGCAGCCTGGTGGCGGCCCGGCCGAAGTTGCCGTACTCCGCCACGACCGTGAAGTAGCGCACGAGCCGCAGATCGACGTCCATCCGCCCAGGGTACGTCGTGCGCCGTCATGCGCCCGGGGCATGGCGGCATGCGGAACAGGTCTTGGACGCGGTGCGCGGGTGGACATTTGACTGGAGGACATGACCACTTACGACGGCAAGAAGATCGTGATCACGGGCGGAAGCAGCGGTATCGGCCTGGCCGCGGCCCGGTTGTTCGCGGCCGGTGGGGCGCACGTACTGATCACCGGCCGTACCGGTGCCACCCTGGACGCCGCCCTGGAGCAGTTGGGGAACGAGGCGATCGCCGTCCGGAGCGACACCGCCTCCCTGAAGGACATCAGGGCGCTGGCCGGCACCGTCCAGGAGCGGTTCGGCACGGTGGACGCGCTGTTCGTCAACGCCGGCGTCACCGCGTCCGCGCCGTTCGACTCGACGACGGAGGAGATGTACGACGAGCTGTTCGGCATCAACGTCAAGGGCCCGTACTTCACGGTGCAGGCCTTGGCGCCGCTGTTGCGCGAGGGGAGCGGCGTGGTCCTCACCACGTCGGTGGTGAACGTCCTGGGCCTCGACGCGCTCAGCGTCTACTCGGCGAGCAAGGCGGCCCTGCGGTCGATGACGCGCACCCTGGCCCGCGAGCTGCTTCCGCGCAAGGTGCGCGTCAACGCCGTGAGCCCCGGCCCGATCGACTCGGGGATCCTGGACCGCTCCTCGCTGCCCGCCGACGTCGTCGAGGGGATGAAGGACACCTACCGGAGCACCAACCCGATGCAGCGGCTGGGGACGCCCGAGGAAGTCGCCGCCGCGGTCGCGTACTTGGCGTTCGACGCGACCTTCTCGACCGGAGCGGAGTTCCCCGTCGACGGAGGGGCCTCGCAACTCTAGGCCCTGTCCGGCCGAGGCGCTCCGACGGCCGAGCGGAACACGACGACCGCACCGAGCGCCCCCGGCAGCTCGGCGCTCATCGTGCGGCGGCGGCCGCGTACAGGGCGCGGATCAGGCGGTCGTTCTCGGGTGCGGCCGCGGCGGGGAACGGGGTGCGGCGGCGGGTGTAGCCGTAGGCGATGCCGTTGCGGGGGTCGGCGAAGGCCTGCTGGCCGCCCGCGCCGCTGTGGCCGAAGGAGCCCTGGCCGAGTTGGGGGTGGTACTCGGCGGTGGCGTGGAAGCCGATGGTGAACGCCTTGTGGACGCCGAGGACCAGGTCGTGGCCGGAGGACTGGATCTGCCCGGCCAGCGCGACGGTCTCCGGCGCGAGCAGGGGCGGCGTCCCGTCCAGCGGCCCGATCGCCGCCGCGTACATCCGGGCCAGGCCGCGCGCCGAGGCGACGCCGCCGAAGGAGGCCGTCCCCGAGGTGCGGACCGCCGGGATGTTCGGCAGCTCCCACACCGCGGGGTTGCGCGGGTGGTGGCGGTTGAAGGCGATGCCGGACAGGCTGTTCGGGGCGCCCGCGTCGGCCGCCAGGGCGGCCAGTCGTTCGGGGGTCGCCGTCATCGGCCGGGCGTCGAGGAAGCGGTGCTCCTGCGCGGCGGCCAGCCCGAGGTGGAAGTCGACGCCGTAGGGGTCGCGCACCCGCTCGGCGAACAGCGCCTGGACGCTGCACCCGGTGGCGCGGCGCACCACTTCGCCGCTGAGCGCCGCCGCGACCAGTGCGTGGTAGCCGAACGCGGTGCCCGGCCGCCAGTACGGGCGCTGCGCGCCGAGGCGCTCGGCGACGGTCCGGTCGTCGGCGAGTTCCTCGGCGCTGAAGCCGCTGTCCGTGCCGACCAGGCCGGCCCGGTGGGCCAGCAGCTCGCGCAGCAGGAGGTCCCCCTTGCCGTGCGCCGCGAACTGCGGCCAGTAGTGGCTGACCTTCCGGTCCAGGTCCAGCACGCCGTCCTGGACGAGCGAGGCGACGACCAGGTGCGCGGCGCCCTTGGACGCGGAGTACGCGCCGAACAGCGAGTCCCCGGTGGTCTCCGGGCCGGTCCACAGGTCCACGACGCGTTCGCCCCACCGGTAGGCCGTGAGCTGCGCGGCGTGGTCGCCGCCCTCCTCGGCCGCGACGGCGGCGAACTCCGCGCGCACCGGCTCGAAGCCGTCGGCCACCGTGCCCCGCACTGCGTTCTCGACCACAGTCCTGTCCTTCATCGTCGTGCCCTCCCGGCTCCGTGGCGGCATGGGTGTCGGTGGGCGGCCGACCGGCCGACCCACTTATCTACCAATGGTTACTTAATAAGTCGCGCCAGTCCACCCCCCGGAAGCAAACCCTCGTGACGGGTGCCCGACGGCGGCCCTCGTATAGTCCTGACCATGGCCGACACCCCGACGACCCCCGCCCGCCGGGGACGCCCCGCACGGATCAGCCGCGAGCAGATCGTCGACGCCGCCGTCGCGGCCGGGAACCTCGACACCCTGACCATGCGGGAGCTCGCCACCCGGCTCGGAGTCACCCACGCCGCGCTCTACCGCTGGGTCGCCAACCGCGACCAACTGCTCGACCTCGTCAACGAGGTGATGGTCGAACGGGTCCTCCCCGCCGACGGCCCCCACGGCCAGGAGTGGCGGCCCTGGCTCGCCGACCTCGCCTGGGGCATGCACGACACCTTCCTCGCCCTGCCCGGCTACGCGACCCGGCTCTCCCGACCGCACCGCCACACCGACTCGGCCCTCGGCCGGCTGCGCGCCGCCGTCATCGCGGCCTTCACCGACGCCGGCGTCCCGCCCCAGCTCGCCGAACAGAGCTGGTACGTCTTCATCACCTCAGTCGTCGGCTGGCTCGCCGCCCAGGAGCACCCCCACGACCTCGGCGACGGCTCTCCCCGCTTCGACCTCTTCCTCGGCACGCTGCTCCGCGGCCTGCCCGCGCGCGAACCGGGCGCCGAACGACGCTAGCGTCGTTCGGCGCCCGGAACGCGCCTGTCCATGGGTTTCGCCGAGGGGGCCGTCAGGAGACCCGGTAGCGGGCGTGCTCGATGTGCCAGACGTACGAGGAGGCGATGGACCGGAGGGCTCCCACGTGCTCGCGGAGCGCGCCGTCGCCGGTGCCGGTCAGTTCGGTGATGAGGGCGCCGGCCCTGGTGGCACGGTCCTCGCACATCCGCGAGGCCAGTCGGAAGGCCTCGTCCAGGTCGCAGGCGTGTTGCCGCATCAGGAGGGTCGGCAGGCTCAGCGGCGGCGGGCCGTCGTGGGCCGCCTCCTTCCGGTAGGAGGCGAGGTCGTTGATCCAGCCGGCGAGGTCGGCGACGGCCGACTCCAGCTCCCGCACTGCCTCCGACTCGCGCTGCCGCTCGGTCAGTTCGTAGCCGAGCACCACCTCGGCGGCCGCCATGACGGTCCGCACGAAGACCGTGTGCGGTCGCATCGCGCGGTAGTCGGCGAGGCCGACCGGGTCGGGTCCGTCGAGGTGGTGGGCCTCCCAGAGGATGCCGAACAGGTTGTCCCGCAGGTGCGCGGTGAGCCGCAGGTACCGCGTGCCGGGAGCCCGTTCCCGGAGCCGGGCCAGGAGGTCGCGCAGCGCGGCACCGAACACGCCGGTGTCGCCGGGAGGTTCGCCGTGACCGGCCAGCAGGTGGACGCACTCGCCGATCCGGCGGACCAGGCCGGCCGGGTCACGGGCTCCGGCGGCCTCGCCGTACGTGTCGTCGAACGCGGTGAGCCACAGCAGGAGGTCGGCGCAGAGGAAGAGGCCCTCGCGGTCCGCGGTCGGGAAGGTGCGCGCCATGCCGTGGCCGGTGATGTTGCACAGGGCCTTCAGCTTGCCCGGGGAGCCGACGAGCGGGAAGGCGCCGAGCCACTCGGCGGTCTGCCGCTCGATGTCGTGGGCGTGGGGGCTGACGGCGAAGGGGCCGGGAAAGCAGTGCCCGAGGTCGGGCATCGGCAGGGCCGGTGGGGCGGGCGGGGCCGGCTGGGCGGGCTGGGCGGTGTCGGTCATGCGGTCCTCCCCGCGTGGGCGTGCCGCCCCGCGGTCAGCCGGTTCTCGACGGCCACCTGGAGCGACGAGGGGTGGACGGTGATCTCGCCGATCGGCCGTACCGCGTCGGGGCGGGTCGGCCGCAGCCGCCAACGGGAGGCGATGACCGCCGTGATGACCATCGCCTCGGTCGACGCGAACGCGTCCCCGATGCACATGCGCTTGCCGGAACCGAAGGGGATGAAGGCCCCCTTCGGCGGCTGGGGGCGCTCCGGCAGCCAGCGGTCGGGGTCGAAGCGCTCCGGATCGGGGTACAGGTCGGGGTCCCGGTGCAGGGCGAACGGACTCCACACCAGGTCCGCCCCCGCCGGCAGTTCGACCGGGCCGAGGCGCACGGGCGCGAGCGCCTGCCGGGTCACCAGCCAGGCGGGGCTGTACAGCCGCAGGGTCTCGTTGAGGAGCCTGCGGGTGAAGGTGAGCCGCCCGAGGTGCTCCGCGGTGACCGGCTCGCCGCCGAGTACGGCGTCGAGCTCCTCGTGCAGCCGGTGCTCCAGGTCGGGATTGCGGCCGAGTTCGTAGAACAGCCAGGCCACCACGACCGCGGTGGTCTCGGATCCCGCGGCGAGCAGTCCGGTGATCTCCGAGAGGATCTCGTCGTCGGAGAGCGGCTGACCGTCGCCGTCCTCGACGGTCAGCAGCAGCGACACCATGTCGTCGTAGGCGTCCGGGTTCGCCCGGTGCTCCGCCAGGATCTCCGCGACCGCGGCACGCAGGACGCCGTTGGCCACCTTGACCTGCCGGTTGCCGCGGGTGGGCAGCTTCTCCAGCACGGACACCGGAAGCAGGGCCCGCCGCAGTGCGGCCGTGAAGACCGTGTCGACGCTCTCCAGGATCGCGTGGGCGGCGCCGCTCTCCGGGGTCGACGAGAAGAGCGCCGACATGACGACGTTCTGGGCCATCAGCTGCATCTCGGCCTTCAGGTCGAGCTCGGCCCCCGCGTGCCAGCCCGCGACGGTCGGTGTCACGGTCTCCCGCATGGAGTCGACGTAGCCGCTGATCTTCTCCCGGTGGAAGGCGGGCTGCAGTTGGCGCCTGCGGTGCAGGTGCGCCCTGCCCTCCGCGACCGGCAGCGCGTCCTTGCCGAAGAGCTTGAGCTTCTCGAAGAGCAGCCCCTTGGAGAACTGATCGGCCTTGCTGGTGAGCATCTCGTGGATCAACTCGGGCGAGTTCACCACGGTCACCGACTTCGGGCCGACGGTGATGCGCACGACGGGCCCGTGCGCGCGCAGGCTCTGGATGAACGCCAGGCGGTCCCTGATCAGCGGCACGGCGTGGCCGAGGAGCGGCAGTCGCCCGGGAGCGGTCGACGGTGTCCGGAGGTCGGCGGTCACGGGCGTGCTCCTTGCAGGTGGGCGCCGACGGAGCGGCCCGCGGCAGTGGCCCGTCGATCCGCCGAGTCGTGCCGGGCGCGCAGGAGTTCGCGCGCTGCGAGCACCTCGGCCTCGATCATCGCGCCGGGCGCGTACAGGGTCTTGTCGTGCCAGAGGGCGGGGTGCCGGTGTCCGGGGGCCGCCGTCGACTCCAGGAAGAGCGCGGCGCGGTCCAGGGCCTGCTCGTGCCGGGGCCGGTGTGAACGGGCGGAAGCGCACAGGAGGATCTGCACGGCGTAGGCGGTCTCCTCGGCGGTGCCGCCCCAGATTCCCCAGGAACCGTCCTCGCGCTGGGTGTTCAGCGTCCAGGTGGCGGCCGCGTCCACCGCCGCGCCGGCGCGGTCGCCGCCGTGGCGGGCGAGCGCGGTCACGCACCGTTCGGTGGCGTAGTAGGGGGAGGCGTGCCACTTGTCGTGCCAGTGCCCCTCGGGCTGCTGCACGTCGACCAGCCACTCGGACAGCTGGTGCATCCGGGGGCGGTGGCCGGGCCCGGCGTCGGGACGCAGCCGGAGGTGGCCGTCGAGGGCCTGCAGGGCGTGGGCGTTGGCGGTGACCGAGCCGGTGTCCTCGCCGACGTAGCAGTCGTAGTGGCCGCCGTTGTGGAACAGCTCCAGCGGCGCGGGGCCGTACGGCCGGCCCACGAGCGAGGCCACCAGCACGGCCATGGCGGTGTCGTCGGCGTCCACCATGAGGCCGGGCGCGCCGCGTACCCCCGCGGGGTCGTAGATCCGGTCGACCCACGAGCGGACGGTTTCCACGGCGGCGGCGGGAAGTCCGGCCCGGGCCAGTGCGACGGCCACCCAGAGGCGTTCGAAGACGAGGATCGGGGCCGCCTCGGGGAAGAGGCCGTCGTAGCGCTGGGCGACGGCTCCCAGGTCGGCGATCGCCCGGGGGACGGCGGCGGGTGCGACGGCGGCCACCGCGGCGGTGGCCGCCGGTGAGCTGCCCAACAGGCCCGCCGCCCCGGGTATCTCGGGTATGAGGTCCTGCGGCAGGTACCCGGCCACGCCCTCGAAGGTGTGGTGGAACTTGACCGGGAGGCGACCGGCCGACGCGTACTTGCGCGCCACGTAGGCGGGCGCCGCCTCGTGGTAGCCGTGCGGGACCGCGAGCCGGGGCCGCGCGTGCCAAGGCCCGAGCCGGGGCAGTCCCTCGGCGGCGGCCCGCTCCAGGTGCTCGTTGATCCGGGCGACCAGACCGGGCACCAGGATCTCGGCGGCGGCCGTGTCCGGCCACGAACAGTCCGTCGGCAGCGCGCGCAGGGCGGCGAGCCCCCGGTCCGCCGCCGCCGCGAGCCGGGCGCCGTCCTGCGCGGACGCGGTGCCCCGGAGCAGGACCGCCAACGCGGCCTCCACCGCGCTGAGCGTCGGCAGCAGCCGGTACGGCTCCGGTCCCTCACCCCAACTGCCGTCGGGCGCCTGCTCCGCCAGCAGATGGGCGAGGCGGCGGGACTCCCCGGGCAGCCAGGGCGCCGCCGAGGCGACCCGGGCCGTCTCGTACAGGGAGGGGCGGACACTGCCCCAGTCGTCCCGGTCGACCCGGGCCACCAGGGCACCGGCCCGTTCGGCGTAGGTCCTGTGGGTCTGGGTGGTGTTCACGGAAGGGTGCTCCCCCTGGCTGGCTGCGGTGACTGTTCTGCGGCGGTCGGTCATCTCTGCCTCGCCGTCGCGGCCTCGGCGAGCCGGCGCAGACCGAGGGCGGCCGCGGCCGGGAACGGGGCCCGGTCCAGGGCGGTGCGGGCGGCGTCGTACCGTGCGCTGATCATCTCCTCCACGGTCTGCCGGGCACCGGTGGCTTCGAGGACCTCGCGTACCTCGGCGGCCTGTTCACCGGTGAGGTCGCTCCGGCCGACCAGGCGGTGCAGGGTGTCCGACTGGGCGGGCGTGGCGCGTTGGACGGCGAGCGCCATCAGCACGGTGGCCTTGCCCTCGCGCAGGTCGTCCAGGACCGGTTTGCCGGTCCTGGCGGGATCGCCGAACACGCCGAGCAGGTCGTCGCGCAGCTGGAACGCCTCTCCCAGCGGTACGCCGAAGGCGGTGCACGCGTCGAGCACCGACGGGGCGGCCCCGGCCAGGGTGGCCCCGATGTGCAGCGGCCGTTCGACGGTGTACTTGGCCGTCTTGTAGCGGATCACGTGCAGCGCGGTGTCGACGTCCCCGGAGAGCCGGCCGGTGCTCCGCAGGTCCAGGAGCTGGCCGTACATGACCTCGTTGCGCATGGCGTGGACCAGGGGCAGCACCCGGGCCAGCTGGTCGGGGTCGAGGCCCGCGGTGTGGAGGAGCTCGCTGGACCACACGAGGGCCAGGTCGCCCAGCAGGACGGCGGCGCCCAGACCGTAGGCCTGCGCCCGCTCCTGCGGGCCGCCGTCGGCGGTGTAGGCGGTGGCGAGCGCCCGGTGGGCGGAGGGTGTCCCGCGCCGGAGGTCGCTGTTGTCCATCACGTCGTCGTGGACCAGGGCGAACGCCTGGAAGAGTTCGAGGCTGGCGGCCGCGCGGACGACGGCCGTCGGCTCGCCCGATGCTCCGCCGGCGTGCCAGCCGTAGAGGCACAGCACGGATCTCAGGCGTTTGCCGCCGAAGAGCAGGGTGCGCAGGGTGTCGGTGAGGTCGAGCACCTCGACACCGGGTGGGTCCTCGGCCTTGGCGTGCAGGAAGCCGGTGAGAGCCGCGTCCACCTGCTGCCGTAGCGAGGTGAGGTCGGGCGGAGCGGTCTGGGCGAGCGTGTCCGTCATCGGATCCTGGGTTCCTTCTTCGGTCGGTGGCCGTCGCGGTGGTTTCCGTCTGGACAGAACGAGGACACGGGTTCCCGTCGGCGCGCGGTGGTGGTGGCGTCCGCCGCCACCACCACCGCCTGCGGGCTTAGGCCCTCGCGGCGAGCGGGGCCGCCGTCGGGCCCGCCGTCGGGGCGGGCGCGGCGTCCGGCCCGGCGTTCGGTCCGGCGTCCGGGCCGGCGTCGGCGGGGCTCCGGCTCCAGGGAGTCGCCCCCTCGGCGTCGGGGGCCAGCGGGGTGAAGCGGGCGGGGAGCGCGGTGAGGGTGCGGTGGAAGGGGCCCTCGCGGTAGGTCAGTTGCTCGACCGGGACGGCGAGTTCGATGTCCGGCAGGTAGCTGGTGAGCCTTTCGATGGCGGCGGTGGCGATGAGCAGGGCGAGGTCACGGGCGGGGCAGGCGTGCGGACCGGCCGCGAAGGCCAGGTGCGCCTTGGTGCCGGAGCGGTAGCCGTCGGACGGGACGCCCGCGTGCGGACAGGTGTTGGCCGCGGCGTACGAGACCATGACCGGTGAGCCGGCCGGCAGGTGGGTGCCGTGGAAGGTCAGGTCCCGCTTGGGGAAGTGGAGGCTGTAGTTGGCCAGCGGCGAGTTCTGCCAGAGCGCCTCGTGGATGGCGTGCTGGATCGGCAGGCTGCCGGTGGTGAGGGTGCCGAAGTAGCGCGCGTCGCTCAGCATCCGGACACAGGTGTTCGCGATGAGGTTCGACAGCGGTTCGTTCCCGGCCCCGAGGGTGATCAGGATCTGGTTGACGGCCTCCTCCTGGTTCAGACCGTTGGGGTGGTCGATGAACCAGGAGGTCAGGTCGTGGCCGCGCTGTTCGGCCTTGGTCTGGTAGAGGGTGCCGAGGTACTCGCCGAAGGCCTGCCCACCCGCGGCCTGCCGCTCCGGGTCGGTGTCGACCATGGCCGCGAGGGCGTCCACCAGCCGGGGGCCGTACTCGTCCGGCATGCCGAACAGCTGGTTGAAGACCATCAGCGGCAGTTGCCGCGCGTACTGGTCGACGAGGTCGACCGTCCCGGTGTCGGCGAACCGCTGCACCAGCGTGTCGGCGAAGCGGAACGTCACCATGCGCACGTCGTGGGGGTCGAGCAGCCCGAAGCTGTCCGTGATCACCTTGCGCAGGTGCGCGTGGTACTCGCCGTCGGCGTAGAAGAGGCTGTCCCGCCACTCCACGTTGGGCCGGATCGGGCTGGACAGCGGCACCTGGGACAGCCAGCCGCGGGTGTCCTTGGTCCAGGTCTCGGCATCCTGGAGCAGGTCCAGCGCGGCCCGGTAGTCGGTGACCAGGTGGACCACGACCCCGGGGGCGATCTCGGCGAGGCCGACGGCGCCCTGGAGGCGCAACAGGTCGTAGCTGCGCTGGGGGTCCGCGGCGTGCTCGGCACCATACAGGGGCACCGGCGCCGCGGTGGGTATCTTCGTCACGCTTGTGCTCCAGCGAGGGACAGGGAGTGGGCGGTCAGCTCGACCAGAGCGGTGAGGCTGCTGTTCTTCGCACGGGCGTCACAGGTGACCAGGGGAGTGTCCGGGGCGAGGTCCAGTTTCGAACGCAGCAGCTCCAGGTCGTAGTCGGGGGAATCGGGGAACACGTTCACGGCGACGGCGTACGGCAGACCGTGCTCCTCGATGAGGTCCATCACTTCGAAGGACTCGTCCAGCCGCCGGGTGTCGGCCAGGACGAGCGCCCCGAGCGCCCCGTGCGCGATGCCCTCCCACAGCGGCAGGAACCGCCGCTGGCCCGGCGTGCCGTACAGGTACAGGACCACCCGGTTGCCGGGCAGGGTCAGCCGGCCGAAGTCGATGGCCACCGTGGTGGTGCTCTTGTTGCGCAGCCCGACCAGGCTGAGGTCGTCGGTGCCGACCGCGGCGTCCGTCATGACCTCGTCGGTGTGGAGGGTCGGAATCTGCGACAGGGTTCTGATCGCCGTCGTCTTGCCGACCCCGAGCGGGCCGGTCACCAGGATCTTGACCCTGCGGTGGTCCCGCTCGGGCAGGTAGACGGGACGCGGGTCAGACGAGGAGGGCGCGGAGTCCACTCAACACCTCTTCCATTACTTCCTTCGACGGGCGCCCGGCGTTCGAGGGGGCGAGGGCATCCGGGAGCGGCACGGTGGCCTTCAGGTGACCGTCACTGACGAGTTGTTCGGCGAGCACCAGACTCACGCTCACCGGTAAGCCGAGATAGCCGGCCACCTCGATGACGGTGAGGGCGCCACCGGTGAGCAGCCGGACGACGCGCTGGTGCACGGCGGTGTGGTAGGAGGCGGGCGGAACGCCCGTGGCACGCAGGGCAGTCAGCGAATCGAGGGTGCTGCGGGCCGGAAGGCTGCTGCTTCCGGTCGCCAGGTAGGAGGGCAGCAGCCGTCGTTGTTGCTGACCGCGGCTCACGCTCCGGCCTCGGTCCCGCGGCGCGGAACGGACATGACCTGCTCGCCGAGCTTCTTCGCCTGCCGGGCCATGGTGTGGGCGACCACGCCCATCGGCATCTCCTCGTCGCCGGCGGCCGCGATCAGGGTGTTGGTACCGGCGCCGGCCGGCATGACCATGTAGGTGCCGAGCGCGTTCACCGCGGTGACGGTCTGGATGGGAAGGTTCTCGGCCGCGCCCAGGGCGGTGTTCGTGGCGGCGCGGGCGGCGGCGTGCATCGCGGCGGTCATCGCCGCTATGCCGTCCGCCTCGTCGACCGTGAGGTTCTGGGACCTGCCCTGAACCATCCCGTCGAGGGTCATGATCAGGGCGTGTCGCACGCCCCGGATCTCGGTGATCGGGTTCAGGTACCAGGCGGACTGGTCCGCCGCGGTGAGGTTCTCGGGCACGGTCACTGCTCTCCTTCGGGATCGGTCTCGTTACGGCCGCTGGTGTGGCCCTCCTGGAAGGCGGCCCAGATGTTGCGCTCCCGCTCCGGGTCCAGCGCCCGCGGCGTCGAGGTCGCGGTGCTCGGGGCGGGCGTCGCCGTGGCGGCGCGACGGCGACGCTGCGGCAGCTCCGGCGCGGCCCCCGCCGCGGTCGGCGCGGGAGCCGGCGTGCCCGGGTCGGCCTGGACGGCCGGGGTCGGGGCCGGGCGCTGGGCGACCTGGGGCGCCACTACAGGCAACGGCGCCATCGCCGACGGCGGTTCGGCCTCTTCGTCGATGGAGGTCAGCAGGTTCGGGGGAACAGACACCACAGCACGCACCCCGCCGTAGGGAGACGGATTGTCGATGGAGACGTGGAAGCCGTAGTCGGCGACGAGACGGCCGATGGCGGCGAACCCCTGGGACGGCGGGTCGCCCAGTTCGGTGAGCATCACTTCGCGCTGCTCACCGGAGACCAGCCGGACACCCCGGCCGAGGGCCTCCGAGGTCATGCCCTTGCCCGCGTCGTCGACCGTGATGCAGACGCTGCCGTTCCCGGTCTGGATCAGGCTGACCTCCACGGCGAGGTCGTCGCGCGAGTGCTCCAGCGCGTTGGCCATGAGCTCGGCACAGGCCACGGCGACGGGCTCGGCCGCGCGCCCGACGATGCCGAGGTTGGAGGCCCCGAGCCGAGAGTTGATCTTGACGCGTTCGAAGCCGCGCAGTCGTGACGAGGCACCCTGCACCAGCTCCACCAGGTAGGTGTTCTTGCGCACGTGGCCGGGCCAGGCGCCGCACACGATCGCGGTCCGCTGGATGAGGCGGAGGTTCTGCTCGTTGAGGTGGTCCGTGGCGAGCAGACGCTCCGTCAACCGCCGCGGTGCGCTGAACTCGTTCTGCAGGGCCTCGATCTCCGTCTGCAGACGGTACGACAGCGCCTGGGAGTCCTGGCTGGTGCCGCGCAGGGCCGCTCGGGCGGCGGCGTCCACCCGACGGCGCTCCTTGAGCACGACGCCGGTCACCAGGTCGATCACGGAGTCGACGAGCTCTTCCTCCGTCGACCCCGCCAGGCTCTCGTGGCGCAGCCCCGGGACCGGGTGGTGGGAGCTGATCAGGTGCAGGGCGAGGGCGGGAAGCCGCACGGAGTGCAGGTGGCGCACCTCGTCCTGGAACTCCGCCGCGCGGGCCGCGGCGTCGTCCGCGCGGGATTCGGCGGCCTGCCGGTCCCGATCGGCGGCCTGTCGGCGCTGATCGGCGGACTGCGCCAGCGCTTCGGCGGACTTCAGGGAGGCCGCCAGCGCCCGGTTCTGCCGGGCGAGTCCCCGGCGTGATCGCGCCAGTACTGCGGCCACGACGGCTATGAGAACGGCCAGGGCGCCTAGCCCGAGGGCCAGTTCTGATTGGGAGGTCACGAGGGAGCGGTCCTAGGGGGTAGTGGTCGGGCCTCGATCGGCAACTCCGCGCAGGGCCCGGGGTCAGGAGCGGGCGCAGGCCTGCGGGAAGCTGCGGGCAGTGGAGAAGACGCGAACATCCCGGAAACGTGCGGAAGTTGTGCGGTACTCTTGGGCAGGAACGATGTACTGACCCGGCAGCGGCAGGCGCGGCTCACGCCGAGGCGCTGCGCGCGGCACGGCCGGCACGATGGCCCGTCAGGAGACCCCCGGCTGACGGACCGACCGTTCGCCGACGAAGCGGCAGTCGCCGGTCCCGACCTGGCCGCCGCACAGTACCTGCTGTCGATGCTGGGGAATCAGGTCCATCAGAACTCCGTTGAGGGCAATGGGAAGTCAGGCGGATCCAGGGCTCGCCGAGCACTGTCAAATCTCGGCAACACCATGCCAAAGTGCTGGACAGCTTACGCGAACTTGATCTCTTCGTGCAGCCCGGCAGGGGTGGAGTACATCGCACACTGCCCGGCCGCGGTCGTCGGAGCGTCAGATCTGCGGCGTGCCGCCGGCCTGCCAGTCACTGGGGGAGATGCCGTAGGCCGCGCGGAAGGCGCGGCTGAAGTGGCTGGAGTTGGCGAAGCCCCAGCGCCGGGCGACTCCCCGCCATCCCGAGTGGAGTTCCACCACCACCCCCGGGTGGACCGACGGTAGACCCGTCGCTCCACCCGGGGGTGGTGGTGGGGAGCTCCGCCACGACACAGCCTTGCGGTATGGAATCTCCGCGCCCGCGTGCCCGTCCTGCTCGCCGACCTCCGCGTCGCCGTCCGCTGTGCGGTCCGGCGGGCACCGCGCCGTGAAGGCCGGTCCGGTCGTCGGTGGCATTCCCGCCCGCGGCGGACGAATGCCGACGTCCATGACCCGGCCGCGGCCCGGGATATCGGCCGGGGTGGTGGGAATGTCTGCGAAGTCCTCGAAGTCCCTGTCCGGGCTTCCCTTTTCCTCGGTGGCAAACCGCCGGAAGCCCGGGATGCGCCGGCGGAGGGGGGCGCGGGGGGCTTCGCGGTCGCCGGACCCGACGCTCCGGCAAGGGCTCTCACCTGCGGTTCCGACCGTTCGGGGCAGGGGCGGTCCGCATCGAATCGGGGACTATTGGCCGCCGGTGGAGGCGCGCGGATTTCGCGGTGGGGGGTGTTCCAAAAGAATGGCCGTGACCTGGTGAAAGGCGCCATCCGGTGTGATAAACAGTCCTCAGTTTGACGAAAACACTAGTGAGGCGTGACGGAGGGGGCCGTCGGCGCCGGCCATGGAGGGGGTGTGGGGATCCGTGGGAGAGAACATCCGGTTCACTGTGCTGGGCGGCGTGCGGGTCATCCGAGGCGAGGCCAGTATGGCCACCGGAGCACCCCAGCAGCAGGCGTTGCTCGGGGCGTTGCTCCTTCGCTCGGGGCGGGCGGTCTCCGCCCACGAGCTGATCGGTGCGATCTGGGGGGAGGCGGCGCCGGAGTCCGCGCTGTCGAGTCTGCGCACCTACGCCTGGCGGCTGCGGCGGATCGTGGAGGACGACCGCACCACGCCCAAGCGGCTGGTCTCGTTGCGGGACGGCTACCAACTGCTCATCGAACCGTCCTCGGTGGACGCGGTGCACGCCGAGGCGCTGGCCACCGGCGCGGTGCGGGCCCGGGACATCGGTGACGAGGCGGCGTGCGGCCGCCTGCTCGCCGAGGCCCTCGCGCTCTGGCAGGGCGAACCGCTCGCCGGCGTGCCCGGGCCGTTCGCGGAGCAGCAGCGTTCCCGGCTCACCGCGCTGTGGCTGACGCTGATGGAGGAGCGCTTCGACCACGACCTGCGCGGCGGTCGGCACGAGCTGCTGATCCCGGAACTCATCGCGTTCACCCATGAACACCCCATGCAGGAAAGACCGTACGGCTTCCTGATGCGGGCGCTCTACGCGACCGGGCGCCAGGCCGAGGCCCTCGCCGTGTTCGGCCGGGCCCGGCACGTGCTGGCCGAGGAGCTGGGCATCGACCCCGGGCCCGAGCTCGGCACCCTGCACGAGCGGATCCTCGCCAGCGACCCGATGCTGCTGGCGGCACCCCGGGGGCGGTCCGCCGAGCGCACCCCGCCGCCCGGGAGCGGCGGCGAACCCCCGCTCAGACCCGGCCCGGACGTCGCCGTTCCCGCTCAATTACCTGCCGACACACCGGACTTCACCGGAAGAGCGGCCCAGGTGGCGGCACTGGCCGTCGTCCTCGGCGATCCGGACCGGGTGTCCGTACCGGTCGCGTCCATCACCGGAATGGGCGGCATCGGCAAGAGCACCCTGGCCGTCCGGGCCGCACACCAGGCCGTCCGGCACTTCCCCGACGGGCAGCTCTACGTGGACCTGCGCGGCAACAGCCTGGAACCGGCCGACCCCGGGACCGTCCTCGGCGGCTTCCTGGCCGCGCTGGGTGTTCCCCCGCAGGGCATCCCGGCCGGGACGGAGGACCGGGGCCGGCTGTTCCGGAGCACCCTGAGCACCCGTCGGGTCCTGCTGATGCTGGACAACGCGCGCGACCCCGCACAGGTGAGACCCCTGCTGCCGGGCTCGGTCGAGTGCGGCGTGATCGTCACCAGCCGGGCGAGACTAGCCGGGCTTCCCGCCGGTACCCACCTCGACCTGGACGTCTTCGACACGGACGAGGCGCTGGGACTGCTGCGGGAGGTCGTCGGGCCCCGGCGCGTGCTGGACGAGCCGGAGGCCGCGGGCGAGCTGGTCGCGCTCTGCGGCCACCTCCCGCTCGCCGTGCGGATCATGGCCGCCCGCCTGGCCGCACGGCCCCGCTGGACCATCGCGTCCATCAACGACCGACTCGCCGACGAGCGGCTGCGGATCGGTGAACTGCGCGCCGGCGACCTGGCGGTGGCGGCCGCCTTCGAACTCGGGTACCACCAGCTCACCCCCGCGCAGGCCCGGGCCTTCCGCCTGCTCGCCCCGGTCGCCCGGGCCGGCATCGGCCTGGAAGCCGCCGCCGTGGTGCTCGACCTCGACCCGTACGACGCCGAGGACGTGCTGGAGTCGCTGGTCGACGCGGCCATGCTGGAGGCCCCGCTGCCCGGCCGGTACCGCTACCACGACCTGGTCCGCTCCTTCGCCCTGCAGCTCACCACCGTCCGCGCGGACGACGACCGCGGCGGCGGGGCGGGTGCCGCGGCGCTGCGCCGGCTGCTCGACCACCTGCTCGCCGGGGCCTGCGCGGCCTTCCAGAGCATGGTGCCCGGGGACCCGGTGGGCGCCGTGCTCGGGGCGGGCACCACGCCCCGCCCGGCCTTCGGCACACTGGCCGACGCGCGGGCCTGGGTGCAGTCCGAGTTCGACTGCGCCACCAGCGCGGTCGCGCTGGCCGCCGGGGGCGCCTTCGGCCGGGACCCGGGGATGCTGTGCACGGCCGTCGACCTGCTGGTCTCGCTCACCCCGTTCAGCGGGGACGTCGCGTACGGCCAACTCGCGGCGGTGGCGCGGACGGCGGCGGAGACCGCGGCGCTCCAGGGCAACGACCAGGCGGAGGGGCGGGCCCGCTTCGTGTGCGGCAACGCCGCCCTGCACTCCACCCAGCTCGCCGAGGCGGAACTGCACGCCCGGCTGGCGACCGACGCCTGCCGGCGGGTCGGGGACAAGGTCATCCTGCGCCAGCTGCTCAACGACCGGGGCCTGATCGCGCAGTTCCAGCAGCGGTACACCGACGCGGTCGACTACTACGACCGGGCGATCGAGCTCGCCCGGGAACTCGGCCACCGTTCCGGTGAGTTGGTGACCATGCTGAACGCGGCCCACGCCCGGCTGCGCAGCGGACTGCCGGAGGAGGCGGTGGCCTCCTGCGAGCAGGCGCTGGTCGACCTGCACGCCATGGCGGACCCGCACGGGATCTCGTACGCCTGGTACGTGCACGGCATGGCCCTGCACGAGGCCGGGCGGTACCCGGAGGCCGTCACCAGCTACACCAGGTGCCTGGACATGTGCGTCTCGGCCCGGATCCGCGGGCGGGAGGCGCAGGCTCGGTTCCGGCTGGCGGAGACCCAGCGGGTGCTGGGCTCGCTCGACGCGGCCCTGGCCGAGGGCGAACGGGCGCTGGCGCTCTGCGAGGAGCTGGGGATCGAACGCGACCGGGGGAACGCGCTGCTGGTCATCGGACAGGTGCTGGGCGACCTCGGGCGGCCCGGTGCGGGGCTGGCCCAGGCGCAGGTCGGGCAGGCCCTCTTCGCCCGGCTCGGCCTGCCGGAGGCGGACCAGGCGGAGCGGCTGGTGGCGAAGCTCGCGGCCCTCGTGGAGGCCTGAGCCCGCCCCTGGAGCGGGCCCGTGGAACGGGCGAGCGGGCCCCCCCCCGCCGGGCCGGGCGCCCCCCCCCCCCCCCCCCCCCCCCCCCCCCCCCCCCCCCCGGGCGGGTGCAAACCGGGGGGCGGGTGGCCGCCCCCGGGGCCCAGCCCCCGGCGCG